>JAZLFC010000021.1:0-113203 GCA_045615565.1 Candidatus Cryptobacteroides sp. | reverse complement strand
CCCGACAGTGCCCTGCAGATAGAGTCTGTCAGCGGCATATCGCCGTTCGCCCTGACCACCAAGGCGGTCATCACCGGCAACACGCTGCCGGACAGTGACGCCGCCACCGGCATAGGCATCTTCGTGACGGCATCCGACGGCTCCGACTACGACGGCCACAACAAGGGCTACACCAATGTGAACTTCGCCAACAGCGGCAGCGGGTGGAGCACTGCGACACCTGTCTATCTGTCCGATACGCAGGGGAAACTCTACGGCTATTTTCCGTACAACTCAAATGCGAATGACCTCAGGGCAATTCCTGTACAGTCCTCGCTTAACGGTACGGACTATCTGTATGCAGAGCCTCAGACCGTGAGCCACTCCAACAAGAGCGTGTCCCTGCAGATGAAGCACGCGCTTTCCAGGCTTCATCTTACCATCAAGAAAGGCGCGAACTTCACCGCCGATGCTCCGCTGTCAAAGATCACCCTCAATAGCACGGCCATTGACGCCACAGGCACGATGGACCTCACCACCGGAGCCATCACGGCTTCGAAGGGAGCGGACGAAACGGGCACGGTAGAGCTCCCTACCGACGGCACCATCACCGCCGAAGGCATTGAAAAGGATATCCTTCTCGTACCTGCCGACAACAGCAACGGCAAAAAGGGTATCTCGATATCTCTTATGATTGCCGGCAAACCCGCAGGAATCACCATCCCGGCCGAAAACGGCCTCGACATCCGCTCCGGCACCCAGAACAACGTCACCCTCACCGTCGAAGATACCGGCATCAAGGTCAGCGGCGTAGGAGTCGGCGTCTGGGGCGAAGGAGGCAGCCAAAGTGTGGAAGTCGGCGGGCATACGGTGACGGTGAAACTTGCGGAAGAACAAATGCCGGATTTGGCAAACGACCTTATTTTTACACCTCAAATAACAACGGACAGCAAAGTCACTATTGAAGCTGTATCTAGGTCGCAGAAAAGTCTCGAATGTTATCTGGACGGCGAGGCCTCCTGTACAAAGGGAACCACGACTCTTGTTTATTACCAGCCTATTGGCAGTGTGCCCCCGATAATTTTTATTTCACATGTTTTTACTATTTCAAATATTGCCTCTGATATCACGGCAACAATAGGATATCCAAGACCGACAGAATTTAGCGTGTCCCTGTCAAATTACACAACTTATGCCGGATGCACATTCAAACTCAGCGCGACGGTGTTGCCGGCAGATGCTTTTAATAAAAATTTCACTTGGTCAAGCAGCAACGCTTCCGTAGCAACCGTGGATGAAAACGGCAAGGTGACGGCGATGGCAGAGGGAGAGACCGATATTACGGCAACGACTGAGGTGGGAGAGCTGGTCGCAACCTGCAAGACCACGGTAAAGCCCTTTACGCCTACCCTCCCAGGTGAATTTTCCGTGGGACCTGCTGAGGATTGCAAGACCGTTTGCTTCTCACGGGGCAATCTTAAATATACAACCAACGCGGATTCCTGGTGGTTCTTTAACAATCAGTATGAGTATGGCCACACTTCGGAACAATTATCACTGTTTACTTGGGGGTGTCAAAAAGGGGGTGATTTTGTTGATTGGGGCAGTAATATCGGTGACGGGCACACCTGGCGCACTCTCACCAAAGATGAATGGGAGTATTTGTTCGACAGCAGAACAAATGCGAGAGACAAGTGCGGGTATGCGACGGTATGTGGCATCAATGGGCTTATTATTCTGCCTGATGAATTCACCGACCCCATGAAAAGCAAGGGTAGCGAAGCATTCGCGCCTTTGTCGGCAGCCCAAAACTATCCTCAATTTACCGACAACGAATATACGGCAGGAGGAAACTGGGAGGCAATGGAAACTGCAGGAGCGGTGTTTCTCCCTGCGGCGGGCGGTTTTCTGTATGAAGACAGTGAAGAAGGTCGTGTAGGCCAATACAGAGGAGAAGGAGAAAGAGGCTATTATTGGCACTCTACAGCCGAAGATGCGAATGAGGCGTACTACACAGTTTTCCTTCGTGGTACCTTCTATCCGTCTAGGGCATACTACCGCATCGATAAACGTTCTGTCCGTCTTGTCAGAGATGTTAAATGATTGCTTTCAATCAGAATATAGAACCTTGAAAATCTTAATCCAGCGCTCTGTCCCAAACAAGGACGCTGGATTTTTTCCGTATCTTAAACGCATACGTGCATACGGATGATTTTCATAACAAAGTGACACACCCTCCCGGGATGCTTTTGCCCAGATTGATGCATCCCGGGAGGTGTGTCACTTTGTTCATTTATACAGACGGATAAATCTCGCTCAGAAGCTGGAATCCTCAAGGCCTGCATCGGAACGGGTTGGCGGATTGCCGCGGCGGCGGTATAGTGAATCGAGGGGAATCTGTGGCGCTTCGACGTCAGAAGGGACATCCATCTTAGAGAAGGTCCCGAAATATTGGACGCAGGCATCCCTCCACCAGCGGGCATCGGCCTCCTGAATTATGAGGCGCTTCTGAACCTGCTCCCACAGGCCCGGATCGACGTATTTTCTGATGGAATCCCAGGTCTTCAGATATCCCTGAACCTCTTTGATACCCTTGTCATAGTGCAGGCATATTTCATCCCAGAGAGTACGCCCGCTGCTCATCCTGTAATCCCAGGGGAGATGGTGGAACCAGAGAAGAAGGTTTTCGGGACAACTTTCCACGTTGTCATACTGAGAGCGAAGAGGCTCCGGATACTGAGCGGTATTGGCTGATCCTGTGGCTATGGTCCTGTCGAATCCTATTCCGTCTTCAGTCGCCTTATGATAGTAGAGTGGCGACCAGTCAGGTCTCGAACTTCTTTGCCAGGGTCCCGGTCCGTAATGGCTTCCGTTAAAGATATGATGGAAGCCGAGTGGCATCTCGTAGTTGACGCAGGCCTCACGGGAACTGAGCATCATTGCTTTCACCGGCTCGATGAATTTGCTTTCGAAACGCTTGTGTGAGCACCACCATGGTTTCATGAAAGTGCCGTGAAGCCATTCGTCCGCAATGGTCTCCGAACTCAGCGTGGGATCCCAGGCGATGCGTCCGAACGCATACCAGTTGGCCTGCGAGAAGATATGTCCGCACCAACTGTCTTCCTGACCTGTGTTGGCAACTCCGGCAATGGCTTTCATTTCATAGCCAGCCACATTACGGTAATAAGTATCAAAGAACTCCTGCCACATCGGGGAGAGGAAAGCCAGATGCCAGCTCTGCCCGAGATATTCCTGAGTCACTTGCAATTCAGGCATATAGGATGTCTTCTCAAGATTGAAGAACAGGGGATTGACAGGCTCTCTGGGCTGGAAGTCCACAGGACCGTTCTTTATCTGGATTATGACGTTGTTGCGGAATTCTCCGTCAAGTGGCTTGAATTCCTCCACTGCCTGATTTGCTCTATCGGGGCTAGTAGCGGCATACACAAAGGCTCTCCACATCACTATGCCGCCGTATGGGGCCAGGGCGTCAGCAAGCATATTGGCACCGTCGGCATGGCTGCGTCCGAAATCCTGCGGCCCGGGCTGACCTTCGGAAGAAGCCTTCACAAGAAAGCCTCCAAAGTCAGGAATCTTGGAATAGATGTCTCTGATTTTGTTTGTCCACCAACGGACGACTTCGGCATCAAGCGGGTCTGCCGTAGACAATTCACCCAAAGCCTGGGGGCTTGCAAAGTTGATGGAAAGATAGGTTTTGATGCCGTAAGTCCTGAGAATATCGGCAATTTGCGTCACCCTGGTGAGATATTCTTCCGTAAGGATTTTGGGGTTGGCGTTCACGTTGTTGAGCACGCTTCCATTGATTCCTATCGACTGGTTGAGGCGCCCGTATTCCTCGATGCGGGCGGTGGGAAGTTCCCCTGTCCAGTTCCAGATTGAGGGACCCGCGTATCCGCGTTCCACGCTGTCATCAAGATTATCCCAGTGGTCGAGAATACGGTATTCAAACACCGGTTCGCCTTTTGGACTCATAGGTCCTCCGGCAAGCCACAGGGGACCATTAGCACTGCTGCCGCCGGTACATCCGACGGCAGCCAGGGCAGCGATTATTGCAAAGAATGATTTATTCATCGATTCCTTCGATTGTTTCTATTGTTCCGTCTTCGTTGAAAGCCAATTCGCAAACCTTGAGGCTGCGGAGCCAGGACTTGCCGCCTGAGGGAACGCTGTCGTGATGGAAGAGATACCATTTGCCCTTCCACTCTATGATGGCGTGATGTGTTGTCCAGCCCACTACAGGGGTGAGGATGACGCCCTTGTAGGTGAAGGGCCCGTACGGATTGTCGCCTATGGCGTAGCAGAGAAGATGCGAATCACCGGTCGAATAGGTGAAATAGTATTTGCCGTCCTTCTTGAAGGTCCAGCTGGCCTCGAAGAAGCGGTGAGGGTCGTCCGCCTTGAGAGGTTGTCCCTCTTCGTCAACAACAACAACGGGCTTGGGCTCTTCGCCGAACTGAAGCATATCCGCAGAAAGTTTCACGATACGGCTGGGGAGTGAAGGCTGGTTACCGTGGGGAAGGTTCGGGCTGTCGGGAGTGTTGTTTTTTGCGGGATCCTCAATGCCGACATTGTCCCTGTATGACTGAAGCTGACCGCCCCAGAGACCGCCGAAATACATATAATACTTCCCGTCGTCATCCTTTAGGATAGCCATATCGATGGAGTAGCTGCCGTGAACGGGCTCCTCCTGAGGAATGAATGGTCCTGCAGGGTTGTCTGCAATGGCGACGCCGTGACGGAACACTTCGTTCCTGTCCTTCATAGGGAAGAACATATAATACTTGCCGTCCTTCTCCTGCACGTCGCAGTCCCAGAGCTGGCGTCCGTGCCAGGCAATGTCCTCCTGGCGAAGTACGCAGCCGTGGTCCACCACCTTTCCGTCCATAGGGTCGCCCTCGATGGAGAGAACGTGGTAGTCCTTCATAATGTACTGGTCACCGCTGTCATCTTCGACGTTGGTATTGTCCTCCCAGTCGTGAGAGGGGTAGATATAGATCTTTCCGTTGAATACGTGAACGGAAGGATCTGCCATATAATCTTCAGGGAAGAGATACCTTTTTACAACTTTCTTTGCCATAATGAGTTAAGTTTAAGCGTTTCTTTCTTCTATTGCCTTGTTTATTTCGTCCATCTTCTCGTCGGTGAGTTCATATTTGCTTATTATCCACATTGCGAGAACGAGAAGCACTGCCGGGATGACACATACGAGCCAGAGTATTCCCTGTTCGGCGAGATGGGTCTGTTTGGGAAGGTCGGCGTTGAATCCGACAATTGCCAGAACAAGTCCGGGAACCACTCCTCCGAGTGCCATTCCGGCCTTGAAGAAGATACCTGTGAGAGCATTCACGATTCCGGCGATGCGGCGTCCTGTGGTATATTCACCGTAAGCCACGACTTCCGGCACAAGAGCCCACATATAACCTGTGGCGACGATGATACCGGTACTCTTGACGAACTGGGCTACGCACAGAGCCCAGAAGTGGCTCTTGATGGCGGGTATGCTCACGAAGGTGTACATCATTATCATACCCACGATGGCGGTACTGAGGAAGAGATAGAACATACCTCTCTTGCCCACCTTGCGCTTGATGGCGGGAACCAGAGGCATGAAGATGAATGCCGGGATGGTGCCGAGCCACATGAATGCCGTCGTCATAAAGGGAGTGGCACCCACATTGTAGGTCATGAAATAGGCATCGGCGGCATTGCCCACGCTCATCATTGCAAAGGCTGTGATGAAGAAGAAGGCGAGCACGCGGAGAGGCTTGTTGCGCACGAACTCCATCCATAAGTCGCTCACCTTGACTTTTGAGGCCTCTTTCTGATCCATAACCACGCGTTCCTTGCACTGTGAGAAGCAGAAGAAAAGGAGGGCGAGTCCGGCGAGGGCGAAAATGGTCATAGTAATGAACCAGGCAGGAGCGGCAGCAGGGGTGTTTATCACGGCTTCCATCTTGCCTGTTTCGGGGTTGAGTGCCTTGGGGGCGAAGATGGCAATGATCATAGGCAGGGACTTGACGCAGAGGGCGCCGAGATTGGCCATGAACATACGGGTGCTGGTGAGAACCGTAATCTCGTTCGTGTCGCGGGTAAGGGATGAGTTGAGGGCTCCGTAGGGCACGTTGACGAGTGTGTAGCACATTGACATTCCCACATATGTGATGTAGGCGTAAATTACCGAGCCGCTGAATCCGTTCCAGAAGCACAGGATGGCCAGGGCAACGAGAGGAATGCCTCCTAGAATAAGCCAGGAGCGGTATTTGCCCCATTTGGGGTTGCCCTTGTCAACGAAAGTTCCCACAACGGGATCCCAAAGGACATCGACGAGGCGTACGACAAGGAACATCGTGGCAGCGATTGCGGGTTTGAGGCCGAATACGTTGGTGTAATAGAACAGAAGCCAGATGCTGATGGTCTGGTAAATCAGATTCTGAGCCATGTCTCCGGCACCGAAGCCTATTCGCTGCAACCAGCTGAGTTTGTAGAAGCCTTTGGCTTCGCTTGAAGTTTGATTCATATTATCTAGTGTTTAAAATTATATCCGCTATGCGTTTTCCAAGAGTCTTTTTGTCCTGGGGATGGATATCATTCCACTCTCCGAGGTCACGGTTGGGTATGAGATAGACGTTCTCCATCTCTTCGCAGACCTGCCGCTGAATGTCCTGGAGTTTTACCCATCCGCTGGTCCGGGCCGTTTCTCTTTCCGAATGCTCGAAAGATGCCAATTCTACAATGTAGAAAGGCAGTTTCTCGTTGCGGAGCAGAACTCTCCAGGATCGTATCATAGTCTTGAGAAGTTCCCCGTAGTTGTCGGGATTGCCGGCATTGCTTTCGCCCTGGTACCATACCACGCCTTTTAAATCCATACCTTGCAGGGGAGCGATCATAGCATTGTACAGACCTGCAGCCTTGTACTGGAGGAATACCTGGGCATCACGCTTCGGCATACGGCGTCCGGGCTTGTAAGACCATCCTTCCAGAAGAGAGACATCTCCGTCGGATGTCTCCAGACAATATCTTTTGTCTGGAACAAAGGATGCGGGATTCTCTGCCGAATAAAGATGAACCTCCACGGTATTCTTCCCTTTCTTGAGATATTCCACCGGTACGTTGTATTTGCGCGGGGGATACATGTAGGTGGTGTTGCCAACATAATGACCGTTGACGAAGGTGGAGTCGGCATCAACCATAGCCCCGAGCCTCAGCAAGGCATCGCCTTTTGTCTGTGAGGCCATGAGATTAAAACTATTGCGAAGAATGTGACTGCCGTATACTGGCTTGCCGTCCTGCATACCCCAGTTGTCGAAAATATCAACCTTGCTCCATCTGGCATTGCTGTCATCCGGGAGTGCATTGTGGGCTTCCTGCCAATCGGAATAGAGGTGGGCGTTGTGGTAGAGTGTCTTTGCCATCCATTCGGGATTGCGGCATTCATTGAGTTCGTCAAGGGCATAGCCGGGCAGAAAACTTTCAGGAATCCAGGCCTCTATGGGTGAACCTCCCACGGAAGAATTGACAAGACTGATTTCCTTGCCCGTTCTTTCGTTAAGATAGCGGCCGACATAATAGCACAGGGCTCCCCACTCCTGAGCTGTCCGGGGATTGGAAAGGGTTTCCCATCGGCTTTCAGGCAATTCCTTCTGCGGACCTTCGAAGTTGTATGTCAGGGGCACTTTAAGGTAGTGCAGCTGATTGCAGGTATAGTCTTTGACATCGTCTGCAACCACATCCATACAACGCTTAATGGGCAGTTCCATATTGGACTGGCCTGAAAAAAGCCACAATTCGCCCGTTTGGGCAGAAGCCGCTCCCGCAAGAAGAAGCAAGACGGGAATAATTGAAAGTTTTCTTTTCATCGATAATAATTAGTTCAATGTCATTTCGACCCTGTGGTCTCCCGCCTCGTATTCATTTGAAGTGCTTTCTCCAGGCAGAGTTACGCTTGCAGTGGAGCCTTCGGGGATGGAGAATTCCCATACCCACTTGTCGCCTTCATATCTCCAGGCGCTCTTAATGAGGCCGGCGGCTGATTCATAACCAGCATCCAGGTGACCGAGCCTCCTGTCGGGCAGAGGGGTCATTATGATATGCTTGAATCCGGGTTGTGCGGTGTCCGCCGCAATACCTGCAGCAGTCTCCCATATCCACTGGCATACCACACCGTAGGCATAGTGGTTGAAACTGTTCATACCCTTTGGACCCATTCCTTCTTCAAGGGTGTAACTGTTCCATCTCTCCCACATTGTCGTTGCTCCGTTGTCAACCGAATACAGCCAGCTGGGATTTTTGCGTTGGAAGAGAAGATCGTAGGCAATGTCACCCAGACCATTGTCGGTGAGGGTTTTCATAAGTATGGAAGTGCCAAGGAATCCTGTCTGGAGGCAGTTCCCGTGGCTGGCAAAATTCTCGCGCAGGCTCTTTATCATAGCATCTTTTTCCTTGCCTGAGACGATTCCGTTCCTGATTGCGAATAATGCCGGAGTCTGCATCGTGTTGAGGATAGGGGTCTTGAATTTGCCATCGGAAGTGAGGAATTTGATTCTGATGTAAGCTTTCGCTTCATCTACCATATAGTCGTATTTTGAAGTGTCCCGTCCTGAAGCGGCGGCCATATCACGCATCATTTCGGCATCGATCATCCAGTATGAGGCGCTGAGATAGTTCCAGTATTCAACAGCATCGGGCAGAGGGGTTCTTGTTCCCATCACATTGCGGAACGCGGATCCTCCGTGGCTCTCAAGAGGCTCGTAACTGAGCCAGTCGGCCCATTGGTAATTGCCGTTTTCGGCACTCAAGGCGATGTGATCGTAATGGGTTTTGTTGATGTGGTTTATGAATTTCTCCATAGATTCCCAGCTTTCTTCAATGATGGATGCGTCACCGAACTGTTTCCAGATTGTCCAGGGAACGATGATGCCCGCATCTGCCCATCCAAGCCGCATCATAGAAGTCTTTTCCGCTCCGTATTGAGCTAATGGAGCCACTCCTGGATATCCGCCCGACTCGCTCTGGGTGTCGCGCAGATCACGCAGCCATTTGTGGAAGAAACGGTTGGTGTTTGCGAAGAATGTTCCGGTTTCGGCGAATACTTGTGTATCCGCTGTCCATCCAAGTCTCTCGTTGCGCTGGGGGCAGTCTGTCGTGACAGAGAGATAGTTGGACCGCTGACCCCACAGTGTGTTGGATATCAGCTTGTTGATAAGCTCATTCCCGGTTGTTATGCTGCCTGTTTCCATATCCTTGTCGATGGAACTGATGGGAATGGAGCGTATGCTCTTGAATGTAACGTCTCCGTCTGTTGTGATGGAAATCAGGCGATAGCCGAAGAAAGTGTGTGTGGGTTTGTAACAGGCATCACCTTTTGACTCTGCGAAGGTGTATTCCATCTTCATTCCCTGATCAGGGATGCGCAGGTTGAGACGATGTGCGCTTCCTTCGGGTCCATCCATTCCGCGAGACTTGGATCCGTTGCCGTCGTTCAGCAACTCTGAAGTTTCGCATATGAGTGTCACGCCTTCAGCGGCGCTGAAAACGAATTCGGGTACCGCGGAACTGTTCTGCCCGAAGTCAACAATAAGGGTTTCTCCGGAATGAAGGGTTACAGGCTCGCCATCAGCATATTCACGCTTGATGACAACAGTACCGTAGGCTTCGTCACTCGCGTCTGTAACGTCTTCCCAGACATAGGTCTTTACAGGGGAGAGGGCGATATCCTCGCGCAGATAGATTTCCGCACCATTTGTGGGGAAGATTTTCCCCTTGAATTCTGTATTGATTTCGGGCGTGGAGAGTTTTTCGGGAGTTTCGTATCCCGGCAATTCGCGTGCATCGAATATTTCTCCGTCGAAGATGGCCGCGTGCTTGATGGGGCCCGCAATTCCGGCTTTCCAATTTTTGGTATCGGTCCCGAAGTATTCCTTGCTCCCGTCGGAATAATTGAGTTCGAGGACGGCGCGGAAAGCGCATTTGTCTCCTATCATCCCGTCATGGCCGCTCGGAGTGACAATCTTGTCACCCCACCAGCCGGGAGTCAACTGAGCGGAGAGCGTGTTGTCCGCTCCCGCCCTGGTGTTGAAGGCATCGGTGATGTCGTAGGTGAAGGAGATCTTGGTCTTTTCGTAATGTGTGAATCCGGGTTTGAGTATTTCCCTGCCTATGGTCTTTCCGTTCACATAGATGTCATAGATACCGAGGCCTGTGGTCATCCATTTGGCTGATGTGACTTTCTTGCCGTTGGTGACGGTGGCCAGGAACCAGCTTGCACCGTCTGCCGCGCGACTGCCGTCAGCGATGCGGCCTTTGACAACAGGAGCATTGGCTGCGGAAATCCATTCCGAACAATCCCATGCGGAGTCGTCCAGAGCGTCGATGAGTTGTCCTGCTGTTGTGCAGTTGTTTCCGTTTGCGCAGGCGATAGCCAATGAACAGGCAATCGCAGTAGCAATCAATTGATTGAAAGTGGTTCTCATAAATATATCGCTTATTGGTTGATTGTTTCCTGGTGGAACCAGTCGAAGTCGGCGTATCCACCTTCTCCGAGGTTGTTGTAGCAATACAGTGCGGTGCGGTATCCGGTGAAGAAATCGAGGGTGTAGCGCATATGCAGGGTATAGTTAGGGATTGTCCAGTCCTGTCCGTCGGGGGACCAGGACATCGTGGCCGTATCGTTGTTGAAATCGTAGGTGATCTTCAACTGAATCTGCTCGGAGAGGAGTTCTGTGCAGAAGATTTCCTTATCGTAGTCGCGTCCGACAAGGTATTTCCCGTCTTCGCGGGCCTCAACCTCGATTGCGCAGAAATGGCTCTGGAAAGCGCAGATTCCGGCGTGGTCACCGGACTTGAGCGAAGAAGCGTCAAGACTGACAGCGCTCTCGCAGGCCGGGCCTACGGTACGCTGGGTAAGCACATTGCGCGCATCGAAAATACCGGTCGCAGGGTCGGAACAGATTCGCAGGAATCCTTCTCTGTCCGTCAGGGACCACCTGCCGTCTAGCGGCTTGTGATTCCATTGCCATACAAGGGCAAGTTCATCCGCATCGAATTCGTCGCTGTCCCAAACATAGTTTTCTCCATAAGGAGCGAGATTGACTTCGAATTCCTTGACGGGGACTCCGTTGTCGCCCAGCTCAGGCCATCCGTCAACCCAGGTCAAAGGCTGAAGTGTAGGAATCCTTCCCACTGCTCCGTGGTCCTGGAACATCACGGCATACCAGTCACCCTTCGGAGTATCGAAGATCGCGCCCTGCGCCACACCGTCTCCCCTGCCGTCGAAGGCGCCCTGAAGGATATCCCTGGGCTCGTAAGGGCCTTCCGGTGACTTGCTTCTCCAGCAGGTCTCTGTACGGACTCCGCCGCGCGGCCAGTTGATTGTAAGCACGTAATACCAGTCTCCGATGTGGTAGAAATGCGCACCCTCGTCCCCGAGCATATATCCCTGCGGGGTACTGAAAATGAGTTTGTCTTCGCCTCTGATTCCGGAGAAATCCGGCTCGAGTTCTGTAAGATATATGTTCCTGTTACCCCATGCAACATACACGTGTCCATCCTCGAACAGCAGTCCTGCATCGTGGAAAGGCCTGTCTATCACATACCTGTCCCAATAACTCCTGCTGATGTCATCAGTATGGTAGATATATGTCTTTCTCTGGTCGTTGGCAATGAAAAGTGCGTAGAACTCACCGTCGTGATATTTGAGCGAAGCGGCCCACTGGCCCTTGCCATAGGCATTACGTCCTTCACGAAGGTTATAAACGTCATCATCCTCCAGAAAATCATACACATAGCTGACGATACTCCAGTGTACCAGGTCCCTGGAATGCATTATCGGAGCTCCCGGACAGAAATACATCGTAGTGCTGATCATATAGAAATCATCCCCTACACGTATTACGTCATTGTCAGGTATATCAGTGTAAGTCAAAGGATTTACGCACACAGTCGTCTTTGGTGCGCCGCTGCAGCCCGCAAGCACGGCGAGAGCAAGCAGAATTGATGCAAAATCCTTCATAACTATAATCTGATTGTTTCCCCCGGTTTGGTGTCAAACTCTCTGACGTCATCACCGGTTCTGACTTTCAGCTGCCCTCCTACGGTTGATTTGACTGATGCGGCGGTCAGTTTCCCGTCTTCCCAATCCATATCTACTATAAATCCTCCTCTTGCCCTGAAGCCCCTTACGCTGCCCTGAGGCCATGCGTCCGGAAGCGCCGGGAGCAGATGGACACAATCTCCCTGACTCTGCAGGAGCATCTCGGCTATTCCCGCTGCGGCGCCGAAGTTTCCGTCAATCTGGAAAGGCGGATGGGCATCGAAAAGATTAGGGTAAGTTCTGCCCATCTTTATCGGGCCTGCGGTTCTCGGGCGCGTCCAAGGATTTGGTGCAGGGTCAATAAGGGTAAAAAGATTGCCAAGTATCTTGAAAGCGTGATTACCGTCCCTCATCCTAGCCCAGAAATTGGTTTTCCATCCAAGACTCCATCCCGTTGCCATATCACCTCTCTGCTGAAGTGTGACTCGGGCCGCATCAAAAAGTTCCGGCGTGCGGTCAGGGTCAATCTGATTTGACGGATACAGACCGTAGAGATGGGAGATATGCCTGTGGTCATCGTTAGGGTCATCCATATCCTCAATCCACTCCTGAAGCTGCCCGTACTGGCCGACTTCCATAGGAGGAAGTTTGGATATGGCTTCCGAATAAGCCTTCCTGCTGTCCTCGTCCACATCGAGGATCTCAGCCGAACGACGAGCCTGGTCCAGTATGTCGAAAGCTATCTGGTTGTCCATTGTGCAGCCGGCCGTAAGAGGATTGGCCTTGCCTACTCCCCCGTGCTCAGGACTGACAGAAGGCACCACAACTAAATATCCGTTATTGGGATCCGTCTGCATATAGTCAAGATAGAAATCAGCCGCGCCCTTGATGACAGGGTACCACTGTGCCAGGAAGTCCTTGTCCATAGTAAACTGATAATGCTCCCACAGATGGGTTGCAAGCCAGGCGCCTCCGTTAGGGAACATTCCCCAGTCGGCTCCGTCCACAGGACCTGCGATACGCCAGATGTCAGTGTTGTGGTGAGCCATCCAGCCGCGGCAGTCATACATTTCACGGGCAGTGACGGCACCCGTCTCACTGAGATCCCTGACCAGGGAGAACAAAGGCTCCACGCATTCTGTCAGGCCGCAGACCTCTGCAGGCCAGTAATTCATCTGAGCATTGATATTGATGGTATACTTGCTGTCCCATGCAGCCATGAAATCCTGATTCCAGACTCCCTGCAGGTTGGCAGCCTGTCCTCCCGGCTGGGAGCTTGCAATAAGCAGGTAACGGGCATAATTGAACATAAGCGCCACCATTCCCATATCATCGCTCTGAGCGAAGTCATCCAGCCTCCGGTTTGTCGGGAGCGCCGCATTTGTGCCTGCAGGCAGTTCCAGAGATACCCTGTCATACTGATCCGCATAGGCCTCAATACTCCTGTCAAGGAGCTTCCTGTCAGACATCTTCCCTGCCGCAGCCAGTCTCTCAGCATTCTTTGAGGAAGCATCTCCGCTGACATCATGGTAATTTACAAAATTCGTAGCGGCGGATATGATAAGCCTGGTCTTAGTCGCATCCTTTACGGAGAGCCTGTCACCTGAGACCTCTACCTTTCCGTCAGTCTTTACCCTGACCACGATTTCCGCAGCAAGTTCTGAATCTATCCCCTCAAGGGCGTCGCCCTGTACCGTAGCGACAAGGTCATTTCCTACAGCCTTCACCTCACAAGGAAGTTCCTTCCCTGAATAGGACAGAGTGAACGACGTCTTTTCATCATCACGCATATTCACCACCACCACTTTGTCCGGGATTGAAGCGAACGCCGCACGTGAGTGCTGCACGCCGCCGAGCTTATACGCAGTGGTATTGACAGCATTCTTCAAGTCAAGCTTGCGCACATAGTCCTCAATCTCACCCTCAGCGTTCTCATAATCAATATACAGGCTGCCGGCATTGAGGAATCTCATTCCGTGAGGACCTACGATGAAATCCTTGTCTATTATTTCCTTTGCTTCGGCTTCCCTGCCATCGAAAATCAGCTGACGGACCTCATCCAGACGGCCGAGTGCGCGGGGACTGTTATTGTTGTGAGGGCCTCCGCTCCAGAAAGTCTCTTCGTTGAGTTGGATTTCCTCTCTCTGTACGCCACCGAAGACCATGGCTCCCATATTGGAGTTTCCTAAAGGAAGAGCCTCGAGCCAGACTGATGCAGGAGCGTCATACCACAGAATCTCATTCTGCCCGCACTCCCTTTCCTGGTTCCGACTGCAGGCCATCTGGCAAAGGCAGAGGGCTGCACATGCAATTACGGTTAATCTATTCATAAGTCTATTACTATTTTATTTCCTTCGTATTCAATATCCTTCTCAACCCCGTCGACAGTTACGACGTGGAAAACGCGCTGGCCAATCATTCCCTTGAAAGAGCCTTTCCTCTCCCCTATGGTCAGACGGCGGCCCTTGAGAGAAAATTCGACAGTCGAGTATTCACCGTTCTCATACGCATAACCGTCACCTTCGTCCTCATATAGAGTGAAGCTGCCGTCAGCACCCGGGAATACTTTGATTTCAAGTTCATCCCAAGGCTTCTCGGATGCATAATTCACGTTTGAAGGACCGACAGGAATTATACTTCCGGCCTTGGCGAACAGAGGAACGATGTCCAGAGCGGCATTGACAGTCACCTTGCGGCCTCCTTTATAGCGCTTTCCAGTCCACCAGTCATACCAGTCGGCACCGGCAGGCAGATATACCTCATCCGAGGCCTCCACCGTCCAGTCAAATTTCTCCTCACTCCAGCGTTTCTCTTCACAAGTGAAGATAGCGTGATCGACAGGAGCGACCAGAAGAGAACGCCCGAACATAAATTCATCCGGTATGTTCCAGACATTCCTGTCGGAAGGGAAATCCATTACCAGGGCTCTCATAAAGCTGTCATCGTTGGACGTAACCTGCCAGGAAGTGCTGTAAATGTATGGAAGGAGGGCATAACGCATACGGATGGCCTTCTCGATCGCATCATATACTGGCTCGCCCTTGCTGCCGAATTCCCAGATTTCCCTGCGTGAGCTCTCTCCGTGGCTCCTCATCATAGGATTGAAAAGCCCGAACTGCAGCCATCTGACATATAGTTCCTGGAACAGAGGGTTCTGCGAACAGGTCTGGGTAACTCCCCTCTTGTTGTAGGCACCCGGGAAGAACCCTCCGATATCCGAATTCACCTGAGGGCATCCTGTAAGAGTATAATTCAGGCAAAGGGGTATCTGATGGCGGAAGTCATTCCAAGAAGAATTCACGTCTCCGGACCAGGTGTTGGCTCCTGTCCTCTGCTGTCCCGCGAAGTATGAGCGTGTCAGTATGAACACGCGTTTATCCGATGCCACAGCCCTCTGATGATTATACACACCTTCAACACAGGCCAGCGGGTATAAATTTCTCACGCTTCTGAATGATCCTGCGGCACACTTCTGCGAAAGGTCTGCGTCCGTGCTTTCAGCCGTGCCGAAATGGTCCGGGTCCGTACTGTCCATCCACCACGCATCGATCCCCATATCATAGAGCCGGCGGAGGTTGTCCCAATATATGTCACGCGCCTGCGGACTGTATGCGTCATAGCACTGCACGCCTGAAGGGTAATCCATTCTCGGAGGCCAATACTCGGCAAGTCCGCTCTGGGGCCAGGTGGCGAAATCAAGGAGCAGGCCGTTCTCTTTCAGTTGCCGGTACGGCTTGGTCTGAGGGCCAAACGACTGCCAGATGGAAATGGACATATGAGCCCCGAGAGAGTGGACTTCGTCAATCATTCCCTGTGCATCAGGGAAATCGGCATTGAGAAATTCCATTGCGTTCCACAAGTAGTTGTTGCCCCAGTACTGCCAGTCCTGGATGATTCCGTCAAGAGGGACACCGGCATTGCGGTATCCGTGCACCACATCCAGCAACTCCTTTCCGCTCTTGTACCTTTCGCGGCTCTGATGATACCCGTATATCCACAAAGGAAGCATCGGGGCCCTGCCGCTGAGCTTTCTCATACCGGCTATGACACCATCGGCATTTCCTCCGTATATGAAATAATAGTCGATTTCCTCCCCGACCTGCGAAGACAGTGCGAGCACTTCTCCGTCATCAGACAGGTCTGTCGGGGAATAATTGTCCCAAAAGATGCCGTATCCTTTGACAGACTGGAAGAAATTGGCATAATCCTCAGTGTTGTTCTGAACCATATGCCTGTTCTCTCCGCGCTGCGAGAGTTTTCCGTTCTGCAGCATTCCGACTCCATATATCGGCTCGTCCTTGCCGAGTTTCCAACCCTGGCTTATCCTGAACAGGCCGCTGTCAAGGCCGCAGTCTATCATTTTCATAAAGCTTCCGGCCTCGGAAAGCAGTTTCCTGCCGTTCCTGTCACGGAAAGTCACAGTGCCGTCCCCGGCGACACTGACCTTGACTGCAGGAGCCTTCTGCGATGTCTCCGGATCCATTGTAACCACAACGCTCGGGGTAGTTCTGAAAGCTCCGACGCTCTTTTCAATCCTGACGATTTCGGGGGAATAATACGTCACTTTCACTTCCTGAGCGCAAATTGAAGCGCAGAACAGGAAGGAAAAAGCAAAAAACATAAATCTTTTCATTTCAATAAATTATTCAACTACAGCAAGGAAACCTCCGCGCGGGAGACATTCCAGCGAATGATACATATTCTCTGAAGTGCAGACCTCTATCGACTGTCCGTCTTCCGCATCCACAAAGAACGTAGCCCTGCAGCTGCTCAGGCCAAGAGAGGAAAGATCGAACTTGAGCTCGCCCTCATTGTCCGTGCCGTTAATGCCGGCCACAAACCATTTGTCAGCCTTGCGCCTTGCGATAATGACGTGGTCTCCCGGATAGCCGGACAGAAGTCTGGTATCGTCCCAGGCATTAGGAAGTGTACTGAGAAGTTCCTTGACCTCATCATCGAAGCCATAGTAAATGGAAGGTCTGTCCGGCATATGCTGGAGTCCGGACTCGAAGAGTACTGTAAGCGCCAGCTCGTGTCCCCAGGTGGTTATGTGCGGATGCTGGCTGTCGGAAAATGTCCCTGGAGTATAGTCCATCGGACCGACCACGTTTCGGGTGAAAGGAAGCGTGGCGTTATGGGAGGCCGCAGGCTTGGTAAAGAACGGTACGTTGTTGTACCATTCGGCACCGAACACCGCTTCCATAGACATCAGGTTCGGATATGTCCTTTCCCACCCGCGCGGGAGAGTACAACCGTGAAAATCCATCATAAGATGATGTCTGGCGGCATCTTCGAGAAGGTCCATATAGAATGAGATTGATCCGCTTCCGTCATCTTTGAAGAAATCGACCTTTGCTCCGGCAACTCCCAGGGACTCGATCCTGCCCATTTCCTTATCACGCACTTCCGGATCCAGCATAAGGAAAAGAGGACCCGGTGCTCCGTTGACCCAGGAGGTTCCGGAATTGTACCAGACATTGGTCTTGACGCCCTTCGACGAGGCATATGCGATGGCATCGTCTATCGTGCCTCCGTTCGTCATATTATCCCACTCTGCGTCTATGAGGTTGTACGGCCATTTCATTTCAGCTGCCAGGTCGATGAAGGACTTGACCTGCTGGAAATCGTTTGAGCCGTGATTTGAAGACCAGTACACCCAGGAAGACACGCCGGGATGTATCCAGGATGTGTCTTCGAGGCGGCAAGGCTCGGCTACATCCGTAACCAGAGTCGACTCGACTATGTCGGAAAGTTCCCCGACAATGACAAGTCTCCACGGAGACACCCCTTCAGGGAAAGTTTCATCGGCCGGGACAATCGTGTAAGATTCGGATCCGTCTTCGCTGACAAGGCTGGAGCCGCAGTGTCCGCGATAAACTCCGGACTCGGTGATAAGTCCGAATACTCCATCACCGTACTCCACCAGGGCAGGATAATACCAATGCCCATTCTTTGACTCCGTTGAGAGAGGATACATTCCCTCATAGTCATTCTTTTCCCTGAGAAGCCACCTGTTGCATCCCTGCGGGATCTGATACGCTGTCTGCGGATGGACTCCGGTAAAACGGTATGCGACTCCGTCACTGTAAGCACGCACTTCTATCTCTGCATCCTCATATTTGAAAGTGACCGCATTAGCGCTGTTCGTGCAGTGCAGCCGCTTGCCGATAAGCATATCGTATGACTCTTCGACAGTCTTCGTCCTCGTTGCTGACTTGAGCGCGCCCGTCTGAATCATAACCGTCTGCACCGGCTCTCCCTTATATGAGATTACCATCGAATTCTCAGCCATCCTGACCGAGATGTTACCCTGCGGAGATACTAGCGTATCCCTTGAGCAGGCGCACAACACCACTGCCGCAGCCAGATAAACAAGTGTTTTTTTCATCATTATTGTCTTTTAAAAACAGGTATCGCGTCAAGTGTCACAGGGACAGTCACATACTGTCCTCCATCATAGCTTGCACCGGTGTTGATTTCTGTCCATCCTCCTTCGGTCTCAGGCAGATACACGGAAACGCTCTCCACACCTGCTTCGAGTACAGGACAGACAAGATAATCAGGTCCGAACATATACTCGCTTTCCTGGGCAAGAGCCTCCCGATCATCCGGGAAATCGAATACAAGAGGTCTCATCATTGTATATCCTTCTTCGGAAACCCTCCTCGCACACTCGATGACGTAAGGCTGGAGAGTCTTTCTGAGTTCTATGTTCTTCTTGAATGCAGCCTCAGTCCCGGGACTGTAGCGCCAAGGTTCAGTCTGACTCATATAGCCGTGAACGCGCATGAAAGGAAGGAAAACTGACACTTCCAACCATCTGAGCATTCTCTCCTGATACTCAGCATCTGAATACTGGTCGAACGGACGGAAGAATCCGCCTGCATCGAAAGTCCACCAAGGGAGTCCCGCCGCCATCTGTCCGAGTCCACCTGCAATCTGGCGCTTAAGAGTGCCGAAATCATTTCCGACATCACCTGACCAGGTCACGACTCCGTACCTCTGGATACCGGTGAAAGCACTTCTGGTGAGAATCACCGGCTCACCGACGGATACAGTCTTCAACCCGTTGTACATAGTGCTGTTGACCTTGAGAGGGTAAACGTTGCGATAGAATTCGCCAGGAAGAGCGTCAGGGCCTATCCTGCGACCCTTGAGGTCGTCATTCTCCGGCTCCGTGGCATCGAACCACCAGGCATCTATCCCGAGATATCCGAGACTGTCGAGGAAGTTGCGGCAATAGAAGTCGGCAGCTTCCGGCTTGAAGAAATCAATCCATTCTGTACCGTCGATGTAGCAGTCCCGCTCATCCAGACTTCTGCCGACTACAGAATTCCTGTCCACTTTCGACCACACGGACAGCATCAGGTGCACGTCATCCTTATGAAGCGAATCGGTAAGAGCCTTTGGATCCGGGTAGTGGTCCTCGTCGAATCGGAGGGCATTCCAGCCGTATTTGCCCCACCACTGCCAGTCCTGTACTATCACGTCGAGCGGAATGTTCCTGGCCTTGAATCCATCTGCATTCTCCAGGATATCTTCTGATGAGGTATATCTCTCGCGGCAGTGGATATAGCCGAACATCCAGTCCTTCATGGCAGGCACTTCACCTGTAAGTTTCCGGTACGAAGCGATGCATTCGTCAGCGGAACCTGCAAAGACAGTATAGTCTATCCCTGTAGCCACGGGTGAATGCAGGGTCGTAGTATTGTCGACCTTACGCCAATATACCTTCGGGGCATCTCCGCGCACCCCGATAACCTTCACGTCATGCTGTCCCGCTTCCAGATCGGCAATGACCGATGAGGTAGGAGGCAGCCAGGTATTGTTGACATCGATGAGGACATCGTCGTCAACGGTAAGGCGGTGCCTGCGGGCCATTGTCTGTCCCACGTCAAGGAGAAGCGCATATCTGCCGGATTCAGGAACGTCAATCGATGACTTGAAGAAAGATGCGAAACGCATCTCGCGCCGGTTTCCGGAAGTTCCGGTGGCATTTACCGCACTGCCTTCGGTCTCTATGTCCAGTTCCTCCAGAGTGACAAAATCAGATGCCGGATTGAAATCAGTCAGGCCGTAATTGTTCCACAACAGGGCATATCCCTTGTTCGAAAGCACCATAGGGATGGATATCTGCGTATTGACCTGGGTAAGGCGTCGCGTAAGGCCCTTGATATCAAGATAGCCGTCCTGGAACTGTCCGGTTCCGTACAGGTGTTCGTCTTCAGCGGTGTCGAAAGTCTCGCTGACGTCATAGCAGGCAGTTCCTTCAATCTGTGATGCAACAAGGGAGCGGGAGGATTCCTTCAGGATGACATTGCCGTCCTTGTCAAAGAACGTAAGCATACCGTCCGCCTTGCCGTATGCGACTGTGAGGAGCTCCATTGTAAGAGTCACGGACTCACCAGTCCTCTTCACCCTGTAGCGCGGGGCATTGACTTTTTCCGTATAGACTAGTTCCTCAAGCTGGGGAACAGAGAGATCGGAACTTATCCTCACCCTGACAGAGTTGTCCGTCAGAGGTGTCAGCACAAGTTTTCCCTCTGTTGTATCTATGCTCAGAGAGCCTCTCGAGCATGAAACGCAGCATACCAGAGCGGCAGCGGCAAACAATAACAGTCTTTTCATATAGTTAAGAGAAATCTACAAGTATTCTGAAGACCTTGCCGGGATTTGCGGACCAGTATTCCATTGTCTTCTGTGTATCTTCGGGCCTGATTACGTCGGAAATGAGCTTCTCTACAGGACAGTCGCCCCGCTCGAGATACCTTATCACTGCTTCGAAATCCATCGGCATGGCATTCCTGGAGCCCCTGATATCCAGTTCCTTCTGCACGAACAGCCTGGTCTGGAACGTCACGTCGGATTTGGAGTAGCCTATACAGGTCACCCTCCCGGTGAACGAGACCCCATCCACTGCCAACTGATATGTGGCAGGCGAACCGACAGCCTCGATTATGACATCAGGACCCTGGTCTGAGGTGATAGCCCGGAGTTCATCATGGAATCCGGCGCACATTGTATTCAAAGCATATTTAGCGCCCATAGACCTGGCTATGGCGAGTTTTTCATCATCTATGTCGGCGGCTATGACAGTCGCACCTCTGAGCACCGCACGCACGATGGCTCCGAGTCCCACCATTCCGCATCCTATCACCATCACTGTATCCGTATCGGTCACCGCCGCACGGGAGACAGCGTGGAAGCCGACGCTCATAGGCTCCACTAGAGCGCACTCCTTGAGCGAGAGCTTGTCGGCAGGGATAATCTTTGCCCAAGGGAGGGATATAAACTCACGCATGGCGCCGTCGCGCTGCACGCCGAGAGTCTCGTTGCTGCGGCAGGCGTTGGGCCTTCCGTTGCGGCAGGACGAGCATACGCCGCAGCTGGTGTAAGGATTGACAGTCACTTTCATACCGGGTTTGAGATGGCTCGGGACCTTCTCCCCCACGGCTTCTATGACGGCGCCGATCTCGTGACCGGGTATCACATTGGCTTTGGCCATTGCGTTTCCGCCCCTGAAGGTATTGAGATCGCTTCCGCAGAATCCCACATACTGAAGCCTGAGCAGCACTTCATCAGCACCCGTTACCGGCTTCTCGATATCCGTTACACAGACAGTGCCGGCCGAAGGAATAATAACCGCTTTCATTATTCTGACATATTCTTTATATAGGGTAGTTCCACGAGTTCGCCGAAGCCATAGAATCCGGCGGCATTTCCTCCCAGGAACTGTTCCTTTTCACTTTCTGACAATTCATCCGATTTGAGGATAAAATCGTACGACATCCTGTATGTGATGGCGCATATGGTCCTCGGGTAGTCGGATCCCCACATAAGCTTGTGCATTCCGACCATTTCCGCAGCCTCTCTGATGGCCTTGACCGCGGTCGGATACGGGTAGAATTCCGAATTGTAGAGCCAGGTTATCCCACCGGACTCAACATACACGTTGTCGGCCTCCGCCAGACGTATCTGGTCACGCCAGCACTGCCCTGTGGCCATCCCGAAATGTCCTACCGCAAGCTTGATCGACGGACAGGCCGCAATTATTTTTCTCATCTGCCCTATCTGTTGCAGATCATCCGCAAGGCAGATTGACAGTATCATACCTCTCTCCTCCAGCTCCTTGAAAAAAGCCATACGGTCAGCGCTGTCAAGAGCTCCGCCCATTCTGTGCGCAGGCAGAGCCGCAGCTCTGAATCCGGCATCGCACAAAGTCCCGGCCTGTCCTGCCATAGGCTTTTCGAAATCAGGCATACCGCAACACAGGAATCTGTCAGGATAGCGGTGTGATACTTCCAGAAGATACTTGTTCTGATTGCCGTCTATCACTTCCTGCACGACAACGGCTGCACTCACCTGGGCATAATTCATATTCGAGAGGAACACCTCGGCAGAATTGACCCCGTCCATCATGAACGGAGGAAGCATCTGTCTGACTTCCCCGAAGAACATAGCTCGTCCGTCAGACAAGCCGTTGATTCTATGGCCGTTGACTATTGCATCCTGGCTGAGCCAGAGATGGGAATGTGCATCGATTATTTTCACGAGTTCTTCCAGCTTGTACGGAACTCGTCTCCTATTATGCTGCGAACCTCGTTGACGAGTTCCTCAGGAGCAGGCTCGCTGATAAATGAAAGGTTGTTCAGCACGTTGGCGGGATTGGTCGTGGAGAACAATGTGGATGCGATATGAGAATTCCCAGTTGAGTACTGCATCGCGAGTTTTTCGATCTGATATCCCCGGGCATCGCAGAATTCGACCGCCTTGCGGCAGGCTTTTCTGAGTCCTTCCGGCGCAGGATGCCAGTCCGGAGCCCCTCTCCGCGAAAGGAGTCCCATCGAAAGAGGGCTGGCGTTGATGACGCCTATGCCTTTGTTTTCGAAATAATCGAGGAAATCCAGAAGTTTGTCGTCACACAGACAATAATGGCAGAAGTTCAGTACGGACTCTACTGTGCCGTCAGGGACATTGTCAACTACCCATTTGAGGTTTTCCAGCTGGAGGTCCGTGATGCCGACGTGTCCGACCACACCCTTTTCGCGCAGTTCCACAAGTGCAGGGAGTGTCTCCTGCGCCACCTGATGAAGGTCTGCGAATTCTATGTCGTGGACGTTTATGATGTCAATGTAATCGACGCCGAGCCTTTCCATGCTTTCGAAGACGCTGTCGTGTGCGCGTTTGGCGCTGTAGTCCCAGGTGTTGATGCCGTCATGGCCGTATCGCCCCACCTTTGTCGAAAGGATGTATTTGTCGCGGGGGATTTCCCTAAGTGCTTTTCCAAGTACGGTTTCTGCCTTGAGATGCCCGTAGTAAGGAGATACGTCGATGAAATTGATGCCGTTGTCCACTGCCGTATGCACGGCTTTGATTCCTTCGGCTTCTTTGAGTTCGTGAAAGACTCCTCCGAGGCTTGATGCGCCGAAGCCCAATGCAGACAGTGTCAGTCCGGTATTGCCCAGTTTACGATATTCCATTGTACTTATTTTTTTGAAGTGGTGGCCGGCAAGGGAGGCGTTTCCTGCGTGAGCAGGCGCTAGTCCGCCGAGTCTGTCGGCCGCCACTTCAAAAAAAGCAATAAAAGAGGTTATTTGAACAGTCTCTGAGCCATTGTGTACAGGGCGCGTCTCCAAGTGAGGAATTCGTGAGCCGTACCTTCAGAAACGTGACCGAGAGCATTGTATCCTGCATCCTGAAGATCTTTTGCAGCCTTCATGATTCGGTCCGGACCTTCCTTGCTTCCGCAGCTTACGAAAACGAAGTCAGGCTTCTCGATCTTTGAAAGTTCCTCCGGAGTGTAAATACCACCGCTGAGAAGTCCGAATGAACCGAAGGTATCAGGACGCGCGAGCGTGATGTTGTGTGTCTCCATTCCACCCATTGAAAGTCCTGCCATAGCGCGGTGCTTTCTGTCGGCGATAGTACGGAAGTTTTCATCGATATAAGGAACAAGATCATCTACGAGGACCTTCTCAAATACTTTGTAGTCAAAAGTATTGAGTCCGCCGATCCTTGCGCCGTTGGTAAGGCCGTAGGTCATGACGATGATGAAAGGAATGGCATTTCCCTCTGCGATGAGGTTGTCCATAATGAGGTTTGCGTGACCCTGTGTTGACCAGGCTGTCTCATCCTCACCCCAACCGTGCTGGAGATAGAGAACAGGATAGCTGTCAGTGTTCTTGTCATAACCTGCAGGGGTATAGACGAAAGCGCGGCGGAAAGTACCGTCTGAAGGGAAAAGAACCTGCTGAACCTTTCCGTGAGGAACGTCCTTGAGTGCATAGAAGTCACGGTCGTGTGCAGGAATCTCGATACCGCTCTCCCAACGTACTGAGCCATAATAGTTGCAGGTACCAGGATCATTGAAAGTACCGCCGTCAACAGTGATGCGATAGTAGTGGAAACCTTCATCCATAGGGCCCGCTGTGGTTCCTGTCCAGAAACCGTCCTCACCCTTGACAAGTTCGGTACCACCGCGTCCGCCGAGACCGAGGCTGACGCTGACTGCCTTAGCATCAGGTGCCTGGATACGGAAACGCGCATAACCCTGTGAGTTTACCATAGGATACTCCTGTCCCGGCTGGTTGAGTTCTGAAGGGACGAAGTCTTCCTTTACCTCCTGTGCAAAGCAGACAGAGGCCATCAGCATAATGCTGGAGATTGAAAATAATGCTTTTTTCATATAACAAAAGGTTATCAGTTATTGATTTATCAGTAAATCTTCCACCAGTCCCAGTCGAAAAGGTCCTCTCCGGCCTCTCCGCGGAACACGAAATACAGGTCGTGGACGCCTGATGCTCCACTCAGAGAGCAGGAGACGTTCCTGAACGTTGTGCCAGGCTTGAGTTTCAGCGTACCGGCCAGAGGACCGTCTGCACTGTCCAGATGCACTTCTATCGATGATGCGCTCTTGCAGAAGACATTGGCGGTGAAACGGCTCTTTCCGCGGCCGAAGTCAGCGCCCTTGACAAGCAGAAGCTCTCCGTTGTCGACATTTGTGACATAAAGGTCTTCTATACCTCTCTTGACTGTCTTCAGTCCATAGCCCCAGGCCATAGTCTCGGCTTCTACGCGTGCGCCGAGCGCGAACGGTCTGATCTGGGAAAGAGTGCAGTCCTGCCAGTACGGCAGTTCGCGTATGGTCCCATCCTCATTGTACTCCATCTCGGAACCGGAAACTGACCTGCGCTCGTGATGAGAGAAGGTGTCCAGATGCATAATGTCGTAGTTGAGGCCGAACACATAGGACCTGCCTTCATAATCAATGATGCCGGGATGGTTTCCGCGGGTGCGCTGGGTATGGTCCATAATATGTCCCTTATACTCCCAAGGTCCCAGAGGGTTGTCGCTCATTGCATATCCTATGCCCTCGGGGCAACAGGTGGAAGCGAATGCGAGATAATAGTGGTCTCCGTGCTTGTAGAACCACGGACCCTCCTGATAATCCTCAATCCTTGGATACTTGACGATTTCTCCGGAATATGATATCATATCCTCATTGAGCTTGACACCATAGAGGTCAGGATTACCCCAATACAGATAAGCCTGGCCGTCATCATCAATCCACACGGTAGGATCAATATCGTCCCAGTGCTCTTTCTGCCATACAAGAGGCTCTCCGAGAGGGTCCTTGAACGGGCCGAAAGGGCTGTCTGCAACCAGAACTCCGATACCGTGGCCGTGGAGCGGACAGTACATATAGAACTTGCCGTTGCGTTCAACAACCTGGAGCGCCCAGGCGCCGTTGTCGCGCGACCTCCAGCTGAAATCCTTCAGAGATGCCACTGCACCGTGGTCCTGCCAGTTCACCATATCGGTTGAAGTATAAAGGAGCCAGTCATACATCTCGAAATTGTCAGCGAAATCCTCGTCGTGGGTGGTATAAAGATACACTGTACCGTCATAAACCATAGGAGCCGGGTCTGCAGTGTATTTCGTCTGGATGACAGGCATATTGACGCTGGTGTTGAACTTCCACCAGTCAAGGTCGAAAAGTTCCCCGTCTCCGCCCCGGAAGAGCAGATATACGTCGTGGACACCTGTCACTGGACTTGTAATGCGGGAATACTTGACAGCATTCTCCCCTTTCACCTCAATAGTGGCGAGAGGCCGTCCTTCCATCACGTCGGCATAAATCTCTACCCGTCCTTCCGAGTGGTATCCGGCGATCTCAACGGTAGCAAGGACCGGAGCCTTTTCCCCGAAATCAACGCACTTTACCTTGAGCCAGTCACCATTGTGTACTGATGTGATATAGTGTCGCCGTCCTGCAAGTCTGTCGGTCTTGAGGCCATAGCTGTCAGCCATAGTCTCAGCCTCAACCCTGGTGTAAGGGTTGACAGTACCCACAGGCCCGACTCCATCCCCGGTGAAAGGGATGAAAGGGATGCTGCCGTCCTCCGCAAACGAAAACTCTTCCACACAGCTCGAACGGTGGAATCCGTGGCCGTTAGGAAGAGCGCCGTTATGATAGAACATATAGTCGTGACCCTTGAAGTTCACGTTTCCTCCGTGAATTGTGAAGCTGTTCTCAGCTTCATCCATAATCCTTCCCCTGTAGGTCCACGGTCCGTCTATCGACGGGGCCGTAGAATATGCCATATGTTCAGGTACGCCGCCTGATGGATAACTCATATAATATACACCCTCGCGCTTCATCACCCAAGGGCCTTCTTCATAACCCACCATCATAACCTCCTTGCGTATACTCCAGTCCATCTTCAGGGACTCAGGCCCGAAGCAGGCAGGATCATGGAATCCCGGCACCTCCTTCCAGCCGTCGGCGAAGGATATCATATCATCATTGAGCTTTCCGTACCAGCAGCCTTTGTTGCCCCAGAACAGATACGCACTGCCGTCATCATCGATGAATACGGTAGGGTCAATGAAAGACCATCCCTTGGCCAGAGGACCTCCGATGGCATCTTTCCAAGGTCCCTGCGGATCGTCAGCGACAGCTACGGCTATGGTGTTGGAACGGGTACCGGCCTCCAGAATGCTGACATACCAGTACCACTTTCCCTTATGCTCCACCATCTGGCTGGCCCAGGCATTGTCCCCCTGCTCCGCCCACGAGAATGTACCGGTGGATATCGGCGTGCCCAGATAAGTCCAGTTGACCATATCTTCAGTGGAATAGAGCTGCCAGTCCTTCATCAGGAAATAGGTGGCGTCATCCTCATCGTGGTCAACCGCGAGATAAAGCTTGTCTCCGTACACGAACGGTGCCGGATCAGGGGTATATGAAGTCCGAATCACGGGATTCTGAGCGAACCCCGTGACAGACATAAAAATAGCGATTATTACCGATAATTTCTTCATTATTCGTTGATGGCTTTTGCTATTTCATCACAAGCAAGATTGAGCATCACGTAATTGGCTACAGAGTTGATGCAGCACTCGTTCTCACCCCAAAGGAAAGGATAGTCATCCTTATTTTCAAAGAAGTCAGGATTCTTTACGAGAAGACCCGGGACGATACCGCCAGGTATTGTGGTATAGTCTGCTCGGGTATTTCCGTAGGCGACTTTCTTGGTATTCACACCTACTCCGAGGATGAAGGAAACGTTGCTGTAAGGATGGCATCCGTAGAGATAATTGAGTCCTCTGAGGACAAGTTCAGGATCAATCTGATCAGGGAAACGTTTCCAGATAAGATATCCGTTGAATGCGGAACCTATGATCTGAGTGTTTCCAGCCCATCCGGCCCCCTGGATAGTGACTCCGTAAGGGTTCTCGCTGCCGTTCTGCTTGAGCTGTTCAACGTATGAAGGGATGGCTGCGTCGACAGCCTTCTTTGCCTTCTTGTCAAGTTGGTCATAAACTCTGAGCACGCTTGAGAGGTTGAAGTAAGGAGCAGTGCCTCCGCCGTATCCGCCGACGCCGCTGGCGCCCTTCGGATTGATCTGCTTGAGGATAAGAGGCAGATAGAAGTCCTGGAACCTCTTGTCTCCGGTAGCTTCATAAAGAGCGATGGCAGCGCTGATGCGGCCGTCACCGAAGCCTCTCCAACCGTTCCTGCTCGGATTGTTTGCAGGATCTGCTGCCTCATAATACTTGTCCCACATAGCGATGGCATTCTTAAGCGAGCGCTCGGCCTCTTCAGGGAAGTATTCCTTAAGTGCAGGATACGCGGAAGCAAGCGCCTCGATTGAGGTCATCGTGCCTGCAGCGCTGAATCTGCTGGTGAACACAAGACGGTCGTCATAAGTGCCGGAGCGTCCGTCCTTAACCTCGTATGGAGCAAGTGAAGGATCATAGATATATCCGTCCGTAAGAGTAAGGGCATCTCCGAGATGGTGATACTGATGCATATTCGGCTGACCGATAACCTGTGCCACAAAACCGATGTTCTCAATCTGGGCGTTGATGTTGATGGTGCCGTGCATAATCTGCTGCACTACGTCAGGAATTCCGTCAGGACGATGGATGTCAGCGAACTTGGTATTCTCATCGATGAAGGTCATATCCCTTTCAGGCCTGAACATTCTCCACAGAGAAGCAAGGTCGAGAGTGGTGTTGACCACTGAATTTGCCTGGATGTCGAAGTCACCTGCGTCATACCATCCGCCGCAAGCAAGTCCCGGGATGTGTTCCAGAGGCTGATACTTGGTGTTGGTGACGTCAAGCTGGGTGTATCCGTCGTGGAGTCTGACATTCAGAGGTGCCTGAAGAGCGTCATCCATATTGGCTGCACCGTGCCATACACGGTAAGCCTCGTTGACCATCATATGATCCATATTGACAACGAGGGAGATATCCATTGATGCATGCCACTTGTCACTGTAGACATTCCTGTCGATAGGGAAAGCGTTAGTCTCGACTCCCTTGTACTCTATGCAGTAGAGACCGTCCTCTTTGATTTCAGAGAAATCGATTCTTGCATAGTTGTAGCGGTTGTAGAACACTCCCCACTCCTCAACTGCAGGCTCAAGCACAACGCTCTTGGTGCCGTCAGCATTGACGCGGAGAATCTTCGCAGCAGCTGCGAGTGCATCGTTTTTGTCGAGTTCGACAACAGCGACCTTCTTCTGTGCAGGAGTGTATCCCACCTGTGAGAATCCGATATTCGGCTTGCGGATCCACTGAGGGTCAGAGCTAGGCTCAAGATACCACTCGAGCACCTTGCCGGCCTTTCCTGCAGGGAAAATTGAACGTACCACGAAAGTACCGTTCTGAGCAAGATGGCGTCCGTCATAGATGCTTACAGGCTCATCTGAAGTGACTGCAACACGAAGATTGTCATCCTCAGGAGCAAGCACGATCTGATGACCTGTTGACAATGGCTGGGCTACAAGGAACTCACCGCGTCCTCTGTCGTCGAACGTAGACTCTCCGAAGAACTGAGGGATCTTCTCTGCTATAGGATGAATCTCCGTATTGTGCTGAGGATACTTCGGGAGAATCCTTCCGGCTCCGTCAACAAGACATGTCTTTCCGAAATATGAAGCAGGGAAGAACTCGAGGTTGAATCCGGCCTTTCCGACAAGGTTCTCAGGGACCGGTTCATCGAGGAATACCTGAATAAGGCAGCCCTTGTCCTTAGGGGTTACGCGGACCTTTGAGACAAAGTCAAAGAACTGCTTATAGTCGAGAGTGACCTCGATATAGTTCTCTTCCCTGTTGACTGTCCTGTCTGTCATTTCTCCGTAGATATCCCACTGCTCAGGCGTGTTCATAAGTCTCACGCCGCCGCCTGTACTGATTCTCTCGCCTCTTTGGATAATCTCGATACCGGCAAGTTTCTCGTCACAGAAACCTCCGTTATAGATATTGCTGTACACCAGCACGTTGGTACCGGTTGCCTCAAAATACTCAAGGTCATTGAGCTTGAGACTCTGAGCGTTCGATACAGAAGCAGATGCAAGAAGCACAGCCGCTGCAGTCAATAAAGTAAATCTGGTTTTCATTTTGTGTTATGTATAATTAAATTACCTCAAAGTCAATTGCCTGAAGGTCCTCATCGCGTGATGAATCACCGTAAAGGATCCGGTACTTGCCTGCGAATACTGCAAGGTCATCAGCCTCTTCGCTATAGTATGCGAATGAGTCAGGAGCAAGTGTCAGCTTAACCTTGACAGTCTTGCCGGGAGCTACGCTGACTCTCTTGTATGCCTTGAGGGCCTTGATAGGAGCGTCAGGATTGTCAAGACTCTTTACATATACCTCGACAACCTCGTCTCCCGCCACTGCACTGTTGTTCGTTACAGGGACTGTGATATCCACACTCTTTCCAGCCTTGATCCTTGACTTTGAAAGCTTGGCCTGTCCGAAGCAGAAATCAGAATAGCTGAGGCCATAACCGAATGCGTACATCGGCTCTCCTGTGAAGTATCTGTAAGTACGGTTGTCCATACTGTAATCCATGAAGTCAGGAAGCTGGGAAGTTGACTTGTAGAATGTTACAGGCAGCTTTCCTGAAGGGTTGACGTCACCGAAGATCACGTCTGCGATGGCTGTACCGCCTTCCTGTCCTGAATACCACGCCTGAAGCAGAGCATCGTAGTATGGATCTGCCTGCTCGAAACCGATACAGCTTCCGGAGCAGCTTACGAAGATGACAGGTTTGCCCGTTTCCTTCATAGCCTTGAGGAAGCGCTGCTGTACTGCAGGAAGTTCGATGGAAGATCTCTCGTGACCCTCACCCTCCTGTGTAGGAGTGATACCTCCGGCGAAAATGATGGCGTCAGCATCAGCAAGTTTGGCCTTAAGTTCATCGAACTCAGCAAGTTTACGCTGGATGAGGTTGGCTGTAATCATTGACCTTCCGCCGAAACCTCCGGCTACGAAACGGAACTCGATATTGTAAGGCCTGCCTTCCACTACATCGATTGAGATTACGCTCTGCGGACCTCTGCGGAAGAAGCTGCTGAAATCCGACTTGCCGAGGAACTTACCGTTGACAAGGATATCGCAATTGTTGGACCTCACCTCGAAACAGAGGTTACCTGTGAAATCAGGAACGAAAGTTCCGGTATATTTTGCGCTGAAACCTGAAGTAGGGATACCGTCGCCGAATCCGTAACCGCCTTCAGTCTGGAAATCAATCTTCTCCACGTGCTTGGTTACGATAGGAGCGCCGGAGAATGTGGTATTGCCGTAATAAACGGCCTTGAATCCCTGCTCACCGTCAGCCGATACGAGCTGAGTCTTAGGGAACTGGATATAATCGCTCTCGATGTCGCTGCCCCTCTCGAAATATATTTCGGCATCAGGAAGTTTGTCCTGGATACCCTTGAGGATAGAAACATAATGTGTTGGAGTACCGCTGTAGTTTCCTCTCATAACCTCGAGGTCATCGATGTTAGGACCTACTACGGCAATCTTCTTCACGTCCTTTGAAAGAGGAAGCACGCCGCCCTCGTTCTTGAGCATTACGATACTTTCACGAGCCACCTTGAGCGCATGGTCTCTGTGTTCCTGGCAGTCAACTACTTCTCCCGGGATGTCTGCATACGGACTGAGTTCATCAGGGTCGAGAAGACCGAGGGTGAAGCGTCCGGTCAGGATACGACGGAGAGCCTCATCGAGGTCGCTTTCCTTGACAAGTCCCTTCTCGACACTCTCGACAAGGGCACGGAAGCTCTTTCCACACTCGAGGTCTGTCCCGTGAAGGACAGCGTCAGCACTTGCAGCAGCGGCATTAGGGTGTGTATTGTGGCGTCCCGGGAAATAGAAATCGTCGATGGCGTCACAGTCGGTAAGGATAATTCCGTCATAGCCCCATCTGTTGCGGAGGATATCCACAAGAAGCTTGTCGCTTGCACAGCAAGGCTCTCCCTCATATGCACTGTAAGCGCACATAACTTCCTGAACGTTGGCCTCGACCACGAGAGCCTTGAAAGCAGGAAGATATGTTTCCCAGAGGTCACGTCCGGAAACAACGGCATTGAACTGATGGCGGAGAGGCTCCGGACCGCTGTGCACTGCATAATGCTTTGCGCAGGCGTGAGTCTTGAAATAGTCCTTGTCGGTGCCCTGCATTCCAAGAACAACGTTCACACCCATCCTTGAAGTAAGATAAGGGTCCTCGCCGTATGTCTCCTGCCCGCGTCCCCAGCGCGGATCACGGAAGATGTTCACGTTAGGACACCAGAAAGAGAGGTTAGGGATAGCGGAAACGTAAGGTCCGATATCGCCCGTGCGAGGCAGGGAATTGTATCTGCCGCGGGCCTCGTCGGAAACCATAGTGTAGGTGGTGAGCTGGGCGTCATCGTCAAAAGTGGCGGCAAGACCGATACACTGAGGAAACACGGTTACGTCGCTTACGCCCATCAGTCCGTGGCAGGCCTCTCCCCACCAGTTATATGCGGGGATTCCCAGTCTTTCCACTGCCAGGGATCTGTTGATCATCATACTGACCTTCTCTTCGAGGGTCAGGAGGGAAATCAGATTGTCCACCCTCTTCTCTGTAGAAAGGCTTGGATTCTGGAAAGGATACTCATAAGATGTCTCTGCCGGCTTGTTGCCGCAGGACAGTGCGAATGCACAGGCAAACGCACAAGCAAGATAGTTCAGTGTTTTCATTATTCGTTAAACTTAACAATTATTTCTCTCACAGGCCTTACAGGGTCATTGGTAAAGAGCCTCACATAGCCCTTCGCCCCCCTGAACGCCTTTTTGTCCATCCTTACCCTCACTTTCATATTCTCCCCCGCGCGGATGACGGTTTGTCTCTCAAGCGCGGCACTGACACCCTCCGATGTCTCGATGTCCAAGATAAGGAGATCCTGCTCCCCGTCATTGTACAACATCACTTCTGACCATTTCCACAGTCTGCCGAACTCAAGTACAGTCGGAGCGAAACGGAGCGAAGCCGAATGAGCGCTTCCCCGAGTCGTATATACTGCGAAACCCTCCAACTTAACCGGTTTCGAGTCCGCGCTACCGGCGACGGATACCGTAAAATCATTGTCCAAAGTACCTGTTCTGCCCTTTTCTATCTCATAGGCAAGGACTACGGTGCCTTCCTGTCCGGGTTTCAGACTTGAAGGCATCTGCACCTTCAGACCGGGGTCCGGGAACCCCGTTCTCCAGCTCAGGGACAACTCCCTGTCCGAAGTGTTCACCAGAGCGAATCTCTTCTCCATCCTCTCACCCTGAGCCACGAAACCGAACCGCACCCTGAGGGCATCGCTCTGCAGCCCTTTGCTCAGGAAATAAGGATACTGTTCATCGATACCCTTGTCACGTTCCTTCACCACGCCCTCTATGTAGAGTCTTATGGAACTCTTGTCACTGACCCTCACCAGTACGTTCTGCCGGAACCGGCCCGGCAGCATGGCAGGGTCATAAGTCACGGTTATCTCCCCGGCCTCGCCCGGGTGGATTGTTCCCGAATCGAACCCTGCAGTAGTGCAGGAGCAACTCGGAGTCACATACGCAAGGAACACGTCCCTGCCGCCGGTATTGACGAAAGCGAACGAATGGCTTACTGGCCCCGCAGCCTCCTCTATGATACCGAAATCAAAACTTTTGCTTTCAAATAAAAGGGCTCCGTCCACCTCATTCTGCTGAGCTTCGCCCAATATCGGAAAACTCAGCAAAATAATCATAATTAAGGTAAAACGGAACCCTTTCATCAGAAAAATCATTTACCTATCGGAATATAATGTCCGCTCAGATGCATAAATGCAAACAGGCGGAGGATTCCGTCATAGTATGCATCGAAATATCCGTCCTCGTAAGGCTCGTTTTTGCTGTTCCAGAGCCTGTCGACGAACTCCTTTGAAATATTGTTGTCGGCAGCGAGGGAAACGGCGGCCAAAGTGGCGACCAGACCGACAGAGTGGCGGAGCGCCTGCACCTGCATATCACCGTTTCCGGCAGGCATAATGCCCTCCACGTCAGTACCGTCAGTGCTGTATTGGTCGACGAAAGTGTCGATACCCTTGGAATAGAAGAACCTCTGGACAGTATTGGCATACCAGGTCTTCCACTGCTTGTCCTCCCCTGACCAGGTATAATCAAGGGCCATATTCATAGGCACTCTCCACGAATCATACCTGAATGAAGGCTTCGGAGCCCTGCGTCCCCCGAACCTGCCGAACATACTGATAGGCTGTCCGTCAAATCCGTTGGTGTCAGGATTCAGGCCCGTGCGAGGATTGATGCTCTTGTGCATATACTCGCGGCTGGCCTTTGCGCACTGCAGATAGAAATCCGCCCTGCCGTCCCGGGCATACTTCGCCCAGACTTCGTAGAAGGCAGGGAGATGGTACGAAGGATCGGTATAGTTGGTGCCGAATCCGTCGGGAGTGAACACGATGAGATGGTTGTCCTCGTTGATGAAATTCCTGATGCCGCCTTCACCGTTCTTGGAGAATGCGCAGTTCAGGATATACTGGGCCTCGGCGAGATAATTGATTTCGCCGTCGTTGCCCCAGAGATTCGAGGCGAAGATGAGAGAGGTGATGAAATAAAGCTCACCGTCGGAAGCCGGACCCTCTGCCCTGTGTGTTCCGTCAGTGTTCAGGCTCCACGCGAAATATCCCTTCATAGGGCCTTCCTTGTGCTGCATATATTTCTTGCTCCATCTCCAGAGACGGTCGAAGATATCCTTCTCTCCGAACTGAACGGCAAGCATAAGTCCGTAGGACATACCCTCGGTGCGGACATCGTGGTTCTTGATGTCACTTATGTATCCGAGAGAATCGCCCACCTCGAAATAAACTTTGTCCGGTCCGCGGAACACTTCGTCAAAGATATTGTGAAGTCTCTGCTCTATCTCATCCTCCGGGTAGCCGTACTCGGCGAAAAGATTGCGCGTGCGGCCCTTGAGAAGGTCATTCGGACGTACTATCCGTACGTTGAAGGTCTTCGTCTTGCCCTTATAGGTGCATTTCACCACAGACAGGCCGTTCTCGAAAGGTGCAACGTCTATGTCAACGTCAGGATTGTCTGCCGCAACCTCCAGAGTCACTTCCCCTTCCTGATAGGTCTCGATGTCATAGATATCCTGGGACACGTATCCGTTCTTCTCGGTTGAGCGCGTAGGGATGGCGGGGATTGGGAGGGAGACGCCGTTGGCCCTGATATCCACTGCAGGAGGTACAGGACGGTCAAGTTTCGTACCCTTCTTGCAGAATCCCAGTCCGTGAAGGTCGAAAAGATTTTCTCTCATCTCTCCGGCGGCCTTGAGATAGATGGCGTGCTTCTTCTTGAGTTTGTCAACATTCTGACCGAGCTCCAGACAGAACACTTCCTTGTCGGTGCCGGCAGGGATGAGTATCTCTCCGAGTTTGACGGCGTCTGAGTACGGGCTGTCCATAAGTACCTCCACAGTAACGTCCTGCGTTGACTTAGGAGTAAGGAACAGCTTGAACTGAGCATCGCTGAGCTTGTCAAAATCGAAATACTTGTAACCTATCACATCACCGTTTCTGACATTGGTAATATCCATAGCATTGTCCCACACGTCCCAGCTGTCCTGCTGGCTTTCCTTGTTGGTCAGGAAGCAGGCATATCCGGCTGAATAGTACTTGTACGGGTCAAGTCCGAGGATTGAGAAACCTTCGGAAGTGACCTCAGCTCCCTTGTACTCGTGGCCGTTCTTGTCCTTGACAGTAAGCACGTGGTCCTTTGTATAAGGGTCATATCCGTAGATGCGGACTGCGCCGCCTTCCGATACCGGCTTCTTGTCCCACTGCACTGTGACCGGGGCCACCATAGCCTGGCGTGCGAAACCGAATCCGCGCGGAGCCCTGTGATAGAATACATACCACTGTTTGCCTACAAGCTGAAGGCTTCCATGAGTATTGTGCCCGGAGTAACCCTCATAAAGAGACTCACCGTTCTCGCCGAGCACGATGGCACGTGAATCCACGAGCACTCCACCGCTCTTCCAAGGTCCCATAGGGCTGTCGGAAAAAGCATAGCGAAGAGTGGAATTGGAGCTTGGAAGTCCGTAGTCAGGGCCTGAATGACCGCTGAACACCCATACGTACTTGTTGCCTATCTGACGGATGGAGGAAGCCTCGAAGAAATTGAAATCACCAAGGTCCTCACCTTCATAAACGGCGAATTTCGCACCTCCGCGCACAGGTCTGAGGTTGCCGTATGTAAAACTTGCAGGGATGAAATAAGGGACTTTCTCGGTGCCTGGACGGACTGAATACATCGTATTCTGGTCAATCTGCGCTGCGGAAGACTGTTGGAATCCCCAATATCCGTACGCCCTGAATCCGATGGCATAGTCAGGGTCTTTCCTGTTTGTGACAGGTTCGATGAACACCGAAGGGTCAAAGCCGAAAGTGCTGCCCTCCAGGGTGCCGCGTCCGTCTTCGGTAAGATTGACGGGAGTGAAAGGTCCGTCAGGACGTGTGCCCTTGCAGACCATGGCCTCACGTCCGGCGCCGCGGCTGTGTGGATAGAGATAATATATCTTTGAACCGTCCTTCTGAGGTATCTCGACAAGGTCCGGCGCATACATTACGTCCCACTGGCCGTCCACCTGATAGGTGAAGATAGGGCCTTCATCCCTCCAGTCGGAAGGATTCTCTACCGGAGCGGACCACTCTCTGATATCCGGACCGCAATAGCTGCCGAAGCGGACATCGTGGGATCCGATGATGTAGATACGGTAGTGACCAGCGTTGTCAGGGTCCTCAAACACCCTCGGTTCACCGTCCGGAAGGTGCTCCCATAAAGGAAGATAGGGGTTCTGGCCTGAAGCCAGAATCCCTATGAAAAGTGCAAAAGCGCTTATTAGTTTTTTCATTACCAGTTCATTTTAAGATTCCATTTGCTGTTGTCGCTGTTGAAATCGAACTTTCCGAGAGTAGGAGTGCTGTCTGCGATAGAGATGAGAGCAAGAGCCTCGTCCGTACCGGGAACCTCCTTCGGCATTATCCTGTATGTTCCGTCTGTAAGCTGGTCAAGTCTCCAGAGCTGCTCAGGAGCGCCTGTGAACTCAGGAGCTGCCACAACTTCCTTCTCGGCTGTTGCCGTGAGAGCCTTTGTGGTACCTGCAATGGTAATCTTGTAGTACTGACCTCCAAGATATCCGCCGGCCTCCGGAACTGCTGTGAATTCCCATTTCTGATGAGGGCGTCCGAGATAGTCACCGCACCTTATTGCGATTTCTCCCTCAGGCCAGCCTTCAACCACGTCCTCGAGCTTCTGCTCGGCAAGTATGACCTCAGGCTGATTGTTGTTTCCCCAGCCGAACATCCTCATACCGCCCTGAGCTCTTACGAAATCAACGGCAAGCTCAAGACCATAGCCGCGGCGTACCGACTCCACGAAATATGTTCCCTCCTTGAAGACTTCGCCTGCTACCGGCCAGTCGTTTACCCAGACGATAGGTCTGATGGCAAGAACGCTGCGACCGCTGCGGTCGTAGTCAGCCTCCCAGTGGAAAGACATCTTCTCGACGCCCTCTTCCTCAACAAAACGTCCGAAGTGACCTGCGCCTGCGAGCCTGCTTGTAGAGCCGATGACCATCTTGCCGCCGCCCTTGTTCATATCTCTGCCGACATTGTCGATGTATGGTCCGGTAACCTTGCGGGAACGTCCTACTACAATATTATATGTAGAGTTGACACCGTCGCAGCATGTTCCGTGTGTTCCGAGGAGATAGTACCAGCCGTTGCGATAGATGAGAGCCGATGCCTCGCAGTCGATTGCGATATTCTTTGCTTCATTCCCTTCAATGCGCGCGCCGGTGACAGGGTCGATCTCGACGAGACGGATAAATCCGAAATATGTACCGCAGGATACCCAGAGGCGTCCTGTCTCAGGATCGAGAAGAGCTGCCGGATCGATTGCGTCACAGTCCTCATCGTAGTCGGTCTCATAGATAACTACAGGGTCTGAGAATCCGAAATCAGGAGAATTCGGGTCGAGGGTCTTTGCCCACATTGTATTGATGATACCCTTATGTCCGCCGCCGAGCCCGCCGCCGGTTGAGCCGAAGATGATAAGATAACGGTCACCGATCTTGATAGCGTCAGGAGCCGCACCTCCGTGAGGGCGTACAGCACCGCTTTCCCAGTTCCAGCCGTCAGGCGAAATGAGTCCGCCGCCGCCAGTACCGAATGTATAGTACTTGCCATCACATTCTACGATGGTAGAAGGGTCGTGAATGAAAGGCTTGCCATCCTGTGCAACAGCCGCAATAGCGAAAAGAGCAGCTGCAAGAGTCATAAATATCTTTTTCATATTACTTTACGATTTTGTTTGTGATGGTATAGTTTGTAACAGGCTTGCCTGATTCGTCAACGAAACGGACGCAGAAGTCGCTCATTCCCGGGCCGTTGATGACTGCACCGCGGAGAACGTTCTGGCCTTTGTGGAGAGTGATGCGCTTTGACATGGCGTCATCGGCAACCATACGGCGGTCTCCTGAAAGGATGAGGACATCCTCTCCGTTGAGCCACCACTGTGAAGCGGAGTTGGAACCTACCGAAAGCCTTACGGTCATATCCTCCTCGCAGTTGATGACAGTGACTGCCCAGAAAAGCACGCCGTATACCTGCTTGTCAGTCTCGGAAGCGAAACGGAAAAGCTTGACGTTATAAAGCTTGCTGTCATAGCAGTGCCAGGCGAGTTTTTCCTTGCCGACCTTGACTTTCTGACCGTCCTTAGGGACGATAGTCTTCTGATCCTTGAAATAAAGGGTATCGAAAGCGGCTCTGATATAGCTGTCTGTGAAAACAGTGTTTGAACGGTTAGGCTTGTTGATAGGATCGAGCAATGTCCAGCGTCTGATGAAGCCCTCTGCATCCGGTGCGGCGGCTTCTGAGGTCTGCGGCTCGAAATACATGTCGAGAGTCAGATTGTTCTGTGATCTGTCGACATCCTGACCCCACTGACGAGGTGCGTTCTGCGGACGCTGTGCGTTAGGTGCTCCCTGAGGGAATCCTCCCGGGAAACCGCCCTGAGGGAATCCTCCCTGAGGTGCCTGAGGCTGAGCGAAGAGAGCAATGCTGCTCAACATTACAGCAACTAATGTGATTGTTCTTCTCATTTGTGTCATTATTTAAAGAGTTTCTGTACAAATTCATTGAGACTGCGTCTCCAGGTAAGCCACTCGTGTGCGGTGCCCTCGGAGACGAACCTTGTATAATTGATGCCTGCATCGGAGAGAATCTTGTCCATAGCCATTCCGCCAAGGCCTTCCTCCGTTCCGTTGGACATAAAGAGGACAGGAACTTCCTTGTTGAACTTGTCCGCATCCACGAACACTCCGTCGTAGAGTGACTCGACCGGCATTCCGGGGAACACGAAGATGGCCCCGCTGAAAGCACCGATGGCGCTGAAGAGGTCAGTATGCCTGAGACCGATTTCAAAAGCCTGGTGTCCACCCCAGGAAAGACCGGAGATAGCGCGATGCCTGCGGTCCTTGTAGACCCTGAAATTGCTCTCCACGAAAGGAATGATATCCTCGAGTACAACTTGTTCGAATGATGCTCCGAATTCGGCCTGGCTCTCTCCCGGCACGGTTCCGATACCGTAGTCGCAGTCACCGTTGTCCATTACGACAATCATAGGGACAGCCTTTCCTGCAGCGATATTGTTGTCCATAATGTTGGCCATCTTGCCCTGTTCGTGCCAGCCCTGCTCATTCTCGGCCATACCGTGCTGAAGGATGAAATAAGGGTATTTGCCCCTTGACTTGTCATAGCCGGCAGGGGTATAGACGTAGCAACGGCGCATAGCGTTGTGAGCCTCTGACCAATACTGGCACTCGCGCACCTGTCCGTGAGGAACGTCAGGATTGAATGTATAGTAAGCGGCGTCCTCAGGCTTCTCAGGTATCTCGATGAGACTGTAATCACTGCCGCAGCCGTATACGGTGTAAACGTTAGGGTCGTTCACGTTGACTCCGTCCACTACGAGCCTGTAATAGTGAGGTCCCACTACTAGAGGGTCCGTGGTGACTTTCCAGAGTCCGTCATAGTCTTTGGTCATAGGATAGACCTTGCTGCAGATATCCACGGCAACCTGATTTGCGGTAGGAGCAAGAAGCGCGAACGTTGCGCGTCCCTGCTCATCGATACAAGGATAGGCCGCACCCGGGACATTGTTCTCCGAACTGATTCCCTCAGGCGGGTTGGCCTGTCTGAACTTGCTGAAAGAAACCTGGTCGAGGTCCACGATTCCGCCGGCAAGTTCGAACTTCAGGCATTTGACGCCCGAAATCTCGAAAGGAACGTCCACTGTATAGTTGTTCCATTCTGCACCGGCAGGGACTTCAATCTCGGCGACAGTCTGCTTGCAGATCTTTGCCCTGAGCGTACCTCCCTGCTCCGAACGAAGCTTGAGGGTCATCTTCGCAGGTGAATAATATCCGAAATCAACGTCCTTGTATGAAGACCACGCGCCTTCTTTCTCATAGCGGATAAACCATCCGTCGAACCGGTTCTCCGGGTTGATGAATTCGAGGCTTGTGCCCTCGGACTGGCTGTAACGGTCCACCTGTACCGGTCTGTCAGCCTTGCTGAGCCCGACACCGCGAAGCGTAGGAGTAACAGGCTGAATAGTGCCGTCCTCGTTGAAGAAGAGTTTGTCGATGCAGACGGAGCGGTTCTTGTCGAAGTCCGGTGAATAATCATTGTGATGGTAGAACAGATACCACTGCCCCCTGTAGAACACGATGGAATGATGGTTGGTCCAGCAGTCAGGATGTTCCTTCATAATCACTCCCTTGTACTCGTATGGTCCGAGCGGGTTGTCGCTCATGGCATAGACGAGAGACTCGTGGCCGTTGTTGACGCGGTCGAACTGGAAAGGATAGGTAAGATAGTATTTGCCGTCGCGTTCGAAAGCGAAAGGTCCCTCCATAGTTCCCGCCTTCGGAAGAGGTGCTGACAGATCGACTCCTGCAACCTTCATTTCAAAATTCATCCCTGCAGGCATACCCGGACGCCTCTCCATCTTGATTGTCTGGATCTGGCCATCCTCGAGCTCAAGCATATTGTCCTTGAGCTTCGCGCCGCGCAGTCCCATCCCGGACCAGATAATGTATGCATCTCCGTTGCTGCACTGGAGCACGCAAGGATCGATACCTGATACTCCCTCGATAGGGTTCTCCTGAATCGTAAAAGGACCGGAAGGGGAATCGGCGACAGCCACGCCGACGCTGAAGCCTCCCATACCCTGCTTCGCACCGTTAGGGAAGTAGAAATAATATTTACCGTCTTTGCATACGCAGTCCGGAGCCCACATCGAGTATCCCTGCGGATTCCCCCAAGGGACATCCTCCTGCCTTACGATTACCCCGTGGTCCCTCCAGTCGACGAGATTGTCCGATGAGAAGACGTGGTAATCCTCCATGCAGAACCAGTCCAGACCGCGAGGATTCTTCTCGGTGCGGATATCGTGTGAAGGATAAAGATAAACGCGGCCGTTGAATACGCGTGCCGTAGGATCGGCTGTGTACTGGCCTTTGATGATAGGGTTCTGTGCCAGCGAAGCCATGCTCAGTGTCGCCAGAGCGGCAAGTGTTATCAGTTTCTTCATTTGTTTTTTATTTGAAAAGTTTCTGAAGTGTTGTTGCGAGGTAGGTCCTTGCATTCATCCAGGTATGACCGCCCTCGGTGAAGAGCTTCTCTATCCTGACGCCTTTGCCTTCCAGGTATTCCTGGTTCTCGATGACTCCGTCGTAGAGGAAATCCGAAGAACCGACACCGTACCAGAAGAGCTTGAGCCCGGTGTTGATCTTTTCTGCTGTAAGGTCAGCGAAATATACGTCCATCATCTCAGGAGTGAGATATGCGCTGTAAGAACAGAGATATGCGAACTTGTCCATATTTGACAGGCCTGTGAAGAGTGACTGTCCGCCGCCGCGTGAGAAACCTGCGATTGCACGGTGTTCCCTGTCATTGACTGTGCGGAACTCCATCTCCACGTATGGCATGACGATGGTCGTGAGTTCCTGGGCGAACTCCGTGTACGAAGCGGCGGCTTCAAGGCTTGACGGCATCGGTGTGCCCTTCATCATATATCCGTAAGGCATAACGACTATCATCTTCTCAGCCTTGCCCTGCGCGATGAGGTTGTCCAGGATAACGTTTGTCTTTCCCACCTTGAACCAGGTCTCCTCGGTATCGGTAGTACCGCTGATCAGATAGAACACAGGGTATTTCTCCCCTGAATTGTCATATCCTGCAGGTGTGTAGACCACGAGAGGCCTCCACATCTTAAGAACGTCCGACCATACGGTGCAATACTGCATGCGTCCGTGAGGCACGTCGTTCACAGTGTAGAGAGCATCAGCGTCAGGGAACTCGACCAGACTGGCCTTGAAATTCTCGTTAGGGAAGAGGTTTGTGTTCAGAGGATCGCTGACGGACACTCCGTCGATAATGAAATTGTAAGGATAAATGTCTGCAGACTTTGGCTGCACTGTGATACTCCACACGCCTTCGGCGTTCCTCGTCATAGGCTGGTTGCCTTCTGTGAACTGGGATGAGAACAGGACCTCCTCGGCCTCAGGGGCCTTCACGTTGAAGGTAGCGAAGGGCACCTGCTTGGGCATCCTGCCGCTGAATCCAGGGAAGCCCCTGAACTCTGGCATCTTGTGGATGATAGGCGACTCCACTGACATATCCGTATAGAAAGCCTGTGCAGGCTTGTAATCCACGCCCATTGTCCTAAGCATCTCCACTGCATACCTGCGCCCGAACTCACGGTAGCCGGCGGCGTTGAAATGAAGCCTGTCAAAATTCTCGGTGAGTCCGCTTGAAGATATCACGTGCGCGGTCGGAATAACCTCCGGAAGTCTGTCAACCACAGGATTGTGTGCAGCGCAGGTGCCTCCGCGGTCGCTGTTGACCACTTCTCCGGCAAGAAGAGGAACGTCCTCCGCATTCAGTCCGAGGTCAGCGAGGAGTCTGTCATACACACTCTTCACCTGCCAGAGCCAGGCCTCGTCACCGGTATTCGACTCTCCCTGATGGAGTAGGATTCCTTTGATGACCCCCTTCTTCTGAGCCTTCTTCGCCAGATTCAGAAGGTATGTGTAAGGATCATTGTCATAAGCCTTGAGTGCCGGTTTCATCCAGTCCGGAGCCGTCTGTACATATGCTGCGATGCTGTCCGGCATGAATGCCTGGATCTTGCATCCGCCTATGGCAACCATAACGATACCGACTTTATGGTCAGCCGGAAGATTCTCAACCATTGTGCGGCCGAAATAGTCCACAGGGGTGAGTCCGGTATTTTCTCGGCAAAGAGGCGGCACGGCGGTATACCACTTGCCGGCGGTTCTCTTGCGCCCCTTGTCATTTACTGCTGCCATCATCTGGAAACGCGGATCCACATTTTCGAGATCCTGCTGTTCAATCCTTGCATTGCCTTCCATATTGGACTGGCCGAAGCACAGGAAAATATGGAAATTCGGGTCCGGAGCAGCCGCAGCCATCAGAGGAAGCAGTGCCACCAGACATGAGATAAGTGTCTTTTTCATTATGATTCCGGTTATTAGTTCAAGCTAAAATGCTATTCTGCGAATTTACTTAAAAATTCGTTAACAGACAAGACTCTGCCTTCCCGTGCCATCAAGGTGTCATCAATTGGTCAGACCCCTTGATGACACCAGTACCGGTGGTCTGGAAGGCTGAAAATCAGCAGGAACAAAAGACTGTTCTTCCGCAGGGGCGGCATATATTTTCGACGAACGGGTGGCCGGAACACCGGAAGCTCTTTTTTACAGGAGACAAGTGCTGACACCGCAGCGCAGCACAGCGCGATTGTGAGTATTCTTTTCATATCAATTCCCTGCTCAAATATAAGGATTTTTTCGGCATCGGATACTCACGTGACAGCCTTCCGAGAGGCCGCCGTCAACTATAAGTCGAAATCAATCCCAAACATCTCGTCTATGACCCTGCCAAGATCATAGTTCTTGATCAGCAGAGATATCTCCGGGTCAAGATTCCCGCGATGGACATAGATATCTTTCTGTTTACAGGACCTGAGATAACATTCTACAGCCTTCTGTTCCTCTCCCATCCGGGCATAAAGTATGGCGAGCAGATAGTTGACCTCCGCAGTCCTTTCCATAGGAGAAAGAATCATCATTGCACTCTGATTGCGGTTAAGCGCCGTGTATGCGACAGCCGTATTGAAATCATTGTACGGCATCAGGTATTCAAGCGCCTCCTCATAATCCATATCCTTGAGACACCGGACACCCTTGATATAAAGAGTATCAAGCTCTGTCGTAGTTACAGTATCCTTGACCATACCCTTGCGGTGCAGGAAAAAATCAAGTTTCACGGTACGAAGCAAAGGATAGTACTTGTCTTTGACATACCGGTACCAACTTTCCTTCTGCATCAGGGATTCGCGTGCATCCTCGTCAGGTGTATCATATATCTCGAAATACCTGATCTTGTCATCATCCGAAAGAGAATCGTCATCACGGATATATCTGCTCAGGTCTTCCCAGTTTTCCGGAATGCAACGGGACGAAAACTCAACCTTTCCGATTTCAAGCTTCTCCGCATCCACGTCAGAAGCCATACTGACAGAAAATCCCATTTCGCGCTTCAACGAATCAACATACGACCTCATATATCTGTTGAAATAGTTTGAAACGCTGACTGAACGTGATTGGGCAAGATTCCTGTTAAGACTGTACGATCCCTCAGGGGACGCTGTCGCGGAAACCACTATAGAGTCAATGTCAAATACAGTATTGTCCAACAGCATTGCAAGGTTCTCCCTGATGGCGTCTATCTCCTCCTTATTCCTGCCCAAACCGGGTATAACCTCTGAGCGTCCGAGTTCAAAATCGATATGGCTTGCCGTGTTGGCATAGGCTCTGCGCCGGATGACTTTCGTCATATAGCGGTCAAAATCTATTGCGAAAGCGGACAGGGTGCTGATATAGAATGAAAGGGGGGCACACTGAGGGATATCATAGAGTTTCTCGTCTATTTCGAATATCTCCCCTGACAGCACCACTTCAACTTTCTTCATCTTCGGACGGGTGTTGATGGTCTGTGTATAATTGTAGATGAAGTCACCTGACGCATCCGTAATGACAGTGTCAAGACGTATCCCCTCGGTAACGATAGGGACCTTGACATACTTGTCGTACATTCGGTCGATACGGCTCCTGCGACGTTCATTCTTCTGCTTCGCATACCGGTTCGTATAATGGAGCACCGCCTCCTTCTCACTCACGCCGAAATGAGACAGGAACTCCTCGTCGGAAACCCATGACGTATCATTCTTATACCTGAATATCTGCGGGATATTTCGCCGGATGAACACCTCGAGCTGGCGCAGATCCACGAATCGGGTGGAATCAGAGACGATGGAATCAAGGAATCTGTCATATTGCTGGTAGCCTCTGAGTTGAGCTTTCCGGTAATCCTTTCCGGTAATAATCACAGGATCCAGACGGATACTGTCTCCAAGGACGAACATGTCAGGATAGAACCTGAGCTGCCATTTCGAATCCTGCATACACTGGGGTACAATTATCTGGAATGCTATGTCCACCTTACCCTGACGTTCTGCAAGGTTACGGAACCTTGCCGTCACAACTGCAGCGTCAAGCACTTCGGAAGCGGTCTCCTCTCCTGTCTGAGCATCCTTGTGAGTCCTCATTAATGTGTACTGACGTCCGGACTCGTCACGGACCGTTATGGTATCGGCTTTTCTGATGTGAGGAGCCGAAACATCCGGCACATAACCCTTCCCGCCCGGCTCAATGGCTGCATTTATTTCCTCTCTCCTAATCTTCGCCATCTTTGCACTTGAACCACAGGAAACCGCGAATGCGGCTAACACGACTACCGAAATGGCATACATTATTCTTCCGCTCATATCAACACATATTTCATAAATCAAAAATCGCAAAGCGCTATCGTCGCTTTAATGGCAGATATGCCACAGAGCATTCCAAATCAAAGATAAACCACAAAAACGTAAATGAAGACAAAAAAGGTATAATCTTTGACGACACGAAAAAAGGTCCGGCAGATTGTCGGACCTTCGGGTGTGGAGATAAAGAGATTCGAACTCTTGACCCCCTGCTTGCAAAGCAGGTGCTCTACCAACTGAGCTATACCCCCAATATTTTCAAATTTCAGGCGGTCACCGAGTGACTTCTGGTGGGAGATGAGGGAGTCGAACCCCCGACCCTCTGCTTGTAAGGCAGACGCTCTAAACCAACTGAGCTAATCTCCCGTCGCAATTTCGGACTGCAAATATACGACAAATTATTTATCCCACAAATTTTATTTCATTTTTTTCTTATCTATTTCACATAGACAGGAATATTGCTAAATTTGCAGCGGCAATCATTCGGGGATGTTCTGGTTTTGACAGCATCGATGTCGGATGGTAAGCACGCCGGGCGTCGCGAGTTTGCCCGTAAATCTCAGCTCACAAGCCATTATCTGGCAACTACAATTATTCATACGCTTGCTAATCTCAAAGAGATTGGGCATCAATCAGAGCCGCCCAGGCTGCGGCACTGACGTATATCCCTCCTGCTTTATGCCGGCTCTGCCAGGATCAAGGGGTATCATCCAAGCCGGACGCTCGGAGCCGACTCCCCTACGCTCCGCTAAGACATAGGAGATAAGTTGCCGTCAAGGGTGTCTTTCCTCATGCGGCCGCCGACAACCAAAGAAAGAATAAGCGTGTAGAAAGCCCTCCGGTGCGTTGTTTGGACGCGGGTTCGACTCCCGCCATCTCCACTTTCATAAAGGATTATTTCCGGCAGGCGGTGATTTTTCTGAAGCGGAGGGCAAGGACGCCCCAGAAAGCCTCACCGAAAATGCCTCCGGACATCTTTGACGTACCTTCCTTGCGGTTCACAAAGATGACAGGCACCTCGGCAATCTTGAATCCCAGCCTGTGCGCCGTATATTTCATCTCGATCTGGAAACCGTAGCCCTTCATCTTGACCTTGTCAAAATCGATGGTCTCAAGCACTCTTCGCGAATAGCAGAGGAAACCCGCAGTACTGTCGAAGATGTGGAATCCGAGCACGGTACGCACGTACACAGATGCAAAATATGACATCAGGATGCGTCCTATCGGCCAGTTGACCACGCTCACACCGTTGGAATATCTCGAGCCGATGGCAAGATCTGCGCCGCCATCGGCACAAGCCTTAAGCAGTCGCGGCAGATCGGACGGAGCGTGAGAGAAGTCAGCGTCCATTTCGAAGATGTAGTCATAGCCGTGATCGAGTCCCCATCTGAACCCGGTGAGATATGCCGTCCCGAGTCCGAGCTTGCCGCTGCGTTCAAGCAGGTTGAGCCTTGAAGGAAACTCTTCCTGAAGTTTCTTGACTGCTGATGCTGTGCCGTCAGGCGAACCGTCATCGATAACCAGGATTTCAAATTCACCCTGCAGTCCGAACACTGCACGGATAATCTTCTCAACGTTTTCAATTTCGTTGTAAGTAGGAATGATCACAAGCTTTTTCATACATACAAAAGTACAAATAATTTGTATTTTTGCATCTATGATTACAATATTTGATATACCGTCGAAATCTTCCTCTGCCGGAATCAGGAAGCTCGCTGCAGATGCAAACGGTCAATATACAGCCGTTTACACAAAGACCACCGAACTGAAGCTTGTCCATAACGCGTTGGAGAGGATGTGTCAGGTGGCAGACTGTTCCGGAGCAGTGATGGTATATTCGGATCATTTCTACGTAGAGGACGGATGCCTGACCGAGGCCCCTGTCATAGATTATCAGGAAGGGTCTCTACGTGACGATTTCGATTTCGGGGGACTGATTGTCGTCAGGACCGATTCGCTCAGGAAGGCTGCCTCGATGATGCGTGAAGACTATAAGTACGCCGGGCTTTACGACCTCAGACTGAAACTTTCGGAGCTGGGAAGGATTGTACACATCAACGAATACCTATACTACGAGGTCAAGACGGATCTGCGCAAGACAGGGGAAAGGCTTTTCGATTACGTGGACCCGCGCAACCGGGAAGTGCAGATCGAGATGGAAAGAGCCTGCACGGAGCACCTCAAGGCAATTGGCGCATATCTCAAACCAGGTTTCAAGGACGTGGAATTCGGCTATGACGATTTCGAATACGAAGCCTCGGTAGTAATACCCTGCAAGAACCGCGTGCGCACCATAGGAGACGCTATCCGTTCAGCCCTGGACCAGAAGACCGGTTTCAAGTACAATGTGATAGTCGTGGACGACAACTCAACCGACGGCACGGTGGACGTGATAAAATCTTTCGCCGACGACCCGCGGCTGATCTACATTCCTCAGGATAAGACATACCACGCAATAGGTGGCAATTGGAATGCCGCCATAGAGCATCCGAAGTGCGGACGTTTCGCCCTTCAGTTGGACTCGGATGATGTTTACAGCGGTCCGGACACCGTGCAGAAATTCGTGGATGCGTTCTACCGGCAGCAATGCGCGATGGTCATCGGCACTTACCGCATCACTGACATCAACCTCCGGCCTCTCCCTCCGGGAGTCATCGACCATCGGGAATGGACCGATGAAAACGGACGCAACAATGCATTGAGAATAAACGGACTGGGTGCGCCGAGAGGGTTCTGGGTACCGCTTCTGCGACGAATCAAGTTCCCGGTCACCAAGTACGGAGAAGACTACGCCGTGGCCCTGCGCATATCCAGGGAGTACCGCATCGGCAGAATCTATGACGTTATGTACAACTGCCGCCGCTGGGATGACAATTCCGACGCTTCCCTAAGCATCGGGAAGGAGAATGCGAACAACCTCTACAAAGACCGCATCCGTACCTGGGAACTCCTGGCGCGGTGTCGTCAGTGTGCACCCTGACCCCTTGATGACAGGCGCAGGGATATGCGGCCCCGGTCGGGGTCCACACCGATGACTGATACCTTCACCTGCTGATGAAGCTTTACCACGCGCGTCGGATCTGTGCCGCGAGGGCCCATCTGAGATACGTGCACGAGGCCGTTGTCGTGCAGGCCTATATCCACAAATGCACCGAAGGCCGTAATATTGGTCACGATCCCGGGGAGTTCCATCCCGACCTTCAAGTCCCCGATGGAATGTATATCGTCTGCAAAACTGAACTCCGAAGCCTGTTCCCTCGGGTCCAGACCGGGTTTCACCAGTTCCTTAAGGATATCGTTGACAGTCGGAAGACCGGCCTCCCGCGTCACGTAATCTTCAGCCTTTATCTTTGCGCACAGCTCCGCATTCCCCACAAGTTCCTGCGTCCTGACTCCCAGGTCGCGGGCCATACTGTCAACTATATGATATGATTCAGGATGTACTGCAGAGTTGTCCAGAGGGTTTTCAGCGCCCCGGATACGCAGGAATCCCGCACACTGTTCGAAAGCCTTTCCTCCAAGGCGCGGCACCTTCTTCAGCTCCGAACGGCTCTTGAAGCCGCCGTTCTCCGCCCGGTAAGACACGATGTTGGCTGCCAGAGCGTCACCTATCCCGGAAACGTATGAAAGCAGATACGGGCTTGCAGTGTTAAGGTTCACGCCAACGGCATTCACACAGGATTCCACGGTATTGTCAAGCTTCTCCTTAAGCAGATTCTGATCCACATCGTGCTGATACTGGCCGACTCCGAGATTCTTCGGGTCGATCTTCACCAGCTCCGCGAGCGGATCCATCAGCCTGCGGCCTATGCTTACCGCACCCCTCACGGTGACATCCTCGTCAGGGAACTCCTTCCGGGCCGCCTCGGAGGCGCTGTATATCGAAGCTCCGTCCTCACTGACCGTCCAGACCTTGCAGCCTTCCGGGAGCTGCACCCTGCTCATAAAATCGACGGTTTCCCGGCTCGCAGTACCGTTGCCTATGGCCACGGCCCGGATATCGTATTTCTCCAGCATCTCCTGAACGTCCGCTATAGCCTTGACTTTCTCGTTCTGAGGCGGGTGAGGATATATGATTGTATGATAGAGAAGACCGCCCTGCTCGTCCAGACAGGCAATCTTGCAGCCGTTCCTGAACCCGGGGTCGATGGCCATAGTACGCTTCTGACCGACAGGCGCGCCCAACAGCAGCTGACGCAGATTTTCTCCGAATACTTTAATGGACTCGATATCCGCCTTCTCCTTCGCCTCCCTGATGATTTCCGTACTTATCGAAGGATCCAGAAGCCGTTTGTAGGCATCTGCTACGGCAGTTTTAATCTGCTCCGCCAGCTCTCCCGACGGATAGCTGTGCTCTTGGCAGAAATCATAATATATCTTGTTGCAGCATTTCTCCGCATCAGCATCCACGCTGACAGACAGGAAGCCCTCTTTCTCAGCCCTGAGTATGGCCAGCAGATTATAGGAAGGCACTCTGTTCAGAGGCATACTGAAATCGAAATATGTCCTGTACTTCGACGCTTCCTGAGACTCCTTACCGGTCTTGGTCACGCTTGCGACCACACGGCGTACGCGATATATCGCACGGAGATTTTCCCTGATTGACTGAGTCTCGCTAAGCCTTTCGGCAATAATATCCCTCGCTCCGGCAAGCGCCGCCTCCACATCCTCCGCACCGTGTTTCCCGGCAGATTTCATCAGCGGGGAACCCTTGACATAGGACTTTGCCGACACGTAAGGATCGCGGGTACGGACATTCCACATCACGTCCGCCAAAGGTTCGAGTCCCAGTTCCCTGGCCGCAGTGGCGCGCGTGCGGCGCTTTGGCCTGTAAGGCAGATAAAGATCCTCGAGCTCGGTGGAAGAAACGCAGTCCTCAATCCTCCCCTTCAGCTCATCGGTAAGCGCTCCCGCTTCCTGAATGGTCTTCAGTATGGTTGCCTTGCGCTTTTCCATCTCGCCGAAGACATCCACATAGTGTTTGACTTCGGCCACTTCCGCGTCATCCATTCCTCCGGTCTTCTCCTTACGGTAACGGCTGATGAAAGGTATGGTGTCGCCCTCCGCGAACATGTCGGCGCAGTTCTCGACCTGCCAGGCCTTGACCAGAAGGCGCTCGGCGATGTAGTTGATATATAAATCCTTCATATTCTAGTCTTCAGGTGAAATCTCCTTGAGTTTCTCCCGATAGGCCGCAAGAATGCGCGAACGTGAAATGAAGCCCAGATACTGACCATCCGAATTGAGCACAGGAAGCCTCCATGCATCAGTCTTGTCGAATTTCAGCATCACGCTGTCCATTTTCTCGTCGGCATACACCTTCTCCGGTGCCTCTGTCATAATGTTGTAAGCCTTCAAGCGGTCGTATTCATCAGTATTGAAAAGATGTTCGCGGACGTCACTGATATTGATCATTCCCTGGAAACGGCCTTTCCTGTCGAGAACGGCCACCACTGCCCCGCTGCTTTCGGAGATGATTCTGACGAGTTTTCCGAGCGAATCGTTGACATACACGCGGGCATATTTGTCCTTGACCAGTTCAGACGTATTCATAAGGGTAAGTGCTGCCCTGTCACTGTCGTGGGTGAGCAGGTCTCCGCTCTGCGCGATGCGCTTGGTGTAGATGGAATACCGCTCCCAGATACGTACGGTACCGAATGCGACAGTCGAGCAAATGATCAGAGGCAGCAGCAGTTCATAGCCTCCGGTAATCTCGGCGATAAGGAAAATCGCTGTCATAGGCGCCTGCATGACGCCGGCCATCAGTCCGGCCATCCCGACCAGCACGAAATTCTGCTCCGGAAGTCCGAAATCGAGCAGGTTCAGCGAGCGCACAAGCACGAATCCGGCAAGAGCTCCGACCACCAGCGTAGGGCCGAAAGTTCCTCCCACGCCGCCACCGGCATTGGTAAGTGTCATAGCTACGACCTTCAGCAGCATCACGGCTGCAAAGAATACCGGCACAGCCCAAGGAGAATGGAAGAAAGGAATCAACCCGTCCTCACCGGCTATGGAGCCGTTCATAAGGTCCTTGACAGTAGCATATCCCTCACCGAAAAGAGGCGGGAAAACAAATATGAGCAGTCCGAGCCCCGCCGAGCAGCACAGCCACTTGAGCCACGGATTCCTGAATTTCGAGATCCTGTCCTCGAGCCGGAGCGTCGTGCGGGTGAAATACAATGATACAAGGCCGCAGAAGACTCCGAGAATGACGTAGAACGGAATCCGACCCATCGCGAAAGCCTCAACGCTGCACTTGAACGTCATACTGTCACCCAGCAGCAGGGAGGACACCACCGTGGCCGTCACCGTGGACAGCAGCAGCGGCATCATCGATTCCATCGAGATGTTGAACAGCAAAATCTCAAGAGTAAAAAGCACTCCTGCAAGCGGTGCCTGGAAGATGCCGGCAATAGCTCCGGCAGCCCCACAGCCTACCAGAATAGTCACGCCTCTGTGGGAAAGTCCGAATTTCTGCCCCAGGTTACTGCCCAGCGCGGCACCTGTATATACGATAGGCGCCTCGGCTCCCACCGAGCCGCCGAATCCTATGGTCAGAGCACTGGTGACCACCGAAGACCACATATTGTGGGGCTTGATCCTTGATTCGTTGCGGGAGACCGACAGCAGGACCTTGGTAACTCCGTGCCCGATATTGTCCCGTACAAGGTATCTGACAACCAGAAATGCCAGCATCATTCCGATAGCTGGCAACAGTACGTATGCCCTCTGGGGCATCCCTTTCTGGATCAGTTCTATCAGCCTCTTGAGAATAACTGCGGCAAGGCCTGAGGCCAGACCGACAAGAAACGACAGAACCAGAAGCTTATTTCTTTCAGATATTTTCCGAAGGTTCTTCATCGTCTCCTCCGTACTGGGAGATATTGTCGTCAGGAAGCGTGCCTCCATCAGCGTCGGCCGATACGCTTGCTCCTGCAACCTCTTCGTTCTCCGCTTCCTCTTCGCCTTCGAGCCATCTCTCGATATCCTCGGCATCGTCCGTCTTGACCTGTATCTTCACCAGATAAATCGAGTCCGGGAATTCCATTGTCACAGCATAGAAAGAAGTCCCGTCCGGTTTCTTGTAGTCCTTAAGATCCTGAAGATAATCGTTGAACCCCTTCGGGTACTTCTCCGCAAATGCAGCGGCAAGTTCCGCTGACATATTCTCGTAGCTGACTACGTGGCGTTTTCTTGTATCTGGCTTTATCATAAATCTGTCGTTTTGCAGTTGCAATAATAGGACAATTTTTTGAAACTACAAACTACATTCTTTCAGGCAATTTTATGCCTAAAATGGCCATAGATTTACTCAGGACGGATGCAACTGTCTGAATGAGAGAGAGTCTGGCAGCCAGAACATCTTTATCTTCCTCTTTCAGGATAGGGGTCTCGTGATAATATTGGTTGAATTCTTTAGACAAATCGTATGCATAATTTGCAATGACTGCCGGAGAAAACTCCCTCGCGCCCTCCTGAATCTTCTGAGGATATGTATTGAGAAGCTTGATCAGACGTATTTCCTTTGCGCTGAATTCCACCTCAGGAATCCTGATTCCCACGTCTCCCGCCTTGCGCAGAATACTCTTGATGCGCGCGTGGGTGTACTGTATGAACGGACCGGTATTTCCGTTGAAGTCGATGGACTCCTTAGGGTTGAAGAGCATCTTCTTCTTCGGGTCCACCTTAATGATAAAATACTTGAGCGCGCCCAGACCTATCATATGATAGAGTTCCTCTTTCTCCTCTTCGCTCAGCCCTTCGAGTTTGCCGGACTCTTCCGAGGTAGCCTTGGCCTCTTCGTACATCTTCCGGATAAGGTCATCGGCATCGACCACGGTACCCTCGCGTGACTTCATCTTGCCTTCAGGAAGTTCGACCATACCGTAGCTGAGATGGAAGATATTGTCCGCCCAATCGAAGCCCAGCTTCTTCAGCACCAGTTTGAGTACCTGGAAATGGTAGTTCTGCTCATCACCGACCACATACACGTGTGAATCAAGTTTGTACTCACTGAACCTGCGCTCTGCAGTGCCGAGATCCTGTGTGATATATACCGAAGTGCCGTCGCTGCGTATGAGAAGTTTCCTGTCAAGTCCGTCTGCGGTCAGGTCGCACCATACGGATCCGTCCGGATCCTTGACGAACGCGCCCATATCCAGTCCCCTCTGAACGAGTTCCTTGCCGAGCAGATATGTCTCGTGCTCATAATATGTCTTGTCGAATGTAATGCCGAGAGCCTTGTAGGTCTGTTCGAACCCGTCGAACACCCAGCCGTTCATCTTCGACCAGAGAGCGCGGACTTCAGGGTCGTTCCGCTCCCATTTCACGAGCATTTCGTGGACCTTGTCCATAACTGACGGATCCTCTTTCTCCATTTTTGCAAATTCGACATAGCAGTCGCCCACCAGATGGTCACCCTTTTTCCCTGTCGATTCCGGAGTGGCTCCGTTGAACCTCTCCTGCCAGGCATACATTGACTTGCAGATGTGCACTCCCCTGTCGTTCACCAGGGTGGTCTTGATGACGTCCTCTCCGGCCGCCTTCAAAAGATCCGACACTGACGAGCCGAGCAGGTTATTGCGAATATGACCGAGATGAAGAGGCTTGTTGGTATTCGGTGAAGAGAATTCCACCATAACCTTGCGCCCCGTTGCCGGCAGCCGGCCGAAATCGGGATCCTGTGCAATGGACCGGAAGGTTTCCCTCCAGAACAGGGAGGACAGGCTGAGGTTAAGGAAACCCTGCACGGCATTGAAAGCTGATATTTCCGGACAGTTGTCCTTGAGCCAGGCGCCTATGGATTCTCCGGTCGCAGCAGGAGCGGCGTGAGAGATGCGGAGAAGAGGAAACACGACGAGAGTGTAGTCGCCCTCAAACTCTTTCCTTGTGATGCCAACCTGCATCTGAGAATCGGGCATTTCTGCATTATAGAGCGCCCTGACGGCCTCTGAGGCCTTCCGGGCGATGAACAGTTCCGGTGTCATATTATCCGAGATAGGTCTTGAGAAGCTTTGATGCTGAAGGTTTCTTGAGCTTGCGGATGGCCTTTTCCTTAATCTGACGCACACGTTCACGCGTAAGATCAAGCCTTTCACCGATTTCCTCGAGGGTCATCTCCTGGCAGCCGATGCCGAAGAAGCTCTTGATAATCTCTCTTTCACGCACAGTAAGTATCTGAAGTGCCCTGTCAATCTCTGTACTGAGGGACTCGTTAGTAAGTCCGTTGTCTGCCATAGGGCTGTCGTCATTCGGGAGGATGTCAAGCAGTGAGTTGTCCTCTCCTTCCACGAAAGGAGCGTCCACGCTGACGTGGCGGCCGCTGACGCGCAGGGTGTCAGCGATCTTGTCGTGAGGGATGTCAATCATCTCGGCCAGTTCCTCAGTTGACGGCTGGCGCTCGTGCGTCTGTTCGAACTGCCCGAGGGCCTTGTTGATCTTGTTCAGGGAACCCACCTGGTTGAGAGGCAGCCTGACTATTCGACTCTGCTCCGCAAGTGCCTGGAGAATGGACTGACGGATCCACCATACGGCATAGGAGATGAACTTGAATCCCCTGGTCTCATCGAACTTCTCCGCTGCCTTGATAAGGCCGAGATTGCCTTCATTGATAAGGTCCGGAAGGCTGAGTCCCTGGTTCTGATACTGTTTTGCAACGGAAACGACGAAACGGAGATTCGCCCTGGTAAGCTTTTCGAGGGCTTCCTGGTCACCCTTGCGTATGCGTTGCGCCAGTTCCACCTCCTCTTCAGGTGAGACGAGTTCCTCTCTTCCTATCTCCTGAAGGTATTTGTCCAGGGATGCACTCTCACGGTTGGTGATTGACTTTGTAATCTTTAGCTGTCTCATATCGAATATAAATAATTATCGCGGTCGGAGGTCCGGCCGCGATAACTTTCAGATATCTCAGGCTGAGCCTACTCTTCTTTGCCGAATGCGAAGAAGAACGGCCTTCCTGAAGGGGTTACGCCCTCGACAGTCACGGATCTCTTCGCCTTCTTGGCTATGTCAATGACGTCCTGAGGTTTGCGCACCTGCTGATCGTTGACGTACATAATGACGTATCCGTCTTCCGCACCGGCCCTGGCCATCTTTCCGCTTCCTGCGGAAACCACTTCAACACCTCCGTCAGCTGCCTTCAGGCTTGCTCCATAGAACATCACGCTGCCGTCCTCAGAGACCGTGCCCGTAGTCCCGGCCTCGCCCTGGAACACCACGTCGAGAATTATCTCCTTTCCTTCCCTGAAAATCTTGAGCTTAGCCTTATCGCCGGGATGGAAGCCGTTGACCTTTTCCTGCACTGCAGAAGCGTTCCTGACCACCGATGAATCAATGGCAAGCAGCACGTCTCCCTTCTTCATTCCGGCCTTGTCTGCAGCTCCTCCCTTGGAAACCTCGTAGATATATACGCCGTCAAGGGAAGAAAGTTTCAGTTCTGAAGCTATTTTTTCATCAATCGGCTGCATGGTGATTCCGAGCCTTGCTCTCTTGACTGAGCCGAAGTCAATCAGGTCGCTGACGATCTTCTTGACGATGTTTGACGGCACCGCGAAAGAATATCCGGTGTACGAACCCGTAGTAGACACTATTGCTGTGTTGATACCCACAAGTTCGCCGGCCTTGTTGACCAGTGCGCCTCCGGAGTTTCCCGGATTCACTGCAGCATCCGTCTGGATGAAGGATTCAATCTTGAATTCTCCGTTGTAGTTCGGCATCGAACGGCCCTTTGCGCTGACGATTCCGGCAGTGATCGTAGAGCGGAGCTCCTCGCCGAGAGGGCTTCCGATAGCGAGCACCCATTCGCCGAGACGGAGCTTGTCCGAATCATAGAACGGGATGACCGGAAGGTTCTCCGCGTTGATCTTGATGAGAGCGATGTCGGTAGCGGGGTCGGTGCCGACTACAGATGCTTCGTATGTCTTGTTGTTATTGAGAGTTACCTCGACCTTGGTGGCGTTTGCAACCACGTGGTTGTTGGTGACGATGTATCCGTCGGAACGAATGATGACGCCTGATCCGCTGCCCTGCTGGACACGCTCGCGCGACTGGGGCATACCGTCACCGAAGAAGAACCTGAAGAAAGGATCATCCATCTGATACTGCTGGGTTTGTGTCTTTACAGTAACTTTGACATACACGACGGCGTCCACTGCCGATTCCGCCGCATATGTAAAATCAGGATAATCCGACAATGACAAATTGACAGTCCTGTATGCGGTTCCGTCAGGCTGGCGGACAAATGTGTCGGCATCGCGCGGTGTGGCTGCCGCTACTATTCCGTAGGCCGCAGCGCTGCTTACCAATACGGAAGCGATTACGGTGATGATGTTTCTGTTCATATCAAAAAGGTTTAAAATTTTCCGGCAGGGATAAAAGTCAAATAATATGCCAAGATTTCCGATTATTTGTTAAATTTGCGTGAAACCAATATGAAAGTAATATGGAATTCAACGTATCCAGCGCAGAATTACTCAAGGCCCTTATGGATGTTTCCAAGGCCATCCCTTCCAAGACCGCACTCCCAATACTTGAGAATTTTCTCTTCGTACTGAAAGGAGGCAGTCTGACCGTGACGGCTTCAGACCAGGAGCTCACCCTCCGCACTTCCATCGACGTCATCGACGTCAAGTCCGAAGGAAGCATGGCGGTACCTGCGCACCAGATTGTGGAGCTTCTCAAGCAGATTCCCGACCAGCCTATCGGCATCAAGGCTTCCGACAACGGATCGTTCGAGTGCGACTGGAGCAACGGCAAGTCCACACTTACCTGTTTCGCAGCGGACGACTATCCGCAGGTCAAGGGGGTCGGAGAGGAGGCTCTCACAGTGGAGTTCCCGACAGCTACTCTTGTCGAGGGCATCAGCAGCACCATCTATGCTACTGCCGACGATGAGATGAGACCTGCGATGAACGGTATCTTCTTCGACATAAGCGAGTCATCCACCACTTTCGTGGCATCCGACTCGCACAAGCTGATCTGCTACACCACTGCGGACGTCAGTGCCCCTCAACCCTCTTCGTTCATCCTTCACAAGAAGCCGGCCGCCGTCATCAAGCAGATAGCGGACAAGGAGGAGGATACAGTGAAAGCCACTTTCGACGGGAGCACCGTAGTATTCAGGTTCGGAGTCACCACGATGATCTGCAGACTGATTGTCGGCAAGTATCCGAAATACCGCGACGTCATACCTCAGAACAATTCGAACATCCTGAAGATTGACCGGGTACAGCTGCTCAATACGGTACGCCGCGTGGCCGTCTGCGCCAACAAGGCTTCGAACCATATTAAATTCGAGCTTAAGCCGGGACAGATGGAGATTACCGCACAGGACCTGGGATTCGGACTCGCAGCGTATGAAAAGCTTGTCTGCGACTACAACGGGGAAGACCTCACTATAGGTTTCAAATCTTCATTCCTCATCGAGATACTGAGCAATATGTCCTGCGATACGATTGTTGTTAAGTTTGCGGACGCGCGCAGAGCTGCGCTCATCATTCCTTCCGAGGAAGAGGCCGACAGCGAGAAGATCTGCGGCATCATTATGCCGATAATGGTATCATAATCTGTTATGGAACTGAATCTTACAAGGCCCCTGCTTTTCTTTGACATTGAAAGCACGGGGCTGAATATTCCGACAAACTCCATCATTGAACTGAGTTTCGTCAAAGTGTTTCCAGGAGGCGAGCAGCGTATCAAAACCTGGAAAATCAAGCCTTGGGACTATGAGAGAGGCTGTCAGAGACCTATCGAGCCGGGCGCATCCGAGGTCAACGGAGTCAAGGATGCAGACCTTGTGGACTGCCCGACATTCTTCGATTGCGCCGTGGAAATAGCCGGGTGGCTGAAGGATTCCGACCTCGCGGGCTTCAATTCCTTCAAATTCGATCTTCCTATGCTGGCAGAAGAGTTCGAGCGGGCCCGTCTGGCAGGAAAAGACGTAAAAGTGGACTTGCACGAGCCCAAAATGGTGGACGTGCAGAACATATTCCATGCAATGGAGCCGAGAAACCTGCGTGCGGCATACCGCTTCTACTGCGGGGGCGGGGACTTCGAGAACGCCCATACCGCAGAGGCTGACACCGTGGCCACCTACGAGGTACTCAAGGCCCAGCTTGACAGATATCCTGAAGCCCTGAAGAACAGTGTTGACGATCTTGCCAAGTTCGTCAACCGCAAATTCGTGGATTTTGACGGACATCTCATCTTCAATGATGCCGGAGAGGCTGTCGTTAACTTCGGCAAGCACAAGGGCAAGACGGCAAGAGAGGTCTACAATACCGAAAGGTCATACTTCGCCTGGATAGCCCAGGGGACCTTTTCTCTGGACACAAAACGCCAGTTCGCGAGGCTGGAAGAAGAGTTCGGCAGGGAGAAACTCGCCGCCAAATTCAACGGCACACTGTTTTAGCCATGAATATCGTTGTAAGGACAGCCGGGGGCCGGTATATTGTCAGACCCGACACCACCTGGGAGAGGGACAACGAGGATGTCTTTCTGCCTGAGTTCGTCAACCGGATCAGTTATGCTCCGGTACTTTTTGCGAGGATAAGCAAACCGGGGAGAAGCGTTTCCGAAAAGTTCGCGGAAAGATACTATGACGGTATCGGATACGGCATCCTGCTCTATCCTGAGGACCTCATTGACGGAAGCGAGGAGGGTTTCGGCTGTGCTTCCTGTCTGGATCACACTTCTTTCCTGACCTTTCCGATATATAATAAGGTCACACTCGGGCGTCAGGGCAATGTCTTCGAGTTGAACTGCGGCTCAAGGACGATTTTCAGTCACAGCGAAGCCGGCGCAGAGATGATATGCAAGGCTGTTGAAGAAGCCACCCGCTATATTTACATCCGTACCGGGGACATTCTGGCCATAGAGCTTGAGAAAAGGAAGCCCCTGTGCACAAGAGAGGATGGGAAAGTCCACGTCACCGGGAAATTCTGCCGGAACGACAACATTCTTGACTTTAAAATCATTTTCTGATTTCAGAAAAAATAGTAACTTTGCACCCACGCCACTTTAGCTCAGTCGGTAGAGCAGCGCATTCGTAACGCGCAGGTCGCGAGTTCGAGCCTCGTGAGTGGCTCAAATCCTTGATTCCTGTCATGAATCTGGACGGGCAGAATATTTCCAGGGAAAAGTCAATCTATCTGGTGACTGTGGTCGGCGGCATTACCAATGCCGCCCTGCTGCTGTTCAAGTTTGTCGCGGGGATTTTCGGGCACAGCGCCGCTATGGTAGCCGATGCCGTGCATTCGCTTTCAGACTTCCTGACTGACATAATAGTGCTGATTTTCGTCAGGGCCGGCTCGAAGCCGGCTGACAAGGGGCACGATTTCGGGCACGGTAAATACGAAACGCTGGCCACTTCGCTCATAGGAATAGCCCTGATGGCCGTGGCTGTGGGGATTTTCGCAGACGGAGCGAAAAAGGGTGCCGGATGGTTCCGCGGAGAGGAACTGCCGGCTCCCGGTATGCTGGCCCTCTGGGCAGCTGCAATATCCATCGCTGTCAAGGAAATTCTGTTCCGCTACACCATCACACGAGGACGAAAACTGAACTCACAGGCCGTTATCGCCAATGCTTGGCATCATCGCAGCGACGCTCTGTCGTCAATCGGTACGACCTTGGGAATCAGCGGCGCCGCGTTGCTCGGAGGCCGCTGGTCCATTCTGGACCCGCTGGCTTCGATAGTTGTAGCGGCTTTCATCGTCAAGGTCGGGATTGACCTGATACGGAAAGGAGTAAGCGAACTGATGGAAGCATCCCTTCCGGAAGAAACCGAGTCGGAAATAATCAGCATTGTCTCTTCCTTCAAGGATGTAAGCGACCCGCACAATCTCAAGACACGCCGGATAGGCAACAGCTACGCAATCGAAATCCACGTGCGTATGGACGGCAACGTAACGCTCGGAGTCGCCCACGAAAGGGCGACTGACATAGAGAATGCGCTCAAGGACCGTTTCGGAGCGTCCACCCACATCGCGGTGCATATGGAACCAATAAAATCAGAAAAATAATATGCCATCATTATCAGACCGACTGCTCGGATTGGCGCCTTCCGCCACATTGGCAATGTCCGCCAAAAGTTCGGAACTCAAAGCACGGGGAATTGATATCATCAATATGTCGGTCGGCGAACCCGACTTCCACACCCCGGACCACATCAAGGACGCGGCAAAGGCCGCGGTCGACGGGAATTTCACGACTTACTCCCCCGTCCCGGGGTATGCCGACCTTAAGGAAGCCGTATGCGCAAAATTAAAGAAGGAAAACGGGCTGGAATATACTCCGGCCCAGATTGTGGTTTCAAACGGAGCCAAGCAGAGCATAACAAACGTTATCCTGTCGCTCGTCAATCCGGGGGATGAAGTGATAATACCTTCACCATATTGGGTAAGCTACCCTCAGATGGTCAAACTTGCACAGGGAACGCCCGTATTTGTCAATGCAGGCATCGACAACGACTTTAAGATTACTGCCGGACAGTTGGAGGAGGCAATCACGCCGCGCACCCGGCTGGTCATTCTCTGTTCTCCCTGCAACCCTACAGGAAGCATCTATGATGCCGATGAGCTTGAGGATATCGCCAGGGTCATTCTCGCCCACCCCGACCTGTTCGTGATTTCCGATGAGATTTACGAACACCTGAACTACAAAGGCGGGCATCACTCCATAGCCGCATTCTCCGGGATGGCCGAAAGGACCGTCCTGATCAACGGAGTGTCCAAGGCATATGCAATGACAGGCTGGAGAATAGGATATATCGCGGCTCCGCTCTGGATAGCGAAAGGCTGCAGCACGCTTCAGGGCCAGTACACCAGCGGTCCTTGTTCAGTCAGCCAGAAGGCCGCTCTCGCCGCTTTGAACTCGGACCAGCAGTGCGTCGAGACTATGAGACAGGCTTTCCAGCGCAGGCGCGACCTTATCGTACGCCTCTGCCGCCGGATTCCCGGACTGGAAGTCAACGAACCTCAGGGAGCTTTCTACCTGTTCCCGAAGTGCTCTTCCTATTTCGGGAAGAAGTACGGTGACCGCGTGATAGGCAATTCGACGGATTTTGCTATGTTTGTACTGGAAGTCGGGCACGTGGCAACAGTGGGCGGCGACGCTTTCGGTTCCCCCGAATGTTTCAGGATGTCGTATGCTACCTCGGATGAAAATATTACAGAGGCCGTCAGACGCCTGTCCGAGTGTCTTTCACTTTTGAAATAATATCTAAAGTTATGAATATAAAAATGGCGATTCTTACGGGAGCGGCAGTGCTTGTCGGTGCCTGCACTCCAAAAACTCAGGAATTCAAATACACGACCGATCAGTTCGCGGACATCAAGATTATCCGCTATCAGGTACCCGGATGGGACGAGCTCTCCTTGCAGCAGAAAGCTTATGCCTACCATCTTTCGGAAGCGGCCAAATATGGCCGTGACATTTTCTGGGACCAGAACTGCTGCCATAATCTGGAGCTCAGGCACGCAATCGAGGCCATCCTGAACGATTATTCCGGGGACAGGGAATGTGAGGATTTCCTTGCTTTCACCGAATATGCGAAGAGAGTGTTCTTCAGCAACGGCATACATCACCACTATGCTGAGGACAAGTTCTTCCCTACCTGCCCGCAGGAGTATTTCAGAGGACTTCTCGAGGATGTGGGAAAGGCTGACGAGGCGGGGCGGCTGATACCTTTCGTATATGACCCGCAGATATTCCCGCAGAGGCGCTCGACCGCTTCAGAGGGAGATATAGTCGCGCTTTCCGGAGTCAGCTTCTATGACGGAGTCAGCAGGGATGAGGTCGAAGGCTACTATGCTTCCATCGCAGACCCTACGGACCCGGAGCCGGTTGCATACGGCCTGAACACCTCCGTAGTTAAGGAGAACGGCGTTGTAGTTGAGAAAGCCTGGAAGGTGGGGGGAATCTACGGCAAGGCTATCGGAAAGATTTGCGAAGAGCTTCAGAAGGCTTCCGAATATGCCGAGACTGAAAGTCAGAAAAAAGCTCTGGAGCTGCTTATCGAGTATTACCACACCGGAGACCTTCGCACCTGGGACAAATACAATATCGAATGGGTAAAGGATACTGACGGCATCGTGGACTATGTCAACGGCTTCATCGAGGACTATCACGACCCGCTCGGACGCAAGGGCGCATGGGAAGGAGTGGTGAACATCAAGGACGTCAAGGCATCAGAGCGCACTGAAATCCTGAGCGCCAATGCCCAGTGGTTTGAGGACAACTCCCCTGTTGACTCACGCTTCAAGAAAGAGACAGTCAAGGGCGTAACTGCAAAAGTCATCAATGCCGTATGCCTGTCAGGTGACTCATATCCTTCTGCTCCTATCGGCATCAATCTTCCGAATGCAGACTGGATCCGCAAGGAACACGGTTCGAAGTCAGTTTCAATCGCAAACCTCACTCATTCCTATACCTATTCCGCTCAGGAGTCTCCGAAGAACGTGCTCGAGGAGTTCGCTTATGACGAGAAGGAAATCGAGTTGAGCAAGAAGTACAGTTCAGTGGCTGACGAGATCCATACCGACCTTCACGAGTGTCTCGGACACGGTTCCGGCCAGCTTCTGCCGGGCGTTTCATCAACAGCTATGGGAGAGTTCTCCTCTACGCTCGAAGAAGCGCGCGCCGACCTTTTCGGCCTTTATTACTGCGCCGACCCGAAGCTGGTCGAGCTCGGAATCATGCCTGATGGCGAAGCTTACAAAGCTGAATATTCCGGATATATCCGCAATGGAATGATGGTGCAGTTCAACCGGATCGAGTTCGGCCGTCAGAATACCGAGGCCCATATGCAGAACCGCAAGCTTATTGCCGAGTGGTGCTACGAGAAAGGTCTTGAGAACAATGTCATCGAGAAGAAAGTACGCGACGGCAAGACCTATTTCGTCGTCAACGATTTCGAGGCTCTGCGCGGTCTGTTCGGAGACCTTCTCGCCGAGATCCAGAGGATCAAATCAGAAGGTGACTATGCAGCCGGCAAGACACTGGTCGAGTCATATGCCGTGAATATCGACCCTGCCATCCACAAGGAGGTGCTGGAAAGATATGCTGCCCTGGAGCTTAAGCCTTACGGAGGTTTCATCAATCCTGATATCGTTCCGGTGTTGAAAGGCGGCGGAATTGTGGACTACGAACTTGTCTATCCGGACGATTATCTGGGCCAGATGCTTGAGTACGGAAAGAAATACGGAGTACTTTAAAGATTTTTAGTATATTTGCAAAGGGAAAGTCGTACACGACCAGCTCCCTCCCAACTCCCCCAGGGCAGGAATGCAGCAAGGGTAAGAGGTTGTAGCGGTGCGATGTGCTAAGCTTTCCCTTTTTTGTATCCGCATATGAAATCTGACATTGTCGTAATCGGAGGCGGAGCTTCCGGACTCATGGCTGCATACAGCGCCGCAAAGTCGGCTTCTGAGGCAGGGAAATGCATTACTGTGACTGTGCTCGAAAAGATGCCGAAGCCCGGGCGCAAGATTATGATTACCGGAAAGGGAAGATGCAATTTCACCAATGTCAAGCAGTGGAATGATTTCAGCGGACATATCCGTTCCAAGTCCAATTTCGTGAAGTCTGCGTTTTATGGTTTCAATCCGGAGAAGGTTCGGGAGTTTTTCGAGTCTTTCGGGATGGAGACGGTGGTGGAACGCGGGGACAGGGCTTTCCCTGCATCCTACCGGTCAGGGGATGTTGTGGATACGTTGGTTTCGGCGTGCCACTCCGTCGGGGTCAAGATTGAGACGGAGGTGGAGGTCTTGTCTGTCAGCCGGCAGTGCGAAAGTCAGTTTCTGGTGGAGGCTGCGGACGGAAGGAAATATGTGTGCAGCAGACTTATCATAGCGACAGGAGGCCTGAGCTATCCGGCTACGGGTTCGACTGGTGACGGATACAGATGGGCATCGGAGACAGGTCATAAGATAGAGCAGACTTTTCCGTCCCTGACGGCACTGGTGCCGCGCGGGTACAAACTCACTGAAAGCAAGGACCTTCATATTGACAGGGAAACTGAACTGAGCGAAGCCGGGCAGGCACTGTGCGGCATCCGGCTGGAGAATGTTGGAGTGCAGCTTCTGGTGGAAGGCAATGCAGCACAGTCTGAATTCGGAGACATATATTTCACGGACGGAGGCATTGAGGGGCCTGTCGGTTTCCAACTCAGCCGCAAAGCCGTCAAGTCTATGACAAACGGGTCCAGAGTGGCCCTTTTGCTTGATCTTAAACCCTCAGTGGAGCTTACGGAACTGACCGCCAGGGTCAAGGAGCTTTGGGCTGTCGTAGACAAGGACCCGCGCAGCAGGAATCTGAAGGAGAAGGAGAAATGTCGCATTCTACTCGGAAAGCTTATGCCTTGGGACCTGATTCCCGGTTTCCGCGCGCTGCACCCGGAAATTATGACGCTCGAGCACCGCGGGCGGAATGATTCCAAGTTGTGGATCAACCTTCCAAGTATCGCAAAAGCACTGAAAGAATGGAAGTTCGATATCGCCGGATATGTCGGGTATGAGCGTGCCGTGGTGACTGCCGGAGGGGTCAGCACGGATGACGTCGTGGGAAAAACCATGGAGTCGCGCCTGGTTCGCGGACTGTATTTCTGCGGCGAAGTGCTCGATATCGACAGCGACACCGGTGGATATAATCTCCAGACCGCATTCAGCACCGGCTACCTTGCCGGTGCCTCTGCAGCGTCGTCAGTCCCTTCTGAATGATGTCAACTCTTTTGGAGAGATCCGATGGTCTTGCCTACATTGATAAGGTGGTCGGCGATACGCTCGGAATCAGATGAAAGTTCAAGATAGAGAGTTCCCGTCGCAGGGGTGCAACTGCCGTTCGAAAGGCGGGTGACGTGGTTGTTCTCCATCATCTTGGTGAAGTCGTCAATCTGCTCTTCAATGACGTTGGCCTTGACAAGATCCTCGTTCCGCTCATTCTTATAGGCGGAACAAATATTCTCATACAGCTGATGTATGAGTATTTTCAACTGGCTTATCTCGTAGAGGGCATCGTCAGAGAAGCTCTGCCCCGCTTCCTGAAGGGCATCAGCATATTCCGCAATGTTCTCGGCATAATCTCCTATGCGTTCGATATCTCTGACGGTCCTGTAGGTGGTGGCCAAATACAGATGGTCGTGTTCGCTGAGTGCATTTTTCTCTGAAAGCCGAACCACGAAATCAACGAGTGTGCGGTTAATGAAGTTAATCTTTTCCTCCACCTTATCGAACAATTCGCGCTCCTTGAAATCAAGAGATGTAATGATTCCTATTGCCCTGTCGAAATTTTCCATCGCCAGATCTGCCATACCCATTATCTCCCGTTTGGTCTGTTCTACGGCAAGAGGCGGCGTGCGGAGCATATTGTCATCGACATACTTGAGCTTCAGTACCTCGACATCTGACGAGTCTTTCTGCGGGATCATCCTGCAGACCAGAGCCACAAGTGCTCCTGTCAGAGGGAGCATAATAAGTACCGTAATGACATTGAAGAATGTATGGAACATTGCAAGCTGTGTCTGCGGAGCACCCGGGAATGCGGATTCGAACATCGTTCCGTAACTGAGGCTCCCGCCTGTAAAGACGCTAAGCATCCACCCCGCAATCATAAAGATTATTACACCGGTGCAATTGAAAAGAAGGTGAATGAGGGCAGTCCGCTTGGCATTTATACCGCTGGTGACTCCGGCGATGATGGCCACCACGCAGGAACCTATATTGGAACCCATCGTGAGGAAAATGCCCTGGTCAAGCGAAATGAGGCCTGTGACGCACATCGCAAGCGCTATGGATGTCATTACGGACGAACTTTGAATAATAGCGGTTATTACGGCTCCGGTAATCACCAGCAGCAGAGGACTGCTAATGCCGGCAAGGAAGTCTTTGACACCTTGCAGGGCGGCAAAGTCTTTCATCGAGCCGCTCATCAGCGACAGACCGACAAAGAGCATTCCGAATCCGGCCAGGATACCGCCCCAGGTCTTGAGTCCGGCCTTCTTGGCGAAAACGATGAGGAATGCACCGAGCCCGGCGAATGCGGAGAAGATGATGGAGGTTGAGACGGAGTTGCCTCCGAACATACCGAGTGCAACAATCTGCGCCGTCACGGTGGTACCGATATTGGCTCCATAGATGATTGTTGCCGCCTGAACTAGAGAAATGATTCCGGCATTGACGAAACCTATCGTCATCACCGTGGTTGCTCCGGAGCTTTGGATGGCAGCGGTCCCGACCGTTCCGATACCGACTCCGAGGAGCTTGCTTTTGGATGCCTTGGCAAAGAGGCTTTTCAACTTCGCCGAACTCGCGGATTCCAAATTGGAGCTCATCATCTGGCAAGCAATAAGGAATATGCCGATTCCTGCCAGAAGGGTCAGGATTGCAGAGACAATAGCTGTCGTTCCCATAACTGCAATTCTTTTCTTTTTGTTACTTCTTGATCCGGTGCAAAGATACTACAATTCTGCAATCCTCCGGTATAATTGTCATAATATAATTATGCATCAGACAGGAACTGATCGACACAAAACTTTTCAAGATTATTTTCAAGAATCTGCAGAGGCCCTAAATAGAATCGAAAATAAGCGGCAGGATGTCATCCACCCTGTCGAATTTCCAAATACGCGAGGCCCCGACCATTATGACGGACATAGGCTTTCCTGACTTCGTCTGGTACTGGGCCATAACCTGACGGCATGCTCCGCACGGGGTGGCCGGCTGCTCGGTCAGCCTGCCGTAAACCCCTCCCGCTAAGGCTATTCCCAGCATATCCTTATCCGGATATTTTGCTCCCGCTGCGAACATGGCGGTACGTTCGGCGCAAAGTCCTGAAGGGAATGCGGCGTTTTCCTGATTGGCGCCACGGACAATCTGTCCGTTGGACATTCTTACGGCAGCACCGACATTGAAATGGGAATATGGAGCATAAGAGCCTTTCATAGCTTCTATCGCGGCACCGACCAGTTCGCGGTCCTCCGCATTGAGTTCCTCGGCGGACGAAAACTCAGTGTAAGAGATTCGGATATCCTTTTCTGTCATTGTCAGCGTATTATATTTCAAATATAGAAAATATCCTTCACAAACGCTATTTTTGTATATATTTGTAAAAACAGAAACGAAAAATTATGACAATCCTGATTATTGCGGCCATAGTGCTGCTTGTTATTCTCTGGGTAGTAAGCGTACAGCGCAAACTCGTCAGCCAGGACGAACTTTGCAAGAATTCAATGAGCCAGATCGGCGTGCAGCAGTCCAGCAGGTGGGACGCGCTCACCGCTCTCGCCGAGCTTGTGAAATCCTACAACGGACATGAGTACGAGACCCTGCGCAAGGTCATTTCCCAGAGGGCTGTCATCGGCTCCGGAAGCAAGGCTTCAGAGGCTGACGCACAGGAAGACATTCTCACCTCCACCCTCGGACGCATCATCGCTGTCGCAGAACAGTATCCCGACCTCAAGGCCAATCAGAACTATGCCAAGGCAATGGACAGCGTGAACCTCTACGAAAACCAGGTGCGCACCAGCCGTATGGTATTCAATGACAGCGTAACCAAGTACAACAGGACAGTACGCCAGTTCCCTGATTCGATTGCAGCGGGAATCCTGGGGTTCACCGAGAAGGAATACCTGAAGGAAGTGGCGTCAAAAGCAGAAATGCCTTCAATGAAAATCTGATGAAGAAATTACTTTTTTCCCTTGCGTTCATTCTGTCCGCACTCCTATCCGGGGCCGCGGATTATGAGATATACGATATCGACATCAATGTCCGCCTTCGGGAGGATGGTAGCGCAGACGTGACCGAATACTGGCAGGTCAATGCACAGGCCGGCACGGAATGGTATCTTGTCAAGCGCAATCTCGGGGACATCGGTATCGGCGGTCTGGGCGTAAGCGAAAACGGCAGAGAATTCATCTACGAAGGCGCCTGGGATATAGACAGGAGCATCTCGGAGAAAGCCGGCAGATGCGGTATGGTCAGAAAGAATGACGGGTATGAGCTGTGCTGGGGCATAGGCTCGTACGGCAGACATTCATTCACCGTCCGCTACGTTATGACCAATGTTGTCAAGTCACTCAATGACTATGACATGCTTCATCTTCAGCTAGTTTCCCCCGGTCTTTCAGCCAAGCCGGAGCACGTTGTCGTCAATATTTCTGCCACCGAGCCCCTGGGAGACGACAACTCCCGAATATGGGGCTTCGGATATGAAGGCAAAGTTGAATATTCCCGTTACGGCTCCGTCACCTATGAGTCCACCGAACAGTTCCGTCAGAACAGTTCGATAATCGCCCTGATCCGTTTTGACAAGGGCATTTTCAATTCCTCCAGCGTTCAGGAAAGGGACTTCGACGAGGTGCTGGACAAGGCACTGGATGGGGCTTCATTCGGCGATGACAGGAAAGGCAACGGCCTGAGTGACTTCCTGTCAGCTTTTCTGAGCATCGTATTAAGCATAATCGGTGTACTGGGCCTGGCTTTCGGAAGTGCCAGTCTCAGCAAAAGACGCGTACTCGGAATGAGGGAGAAGGATGTGGACTGGTGCCGTGACATACCGTTCGGCGGAGACATCTTCCAGGCCAATTACGTGCTCGAAAGGCTGGGCGAAAACAGAAAGAACACCATAGCCTCTGCTATCATACTGAGGTTGATAAAGAACGGCCAGATCATAGTATCCAAGGACGGAAAGGACAACGTGGAACTGTCTTTCAACGAAAGCGCAAGTCTCGATTCCCTGAATGAGACAGAAAGAGGCCTGTACGATATGATGAAGCAGGCCGGCGGGAAGGATGTGATCCTGCAGAAGAACGAGTTCAGCCGCTGGGCCCGCAGGCACACTGCCACCATTTCCAAATGGGCGGTCAAGGCCGGAGAGGAGGGCAAGTCCAGGGCCATAGCCGAGGGCAATGCCGAAGGTTCAAGATTCACGGCAAAGGGCCAGGCCCAGGCACGTAACGTCGTGGGCTTCCGCAAGTTTCTCAAAGACTTCACCCTGCTTGAGGAAAGGGGCTCCGCAGAGGTCGCACTCTGGCACGACTACCTGGTGTTCGCGGCACTTTACGGCATAGCGGACACAGTGGCAAAAGAGCTCAAAGAAATCAATCCTCAAGCATTCGAAGAGATAATGTATTACGACTACAATACCACCTGGCAGGTCATCCGCCTGTCCCGCATTATGGCTGACTCCATCACCAACGCCAGAGCCATGCAGGCTTCCGGCTCGTCCGCATCCCGCGGCGGATTCGGAGGAGTGAGTTCGTTCGGCGGTGGCGGAGGATTCAGCGGAGGTGGTTTCGGAGGAGGCGGACGATGAAAATCTGTGTAGGTCTGTCCGGAGGCGTTGATTCCAGCGTAGCCGCGCTCCTGCTCAAGCAGCAGGGCTATGACGTATTTGCGATGTATATGCAGAACTGGCACGACATCGAGGGTACGCTGCACGGCGAATGCGAGTGGGAGGAAGAGAAGTTCGTCGCGGAGATGGTTGCCCGTAAGATAGGCATACCTTTCTATTTCGTGGACCTCAGCAAGGAATATATGGCCCGTGTGGCCGATTATATGTTTGCGGAATATGCAAAGGGACGCACGCCGAACCCGGATATCCTCTGCAACAGGGAAATAAAGTTCGACGCGTTCCTTGACGCCGCCATGAAACTGGGAGCCGACTGCGTGGCCACCGGCCATTACTGCCGCAAGGAACCTGCTTTGGGTCCTGACGGTAAGCAGATGGTCGGAATCGACGGGAAACCGCTTTGGCGGATTCTCGAAGGCAGCGACCAGAACAAGGACCAGAGTTATTTCCTGTGCCAGCTTTCTCAGGAGCAGCTTTCCAGGGCCCTCTTCCCTATCGGTGACATCTGTAAGCCGGAAGTCAGGCGGATTGCAAAGGAAGCCGACCTTCCGTCAGCGGACAAGAAGGATTCCCAGGGAATCTGTTTCGTGGGGAAAGTCGACCTTCCTTCCTTTCTGCAGCAGAAGCTCAAATCTGTCGAGGGAGACGTGGTGGAAGTATTCCCTGCTTATTATGACGAGCATCTCAGGCAGCCTGAATCGCTCAGGGAAATGGCAGAGCCTTTCGACTATAGTGACATCGTGTTCGAAACCGAAACCTACCGCAGCGGCAAGCACCACGTCAAGAAGACCAGACACAAGGCGAATCCGTGGGGAGCCGTAGTCGGGAAGCACGAAGGAGCCCAATTCTACACCCTCGGCCAGAGGAAGGGACTGGCCATAGGAGGCCACAAGTACCCGCTGTTCGTCCTTGCCACGGATATTGAAAAGAATATCATCTATGTCGGAGAAGGTGAACGCCACCCGGGGTTGTACAGGAAGGCCTTGCTGATAGCACCCGAAGATATCCACTGGATACGCGGCAGCGAAAGGATGCAGGCGGGCGAGCAAAGGAAATACCGCGTCAGGATACGTTACCGACAGCCTCTTCAGGAGGCCGCGCTGCATATGTGCGAAGACGGTATGTACATTGTATTTGATGAACCTCAGCGGAGCATTACTCCGGGACAGTTCGCTGTCTGGTACGCCGGAGACGGCGAGATGCTCGGCAGCGGTGTAATCCTCAAATAGACAATACAATATTGGCGTGCTGCTTACCGGTCAGAAAGTGAAACAGCTTCGGCTGCGGCCGTTGCGCAGCGTATGCCGTCGATGGCAGAGCTGACTATGCCTCCGGAATAACCGGCACCTTCTCCGCAAGGATATATCCCTTTCATCGAAACATATTCCAGACTGTCCTCATCCCTCGGAATACGGATAGGGGAAGAAGTGCGGGACTCGACGCCCAGAAGCAGAGCGGCGTTGGTATAGTAGTTTCGCATTTTTATGCGGGGAAATGCTTTCTGAAGCCTTTGTGCGACAATAGGGGGCAGAAGTTCGTGAAGCGGTGCGGAAATCACTCCCGGATGATAAGACGTTGCGGGCATCGACTTGGATATCCTGCCGTTGCAGAAATCCTCCATCCTCTGGGCGGGAGCGGTCAAAGGGTGCACGGCCCCTTGGGAGAAGCAGTAATCGAACATCCTGCGTTCCACTCCTTTCTGGAAATCCATCAGTTTGAAAGGACTGTTGCCGGGGACATCCTCGGGCTCTATCTGGACAACGACTCCGGCATTTGCGAATTTTCCGTTGCGTGAAGAGTTGGACATTCCGTTGAGCACGACGGTGCCGGGTTCGGTAGAGGAAGGCACCAGGATACCGCCGGGACACATACAGAAGGAGAATACGCCGCGGCCGTCAACCTGTTCTACAAACGAATACTCTGCCGCAGGGACTCCCGGCTTCCATTGTCCGTGGTACTGGCACCAATTAATCTTTTCCTGAGGATGCTCCACCCGGACGCCGAGCGCGAAGCCCTTTGCCTCAATGATGCCTCCGGCCTTGTCAAGCATTTCATAGATATCCCTTGCGGAATGCCCCGTGGCCAGAATCACTTTTTCTCCGGTATAGGTTTTGCCGTCAGAGCACACGACTTTCCAACCGTCGCCGCCTTCACTCACGACTGAAACGACTTTGGAATTGAAATGATATTCGCCTCCGTGCTCAAGTACGCACTTGCGTATATTCTCCACGATTGCAGGCAGCTTGTCCGACCCGATGTGAGGATGCGCGTCCACAAGTATGTCCGCTGAAGCTCCGAACTGCACCAGCCGGTACAGGACTTCCCTGTTGTCTCCCCTTTTGGATGAACGCGTATATAGTTTCCCGTCCGAGAATGCTCCTGCGCCGCCTTCTCCGAAACAATAGTTGCTGTCCGGGTTCACCACACCTTCGCGGGACAGCCGGGCCATATCATACTTGCGGTCGCTGACTCTTTTGCCACGTTCCAGTACGACTGGTTTCAGACCGAGAGTAAGAAGTTTGAGGGCGGCGAACATACCGGCAGGACCGGCTCCGACCACAATGACCCGGGGAGCCCCGTGCACATCCAGATATTGCGGCAGCAAGTATTCCTCTATCTGTTCCTCCGGTGCGTATGCCTCATACTGATAGCGCCACACCGGCTCCTTGCGGGCATCAATGGAGCGTTTCCTGAGCACCCATCTCATACCTGCCGCCTTGGATTCTATTTCTTTGATTCTCGGCTCTCTGCCCAGAGGACAGACTACTTCAAACTCTTTCATTCTCAGAATTCTGCTGCGCGTGACACCGGAGCGACATCAAGCGGCGAACGCTCTCCGGCAAGATAATGATAGTATCCTGCAATGGCTATCATTGCAGCGTTGTCGGTAGTGAACTTGAATTCCGGAAGATAGGTGTTCCAGCCGCGCTTCTGTCCCTCCGAAGCAATCCTGTCCCGGAGCCCGCTGTTGGCTGACACGCCTCCACCTATAGTCACTTCCTTTATTCCGGTCTGCTTCGCGGCCTTGACAAGCTTGTCCATCAGTATGTCTATGAGGGCTTTCTGGAAAGAAGCGCAGATATCCTCCTTGTTCTTCTCCATAAAATCAGGGTCCTTGGCCATTTCATCCCTTACAAAATACAGCAGAGAGGTCTTGATGCCGCTGAAACTGTAGTCCAGACCCGGCATGTGCGGCTTCGCGAAATTGAATCTTCCGGGATCACCCTGCTTGGCCAGTCTGTCAATTATCGGCCCTCCCGGATATCCCAGCCCCATCATCTTGGAGCATTTGTCAAAAGCCTCGCCCACAGCGTCGTCGATGGTCTGTCCCAGAATCTCAAAGTGAAGAGGGTCATCGACCCTCACTATCTGGGAGTTTCCGCCGCTTACAAGAAGACAGAGATACGGGAAAGAAGGCTCTCTGACTGCCTTGTCAGGCTGTTTGATGAAATTTGCAAGTATATGTCCCTGAAGATGGTTCACCATCACTATCGGAATATCCAGAGCCAGTCCGAGCGCCTTGGCGAAGGAAGTGCCGACAAGCAGTGATCCGAGCAGCCCGGGGCCTCTTGTAAAGGCGATTGCCGTCAGGTCCGATGCCTTGACACCGGCACGCGACAGGGCCTCGCTTACCACCGGCACGATATTCTGCTCGTGAGCCCGGGACGCAAGCTCCGGGACAACGCCTCCGAAACTCCTGTGAACTTCCTGACTTGCAATGACATTGGACAGCAGATACCCGTCACTGATGACGGCTGCCGAGGTATCATCGCAGGAAGACTCTATTCCAAGTATCAAATCAGCCATTTACACTATTTTTGGGCAGGCAAAATTAGCAATTTTTCCGCAGATATTTGTTACTTTTGTGGATTGCAAAAAGACGTATTTCCGTTATCAAAAAGAGTTGGCAAATACTGGCCAGAATAATCGGGGCACTCATTATCCTATGCCTCGCTCTGTGTCTGGCCCTTTCTGTCCCGAGCGTACAGACCAGGCTGGCGGACAGGGTGTTCGATACTCTCGAAAAGAACCTTAACGGAGACATTTCCGTGTCGGGAATCCAAATAACCCCTTTCAACGCCGTCAAAATCACGGACTTGACCGTAAGGGACAGGTCACCGTATACGGTGGACACGGTTTTCTATTTCCGCAAAATAATTGCCACAATTTCTCCTGCCGACCTTATAAAAGGCAAAGGACTGCATATCGGAAGGCTTCAGATTGACGGCGCCAGAATACATTTGGTCACAGAACCGGACGGAGAGTACCTGTCCAACATTGCCCGTTTCATCGACAAGCCGAAGGACTTTTCCCCTCCTGATAAAGAAAGGATAATTGACAAAGAGAATATTCTGGATGTCAAAAAGATCACCGTCAGGGACTTGAATTTCCGTCATACTTCGTTCGTGAAGAAAAAGCGCGAATACAGAGGCATAGGGATCAACTGGCAGGACCTTGACGCGCGGATCGAGCTGCTGAAAGGGCACGATTTCAGGATCGGCTGCGGTTACTTCTCCGGCGTGGCCGACAAGATTGTGGACCTCTCCGAAAAAAGCGGATATCTGGCTTCCTCAGTGAAAGCCAAGGCAAAGGTAGGCCACGGACTGGCTCTGATAGAAGACATTCACGTCATTGACAGATGGTCAGATATCAGAGGAGACAGATACAGTATGTCCTATGAATTCGGTGACGAGAGTTTCAGGCACTACGAGACTCTCGTCACGATGGAGGCGCATTTCCTCAAGTCACGCCTCTCCGTCAGGACTTTGGGTTATTTCATCGACGGACTCGAGAACCAGGACTTCACGCTCGACATAAGTTCGGGACAGATAAAGGGTCCGATGAAGAATCTCAATCTCGAGAAATTCGTTTTCGCTTCCGAAGAACTCGGGCTGAAAGGCACTCTGGACGGCAATCTAAAAGGATTGTCACAGGTACAGGAAATAGTTGCGGACCTGCAGCTGACGGATTTCCACTATCTTTTCAACACCAGAAGCATAGGTTTCCGCGGAAGCGTCAAAGGCCCGATAAACAATCTGTTCGCAGAAATCAGCGCGTATGACGGAAGCGGTTCCGCCGACATCGGTGTCAAGATTATGAACCTGCAGAACGGCAGGGCGCTTACACTTGGCGGAAATCTGGCAGTACAGGGCGTTGACATCTCCAACTATGCCGGCAAGTCCCCCGTAGACAGAATCACGGCAATGACCGGATTCAGCGCCGTATTCGACAAAGGGCACAAATATGTCAAAGTGGATTCGCTTCAGGCGGAGAGTCTCTGCCTGAAAGGATACGAGTACAAGGATATTACCCTGAACGGCAGTCTTGACGATGACATTCTGGAGGCCGGGGCATCCTGCGCGGACAGCAATGCAACCTTCAGTATCAAAGGCACATATAACCTCAACAAAAAGGCCGAAAATGCCGTTTACAAGGTAGAGGCCGAAGTGGAAAGATTCGACCTTGCAGCAACAGGCCTCTATTCGAAGAACGGCAGGGCAGCAGTATCTCTTAAGGCTGACGGAGAGTTCAACACAGAGAACGTGGATGAAATGAAAGGCGGATTCAACTTCAAGGACATACGGTTCAACGACGGCAGCGGGGAGCATTGCTTCGGGGATGTGGCCGTTCGAAGTTCAAGAGTACACGGATTGACCGCCTTGACGCTGGATTCACGCCTGCTAAACGGTGGATACACCTGGGATAATGTGTCCGGAAAAGCCGACTTTGACTTCCACGACACGAGGGACCTTCTTTCCTGTTTTCTTCCGGGGCTTTATATTGCAGACGGCACCAGACTGTCAGTAGTCCTGGAAGAAGAAGGCTTCGGAGGATTGCATATCACTTCCCCGAGACTCGCCAAGGGAAGAATGTCGATGAAAGACCTTGACTTTGACGCGACGGGAAAGATTCTGCGTCCTTCGCAGACCGGAGGCGGCTGGATTTTCGATATTCTTCCTGATTCCTCAAGCCTGCGTTTCGGTGGAGAAGTCTGGAACTTCGGCGAGTCGTGCATAAGCATCAATGGCAAGGACCTTGATTTCGACGATTTCCTTCTTTCCAACGGCAGGCAGTCCATAAAGCTGAACGGCCGGATGTCGGGAAACGGAAATGACACTCTGGATATCCGGCTCGCAAATATAGATTTGAGTATCCTCAATGAGGTGTCTGCCACGAACAGAGACTTCGACTGCATCGTGTCCGGCAATGCTGAACTTATCTCTCCGTTCTCCGGGAAAAGGCCTGCAATCAATGCTGATATCCACTGTGATTCGTTGTCCATCAAAGGAAAGAATCAGGGAGGGATCGTACTCACAAGCCGTTGGGATGAAGATGACGGCAAGTTGCGGCTGGACCTCAGCCAGGCCGGTGAAGGGCAGGACGCAGTCACCGCATCCGGCAGTCTGGACCCCGCATCAGGAGACATCGACGCGCTGGCATTCATCAAAGGCTTGAATCTTTCCATCCTTCATCCTTTTTTCAGTGATGCCATTAAAGAAATCAGCGGGAGCATGAGCGGCGAATTCACCGTAAACGGGTCGCTTTCATCCCCTGTTGTCAGCAGCAGGGAGGCAAAGATAGAAGGGGCTGTCATAAAGCCCGCAATCAACGGCGTCTCTTACTTTTTGGACGGCCCGTTCAGCATAGACGATCAGGGCATCGACTTAAGCGGACTTTCTTTCACCGACGGCAGCACGGGCAGGATGAATATTGTCGGCAAATTGAGCTATGACAGATTCAAGGATGCCGCACTTGACCTTAACCTGAATCTTGACAATATGCTCCTGCTTGACCTTCCTTCGGGAAAAGGATCTTCTTTATCCGGCAGATTGGCGACAAGCGGCATCGCAAATCTTTCAGGCAGATTGAACAGCCTTAAAATCTCCGCAGACATCACTACTGCAGGTCCGGGCAATCTGGACCTGATGCTGGGACAGGGCATCGAGGCAACTACAACCAACCTGCTGACCTTCGTCAGTGCGGACACTGTCGCATACACTGACCCGTACGATGAAATACTGCTCTCCCTCAAGGAGAAAGAGAAGTCAATATCCGAAAGCGGAGTTACCATCCAGGCCAGTCTTCACGTACTGCCCGACTTGCTGACAAGACTGGACATAGACCAGGTTTCAGGCAGCGGTCTGAGTGCAAGAGGCAATGGCATGATCAACATATCATCCAACCCGAAAATGAATAGAGTGGACCTGAGCGGAGGATATGACATCACTTCCGGTGATTTCAGATTCTCCATTCCGGGCATTGTAACCAAGGACTTCTCAATCACGGAAGGCAGCTCAATCAAGTTCGGAGGCGACATTATGGACAGCCAGATGGACATTAACGCCAAATACAGGACCAGAGCTTCGCTCTCCACTCTGATACAGTCGGACAGTACTTCCTCCAACACCAGAAGGGTCGTGGAGTGCGGAATCAATATATCCGACAAACTCAGCAACCCTAACCTCAACCTTTCCATTGATATCGCAGACCTGGACCCCGCCACCAAATCCAAGGTCGACGCAGCCCTCAACACCGAAGACAAGATACAGAAACAGTTCGTTTCCCTGCTTATCCTAGGTACGTTTATGCCGGATGACCCGTCAGGCATCGTGAACGGAGGGAATATGATCCTTTCGAATATGGGAGAGATTCTGAGCAGCCAGTTCAGCAAGATCCTGCAGAGACTGGACATTCCTATGGACCTGGGATTCAAGTACCAGCAGAATGCCAATTCCAGAACTGATATCCTTGACGTAGCCATCTCGACGCAGCTGTTCAACGACAGGGTGTATGTCAGCGGCAATGTCGGAAACCGGAAATACGGCTCCGCGAACCCTAACGGGGAACTTATGGGAGACATCAACATCGAAATCAAGCTCGACGACCCGGGTCAGCTGAGACTTAATCTGTTCTCCCGCTCGGCAGATGAATATACAAGCAATCTTGACCTTTCGCAGAGGAACGGCGTGGGCTTGAGTTTCCAGAAGGAATACAGCAGTTTCAGAAAGCTTGTCGAAAGCATTTTTACTCCGCGTTCCAAGAAAGAAGAGGCTGCACCCGCCGATGAAAGGCCCCCAAAAAACAACACCGTAATAATAATCGGCAAGAATGAGTAAGCTATACCTTATACCGGCTCCGCTCGGAGACAATGAGCCTTCTGAAGTAATTCCGCAATATGTCCTGGACACTGCTTGCTCGCTGAGACGCTTTGTTGTCGAGGAACTCAGAACAGCCCGCAGATTCCTTTCACGCTATGGTCTGAAGGGACATATCGACGAACTGGACTTCACTGAATTGAACGAGCATACCGGTGCCGAAGAGGTCGAAGCGATGGCAGCGCTCTTCGAAAACGGGGACGTGGGCCTGATCACCGAGGCCGGACTGCCTGCCGTTGCTGACCCCGGAGCGGCCCTTGTCGCTCTATGCCACAGAAAAGGCATAGAAGTAGTGCCTCTGACAGGTCCTTCCTCCCTTATGCTTGCGCTGATGGCATCCGGGCTGAACGGCCAGTCATTCGCTTTCCGCGGCTATCTCCCGGCCAAGACGGATGAAAGGCGTGCAGCGGTCAAATCCATTGAGAAGACTTCTGCAAGCCTAAAGCAGACGCAGATATTCATCGAGACTCCATACCGCAATGACAGCCTGATGGCTGACCTGATTTCCAATCTGAACGGTTCCACAAGACTCTGCGTTGCTGCGGACATCACCCTGCCCAGCCAGACGATACGCACGCTGAGAGTGGACGAGTGGAAAAAAAGGCCTCTCACCATCGGCAAGAGGCCCTGCGTATTTCTGATTCTCGCCTAGCGTTTCCCTACAATCCCGAGTTTTTCGAGAAGAGCGGACGGCTGAGGGTCGTGGCCGCGGAAATTGCGGTACAGGACAGCCTCGTCATCTTCGCTTCCTCTTGCCAGGATATTGTCTCTGAACGAATGGGAGACCTCGTGATTGAAGATACCCTTCTCCTTGAAAAGGGAGAATGCATCCGCTTCAAGCACTTCCGCCCATTTGTATGAATAATACCCCGCTGCATAACCGCCGCTGAAAAGATGGGTGATGCCGGTTGAAATGGACGTTCCTTCCACCTGCGGGAATACCGCATACGGCGCAAGGGCGGCATTTTCATAATCTATCGTGCCGGCAGCAGGGATAGTGGCCCACTCGTGCCACGCCATGTCAAGGATACCGAAATGAAGCTGGCGTACCTGAAGATATGCCGAATTGTAGTTGCGCGCCGCAATCACCTTGTCCACAAGCTCCTGCGGAATGGTTTCCCCTGTCTTGTAATGCTTTGCGAACCCGGCGAGGTACTCCTGCTCGTATGCGAAGTTCTCCATTATCTGGGATGGAAGCTCTACGAAATCACGGGACACGTTTGTGCCTGCCTGTGAAGGATACTTGCTCTCGGCAAGCATTCCGTGGAGTGCGTGGCCGAACTCGTGGAGGAAGGTTTCGAGTTCGTCGTGCGTCAGAAGAGACGGTTCACCGGCCGTCGGCTTGGAAAGATTTGTCACAATGCTGATGAACGGCCTTCTCTCCACTCCATCCCTGATGCTCTGTCCCCTGAATTCTGTCATCCACGCTCCCGTCCTCTTGGATGCGCGAGGGAAGAAATCGGCATAGAAAAGCGCCATATGGCGTCCGTTTTCGTCCGTAACGTCATAAACCTTGACATCCTTGTGATATGCAGGAATGTCAGGACGCTCCTCGAATCTGAGTCCGTACAGCTTGCCTGCAAGCCCGAAGACGGCGTCAATGCAGTTTTCGAGCCGGAAATATGGCTTGAGGTCGGACTCGCTCAGAGTATACTGCTCATTCCTGTACCTTTCTGACCAGTAGCTGAAGTCCCAAGAACGGATGGCAGTGTCATCGAATCCGTTGGCCTTCGCATATTCGTAAATGGCCCCGATCTCCTCCCTGGCTTTAGGGAGGGAAGGCGCCATAAGTTCCTGAAGGAAGGCGTCCACCCGGGAAGGAGTCTTGAGCATTCTTTCTTCAAGGGCATAATCGGCATAGGTCGGATATCCGAGGATATTCGCTATCTTAAGCCTGAGCCCGGCTATCTCCTTGACAACCTCCGTATTGTCAAAGTCACCTCCGACCGCCCTTGTATTGTAAGCTTCATAGAGCTTCTTGCGAAGGTCCCTGCGGGCGCTGAATTTCATAAACGGAGCATAGCTGGGAGCTGAAAGGTCGAAGGTCCATCCTTCCTGACCTTTTTCCCGGGCCGTTTCCTTTCCGAGAGCGACCACATAGTCGGGAAGTCCTTCAAGTTCGGATTCGTCAGTCAGGTTGAGAGAATAGGCATTGGTCGCCGCGAGCACGTTCTTTCCGAACTTGAGGGTGGCAAGGGAAAGCTTTTCGTTCAGTGCACTGTATGTAGCCTTGTCCTCCGGACCGAGATTGGCTCCGTTGCGGGAGAATGACTTATAGGTGTCCACGAGGAGTTTCATCTGCTCCGGGGCGAGTCCGAGTTCATCCTTTTTCCCGTACACGGCCTTCACTTTGTTGAAGAGCCCTTCATTGAGGGCAACATACATCGAATATTCATTCTCCATCGGCGCCAGCTGCTCGGCGATGTCCTGGAGTTCATCGTTGGAATCGGCTTCAAGGATATTGTAGAAGATGCCCGCCACTTTGCTGTAGGCTTCTCCGGCATACTCAAGCGCCTCAATGGTATTCTCGAACGTAGGCTCTTCCCTGTCTGCTACGATGGCATCGATTTCTGCCTTTCCATCTTCAATGGCTTTTATAAATGCGGGCACATAGTGCTCCGTCTTGATTTTGTCAAACTGAGGGGCTCCGTATGGAAGCGGAGACTCACTCAGAAGCGGATTTTCGTTTTCCATTTTGCAGGATGTCATTAACGCCAGCATTGCAAGGCCGGCAATGATTGTTTTATTCATATGATTGCAATATTAGTCCGTCATAGGCTATGTGCACGTTTTTCGGAAGTTCCGACTCCAGAACGGCATGGGGCGGCAGGAGATGTGAAATATGGGTTATATATGAATCCACGGCTCCGACGCGTTCAAAAAAAGACAATGCTTCATCCAGGGAGAAATGCGAATGATGGGGCGTACGCTTTACACAGTTTATAGTGACAGCGTCGAGCCCGCGGAGTTTCTCCAGTTCCTCGTCCTCGATAAGGTTCATATCCGTCAGGTAGGCTATTTTTCCGAATCTGTAACCGAGCACAGGCAGCTTCTTTTCTTTATGATGCCACCCGCGGACAGGTATTACTTCGACCGGCTCCACCGTTTCCGTCCCGGATGGCTGAAGATGTCTGTACCCGAATCCGGATTCCCATTTCAAGGTCACTTCTCCGGCATTGGAATGCACCTGGAAAGGTTTGTCCGGGTCAATGATATGCATATGCCACTCCGGCGCACCGGGATATCGCGGTTGTGCGAATGCGTAGCCGTACTGCGTGCGGAGGGAATCCCCGACATACTGCTCGCAGTAGATATTGACGGGCTTTGCCTCCAAAAGGTTGAAAGAGCGCGTGTCGTCAAGCCCTCCTGTATGATCCAGGTGATTGTGGGTGAGCAATATGGCATCCAGATGGTTTACGCCCGCCCTGAGCATCTGATATCTGAAATCCGGACCGCAGTCCACAAGCACGGTCAGTCCTCCGTACTCTATCAGCGCGGAAGCCCTGAGACGCTTGTCACGAATGTCCGCAGATGAGCACACATCGCACTTGCAACCTATCATCGGGACTCCCTGCGAGGTTCCCGTGCCCAGAAAAGTCAGTTTGGTCTTCATATCGTCACATCGGTCAGCTTTCCGACCAGCGCCGGATCGTATGGCCTTTCTATTCTTATGTAATTGCCTGTATAGCCTTCCATCATTCCCTCCCTGTCAGTGGATTCGAAGAGGACCTTTTCCTTTATCCCCCTGTTCCGTTCCACGAAATCCTTATGCAGAGCGGCGCAGAGCCTTTCGAGTTCCGCGACCCTGGAAGTCTTCACATCGTCCCGGACCTGGCCGGGGAATGAAGCCGCCGGAGTGCCGGGTCTTCTGGAATAAGGAAACACGTGTATGAAGGCAGGACGGATGGATCCGATAAAATCACAGGTTCTGCGGAAAAGCTCTTCGGTTTCCCCGGGAAGGCCTGCCATCACGTCTATGCCGAAGAACACTTCAGGCTTTCCTGGAGCTTCCATCGCCTTCCTGATGTATGTTATCCTGTCTGCAAAAAATAGCGTGTCATAATGCCGCCCCATCCTTTTCAGCATTTCATCCGAACCGGTCTGGAGCGGAATGTGGAAATGCGGCTGGAACTTGGTGCCGGAGGCAATCCAGTCGATAATCTCTTCCGTTATGAGATTGGGCTCGATGGAACTGATTCTGTATCTTTCTATGCCTTCGACTTCATTGAGCGCCTTCAGCAGATCCGAAAAGCTTTCCCCCGTGGTGCGTCCGAAATCTCCGGTATTCACCCCGGTCAGGACTATTTCCTTCACGCCTTCGGCCGCTATTGCCCGGGCCTGCTTCACTGCAGTGCAGATCGGTATGTTACGGCTCTCGCCCCTCGCATATGGCACAGTGCAGTACGCACAGAAATTGTTGCAACCGTCCTGGACCTTGAGGAATGAACGGGTTCTTTCTCCGGTTGAATATGCGGGAAAAGTCTTCAGGTCCCCGGCAGCCAGACCGAGAGTCGCGGGAACTACCAGATGTTTTTCGTTGCAGCCGAAGACCCTGGTCACGCCTTCGATTGATTCAATCTCCTTCCGCCGGAGCTGGGCCGAGCAGCCTGTAACTATGATTGAAGCCGAAGGGTTGACCCTGTGCACTTTCCTGATAAGGTTCCTCGACTTGGCATCCGACATCTGCGTGACGGAACAGGTATTGACCAGATATATGTCAGCGCTGTCCTTCCAGCCCACAACCTCATACCCGGCCTCTCTGAAACCACGCTCGTAGGTGGAAGTTTCAGCATAATTGAGCTTGCACCCCAGTGTCAGAAACGCTATCTTCATACCCTTACCGTCACAGCGGACATTTCCGCAACGCCCTCCACAGGCGGATTTTTCTTGGTTACCTTCACCTCGAAATGCTCCAGTTCGGGATGGGCGGCGGATATCGCGTCGGCAATCCTTGACGCCACGTTCTCAAGAAGATTGGACGGCAGAGCCATCTGCGCGGCCACGATATCATATATCCCGGAATAGTCGAGAGTGTCCTGCAAATCATCCGATTCCGCTGCCTTTCCTATATCATAGCCGCATCTGAAATCCACAATAAAATCATTCCCTTCACGCCTCTCCTTCTCAAGACATCCGTGAAAGGAATGGAACTGCATACCGCAAAGCTCTATGAAGGCTTCTCTCATCTTTCGACAGTACATTTCATTTTCAGCTCTTTAAGCTGGGACTCACCGCACCTGGAATAGTGGTTCTTGTATCCACCTGGAAGAACTTGTCACACGAGACAAGGCACAATATGGCGGCCAACGCCAAAAAAAACTTTTTCATATCGGTACAGTTTATCCTGCAAATATACAATTATTCCGCCGAATCGAGACGGTTGCGATAAGCCTCGGCTTTCTGACGGGCGGAACCGCCGGGACGGCAGACATCGCAGCACCCGCAGTCGGCAGAATCCTTCTGACCGAAATATTCCAGCAGACAGCGCGAGCGGCAGACTTCCGTTTGTGACGCATAGCCGATGATCGCTTCTGTACGTTTGCCTGCCGTTTCAAGGAGCATATTGTACCTCCGGGCGTCGAGATTGACGTTGCCCGGCATCAGGCGGTTATGGTGCAGGAATATCACGGTGCTCACGTCACAGGGGATATAACTGATGACGTGTTCCAGTGACAGCCTGTACAGCAGCTGACGCAGCCGGGGGATGCCTGTGCCCATCGATGCGGATATCAGGGCTTCGTTTACCGGCACGGCATAGGAGAATATTCCCGAGCAGTTGCGCATAAGGGTTTCCAGCAGGCCGACCATTTCAGGCTCGGGCAGGTCCGTGTCATAAAGAGCGTTGCGGTCCACCGTTATGTGAACGCGGGTGCTGATTTCCACATCCTCCGCATAACTTATATGGTCCGACTGTTCCAGATAGTGCAGCGCATAGAATGTCTTTGAACGGTTCAGGGAGTACTGCCGGCAGAAATCCTCGATCCTGAACTTGAGTTGTCTTCCGATGCCCTGCTCGTAGGGTATCCCGAAGAAAACGTGCAGCTTCTGATAGATGTCCTCTATGTAGTCGAGACCGGGAAATGCGGTTGCAGTCAGCTGGCGGAGCCGTTTTGCGTCATTGTCATTCCAGAGGAGCACGGCATATGATTTTCCGCCGTCACGGCCGGCGCGCCCGGCCTCCTGGTAATACGCTTCTATGCTGTCGGGAAGATCCAGATGGACGACAAAACGCACGTCCGGCTTGTCTATGCCCATTCCGAATGCGTTGGTGCACACCATCACGCGTATCCTGCCTTCCTTCCATTCCTTCTGTCTTACCCCGCGCGCATATGGCTCCAGTCCGGCGTGATAGAAAGAGGCCTCCACCCCTTCCGACTTCAGGAGCGCCGCCACCTCCTCGCATTTGCTCCTGTGCCTGAGATATACTATCCCGGAGCCCTTCACTCCCCTGCAAACAGACAGGAGCCGGCCTATCTTGTCCTCCGTCTTGCGGACCACGTAGTTGAGATTGGGCCTTTCGAAACCGCTTCTGAGCTCGTATCTCCCGCGGAACCTCAGCTTATCCATAATATCCTGTGACACTTCAGGGGTGGCGGTAGCAGTCAGGGCAATCACCGGAGCTTGCACGCGGTCCCTGAGTCTGCCTATCTGAAGATAGTCGGGTCTGAAATCATAACCCCACTGGGATATGCAATGGGCTTCGTCCACCACTATGAATGATATGTCGAGGACATCGAGATATGACTGGAAAAGTTCGGTCGAGAGCCTTTCCGGAGAGACATAAAGGAACTTGAAATCTCCATAGGATGCATTGTTCAGAGCAAGGTCAATGTCCCTGCGCGTCATCCCGGCATGGATTGCCAGGGCCTTGATGCCGCGGCTTTCGAGGTTCTGCACCTGGTCCTTCATCAGGGCAACGAGAGGGGTGACCACCAGGGCTATTCCCTCCCCCATCAAGGCAGGGACCTGGAAACATATCGATTTTCCACCTCCCGTAGGAAGCACGGCAAGCACGTCACGGCCATCCAGAGCGGCGTTTATGACATCCTCCTGAACCGGTCTGAACGATTCATATCCCCAGTAATATTTCAGTATCTCCAACGGCGTCATATCACGCTATCGACAATCATAATCAATTATGATTGAAATTCAAATGCAAAATTAAGAATAACTTGATTTTTTTAAGTAAATTTGCGTGCCGAAATACGGAAATATCTAACAAACACATAAAAATTATGGCAAAAATAGGTTTAAGCAAGTACGGTATCAAGGATGTAAAGGAGATTGTTTACAATCCTTCATACGAGGTACTTTTCAATGAAGAGACTCGTCCTGAGCTCGAAGGTTATGAAAAGGCGCAGGAGACGGAGCTCGGCGCCCTTAACGTAATGACCGGCATCTATACCGGACGTTCCCCTAAGGACAAATACATCGTATTGGACAAGAACTCAAAGGACACCGTATGGTGGAACACAGAGGCTTATCCTAATGACAACCACCCTATGACAGTGAAGGTTTGGAGAGAAGTCAAGAAGCTCGCTCTCGAACAGCTTTCAGGAAAGAAACTCTATGTGGTTGACGGGTTCTGCGGCACGAACAAGGACACCAGAATGAAGGTCCGCTTCATTATGGAGGTAGCTTGGCAGGCACATTTCGTCACCAATATGTTCATCCGTCCAAAAAATCAGGCAGAGTTCGACCAGGCTCCTGATTTCGTAGTTTACTGCGCATCAAAGGCTAAGGTTGAGAACTTCAAGGAGCTCGGACTCCGGTCTGACACCTGTGTGGCTTTCAACGTTTCGAGCAAGGAGCAGGTTATCCTGAACACTTGGTACGGCGGTGAGATGAAGAAGGGCATGTTCTCCATGATGAACTACTTCCTCCCTCTCAAGGGTATCGCTGCAATGCACTGCTCCGCAAACACTGACCTGAACGGCAAGAACACTGCTATCTTCTTCGGACTTTCAGGAACCGGCAAGACCACTCTTTCCACCGACCCTAAGCGCAAGCTCATAGGTGATGACGAGCACGGCTGGGACGACCACGGAGTGTTCAACTTCGAAGGCGGCTGCTATGCAAAGGTTATCAAGCTTGACAAGGAGTCCGAGCCGGATATCTACAACGCCATCCGTCGCGACGCTCTCCTTGAGAACGTTACAGTCGACGAGGAAGGCAAGATCGATTTCGACGACAAGAGCGTTACCGAGAACACCCGCGTAAGCTATCCTATCTATCATATTAAGAACATCGTACGTCCGCTCAGCGCAGGTCCTGCAGCAAAGCAGGTCATCTTCCTCTCGGCTGACGCATTCGGAGTTCTTCCTCCGGTTTCAATCCTTACTCCTGAGCAGACGAAGTACTATTTCCTCAGCGGATTCACAGCTAAGCTTGCAGGTACGGAGCGCGGTATCACCGAGCCTACTCCTACATTCTCAGCCTGCTTCGGACAGGCTTTCCTCGAACTGCATCCTACAAAGTATGCGGAGGAGCTCGTCAAGAGGATGGAGAAGAGCGGCGCCAAGGCTTATCTCGTAAACACAGGATGGAACGGAACAGGCAAGAGAATCTCTATCCGCGACACACGCGGAATCATTGACGCTATCCTTGACGGAAGCATCGACAAGGCCAAGACCAAGAAGATACCTTATTTCAACTTCGAGGTTCCTACATCGCTCAATGGTGTTGACACTGGGATCCTTGATCCTCGCGACACATACGCAAACCCTAAGCAGTGGGAAGAGAAGGCTGCCGATCTTGCAGGACGCTTCGTGAAGAATTTCAAGAAGTACGAAAGCAACAAGGCAGGAAAGGCTCTCGTTGCAGCCGGCCCAAAGGTTAAGTAACTTAACTGATCTTACTGTAATCTTTTACAGAATATTTCTCTTTGCGGAGCTCGGAAACGAGCTTCGCATTTTCTTTTTTCTCCAGGACAGGATCGTCATCAAGCACCTTCGCAGCATAGGCTCTCGCTTCCGAAAGGAGCATACCGTCCTTTGCGAGGGACGCGATGTTCAGGCTTATCGGCAATCCGCTCTGCTGCGTACCTTCAAGATCTCCGGGGCCGCGCATCTTCATATCCTCTTCGGCTATTTCGAAGCCGTCTTCGGTGGCGCACATCAGGTCAATGCGCCTCTGTGCTTCTTTGGTGGTCTTATAGTCCTTGACAAGGATGCAGTAGGATTTTTCGGCTCCCCTCCCGACCCGGCCCCTCAGCTGATGGAGCTGGCTCAGGCCGAAACGCTGGGCTTCTTCTATCACCATCACGGATGCATTGGGCACATCCACCCCGACTTCTATCACAGTGGTGGATACGAGTATGTTGGCCCGGCCTTCGGCGAAGGCTGACATATTGAAATTCTTTTCTTCGTTGGTCTGCTGTCCGTGGACTATGGCTATCTTGTATTCGGGTATAGGAAAACGCCTTACAATCTCTTCGTAGCCCTGCTGGAGGTTCTGCAGGTCCATTTTTTCGCTTTCGAATATCAGGGGATAGACTATGAAGACCTGACGTCCGCGCGCGATTTCGTCTTCGATGAATTTATACATCGCCGGCTTCTTTGCAGGGGATATCTGTATGGTCTTGACGGGTTTGCGTCCCGGGGGCATTTCGTCTATCACCGATACGTCCAGATCGCCGTAGAGTGTCATTGCCAGTGTGCGCGGTATCGGGGTGGCGGTCATCACTAGTACGTGCGGGGGGATCTGCCGGGAGTGCTCTGGCGAATAGACGTCCGCTCCGCGGACCCCTCCCAGAGGGCCCCTCCCTCTTACGGAGCCGAGGGTGTCACGGTCTCCCGCCAGATCACTCCCGGCAGATCCCGCTACGGGGCCTTTGGACCAGAGTTTGGAGCGCTGGTCGACTCCGAAACGGTGCTGTTCGTCTATTACGGCAAGACCGAGAGACTTGAATACCACGTTATCCTCAAGCAGAGCGTGGGTCCCGACAATCAGCCCTATGCTGCCGTCTTCAAGGCCCTCGTGGATTGCGCGTCGGTCTTTCATACCTGTCGATCCGGTAAGGAGGGCACATTTGACGGCGGTTGGGGCAAGATACTTCTGTATATTCGCATAATGCTGCTGCGCGAGCACTTCGGTCGGGGCCATTATGCATGCCTGAAAGCCGTTTCCTATGGCGATAAGTGCGCTCAGCACAGCCACCATTGTTTTTCCGGAGCCGACATCTCCCTGGAGGAGACGGTTCATCTGATGCCCGCTCATCATATCGGAGCGTATTTCCTTGACGACTCTCTTCTGCGCTCCCGTAAGGTCATACGGGAGTGCGTCGTAACAGGCATTGAAATCGGATCCGACCTTGTTGAACACAAGTCCGAGCTCGGAACGGGAGCGAACGTATTTCTGTTTCAGGAGACTGAGCTGGAGCAGGAAGAGTTCCTCGAACTTGAGGCGCGAGGTGGCTTTCTGAAGGGCATAGCTGTCCTTCGGGAAGTGGATGTTCGCAAGGGCGTACTTCAAAGACACCATTCCCCTGTCCTGCAGTATATATTCCGGAAGTGTTTCCCGGATTTCCGGCAGGCAAAGATTCAGGGCAGCCGCCTGCATACGACACATTACCTTTCCCGTGACTCCGGCGTTTTTCAATTTTTCCGTGCTCGGATATACTCCGGTCAGAGTGCCTTGCGAGCCGGGTTCCTGAGGCGGATCGACTTCGGGATGCACAATGTTGATGTGTCCGTTGAACTCTTGCGGCTTGCCGAAAAACACGAAGGTCATACCTGGCCGCAGACGTTCCTTGTTCCATTTTATACCTTTGAAGAACACCAGCTCGAGACGACCGGTATCGTCCTCCACAATGATGCTGAGACGCTTGCGAGGCGTTTCATTGAGACTGACCACCTTTGCCTGGACCTGCACATAGGCAAGGTCGGGTGTAAGGCTGCCGATTTTCTGTATTGTGCTTCTGTCGATATATCTGAACGGATAGAGATGTATCAGGTCGTCGAGGGTGAATATCCCCAGTTCACGCTTCAGCAGTTCGGCCCTTTTCGGACCGACTCCCTGAAGATACTGGATGTCTGTCATCAACTCTCCCATACATCACAAATATACATAGTATTTTTCGGGATATTCATTCTTTCTGGTATTTTCCGGCAGGCGCGGCATCAATGTTGCGCGGACGCGAGTGACTCGCGTTTGTGCAAGAGCAGGTTCCGGTAAATTAGAGATATTGGAATTGATTATCTATATTTGTTGCCGATAACTATGTTCAGGTTTCTGCTTTCCATATTATGCTGTCTGACAATTGTCTGTGTGGACCTTTCGGCCCAGACGGATACGCCTTTGACGAACAAAGAGCCGGGAGGGATTATGAATGGATCCCACGGCAAGCCTTTCGGCGGCATTATTGACAGGAATTCCACCCGGATGAACTACAAGGCTTATGAGGACGAAGGAGTCGAAGATCTGGCCAAAGCGCTTGAGGACCGCGACTGGGGAAGCGAAAGCACTGCCTGGGAAAGGGCCTCGAGCATGAACACCAAGGATTCCTACCAGAAATATGCGGTCATGTACCCGTACGGGGCTCACGCAGCAGAGGCGAACAAAAGGCTGATCGACCTGAAAGTCAATGACATGTTTTCCGGAAACCACGATAATTTCCCGAAAATCGAGCGCACTTCCGCCGACGATGAATCCCCTGTCAGCACCATCACTATCTACAACCACACCGAATTCTTTCTTACGGTTATGTTCAGCGGGGACAAAAGCATAAGCACGACCATTGTGCCCGGAGGTTTCGAGACAGTTACGGTCCGGAACGGAAGTTATGTCGTAGGCGCTTCTGTTCCTCCTGCCAGAATACGTCCATTCGCAGGAGAGGCCTCTTTCAGGGGAGGAAAATACGAAACAGGTTTTTATATAGGATATCGTTAGACATTATGAAAAGATTTATTATCCCGATTCTGACAGTTGCTATGCTCCTGATTTGCACCGATGCCGGAGCTGTCAAATTCACAGGACTCAGAATCATTGACAAAGATTACCTTCTCATCGGTTTCAGGGACGGAGAGATACGCTATAGAGACAATGCGACCGGGCCCAGCGCCTATCTCGGGCACACATTCGCCGAAGGAGATGACACACTGTATGTCTTCCATCCCCGTCTGGACGGAAAACAGGCTTCCGACGCTTCTCTGTGGTCAATCAGCAGCGCGGATGACAATGCATTCGGAACAAGGCAGGCACGCGCCGTTTGGCGGAAGTCGAAACCGATGCACGTTGACCATAATCTCAATATGGAACTTGAACATACCCTTTTCATTGAATTGCCCGTATCTATGAAGCAGGGGTGCACCTATACTGTCAACATTCCAGCAGAACTGGGCTCCGACCGGAGCTCCGCCGATATCGTATTCGACATCTGGAATGCTCAGTCAGAGGCCATTCACGTAAACATTCTGGGATATCTTCCATCCGAACAGACGAAAACCGCAGACCTCTATCTATGGATGGGGGACGGCGGGCAGAGAGAATACAAGTCATTCGAGGGCCGCAACGTATGGCTATTCAACACCCTGACCGGCAAAAAGGCAAGCGCAGGCAAGGTCAGGTTCTGGAAGAGCCGTTCCGCATCGGAGAAAGAAGCAGGCAAGCGAGACCTGACAGCCTCCGATGTCTGGGCAATAGATTTCTCCGGAAACGAACCGGGCAGATACCGTCTGGTCGTGGAAGATGTTGGATGCAGTATGGATTTCGAAATCGGCAACGAAGTATATTTCCAACCTTACAGATATTCAGTCAGGGGATATTACTATATGAGAATCGGAGAGCCTGCCGACCCTTCGAACGTATGGCCCGTACCACGCCAGCCTCGGTTTATCCCTGAGACAGACCCGGCAGGTTTCACGGTCTATCTGACCGACCTCCACCCGTGGCACCCGGACTGGATGAAGATGAGAGGGGACGTCTGGGATGAGCCTCATTTCAAACCCGCACGTGAGTCTTTCTTCTGGAAGCACAGGCTTCCGGGGAATCCAGTCAATACAATTGCCGGAGGAGGCCACTCCGATGCATATGACTGGGACAGGCATCTTTCTCACGTGGTAAACATCTATGACCTTCTTCTCCCTTACATACTCACGGGAGGACGCATATCAGAAGACGGACTCGGCATCAGGGAAAGCGGCAACGGCATACCGGACATCATCGATGAGGCGCGCAACGAAGTGGATTTCTTTCTCAGCATCAGGGACGGGGAAGGCTATTCGCAGGGATTGACAAACCCTTCAAAGGAGTGGACCATAATGTTTCAGGCCGGATGCACCACTATGGCGGCCTGGGCGAATGCAGCCAACTGTGCAATGCTCGCCGCCTCAATGAAGATTGCCGGAAATGAAGAGTTGACGGACTTCTATACCCGTGAAGCGATAACCGCCTTCAATTATGCTTCCCGGCAGGAGAACCTTCAACTAACAGACCGTCAGGACATTATGACAGGACGGGATTTCCGCCAGCTGGCAGCCGCATACCTGTATAATGTCACAGGAGACACCAAATGGGAGGATATCCTGGCTTCGGACAGTTCCGTCAAAGGGCCGGAGTCCGTAATTTCCGGAACTGGCGGCCAGATATGGGCCACAGCCGCATACCTCTGCTGCCCACACGAGCGTCACTATCCGGAGCTGTACGAAAATATGAAAACAGTTGTCAACAGATTGGCTGACAATAATTTCATCGCAGCCATGAGACAACGTCCGTCGCGTCGCGCAAGCATAGACAACCGCCATCGCACGTCTGAAAACCTTCAGGCCGTTATGCTCGCGCATTTCATCGCGACAAGTCCAACCAGACGCGACCTGCTCGAAGAATGCATGTACTCTGAAGCTGGCTGGGGTCTGGGCAGGAATCCGTCCAATACCGTTGAAATGACAGGTCTGGGTGAACGCCATTTTGAAAATGTCTATTCTACCGGGCGCAATGACGGAGATCCGGGCACTCATCCCGGGCAGACACCATTCAACGGCATCGAGGTATGGTCCAGGGGTGACGGGGGCGATGCCACACTACTCACCTCCGGATGCTATCCCGAATGGAACGGTTGGCCACAGCAGGACAGCTATTTCAACCAGCGTTATCTTTGGGTGAATGCAGAATTCACGCCCCGTGAGACAATGCGCGGGAAGATGGCCCTTCTGGGCTACCTCTACGGTATCAGAGAAGAAAACAAATGACGCAAAGCGAATATGGAAGGATATGAAAACATGAAGTTCCGCAGGTGCGGTAAAAGCGGCATTCTCCTATCCGAAATAGCATTGGGATTCTGGCATAATTTCGGAGCCGGAGCGGATGAATCCCAAGCAGGGAAGATTGTTGAATGCGCGTTTGACAACGGAATCACCTATTTCGATCTGGCTAACAATTACGGGCCTCCCCACGGTGCCGCCGAAAGCCGCTTCGGTAAAATAATGAAGCGTTCCTTGTCCGCTCACCGCGATGAGATGATAATAGCCACAAAAGCGGGCTACGATATGTGGCCGGGGCCGTACGGGGAATGGGGTTCGAGAAAAAGTCTCATTGCGTCCGTGGACCAGAGCCTGAAACGTATGGGACTGGATTACGTAGACATTTTCTATTCCCACAGACCGGACCCGTACACTCCTCTCGAAGAGACTCTTCAGGCGCTTGTGGATATTGTCCGTCAGGGCAAGGCTTTGTACGTCGGCATTTCCAATTACCCTTCGGAAATGGCAGGAGAGGCTTACAAATATCTGAGAGAACAGAAAGTTCCGTGCCTGGTGTACCAGGGGAAGTACAACATGCTCCACAGCCTGCCCGAAGAAGATATTCTCGGGCAGGCCGCAGACGCAGGCGCAGGATTTGTGGCGTTCTCCCCTCTTGCCCAGGGTCTGCTTTCCGACAGATATCTTTCCGGCATACCGGAAGGCTCCAGAATGACACACAGCCAGTTCCTGAAGCCTGACGTCCTTACTCCGGAACTGCTGTCACAGTTGAAAATGTGGAACGAAGAAGCAAACGGGCGGGGCCTGACACTTTCCCAATATGCTTTGCGCTGGATTCTGAGACGTCCTGAAGTTACTTCCGTAATTATAGGTGTAAGCTCCGTAAAGCAGCTGGAATCAAATCTTGCGGCTATACGCTGAGACCGCCCTTCGGATTTTTTGATTATTTTTACAAATCAATTCTGATATGATGAGAAATGCATTGAGAATCGCGGGCATTATCGCCGCCTGCTTTGCCTTCGGATACGGCAACGGAATCCTAATAGCCAGAGTTACTGATATGAGCAAAAAAAACAAAAAAGCGGAAATCCAGGTCGAGAACGGTCTGATGACACCTGAGGCCATGCACAGCCTGGGATACATTTCAGACCCACAGCTGTCCCCTGACGGAAGCAGGATACTTTACGGTATAAGCTATACCTCTATCGAGAAGAACAGCAGCTGCCGCAATCTTTGGATCTGCAACGCTGACGGCTCCGGCAACGTGCAGCTTACGGACTTTGATAAAAGCGTGAATGCCGCCAAATGGAGCAAAGACGGGTCCAGCATCTATTTTCTCCAGGACGGACAGCTGTGGAAAGCCCCTGTCAAGGGTAGTAAAATCAGGAAGGGAGTCAAGTTGTCGGACGTGGCCGAAGGAATCAGCGACTACAGGATAAGCCCTGACGGGAATCAGCTGTATTATGTCAGCAGCATTCCGGGCACCGTAAAAAGTCCCGCCGACAGCTATGAAGACCTTACGGAAGCAAAGGCCTACGTGACTGACAGGCTGATGTACAGGCATTGGGACCATTGGGTTACCGAAACTCCGCGCACATACGTGGCAGCTCTTAACGGAAACACAATCACCAAGGAGAATTCCTTTGACATCCTCGGCACCGGAGATCCGGGATTCGAGCTCCCGACGGAGCCTTTCGGAGGAGCCGAGCAGCTTGACTGGGCACCTGACAGCAGGCATATCGCGTACAGCTGCCGCAAGAAGGCAGGCATCGAATATGCTTTCTCAACCAACTGCGAAATATACATATATGACGTCCTCACCGGATGCGAAACCAAAGTCACGGACGGCGGCGGATACGACACCGACCCTTCCTGGAGTCCTGACGGCAGGCATCTCGCGTGGATATCCATGGCCAGGGACGGATATGAGGCCGACAAACAGAGACTTATGGTGGCAGACGTCGAGTTCGGAACACAGTATGCCGACGGGCAGAATGCAGAAGTCAGAGTAAGCAACATACGTGAGGTGGCAGGCGCTCTTGACGCCGACGTCAGCGGAATAGCGTGGACAGAATGCAGCGGCAAGATAGTATTCCCTGCGACTGTAGACGGGGTTCAGGGACTTTTCAGAGTGAACATTGAAGCCGAGCCTAAGATACAGAGGCTTACTCCCGAGAACTGGTGGTTCAACTTCGACACACCTTTCGCAGTCATTAAGGATGAAAACGGATGCACGCTGCTCACCTCATACCAGAGCAATCTCTTCCCTTCCGAACTGGTGAAGGTGGAAATTTCCCGTAACGGCGCCCCTCAGTACACACAGATCAGCCACGAGAACGATGATTATTTTGCGAAGGTCTATCAGGTGCGTCAGGAACGCGTAGTCCTGAAGAGCGCCGACGGCGGAGACCTCCAGTGCTGGGTCATCTACCCGCCTCATTTCAGCGAGGACAAGCAGTGGCCTGCTATCGAAATGTTCAACGGAGGTCCGCAGACATCACTTGACCAGAGTTGGAGCAAGAGATGGAACTTCCGCCTCATGGCGCAGCAGGGATATGTGGTCATACTTCCCAACCGCCACGGTTGCAGCGGCTTCGGCCAGAAGTGGAAAGAGCAGATCAGCGGCGACTACCAGGGTCTGAACATGCAGGACTATATGACGGCCGGAAAGTGGATCAAGAGCCAGCCTTGGTGCGGCAAACTCGCCGGTGTCGGCGCTTCATACGGCGGATTCTCCGTCTACAATATGATGAGCCTCCACGGAGACCTCTATGACTGTTTCATAGCTCACGCAGGCATTTTCGACGAAAAAATGCTCTGGTACACCACGGAAGAGGCCTGGTTCGGAAACTGGGATAACGGCGGACTTACCGAATACTCATACGAACCCGGCCAGACAGGGCCGAAGGGAGACGGCATAACGTTCGGCGGCATGCAGCAGGCAGGCGCCCCATACTCAAATGCGGCGAAAGCAAAGCATCATTATGCAAACGATCCGGAGTCGAGGATAACCGAGTGGCATACGCCTATCCTCTGCATACACGGAATGCTGGATTTCAGAATCCCTTACGAGCAGGGCATGGCCGCTTTCAACGCGGCTCAGATGATGGGGGTCCCTTCCAAGCTTATCATCTTCCCGGAAGAGACTCACTGGGTGGTCAAGCCTCAGAACTGCATTTTCTGGCAGAGAGAATTCTTCGACTGGCTCGAAAAATGGGTGCGCTAACGCTTCAGAGGACGCAGTTTCGCGTACTTCAGCAGAAGCAGCTTCTCACCATACTGATCTGAATCAAAATCGATTACAGCTTTCATCTCCGGTACAGTGCCGGAGATGCTTTTTATTGTACCGGCTCCGAATCTGTTGTGCTCCACTCTTTCACCCTCATAGAGTTCCGTCATAGGTACCGGCACGAAGTCAGGATCGATTATCTCCGGTTTGCGGACCGGCGCCGGCGTAACGACAGGTTTCGCAGCAGTACCGAAAAACCGGCCGTAGTTATTACGTCTTCCGAAGCCATAATCATCGCAATCATCCTCGAGCGGATTCTCCAGATATCTTGAATCTATTTCTTTCAGGAAACGGGAAGGAGCGTTGGACTCATGCTTTCCGTTTCTCATCCTTGTCACCGCGTACGAAAGTTCCACAGCCTTTTTGGCTCTGGTGAGAGCCACGTAGAAAAGTCTCCGTTCCTCTTCCAGCTCGGACGGGGCTGACATCAAGTTCAACGAAGGGAAAAGATTCTCCTCCATCCCGGCCACGAAAACATAAGGGAACTCCAGCCCCTTTGCAGAATGCACTGTCATCAGGGCAATCTTGTTGTTGGTGTCCTCACCGTCATCGGTGGTATCCACATTGCTCAGAAGGGATACATTCTCGAGGAAATCGTTGAGAGTCACCAGAACGTTTTCGGCTTCCTCGTCAACCTCTTCCGTATATGCAGTGACCGAGTTCAGAAGCTCCTCTATATTGGCCGTACGAGACATTCCTTCAATGGAAGTATCAGACTTGTAAAAAGCATAAAGGCCGCTTTTGTCCGCTATTCTGATGGCAAGGTCGTGTGCATCCGCAGTGGTCGACTCCGCATTGAACGACCTTATCATTTCGCAGAAGCCCTGCACTTTCGGCACGCCGAACCCCGCTTCGAACAGGGATTTCCCTTCCGCCGCGGCAATCTGCACGACTGCGCTTAAAGTCGTGTCACCTATTCCCCTGGCAGGCTTGTTCACCACCCTGCGGAAGGATTCGTCATCGGAAGGATTGACGCAGAGCTTGAAATATGCCATCATATCCTTGACCTCCGCGCGGTCGAAGAAACTGTTGCCGGAGTAGATCAAATATGGAAGATTCTTCCTCCTGAGCTGCTCTTCTATGGCTCTGGACTGTGAGTTTGTCCTGTAAAGTACGGCGAAATCCTGATATTGGACTCCGTTTCCCTCACGCATCCTGCCTATGATGTCCGATACTATGATGACCGCCTCCTCAAGTTCGCTGTAGGCCTTGCGTATCCTTATCTTTTCGCCTTCGTCACCATCAGAATAACATTCCTTCGGGATACGTCCCTCGTTTTTGGCTATCACGGAATTGGCGGCATTTACTATACTCTTGGTTGAACGGTAGTTGCGCTCAAGTCTGAACAGACGGCATTCGGGATAATCCTTCTTGAAATTGAGGATGTTTTCAATCTTCGCACCGCGGAAGGCATATATGGACTGCGAATCGTCACCCACAACGCAGATGTTGCGGTGGACTTCAGACAGTTTTTTGATTATCAGATACTGGGCGAAATTGGTATCCTGATACTCGTCCACCATAATGTACGAGAAACGTGAAGATATCTCCCGCAGGGCGTCCCTGTTGTCCCTAAGCAGAATATTCATATTGACAAGGATGTCATCGAAGTCCATTACTCCTGCCGACTTGAGCTTCTTCTGGTACAGTTCGTAAAGGTCGCAGATACGCGGTTTCTTTGCATTCCGGTCACTTGTCAGAAGGTTCTGGTTCGCGCGGTAGCCCGTGACGGTAATCAGGTTGTTCTTGGCTATGGAAATGCGCGAAAGCACTTCCTTCGGCTTGTATGTCTTGTCATCCAGTCCAAGTTCCCTGATACAGGTCTTCATCGCGCTCTGGCTGTCGGAAGTATCGTATATGGTAAACTGCTGCGGATACCCGAGACTTGGGGCGTATTCCCTCAGGAAACGCACGAACACTGAATGGAACGTCCCCATAACCACCCTCCAGGCGGCACGGTTCCCCACCATCAGGGCTATTCTCTCTTTCATTTCACCGGCCGCCTTCTTAGTGAAGGTAAGCGCCAGAATCCTGGAAGGATCCTCACCTCTCGCCAGAAGATAAGCCACTCTGCCGGTCAACACCCTGGTCTTTCCGGACCCTGCCCCGGCCACTATCAGCACCGGTCCCTCCACACACTGAACTGCACGCATCTGCTCGTCATTCAGTCCCTGTAAAATCGCACTCACTTTATTGTCCATAACGGCACGAAAATACGAAAAAATTGGCTATCTTCGCGTGCCATTCAGCATATCTAATATAACGTTATATACAAATGTCAAACAAAATCGTTTTGAAAAAAGGCCTCAACATTCCCATCAAGGGAGCTGCAGACCTTCGTATCGCCAGAACGATAATGCCGGACATTGTGGCGGTCAAGCCTTCTGACTTCAAGGGCCTTCTTCCAAGACTTCTTGTAAAGGAAGGTGACGCCGTAAAGTGCGGTTCTCCGATTCTGGTAGACAAGAAATGCTCTGACATTCTCATCACATCCCCCGTCAGCGGAAAGGTCAAGGAAATTGTCAGAGGAGAAAAGCGAAAACTTATCGCTGTTCTCATTGAGACTGACGCAGAGCAGACATACGTCGATTTCGACGTCAAGAGTGATTCTGCGGATGATGTAAAAAAAGCTTTGCTTGAGAGCGGCCTCTGGCCTTGGATCATTCAGCGTCCTTACGGTATCATCGCAAACCCTGAAATCCGGCCGAAGGCTATTTTTGTGTCTGCATTTGACACGGCGCCCCTCGCTGCAGACCAGGAATTCGTCCTCGGTGACGAGACCAATGCGATACAGGCCGGAATAAACGCACTCTGCAAGCTTACTGAGGGTGGCGTTCACGTCAGCGTAAACTCCGACAACAGCAATTTCCTCAAGCTCACCGGTGTGAAATTCCACCGCTTCGAAGCAAAAAAGCATCCTGCCGGAAACGTCGGCGTCCAGATCAGCCACATCAGCCCTGTCCGCAAGGAAGAGACAGTGTGGACCGTTTCCCTCCTGGGACTTGCCTGCATAGGCAGGCTCTTCCAGAAAGGGCACTATGACGTACGCCGCAAGGTGGCAATCGCAGGCCCTATGGCTATCGAGCCTTGCTACGTCAGCACCGTTCCGGGTATGCCTATGAAGTGCATCGCAGGCCAGATAGGCTCCAATGCGGAAGAAGCCCGCGTAATCAGCGGCGACCTCCTCAGCGGACAGACAGTCGGAGCCGACGGCTGTCTGGGATTCTACTCAAGCACGATCACAATTCTCAAGGAAGGCACCGAAAAGGAGCTTTTCGGATGGATCAGACCTATCCGCTACAAGCAGTTCTCCACCGACCATTCATATTTCTCCTGGCTTACTCCTTGGAGAAAATATGATCTGGACACCAACCTTCACGGAGGCCCTCGTGCATTCGTGATGTCGGATTCGTATTACGCAAAGGTACTCCCGATGGACATCTTCCCTCTCTATCTCACCAAGGCCTGCCTCGCAGGAGACATCGACAAGATGGAGAAGTTCGGCATCTATGAGGTTCTCCCCGAGGACCTCGCACTCTGCGAATACGTGGATCCGAGCAAGAACTATATTCAGGATATCATCGCAAAGGGCATTGACCTGATGCTTAAAGAAATGGCTTAAAAGTATGAACAAGATTTTCGAAAAAGGCGGCAAATTCTACTGGCTGCACTCAACGGTCGATGCTTTTGAGACATTCCTCAATGTCCCCGGCACCGTCGCACGCAAGGGCGCTCACGTCAGGGATGCCGTCGACCTGAAACGCATTATGATTCTTATGGTGATCGCCCTCGTTCCGGCAGCGCTTTTCGGAATGTGGAACGTCGGCTATCAGCACTCTCTCGCCATCGGATGCTCAGAAGGATTCTGGAAGATGCTTCTTCCGAACTTCTGGTACGGCGTCCTGAAGGTGCTTCCTCTCTATGCAGTATCTTATGTGGTCGGACTCGCCATAGAGTTCGGCGCATCACAGATCAGAGGAGAAGAAGTCAACGAGGGTTACCTCGTATCCGGATTCCTCATTCCTCTCATTGTCCCTGTCACGACACCGCTCTGGATGCTTGCAGTGGCTGTGGCTTTTGCAGTGTTCTTCGGAAAGGAAGTCTACGGAGGCACAGGTATGAACATCTGGAATCCTGCACTTCTCGCACGCGCATTCCTGTTCTTCTCTTACCCTACCGCAATGTCCGGATCACAGTGCTGGATTTCACTCAAGGCAGGTGAGAGCGTTGCAGACGGGTTTACCGGAGCAACGCCTCTCGCACTGGACGGAGCTGCCGCCCAGTACGGCACAGGTTTCTGGGATATGTTCATCGGAACCGTTCCGGGATCCGTAGGTGAGACTTCAGTGATTGCCATCCTTCTCGGAGCGTTCATCATACTCTGGACCGGAATCGCCAGCTGGAAGGTTATGTGCGGTTCAGTGCTCGGAGCACTTCTCGTGGGCTGGATCGGGTTCGCGACAGGCGCAACGGACATCCCTTGCTATATGCAGCTCGTCATGGGCGGCTTCGCCTTCGGTACGGTATTCATGGCAACCGACCCTGTAACCTCAGCGCAGACTGAGTGCGGCAAATGGATCTACGGATTCCTCATCGGCGCACTCTGCATCACAGTCAGACTGTTCAACCCAGGCTACGCAGAAGGAATGATGCTCGCCATCCTCCTCGGAAACACATTCGCACCGCTTATCGACCACTGCGTCGTAAGCTGTCATATTTCACGTAAAGCAAGAAAGACCTATGAATACTAACAGTAACGTATATACCGTAGTTTACACCACAGTAGTGGTTGTACTCGTAGCGGCCATCCTTGCTTTCGTTTCACAAACTCTCAAACCAAAGCAGGAAGAGAACGAAAAGGCCGAGACCATCAGCCAGATTCTCACAGCCGCACAGTTCGGCGGGAAAGAGCACTGGCAGGAGATAGGCAATGCAGCGACCGTCAAGTTCTTCGAGGAGAATATTGAAGGAGCCACCGCAATAACCTCAACCTCACAGCTCAAAGCTCTCAACTACAAAATCAAGGACGGAAGCGTCAATGCTGACGAACTTCCCGTCTATGCTTTCAACAACGGAGTCAGCGTCCTCGCCGTTTTCGGTGCGGGACTCTGGGGGCCGGTATGGGGATACATCGCACTTGACAAAGACCTCAAGACAGTCGTAGGAGCATATTTCGATCACGAATCCGAAACTCCGGGACTTGGTGGAAAGATCAAGGACGATCCTTCATTCCGCGCCCAGTTCGCAGGAAAGAAGGTATTATATGGAGAAGGCGACCCGTTCAGCATCGTGAAGGGTGGCGCCCCTGAAGGGAAAGAGAATGCTGTCGATGCCATCACCGGCGCTACAATGACCAGCAAGGGTCTCAATGAAGCAATCGTCACCTGGCTCAACGCTTATCAGATAAGCATCGAGACTGCACAGAAGGTTGTCGGCACTCTTGAAGAAATGGCTGAAAAATCTAATGCAGAGGAGGAACCAAGCAATGAGTAAAATGAAAGAAACCATCCTCAATCCGATACTCAAGGGCAATCCCATCACCGTCCTTGTGCTCGGTATCTGCTCTTCGCTCGCAGTCACTGTCGAGCTTAAGGGCGCCCTTGTAATGGCTCTGTCCGTGACAGTCGTTACGGGTCTTTCCAGCCTGATCTGCTCGCTGATCCGCAACACAATTCCAAACCGTGTCAGGATCATTGTCCAGCTGGTTGTGGTTGCGCTTATGGTTATCACCGTGGACCAGGTGTTGAAGGCTTTCGAGGCCACATATGCCATCGACAAGTCGTTGTCAGTATATATCGGACTCATCATCACCAACTGTATAGTGATGGGACGCATCGAGGCGTTCGCTCTCGGCAACAAGGCTGTCCCTTCACTTCTTGACGGCCTTGCAAACGGCATAGGATACGGTATGATTCTCATCATTGTCGCATTCTTCCGCGAGCTGCTCGGTTCAGGAACCCTCTTCGGTTTCCCTGTACTCTCTGCTATCGGCTACGTCAACAACGGACTCGTGATACTTCCTCCATTCGCTCTGATTCTTCTCGGATGCATCATCTGGGTTCACAGAAGTCTGGACAAGGATCTTCAGGAAAAATAAATTAACACGTACTGAATATGGAATACATCAGCTTATTCGTAAAGTCAATTTTCGTTGACAATATGATTTTTGCATACTTCCTCGGTATGTGTTCATACCTGGCAGTATCCAAGAATGTCAAGACCGCAAACGGTCTCGGAATCGCCGTTATCGGCGTGCTTCTCATCACCCTTCCGGTGAACTATCTTCTCAACACATATTTCCTCAAGCCAGGCGCCATGAGCTGGATCAGCCCGGCACTTGCAGACGTTGACCTGAGTTTCCTCAGTTTCATCATCTTCATCGCCGTCATCGCCGCCATCACCCAGCTTGTCGAGATGATCGTGGAGAAATTCCTCCCGTCACTTTACAGTTCTCTCGGTATCTATCTTCCGTTGATTGCTGTCAACTGCGCCATTCTCGGAGGTTCCCTGTTCATGCAGCAGAAGGACTTTGCCAATGTCGGAGAATCGGCAGTCTACGCTCTGGGGTCAGGTATCGGCTGGTATCTTGCAATTGTTGCTCTCGCAGCAATACGCGAGAAGATGTCCTATTCCAACATCCCTGCGGGGCTCAAGGGAATAGGAATCACCTTCATCACCGTAGGTCTGATGGGTATTGCGTTCATGATTTTTATGGGTATCACTATATAGGAGGGCAAGGATATGACAAGTACGATTTCAGCAGCAATTCTGCTTATTGTAACAGTATCTCTCATACTTGTGGCCCTTCTGCTTTTCGTCAAAGCGAAGATCACTCCGAGCGGTACCGTAAAAATAGACATCAACAACGGCAAGAAGGAACTTGACGTCACCCCGGGCAACTCTTTGATGAGCACGCTTGCGAACGAGAAGATATTCCTCCCTTCCGCCTGCGGCGGAAAGGCCAATTGCGGCCAGTGCAAAGTGCAGGTGCTTGAAGGCGGCGGAGAGATACTCCCTACCGAAGTCGGTTTCTTCAACCGCAAGCAGATCAAGGACGGCTGGAGACTCGGCTGTCAGGTCAAGGTTAAGGACGACCTCAAAATCCAGGTTGCAGAAAGCGCGCTCAGCGTCAAGAAACTCGAGTGTGAGGTCATCTCTAACAAGAATGTCGCTACATTCATCAAGGAGTTTACAGTCAAGCTTCCGGAGGGCGAGAATCTCGAATTCAAGTCCGGTGAGTATATCCAGATCGACATTCCTGCATATGAACTTGATTTCAAGGATATCGAGGTCGAGCCTGAATATCGCGCGGACTGGGAGAAATACGGATTCTTCAATCTTCATTCTTCCAACCCTGTTCCTACCATCAGGGCATATTCAATGGCCTCTTACCCTGGAGAGAAGGGCATCATCAAGCTCAACGTGCGTATCGCGACACCTCCGTTCGACAGAAGTGTCCCTCGCGAACTCGGCCCTAAGCTTCTCCCTGTAAATCCGGGCATCGCTTCTTCTTACGTGTTCACACGCAAGCCGGGCGACAAGGTTATGATCAGCGGACCTTACGGAGAATTCCTTCTCCCTAAGAATGATCCGGACGATATCGAGTACATATTTGTCGGCGGAGGTGCCGGTATGGCTCCTCTCCGCAGCCATATCATGCAGCTGTTCAAGACTCTCAGGACAGGCCGCAAGGTTCATTTCTTCTATGGCGCACGCGCACTTGTAGAGGCATTCTATCTTGAGGACTTCGCCGAGATCGAGAAGGAGTTCCCGAACTTCAAGTTCCACCTCGCTCTCGACCGTCCTGATCCGGCAGCAGACGAGGCAGGGGTTAAGTACACTGCAGGTTTTGTGCATAACGTAATGTTCGAGACATACCTCAAGGATCATGAGGCGCCTGAGGATATCAAGTACTTCATGTGCGGACCTCCTATGATGACAAAGTGTGTGGTTGACCTTCTTGATTCGCTCGGGGTTCAGCCGGAGAACATCCTTTACGATAATTTCGGAGCATAAATTCGTCAGAAGGAGGGGAAAAGTCACTCAATAGACCTTATACTTAAAGTCCTTTTTGCCATTCACCGTCAATTCTACCGTATGGGTGCTGGCGCGTTTCAAAGAGGGGAGTTCCGTACTGAACGTACAGGTCTCCCCTCTTATTTCACACTCGAATGTAAAAAGGGTCCTGGGTGTGCCTACGGTGCCTTCCTGCGAGTCGTTAGGGTAGCAATGGAGATGGGAGTCAGGATATTGCGTCAGCAGTCCGACATCGCAGGGAAGAAACACCTTTTCAGTCCTGTCAAGCAACCCGGAAGGCCTGAAACCTGTCTCCCTGAAAATTTCCGCGCTTTCGCTTACATTTTCAAGATAGCAGCGGGGATTCTCCAGACAGGTATATCCGGTCAGATTGTTGCTTACCTCTGAGAGCACAATGGTACAAAGGAGCGGTCTCAATTCCACTTCACACCTTTCCCCTGCCGTGAATGCTGAGATTCCCGACATCACAGGCCGCTCCGGATTGTCATTTTCATAGTTTATATTCAACAATTCGACTGACTCATATGAGAACAGTCTGTCGATATCGGGATACCTGTACAGATTGGCAGCCGCGACAGCCAGCTTGCTCCCTTTCGACAGAAGCAGAGTGTCTGCGTAAATCCTTCCCGAAGGATCGGCATACGGCATCCTTTTATGAAGTTCAAGAGTCTTCACCGCCTCATCCCTGTAGATGAACAGATCAACGGAGTCAATTCCGGAATCTCCGCTACAGTGGAATGACACGGCCGACTTTTCTGTTTTCTGCTCCCCAAACAGTTCCTCAAGCATATTGCAAGATACCGCGAAGGCCTGCAAAATCAGTTGCACAGCAAGTATTGATGAATATTTTAATAGTCCACGAGGCAGACTGCCTCCCGGCGAACGCCGCAAAGAGAAATGACTGCGGCCTTCAGGATATCTTGTCGTTTTCCGTTTCATGCCGCAAAGCTATGGACAGGAAACATTCCGACAATGGAAACGAAAAAAACAACGTCATCTTTTGACGTTTCTTATGTCTTTTGACGTTTTTTCTATTTCACTTTTGAGCGCAAAGGGCGGAAATGCCTTGGCGACACATAGCCCGGGATGGTGGCAAGCCATGCCTTCATCTGGGCCTTGGCCTTGTCCCTGTTGTAACCGGTACCCCTCGGGTGCATGATTTTCACGCGGTCATCCACAATCACCAACTGTTTGCGCACGCGCGCGAAATGAGCAAGTGCCAGATCAATTCCCCAGCCCATTCTGTTGATATCCGTATCAATCGGCATAAACGCTTTCATCAACTCCATACGGATGAGATGGAACCAACCCTCCTGAAAATTGACACAACGCATTCCGCCGCTGAAATGGCACATACTCTGCAGATGGGACCTGCCCTTCAGAGACCATTTACAACTCGGCTGGTACAGGTCCACATTTCCGGAGTCCATAATTTCCTTCATACCTCTGACCAGCATTCCGCAGTTCCTCTCATCTATCTCCAGATCGCCGGTGACTATCATCAGCCAGCGGCATCCCTTCGCGGAAGCTATCGAATAGGCTTCGTTCATCAGACCCGAATAGAAGATATTGTCTAGGGTCACTGCAGCCGGATGATTGCAGGCAGGCACGCTGCCGCTGTCCAGAATCACAGTTTCAAAGTCATTATGGAGTCTGTCGTACCATTCAATCGCCTTTTCGTTGGAATTGTGGTTGAATATGCAGCAAAGTATTCCCTGTGTCATTTGGCCAATCTGTAGATGAGTTTTATATGCGGTATTCTCTTCCATTTGAGCACCGGCTTTGAGGGATTCCCGCCGAAAGTGTTCAAATGTCCGACTATTGTGGCGTATCTTTTTTTGGTGACAAAGTATTTCTTCCTGATATATTCAAGGGAGTCGAAGAATCTGTCTGACAGTTTTCCAGCCGAGCAGTGCATGCAAGGAATATCGGCAGTCCGTGACTCTATGCCGTATCTTTCGTATGCCGCCACGCAGAAATCCTCGACATACATATCGAACGAAAGGTTCTCATCGAAGCGCAGCCCGTATTTGTCCAACACAGAAGAGTGAACGATAAGGCATTGGCAATCAAATGTATCCACTCTGCCGACAATATCCTTTCCTGGGATCTCGATTGGACGCTTACCGTCTTTGCGTGTCTGGAAGACGTGTCCGCGCGGGACAATGATGTCCCTACTGCGGCGCTCTTCCACAAATACTCCTATCGGACCGTGCAGAGAGGAAATATCAAGTGATTCAACAACAGACGTCAGATCTGACACGGGCTTCCAGTCTTCATGGCAGAAGCACACCCAGCACTCCTCCTTGAGGGAATCAAGGAAACGGTTGTACTGCACAGTCACAGGAAGGTTTTCTACTGTGTTGTCGATAGTGACTGTTTCACAGCCGCGGGTGTACGGATTGTCAACAATGCACTGACGGTACATCTCAAAATCCTTCACTACCGATACTAATTTCACCATACTTCCTTAATCCTATCCATTATTTCTGCATCCGTACGCTCATCGAACTTCCTGGCAAAAAGCTTCGGGCTGGTCTTCAGGACGTCAAGGTCAGCCATCGTAAAAGTATGGGGATGGGATTTACCGCCTTCCCTCCTGTCCCAGTCTATCAGTCTCAGATTGTCATCAGCGCAAGAAGCATAAAATGGAGAACCGGCCAGCAATGTCTGGACAAACATCTCATCACAGATACACGAGCGGCTGAATGTCCTGTCCACCCACTCCCCGTGAGAAAGCACATATGAAACGAAGCCTTCCGTTATGCTGAACCATTGAGAACCGCATTTGAAATCCACTCCGCGGTTCCTCCTGACACCGAGAGCCATCAGTACATATTTCACGACATAGTTCAGGAAACGCTTCGCAGGATATCCCGCGCCTTCGGGAAAAACAGTGTAATACATAGCTCTCATCGCCGTATGCCCCGGAGCGTCGTGACATTCGACAAACTCCTTTCCGGCATTCCTCTCAAAGAATCCGTGAATGTACTCACAAGACTTGATCGGGAGGTCACATCCTGACAGAAGGTGATAATACCCGTATCCGCCGTGTTCGAAAGCTTTTTCAAGAAGAAGCATCTCGGCTCTTACCAGGCTGTATCCGCCCCAGTTCAAGTGCAGTCTCGGGGATACAAACGAAAGCGACGAAAACCTGCAGGCGCCTTCGAATACGGTTCCGTCGAAGCCGGGGGATTTGGCGTCAATATGGACATATATGTCATTGTCGGAATCGTCGAGGTACTCCACCAGCTTGCGCAGGCAGTGAAAATCAGTGTGCGCCATTATGAGAAATGCGTGCCTCATACGATATCCCTGAATCGGTCCGGAATCCTGACGACTATCTTCAGCTCGAACATAGCCGGCTTGTTAAGCGCATACGGAGGCCTGATTATATTCTGGCATACACGGGCGAACGCTGTCCAGCGCTCAAAATCCCGGGCTTTCAGCTCAGTGACATAACGTATGGTCCGCGAGCGTTTCCTGATATGCGACTCCCAACCCTGGCTGAGCCTGTCCTTGTCGTTGAACCTTTCCTCGAGGCGCTTCAGGTCGAAATAGCCGAAATGAAGAAGATACAGATCCTTGCCGATATGGAAATTATGTTTCTTTATCCTGTGGAATCCGGAGCCCCATTTGCAAGGCCTGCTTATGATGGACGGCTTCGTGTAGCGCGTGCCGATCCGGGCATAATGACGCTGCTGAAGGAACGGCAGGCTTTCATCAATGTCGCCCTCCTCTCCGATTTTCTGTCCGAAGTCCAGTCCGAGGGCTGAAAGGCTGGTATGTATCCTGCATGCGTCAAGATACTCAGAAAGGGACTTTCCCAGCTTAGGGTCCACGACAATGAATTCATCGGCGTCAACCCCGATTACAAGGTCGTATCCGTCTGCAAGCAGCTGTGCGGCGCAGTCGGACAGGAATTTCAACCTGCCCTTTTCCGCAGAAACCACTTGGGACCCAATCTTGGCGTGGAGACTTGCGTGAGTACCCTCGCAGAAATCCCCTATCCGTTGATCCTCTCCGTCGAAATAGATATATAGGTTTTCGCGGCCGAGCTGCGCGCCATAGTACTCCACCCACTTGCGCAGGTAGAAATCATCATTACGCACCATAGTAATTGCCGCTATTTTCTTCATATATACCTTGCCGTGTATGTATCTGACTTCTTCAAATCCTCCGGAGTACCTTCAAACACGATATCGCCGCCTCTGTCGCCCGCATCAGGACCCAGATCGATGACCCAGTCCGCACTTCTTATGACATCCGGGTTATGTTCCACTACCACGAGGCTGTGTCCCTGTTCCAGCAACTGATCGAAAGCCTTCAGCAGTTTTTCAACGTCATAGAAGTGGAGTCCCGTGGTAGGCTCGTCAAAGATAAACATTATTTTGTCACCCTTGCGGTCCTTCTTCCCGATGGACAGGAAGTACGCCAGCTTGATTCTCTGGCTTTCTCCTCCCGACAGAGTGGAACTGCTCTGGCCCAGCTTGATATAACCGAGGCCCACATCGAGCAGCGGCTGCAGTTTCAAGGCTATGCTTTTGGCCAAATCTTCCTCCCCTTCACCGAAAAATGCCACAGCCTGCCCGACGCTCATATTGAGTATGTCATCGATATTCTTTCCCCGGTATCGCACTTCAAGTATATCCTGCTTGAAACGCTTGCCTCCGCATTCCTCGCACACCATTGTCACATCGGCCATAAACTGCATTTCGATAGTGACGACGCCGTCCCCCTGACACTCCGGACAACGCCCTCCCTCTGTATTGAAACTGAAGAATTGCGGTCCGTAGCCGTTTATCTTCGCATACTGTTGCTCTGACATCAGTTCCCTGATGTCGTCGTATGCCTTGAGATATGTCACGGCATTTGAGCGGGAGCTGCGTCCAATAGGGTCCTGGTCAACGTATTCAACCCTTTGTATCCTGTCCAGATTGCCTCCCAAACCGCTGAAAACGCCTGGAAGGTCGCCCGAATCGTGGATATGCCGATAGAGTGCGGGATACAGGATGTCCCCTACCAGCGAAGACTTCCCGGAACCGGACACGCCCGTCACGACAGTCAGCGCTCCGAGAGGGAACTTGACGTCTATGCCTTTCAGATTGTGTTCTCTTGCTCCGTTGACGGATATATAATAGTGCCAATCGCGTTTCCTCCTTATGTAACGCTCTATTTCACCTGAAAGATATTTCAGCGTGACGGACTTTCCCTTACGGTCAGGAGTCTTTCCGACCACCCCTTCATAGACGATTTCCCCTCCGTAGAGACCCGCAGCAGGGCCCATATCTATGAGAAGGTCGGCGGCGCGTATTATCTCTTCATCGTGCTCTACCACTATCACTGTGTTCCCGAGGTCACGGAGCCTGCGCAGGACGGCTATCAATCTTTCCGTATCCCTGGAATGCAGGCCTATGGACGGCTCGTCCAAAATATACATCGATCCCACAAGGCTGGAGCCGAGTGCCGTCACGAGATTTATTCTCTGGCTCTCCCCTCCCGAGAGCGTATTGCAGGCCCGGTTCATCGTAAGATAGCCCAAACCTACATCCTGTATGTACCGCAGTCTGCTGATTATCTCCGAAAGCGGTTCTTCTACAATCTTCCTCTCATTGTCCCCGAGTTCCAGAGTCTCAAAGAAACGCAGAATCTGTTCGACATTCATCGAGAGGAGTTCGTCAATGTTCCGCCCTCCCACCTTGACATACAGTGCATCCCTGCGAAGCCTGCTTCCGTGACATTCGTGGCACTCCGCCCTTCCGCTGAAACGGGAGAGCATATACTTGTACTGTATCTTGTATTTCTGCGTCTCGACCCAATCGAAAAACTCATTGATGCCCACGAGACGCGATGGATCATCGTCGTACGACTGTCCTTCCTTCGGAGGGTCCCCCTCCCATATCAGGTCGCGCACTTTCCTGTCAAGTTCGCAGTATGGAATGAAAATAGGGATGCCGTACTTCTCCGCCACCTCGACCATATGGTCCTTGAACCATCCCATCTTCTCACCCCTCCAACAGGCTATGGCCCCGTCATAGATACTCTTTGTCTTGTCCGGCACAACAAGATCCTCGCTTATTCCTATGATTTTTCCAAGTCCTCCGCATACCGGGCAGGCACCCAGCGGGGAATTGAAACTGAACATATATTCGTCAGGTTCGGAAAATTTCAGTCCGTCCAGTTCGAACAGGGAGCTGAACTCCTTTTCTTCACCCTCATGCCATACGCTCATCCTTCCTTCACCCTGTGAGAATGCATCATTGATGGAACTGATGATCCTGTCCCTGTCACCAGGCAGGGAAACCCTGTCCACAAGCAGTTTTGCGTCAGAAGGATAATCCCCTCCTTTCTGAAGCACGTCATCTATCTTGCACGGCTGGGAGCCGCATAGAAGCCTGTTGTACCCGGCCTCCTTGAGACACAGCATCAGCTCGACCTTGTCCTCCCGCTCCTTCCAGAGGATATCGGAAAGGATGAAACAGCTTCCATCCAGACCGGAGATATAGTTCAGGACATCGCTCACGCTGTCCTTGCGGACCTCACCACCGGAAACGGGAGAGTAAGTGCGGCCTATTCTTGCGAATATCAGGCGCAGGAAATCATAAATCTCCGTCGTGGTGGCTACGGTAGAGCGCGGATTCTTTATGTTGACTTTCTGTTCGATGGCCACCGCAGGAGGAATGCCATCTATCGAATCCACGTCAGGCTTTGACATACGGCCGAGAAACTGGCGCGCGTAGGATGACAGGCTCTCAGCGAAACGCCTCTGGCCTTCCGCAAAAAGAGTATCGAACGCCAGGGAAGACTTGCCGCTTCCGGAAACACCGGTAATCACGACAAATTTTCCGCGCGGTATCTCCAGATCAATATTCTTGAGATTATTGACTCTTGCTCCCTTGATTGTGATGGATTCCTTCACTAATCCCTGCTGAAAATGTCCCTTGTATACACCTTGTCCCTTACGTCGTCAAGCACACTCTCATAGCGGTTGGCGATGATGGCGCCGGAGCGGCGCTTGAACTCCTCCAGATCGTTCACGACCTCGCTTCCGAAAAACCTGCTGCCGTTCTCCAAAGAAGGCTCGTACACTATCACGTTGACTCCCTTTGCCTTGATTCTCTTCATCACGCCCTGGATGCTGGACTGGCGGAAGTTGTCCGAGTTGGACTTCATGGTAAGTCGGTAAACGCCCACGGTGGTATCCTTCTCTATTGATTCCCTGTAACCATCCTCATCACTGTAATAACCGGCGAGGGACAGGACCGTCATTGCGATGAAGTCCTTTCGTGTCCGGTTGGAATTCACGATGGCCTCTATCAGGTTTTCCGGAACGTCCTGAAAGTTCGCCAGCAGCTGCTTGGTATCCTTGGGAAGGCAATACCCGCCATAGCCGAAAGAAGGGTTGTTGTAGTGATTGCCGATACGGGGGTCGAGACAGACTCCTTCGATGATTGACCTGGTATCAAGACCTTTCACCTCGGCATAGGTATCAAGTTCATTGAAAAAACTTACCCTTAGTGCAAGATACGTATTGGCAAACAGTTTCACGGCCTCCGCCTCCGTAGTGCCCATAAAAAGCACCGGGACATCAGGTTTCAGGGAGCAATCCTTCAGAATCTCCGCAAAGGCTTCCGCAGCCTTTACAAGGTTGTCATTGTCCTCCGGACGGCCTACGATGATGCGGTTGGGATACAGATTGTCGTACAGAGCCTTGCTTTCGCGGAGAAACTCCGGGGCAAAGATAATCTTCGCGTCCCTGTACTTTTTGCTGACAGCCCCGGTATATCCGACAGGCACTGTCGATTTGATTACCATAACGGCTTCCTTGTTGACTTTGAGCACAAGTTCGATAACCTCCTCGACGTGTGAGGTATCGAAGAAATTCTTCTGCGGGTCATAGTTTGTCGGAGCTGCAACAACCACGAACTCGGCGTCACGGTATGCGCTTTCCCCGTCCAGAGTCGCCTTCAGGTCGAGTTCTTTCTCAGAGAGATATTTCTCGATGTAGTCATCCTGGATCGGAGATTTTCTTGAATTGATGGCTTCAACCTTTTCCGGGACCACGTCCACAGCCGTGACGTGATGCTTCTGGGCGAGAAGTGTCGCTATCGACATTCCCACATATCCTGTACCTGCAACTGCTATTTTCATATACTTCAAACCTCAGATTAGCAGAGTGGTTCACTGCGCCAAGGTTTGTTCTGCAAAAATAATAAATTTGTGCTGATAGTGAAAGTTTAACAAAGGAAGATACCGGAAGAACGTACGCGGATATTGGAATACAAAAATGCCGCCTATCCGTTGTTGACTGTCCGGCTTTCAGACAATCTGCGGAGAAACCATTTGTTCGTTCTGTTCTGATGCATCCACAGCCGTTCAAAGTCCAGACCGTGAGTGGTTACAATCTTTGAACGCCCCAACTCTATTCGGTCCGCCGTATAACAAACAATCGACAGAGCCGCCCGGCTCGAATTCGATAGTACTATAAATTCTCCCTGTCTCCGTTCGTCGGGACTTCACCGTTGTTCCAAACATTCAATCTGCAACATTCAATTTACCCGCCTGAAAAGTTTTCAATAAAACGAAAAAATTTTGGCGGTAAATAAAAATCTTCATATATTTGCATCCGCTTCTAACGGAGCTAACGGACTTGGTGCGGTAGTTCAGTTTGGTTAGAATGCCGGCCTGTCACGCCGGAGGTCGAGGGTTCGAACCCCTTCCGCACCGCTCTAAAATGCCTCTCACACACGTGAGGGGCATTTTTAGTATCCGGATTTTACTACCTTTTTACTACCTTTTGCAGAAAGAAGCCGAGCACTACGAGAGTACCCGGCCGTTTTTGAATTCAAATAACATTGCCGTTGGGGGCTCTGTTACTTCTACAAAGATACACATTTTATTTTATCTCCTACTCCGGCAGTTCCGCCGGGCATTAGCCCGCCGGAATGTCGGAAAGCGTACCCGGCTCCTGAGCTCACGCAGGCTCAGGAGCCGACACTTTCCGCCACCCTTGCGGGCTGCCTTCCGCAAAATATCACTATCTTCGCTTGTGGAATCGTTGAGCTGTGTATAACACCACAGCAAAATGAAAATCTTTATCGACAACGGACACGGCCAGTTCACGGCCGGCAAACGCAGCCCGGACGGGCAATTCAGGGAATACTACTACAATCGCATCGTCGCACGCCGTATCACATCAAGACTCAAGGAACTTGGCTATGACGCAGAGCTCCTGGTTCCGGAGGATGACGATATTTCGCTGAAGGAACGATGCCGCAGAGTCAATGCCTGGTGTTTACTTCACGGAAAGAAGAATGCAATCTGCGTCAGTATCCACTTCAACGCCCACGGAAACGGCCACGAATGGACTTCTGCG
>JAZLFC010000020.1:0-16985 GCA_045615565.1 Candidatus Cryptobacteroides sp. | reverse complement strand
TTCAAACCAAGGTCGTGGTTGGTCTGCGGCTGGAGCTTTGCGTTGCCGCTCTGATATATGTAGCGGCTATGGTAACGGACGGCACTGCTGAGCGACTGGAAATCCGGCCTGTGCGTCTTTGCGCTGTAGCTCAACTGCATCTGGACAGGGCCGAATGCATTGGCGTAGGACAGTGTCGGGAATAAGTTATCATACTTCCGGCTCAGGTCATCCGACCCTTTGAGGTCATCATAGACATAGTTCACGTGCTCGTATCGCACCCCTGCGCTGAATTGGCCGGCTTTCTGGAGATAGAAACCGTATGAAGCGAAGAGGGCTATATTATCTTCGTTCACTTTAGATGCCGACGAAGGCACGGAGGCGCTGTTGATGGAGTAATCGTCATCCCTGCGGGAAAACACGTCTTCCGTACCCGCCTGAAGCATACCCTGCCATATAGGATAAGACAACACGAGTTTTGCCGCATACATCCTGCTGCTGCTGTGGGATAGGTAGTTGATGTCATCGTCCTGTCCCATCGCGCTCTTTTCCACGGTATGAGCATCCTGCGAGGTCTTCATCCCGTAGTAATCGGCATTGAAATCAATTCCCAGTTTCCCCGCCTGCCCGTTATAGTAGGCATTGGCCGATACTCCGTAAGGCATATTGTCGTTGTGGTGGTCGCCTTCGGCGAGAAGGTGGTCTATGAGCCTGCCGCCCTCAAAGGCGTCCTCATCAATCAACTGATGAATATCCACCTTGGGATCCATCTCAGCCTCTACCCGGAAGCCTAGGGAGTGATTTTCGGAGATTTGCCAGTTCAACCCTCCGTTCACTCCTGCGTTTGTCATCTTCTGGACGAAATCCAATGTCCCCTCCTGCTTGAATCCGGGGTTGCCGAAAGTCTGCTGCATCATATCGCTCTCCTGACGGGAGGTGTATTTCAATGCATTCACACCGGCGAAGATATCCAGTCCGTCGTGGCGGTAGTTAGCGCTCAGATAACCGAACGGATCGTTATAGCCATTATAAAGGGACTGTTCGTCTGTAAGTCCTGCATTGAATCCGAACCCGTCGCCCTGATGCTTTATGGTTCGTATGCGTACGACGCTGCGCACGCTTGCACTGTACTGCGCTCCGGGGTTCGTGATTACCTCGATGCTCTGAATCTCGTTGCTCTGCAGTCGGTCTAGTTCTGATTGATCTGTTACTTTCCTGCCGTTGATATACACCAGAGGAACACCTTTCCCCACCACCTGCAGCCCATCCTGGCTCTTTATTACTCCCGGTGTGCGCGCCAGGACATCATTGGCAGTGCCGACTGTCTCCAGGACGGTACCGCGTACCGAGGTCTGCAAACCATCGCCGGTAAGTGTGGTCTTCGGAATGACGGCGGATACGACAGCCCCTTCAAGGAATTGCGTGTCAGGAGGCAGTGTGACTGTAATATTGTTGGAAGGAGTCAGGTACAAGGTTTTGTAACCGATCATCGACACCATCATCAACTGATTCTTTCCGTCTGTAAATATAATGAACGAACCGTCTTCTGCCGTTGTCGTTCCCGCAACCACAGTAGAATCCGTCTTGGAAAGAGCCACCACGTTGGCGAACGGGACAGGCTCACCTTTCTCGTCAATTACTTTCCCTTTCCAGTCACCGGCTGCGAATGCAACCACCGGCAGCAAAGCTGCCGTTAATGCCATTGTAATTTTTCTTCTCATACCGTTCTATTACTAACGACTGCAAAGATACAATAATTTTCATATACTAACACCTGTTATCTTACGCCCGTTTTGCATATACGCGAGTGACTCGCGTATTGCGCAACTTTTTGTATCTTTGCACGGTGTTACATAACGATTGTTTGATTTATGCCAAGACAAGCACGATTCTCCAAGGATGATATTGTTGCCGCAGGTCTCAGGATAGTGAGAACCAGAGGAATAGAGTTCGTCAGCGCCAGGTCTCTGGGGAAAGAACTCGGCACTTCGTCGAGCCCGATGTTCACGATGTTCCGGGATATGAACGAGGTGATGTGCGCCATCAACCGCGCAGCGCAGGACACTTTTGTCAAATATATGGAAGGAGTGACGGACTACAATCCTGCATTCAAGGAATTCGGACTCAGGCTGGTCTCCTTTTCCAAGGAGGAACCGAATCTGTTCCAGTTATTGTTTCTGGGGAAGAACTCGCACCCGGAGCTTGCCGAGAAAATAGCAAAAGAATGCCTCTGCAATGTCGATCAGGGGTATGATCTTACCTCAGAGCAGGTAGAACTCCTCTTCAGGCAGATGTGGCCTGTCGCTTGCGGAATGGCGGCTCTGTGCATAACGCATCCGGAAGATTTCCCGATGCAGACCGTGAGCCGGACTCTCTCTTATCATTTCGCCGGTATTATCTCGATAATCAAATCAGGCCGGCAGATAGAGGATATACATCCCGGGATAAAACAAAACTGAAAATCTTTTCCTAATTTTATTATATTTGTACGATTGACAGGAAATTGTCACCAACTATAACCAATATGAAAACCAATCTGATCAAAACATTGACGATAGCTGCATTCGCTCTTCTGGCAGGAGCATCGGCTTTCGCGCAGCCAAAGACATTCGCCAATCCTCTGGACGTTCTCGTAGGCAACGAAAGAGCAGTCCGCGGAGGAGAGCCTGTCGTTCTTATTTTCCAGGATGATTACTATCTTTTTGTCTCACACAGGAAGGGCTACTGGTATTCTCCTGACTTCCAGAACTGGACTTACGTTGACGCTCCTAACTATCCGGCAGGAGTTGTATCTGTAGTGGAGATGGACGGAGAACTCATCGGCTGCTCCATGAACAACAAGAACGTTTACCGCTGCCTTGACCCGAAGAAGGGCGAGTGGGTGAAGATAGGTGAGCTCAGCAGAGACAGGTACGGCGACGCGAATATGTTTGTCGATGATGACGGCAGACTTTATATGTACTTCGGATGGTCTCAGATTATGCCTTTCCAGGTTGTCGAGCTCGACAAGACCACATTCAAGGAGAAAGGCGAGCCTGTACCTCTTTTCTTCAGCGACATCAAGAATCACGGTTTCGAAGTTCGCAAGCCTGAGGACGTAATCTATTCCATATTCAACGGCAGAAGAGAGTACAATCCTGAGGAGCTTCCTTGGATCGAGGGCCCTTATATGATCAAGCACAACGGCAAATACTATCTCCAGTATGCTGCAATCGGCCTTGAGTTTATCTCTTACTCACACGGAGTATATGTTTCCGACAGTCCTATGGGACCTTTCACGTATTCAGAGCATAACCCTCTTACATTCAAGACAAGCGGATTCCAGGTAGGTGCAGGTCACGGCAGCACATTCCACGACAAGAAGGGCAACCTCTGGACCATCTGCATGATTCCTGCACAGTACGGAGAAGGCGGTCGCGGATCGGAACTTGCAATCTATCCTACTGCAGTGGACGAGCAGGGAGTGATGTATTCGAATACAGCATACGGTGATTATCCTCAGTACTATCCTGCAGAAAGAAAGGTGGGTGGCGTGGATAATTATACGGATTGGAAGCTTCTTTCAGTGAAGAAGAAAGCTATCGCTTCCTCAACATTCGAGAAATATGCACCTGCCAATGCTCTTGATGAGAACTTCAAGACCTGTTGGGCTGCCCAGACCGGAGACAAGGGCGAGTTCTTAACTGTAGATCTCGGAAAGAAGGCTACAATCAACGCTATCCAGATCAACTGGGATCACATCGGAGCCGTAAGGCCTGCAGGCCCTGCTGGTTTCGGCGTTGTTGCCCAGCCTGCAGAAGAAGTCACATACCAGTGCTATGAGGTGTTCGTGTCAGACGACAACGAGAACTGGACAAAGATTATCAGCAAGCCGGAGAACAAGTACGAGCTCAAGCACGATTACAATGAACTTGCAACCCCTCTCGACGCACGTTTCGTAAAAGTTGTAAACGTTTCCACATACGACGGTGCGAAGTTCTGTATCAAGGACCTCCGCATATTCGGAACAACTCCTGAGATGAGCGTGACCAAGGTTACCGATTTCACGGTTGTACGCAATCCTGAGGACAGACGCGAGGCAAATCTGCTTTGGACACCGGTTCCGGGCGCGGATGGATATGTAGTGCGTTACGGCATCGAGCCGGGCAAGCTTTACAACAGCTATATCGTTTACGATAAGAATACTCTCTATATGCACAGCCTCAACACTGCACCTGAGTATTTCTTCGAGGTTGAAGCTTTCGACAGCGGACTTGACATCTATCGTGAGAATACACTTGCCACCCTCGGCAGCGGCGCTGAAATACAGCTTGCGAAGAGAGTTGCAGGAGTTGGCAATTCAGGATACCGTCAGACTGCCGACACCAAGATTCTAATGCTTAAGGAGGGCCAGTCAGAGTATGTATTTGACAATATCGTTCCGGGAGAGTGGGTTCTCAACCATACATACGGCCCTGTTCTCTGGGCAGGAGAACTTACAGAGAAGGACCTTATCTCAAAGAAGGACAATCCAAAGCCTACGGTTGAGGCAAGACTTACCCTTATGGGTGTAGGTGACAAGGTTACCGGTTCTCTCGAGATGAAAGTCATCCCTGGAAAGGAAAGCGGGAAGATTGTAGTAACCAAGAAATAATCAGGAATTCAGATAGTTCAGTTGCTGACAAAAGCGAGTGATACTACTGAAATTCTGGTTCCCGGACCGAAGACAGTCCTGAGGGTGCGGTGGCATTCCGCCGTTGTGGCGCCAGTGGTGAACACGTCATCAACGAGAAGAATGTGCTTCGCACCCTTGGCTTTGAAACCCTTTCTGATTTCAAAAGCGCCGCGGACGTTTTCAACTTTTTCAGAAACTGAGAGCCTTGTCTGGCTGCGCGTATCCCTTTTGCGTTTCAGGATATTGCAGTCCAGCTCGGCATTGATGACGTCAGCCACTTCTGCGGCGATGACTTCAGCCTGGTTGTACCCTCGTTTCCACCTGCGCTTTCTGGAAAGGGGTACAGGTATGACCAGGTCCACGTCGCGGAAGAGTTCGGAGCAGTTGATCCTGGAGCCCAGCATTGCAGCGAACCTCCGGCCCGCGCTGAAATTCCTGCGGTATTTCAGCGCCTGTGGGATGTTCCTGTACGGAGATTCGGAATTGTAGAAAAACAGTGCCGAGGCGTAGCAGTATCGGATATCATCAACTTTCTCATTGAATTTGTCGGCCATCGGATTCCTGCTCATCTTGAAATAGTGCGTTTCAGGCAATTCCGCAAGGCAGGGGATACAGATGTCGCTTTCGCGGGGTATGAGATTGCGTCCGCACACAACACAAACTCTCGGCATCACAAGATCTGCGATTGCCGAGAGAGCTGTCTTTATATCTATTTGACTGATACGGCTGTCCATCAGCAGTCCATAGCGCCGCAACAGTTGATGACCTGACCGCTGACATATGAGGAGAGGTCGCTTGCCAGGAACAGAGCTACTTTGGCGACTTCTTCCGGAGTGCCGCCCCGTCTCAGAGGAATGGTCTTTATCCAGGCTTCACGGACATCATCGGGGAGGGCGGCCGTCATATCAGAAATGATGAATCCCGGAGCGATGCAGTTTGCCCTGATGCCACGGGGGCCCATTTCCTTCGCGGTAGTCTGGGCGAGAGCGATGAGGCCTGCTTTGGATGCCGAATAGTTAGCCTGTCCGGCATTGCCGTGCTTCCCGACAACGGACGACATGTTGATGATGCTTCCGCAGCGCTGTTTCGCCATCACGGGCACTACTGCATGCGTAAAATTGAAGGCGGATTTGAGGTTGACGTTGATGACGGCATCCCACTGGCTTTCATTCATACGCATCAGAAGAGTGTCTTTTGTTATCCCGGCATTGTTGACCAGAATGTCGATATGGCCGAAATCCTCAAGAACCCGCGACACGACATCCTGTGTCTGATCAAAGTCGGCGGCATTGGATGAATAGGCTTTGACCTTGCGGCCGAAAGTTTCCAGTTCGCGGACAGTGTCCTCATTGATGGCAATGTCGGTAAAGGCGATATCGGCTCCCTGCTCGGCGAATTTCAATGCAATAGCCTTTCCTATGCCCTTTGATGCTCCAGTTATCAGAGCGACTTTAGAATCAAGTAGTCCCATATTTCAACTAATCATTTGCCATTGCCTGTTCGACATCTTCAGGGGAGATCGGAAGTCTCCCGTTTCCTGTCCTGCGGGCTCCGTCCTCCGTGACGAGAACATCATCTTCCAGGCGTATGCCTCCGAAATCGTAATACTCCTCCAGCCTGTCAAAATTGACGAGACCCTTGCCCGTCCCTTCAGCCTTCCATTTCCCGATAAGTGCCGGGATGAAATATATTCCCGGCTCATTTGATATGAAGTTGCCCTTCTGGAGACGGCGGGCCATTCTCAGGCTTCCGAGGCCGAGCTGCGGTGAACGCTTCTGGTCATCGTCATAACCGACCAGGTTCTCTCCGAGGTCTTCCATATCATGCACGTCAAGCCCGATATTGTGACCGAGTCCGTGAGGCATAAAGAGTCCCGCAATGCCTTCCGCCAACATATCGTCGACATTGCCGCAGACAAGGCCGAGAGACTTCAGGGAATCAAGCATATAAGCTGCGACGGCCTGGTGTACGTCAAGATATGCAGTGCCCGGTTTGGTCAGGGAGAATGCGAGGTTGTTGCAGTCATATACTATCTGATAGATGTCACGCTGTTTCGCAGTGAATCTGCCTCCCGTAGGATATGTCCTGGTGAAATCGGAGGCATAATGTTCATTGGTTTCCGCTCCTGCGTCAATGACAAGAAGTTTCCCCGGTTCGACAGGGCATTCGTGGGAATGACAGTGGAAGATTTCTCCGTGTTGGGTAAGAATCGTAGGGAAACTTACGCCCCAGCCCTTTGACAGGGTAACGCTTTCCATCTCGCCGACGATTTCCTGCTCGATGCGTCCAAGCTTGATGCCCCTGCGGGCTGCAATATGCATTTCCTGACCGAGAATCCCTGCTTCATCAATAAGTTTTATCTCTTCATCTTCCTTGATCAATCTCATTGAAATGACGGCTTTTACCAGTGCTTCGGATGCCTTCGGACAGCCTGATTTGCCCGCGCTGAAAGTTTCACCAGGCTCAATTCCGACCAGAGAGGCAATCTTCAAGGCATTGTAATATCGTGAGGCCGGCAGAAAATGAACGGGTCTTCCCTTGATTATGGCCTCGGATACGGCCCAGGAAAGCTTGTCATATCGGTCCGTCCTGTATATGCCGACAGACTCCGCCTGTGACCGGACGGAAGGCATGGGCCCCATCCATATGATATCATCAATGTCAAAGTCGTCAGCAAAAATAGTCTCTTCGGAAGAATCGATGTCCATCACCGCTGCGAAGCGTGGTTCATCCAGACCGAAAAAATAGAGCCAGTTGCTGTCCTGACGCCATTTGTAGCAGTTGTCACGATATTGGGCCGGAGATTCCACATTACCTATGAACACGATAATGCCGGTCTGCCCCTTCATCTTTTCAAGCAGGGTTTTCCTGCGACGGATATAAGTTTCTTTGCTCAGCATAGTGTACAAATATAGCAAAAATGCCTATATTCGTACAACGAAAAATGGTTGAAAGCGCAGCATACATTCTGGTTTTCCTCCTTGCTCCCGCAGGGGTCATGTGGCTGTGTTCCAGAGTGAAAGTGCTGGGGAAAATAGGCCCGGTGCTTCTTCTTTACGTCATAGGAATCATACTTGGGAATATATGGAAGCCAGGCTCCCTCGCGTCGATCCAGGACGTGCTCAGCAACGCGGTGGTGCCGTTGGCCATCCCCCTTATGCTGATGAGCTGCACTTACCGCAAGACCAGGACCAGGATGCAGTTCGCTGCCCTGATGTCGGGGCTGGCGGCTGTAGTTGCCGCTGTTGTTGCGGGCTTTCTAATCTTCGGCAGCGGCATAGAGGACGGGGAGAAAATAGGAGGGATGCTCACGGGGGTATATACGGGCGGCACTATCAATCTCGCTGCCCTGAAAACGATGCTGGACGTACCTGAGGAGACATTCATCCTTCTCAATTCGTACGATATGGTGATATCCTTCCTGTATCTGACGTTTCTTCTTTCCGTCGGCATAAAGGCTTTCAGGAAATTTCTCCCATACTCGGGGGCATTGTCGGAGAGATCGGAGTATGAGACCGCGAAAAGCGGGAAAGCATCTCCGAAGGACATCATTATCCTTGTCGGCGTCACCCTGCTGATTGTAGCTGTCTCTGCAGGATTGGGACTGCTGGCGGGGGATGCCTGGTTTATGATAGTCCTCATCCTGTCGCTTACCACCTTCGGCATAGCGGCATCCTTCCTGCCCGCTATCAAGGCGAAAGGTAAAGGCTATGACATAGGCATGTATCTTATTTACATATTCAGCATTGTAGTGGCTTCTATGGCGGATCTCAGCAAGTTCGACGTTGCCGGAGGCCTGGGGATGCTGGGATATCTGACGTTTGTGATATTCGTTTCTTTGGCAATGCAGGTCCTGCTGGCAAGGCTTTTCAGGATAGACGCAGACACGGTTGTAGTCACATCCGTCACGCTTATATGCTCTCCTCCGTTTGTGCCTATGATGAGCGCGGCGATGAAAAACAGGAACGTGCTGGCAGTAGGACTCACTATCGGAGTGATAGGCTATGCTGCCGGGAACTATCTGGGATTTTTGTTGTACAGATTACTGTTGCTTGTCTGATGCTGAAAGTCGTTGAAGTGAACAGCCGGAAGGACCTGAAGCGTTTTGTCGGATTCCCGGACAAACTGTACCGCCGTTGCCCGCAGTATGTGCCCGCTTTGCATTCCGACCAGATAAAGACCTTGACCGGTTCGTCCTCCCTGGCATATTGTACGAGAAAAATGTGGCTTGTCGAGAAAGACGGCGAAGCGGTCGGAAGGATATGTGCCATCATCAATCCTCATTACAATGAGTTGTATTCTCTCAAAAGAGTCCGTTTCGGATGGTTTGATACCATCGATGACCTCGAAGTGGCAAGGCTTCTGATAAAGACTGCGGCTTCGTGGGCGGCGGCGCAGGGAATGACAGAGATACACGGGCCGTTGTATTATAACACGCTGGGAAAGCAGGGAATGCTGGTCGAGGGCTTTGACAACATTCCTCCGTTCAACTGCATATACAATTTCCCCTACTATCCTGAGTTGATTGAGGCCCTGGGCTTCAGGAAAGAATGTGATTGGGTGCAGTACAGAATGGATGTGACCCAGCCTCTTCCGGAAAAGACGGTAAGGCTTGCCGCCCTGCTCAGGGAAAGATACGGGTTACGAAACGCCAGGCTTGACGTCATGAAAAAGGATCCCGTACAGGTAAAGGCGTTCTTTGATATGTACAGTGACAGCTTCGCGAAGACGGTATATAATTTTATTCCTTTCACGGAAGAAGAAAAACAGGAGGAGGCGTCAAGTACGATGCCCTTTATTTCAGACAAGATGAGTTGCGCCCTTCAGGACGAGAACGGTGAACTTGCGGCTTTCGGGATATGTTTTCCGAGCATATCAAAGGCATTGCAGAAGGCGCGGGGACGTCTTTTCCCATTCGGATGGATTCATCTGCTCAAAGCGCTCAATGATTATGAGACAGTGGATCTTATGGTTTGCGGTGCCGTCGGACGCTGGCAGGGGAAGGGTGTTTCGTCTGTCTTTTTTGATGATATCTACCGCAAAGCGGCAAAATTGAAAGGCAGATGGGCTATCTCCAATCCTCAGATTGAGACGAACAGCGTTGTCAACATCTGGAACAGCTATGAAGTGGAACCATATATGAGGAGACGGTGCTACATAGCTGCAGTTTCCCGGTTCCTGTAGAATAACAACCAACGGTGCAGACGCTTTCTGTCCTGTTTACCAGCGCGTCATCGAAAGAGTCATCCTGTTCAATACCGGAACGGATCGATAGCAGAGGCCGATGTCAGAGCAGTTCCAGTCCGATTCCGGGACGGTCCGGGAGGTGGATTATGCCGTCTTCGACGGTCATTCCGCGGAATCTGTCGTTGCTGATGAGGAGGTTCCCGTCAAGGTCGGCGAAATCGGCCTCAGGGCTGAGATGCGCTGCGGCTGAAGTGGCGCAGGAAGTCTCGGTCATACAGCCGAGCATCACTTTCATCCCTTCCGCGCGTGCGTAGGCAATCATCTTCCGGGCTTCGCACAGGCCGGTACATTTCATAAGTTTTATATTGATACCCGAAAAGGCTCCTTTGATGCGGGGGATATCCCTGAGCCTCTGGATGCTCTCGTCCGCGAATATCGGGATCGGGCTGCGCTCGGTTATCCAGGCGATGTCGTCCAGACGCTCTACCGCCATAGGCTGCTCCACCATTTTCACGCCGTTTTCGGCAAGAAAGAATATTTCATCCAGAGCCTTGCCGCGGTCTTTCCAACCCTGATTGGCATCCACCACCAGAGGAAGGTTAGTTACGCTGCGTACTGTGCGGACCATTTCCTCGTCATTGTCAAGCCCTACCTTTATCTTGAGCACCTTGTATCTGCCGGCGCATTCGAGAGTCTTCTGCTTGACGACTTCGGGCGTGTCGATGCCTATTGTGAATGAAGTGGCGGGAGCTTTTGCGGGGTTGTATCCCCACAGGCGGAAAAGCGGCTGCCCGAGAAGTTTCCCTACAAGGTCATGCAGGGCGATGTCGATTGCGGCTTTGGCGGGTGCGTCACCTTCGGAGAGGGAGTCCACGTATGCAAGTATGTCCTCGATGCAGAAAGGATCGGAGAACCTGGACAGATCGACTTTTTGGAGAAAGGCGCAGACACTTTCTACGGTATGCCCGAGATATGGTGGCATTGAGGCCTCTCCGTAGCCTGTGATGCCGTCGTACTCTATCTCAACCTGTACGTCCGGAGTGGTTGTGCGGGAGTAGGAGGCAACCGTGAAAGTGTGTGCAAGCTGGATTTCGTAAGGGAACCAACTGAGTTTCATCCTTGCACCGGAATGTGATGACACGCCGGATGCAGTAATCTTGCGTTCGGAAGACGGCCCGGAGCAGGAGGCAACCGCCAGTCCTGCTCCCAACGCCGCCGTAGTCTTGAGAAATTCCCGTCGCTCCATTTATTTTTTCCAGAGATTCGGGAGGAATCTGTAGTAGAGAAGATGTCTCCAGGTTGACCAGTCGTGGCCTGCGTTACCACCGCAGTAGTATTCATACTCGATGCCGTGGTTTTCAAGTGCATCCCTGAAACCCTTGACTCTCATATTGAACATACCGGCTTCTTCTGCACCGCCCTGGCCCACGAACAGATAGTCCACCTTATCGTTGGCCTGAGGGTCGTTGAGGAAGTCCTTAAGGGTCTCCTCCGCAGTGAAGTCACCTGCGCTGAGTACTCCGAAGTTCGCGAACAGGTCAAGAGAGTTCAGGCCTACGAACATAGTATGGCGTCCGCCCATCGAAAGGCCGGAGATTGCACGGCCGTGAGGGTTGGCGACTGTCTTGTAGTGGCTGTCGATGAAAGGAATGATTGCCTCCCTGTATTCGCGTTCCATTATGTCGAAAGTTAGCTTTTCGTGCTGTGGATGATTGCGGTGGATAACCTGGTTGTTCACGATGGCGATAATCATAGGCTCGGCCTTTCCTTCGGCAAGGAGATTGTCCATTATGAAGTTCACGCGTCCGTCATACATCCAGTTTGACGGAAGTTCTCCGCTGCCTCCCATAAGGTAGAGTACCGGATATTTCTTCTTCGGATTGTACTGAGGAGGGGTATAGACGTAAATCTCGCGTTCTCCCAGCGTAACGGGGCTATAGTATATGTGGCGGGTGATCGATCCGTGAGGGACATCCTCCTTGGCATCCCACCACTGCGGCCCGTCACCGTGGACGATGAGCTCGCTGTATGGAGGCATTGCCGTGAATGCGGCGTAAGTGTTGTTCGGGTCCGCCATACTGACTCCGTCGACAATGAGGTTGTACTGATACATATCCACTGGCAGAGGTCCGATGGTAAGAGTCCAGATGCCGTCTTCACCTTTTGTGAAAGGAATAGGTCCGCGGACTCCCATAATGGTCGTCATCGCGCCGGAAAGCGCCACGGATTCGGCCTTCGGGGCCCTGAGCCGGAAGATGACGGTGTGGTCATCGTTCACTTGAGGGGAATTCAGGTTGGCACTGAACGGGATGAGTCCTTCAGTATCTTTCTGGGGGTTATGACTCAGATTTACGTTCGACTGCTGTGCGAACGACGACAGGGCGATGAGCAGAGAGGCTGCCGCGGTGATTATGGTCTTTTTCATAGTACCAAAGATAGTATATCTTTCGGACTTTTTTTTGTTTTTATACCTTTAACTTACATATTACATGCTGGCACGTCAGCAATCATATCCATCTACGAAGAAAGCGACCAATAATCACTTATCAGTCGCCTTCTTTCAGTGTATCAGGAGGTTCAGGAATTAAATGGCCTCGATGAGTTTTGCGTCAGGAAGGTTCTTGAGCTGGGTTGCAGCGTCTCCGACAACAACTATTATCATATTGTCGACGTTGAGATATCCCTCGGCCTTTGCCTTGATGTCTTCCAGAGTCATTGCATTGACTACCTCTTCTTCCTTGGAGATGAAGTCATCAGGAAGATTGTATTGTCTGATGCTTGAAAGGATGCCTACCAGGCTCTGGGCCGTCTCGAATGCAGAGGCATTTGACCTGAGCATTGCTCCCTTCACGTCATCGAGTTTTTCCTGAGTGTATTCCTCTCCGAAGTTGCCGATGATTTCCTTGAACAGGGCGACGGATTCCTTTGTGGCGCTGCCCTGTACGCTGGATGCGGCGTGGAAGTATCCTGTCTCGAGATTTGAGGTGAAGCCGGAGCTTGCTCCATAGGTGTAACCTCTCTGGAGACGAAGCACTTCGAAGAGTCGTCCCGCAGAGCCTGCGCCGAGTTTTTCGTTGAGGATGTCGAGTTTGTGATATTCAGGATCGCTGATAGTCATACCGGGCCCGATGATGTATATATATGACTGTTTTGATCCCGGGAAGTCGATGAAGTATGTACCCGGCGCGGCGCTCTGCCCGACTTTTATTTCAGGGACAGTGACATCCGGGCCTTCCCATCCTTCGAGTACTGCAAGAGCCTTCCTGAGGGTAGGGAGGTCAATGTCTCCGGCTACGTCAATATGTGTGTTCTTCGGTGTGAGTGTAGCATAATATGCCTTGATGTCATCAATGGTGATGGCATCGATACTCTCGTTTGTGACGAATTGCGAATAGATGCAGTCCCCGAGCCAGAGCTTGGTTGCCGCTCTCGATCCCAGTGACGTGATGCTTGTCCTGGCATTCTGGATAGATGATTTCTGACTCTTGACGGCGCGTGTGAAAGCGTCCTCGTCAAATCTTGGTTTGGTGATCATTTCGTTCACGATTTTCATCACTGCAGGGAGATTCTTTGTCAAGGAGCTGACGGAGATGTTCGTTGATTTGGTGCCTCCGGATACGCGTGCGCTTGCTCCAAGTTTCTGGAGAGCCTGCTCGAGCTCGAATGCCGTGTGTTCGGAAGTCCCTTCGTTCATCATACTGGCGTTGATGGATGCGGTCCCTCTCTTTCCTGCAGGATCAAGAACGGATCCTCCGTCAATGGTAATGGTGAGATTTACCATAGGGATTTCGCTCTGAGTTATGCCGGCCACCTTGATGCCGTTTGCCAGGGTTGACCTCCAGATGGACGGGATGTTTGTCTTAGGAGTGTTGGCCATATAATCAGGTTCGACGCTGCGGTCAATCTTGGACGGAGTGCGTTCGTAGTCATCGTCAACGATTGCGCCTGCCTTGCTGCTCATCGTCTGCTTGCTCTGGTCTTCCATCGTGAGCTGGGCCGGAACGCTGCCTTCGATGGAGAGATCGACTTTTCCTTGAGGTACAGCAACGACTGCGACATAGTTCTTTCCCTTGATGTATTTATTGTAAACGCGCATTACATCTTCGGAAGTAACCTTGTTGAAGTTGGCGATATCGTCGATGAACTGATCCGCCTTACCATAGAATTCCTTGCTTTGCGCGAGCATCATAGCCTTGCCGAGAACGCTGCCCAGGCTGCGGTATGCCGAGGTCTCGTTCATTGCCTTGATTGTGGCAAGCTCGTCTTCATCCACTCCGTTGGCTTCGAAGTCAGCCATTGCCTGGTCTATTGCCTCCATAATGAGGTCGATGTCGACACCGGGGAAAGCTGTGGCGCTGATGCTGACCTGGCCTGCGCTCTCGCGTGAAGAGTTGTATGCGGAAACGCGCGGAGCGAGATTCTTCTCCACGATATTCTTGTAGAGAGGGGAATTCTTACCGCGTCCGAAGAGGCTGCAGAATGCATCCAGCGCTGCTTCATCCTCGTGGCCGGAAGCTACTGCAGACCAAGCAATATCAACAGCCGGCATGCTTGCGAACAGGTCCTCGTAATACAGAGTCTTGGTCTCGTCGAGGGTTACGTCCCAAACGGCCGGTTTCTCTACAGGATGCCCCGGTATTTCAGCAAAGTATTTGTCTATCAAGGCCTTGACTTCCTCTGTGTCGAAGTCACCTGCTATACAGAGAGTAGCATTTGAAGGCACATAGTATGTGCCGTAGAATTCCTTCACGTCTTCGATAGTAGCTGACTTGATATCTTCGAATTCACCTATGACAGTCCAGCTGTAAGGATGCCTCTTAGGGAAAAAGTTCTTGCTCATTACGTCATCCATCATACCGTACGCGTTGTTCACCTCGGTCTGGCGCTTCTCGTTGCAGATGACGTCCTTTTCGCGTTCAAGTCCGCTCTGTGTCACAGTGTTGATGAAATATCCCATACGGTCGGACTCCATCCAGAGAATCTTTTCAAGGGCATTGCGCGGTACGCACTCATAATATATCGTGTAGTCGTTTGACGTACCTCCGTTGAAGTCGCCTCCCATATCGGCAATCTTGGTGAAGAATGCATTGCGCGGGAGGTTCTCGGAGCGTTGGAAGAGCATATGCTCGAAGAAGTGGGCAAATCCTGTCTTGCCTTCTTTCTCACGGGCGCTGCCGACGTGAAATGCAATGGCCTGAGCGACGATAGGGTCGCTGTGGTCTTCGTGGAGCACTACTTTGAGTCCATTGTCAAGAGTGTACTCTTCGTAGTCAATTTTTACAGCCTCGCTGTTATTCCCTTTACAGGAAGAAAGAGCGGCAACCGCTGCGAGGGTGACAAATAAACAGACAAATGTCTTTTTCATACCATATAGTGTTAAATTGATGATAATCGCATCCTTATCGCGCAAATATAATGATATTTCCACTATATATTTGCACTTGGGAAATAAACAGCAAAAAAGCACTATGACTGGATTCACTATTCGCCCCGCGACCATTGATGACATCCCCTTGATCCAAAGGATGGCAGAAGTTGTTTTCAGGCAGACTTATGCCCGCATACTTTCTCCCGAACAGATGGAGTATATGATGGATTGGATGTATTCTGACAGCAGTCTGCGGAATCAGATTGAAGGAGAAGGAAAATTTTTCCATATAGCGTTTTCTGCAGCGGCACCTGCCGGTTACGTTTCTTTCGAGGCGGATGGAAGTACCGATGACGGGCGCAAGCTTTTTCATCTACAAAAGCTTTACGTGCTGCCGGATTATCAGCATTCAGGCCTGGGCAGCCGGATGTTCGATTTCATAAAAGGGCTTCTGTCGGATAATAATCCGGAAGGATGCAGGATTGAGCTTAACGTCAACCGCGCCAATCCCGCGGTGGGCTTCTACGAGCATATCGGAATGGTTTGTGACAGGCAGGGAGACTTTCCTATCGGGAAAGGATTCTATATGAACGATTTCATATATATCCTGGACATCTGATGCGTTAATCTTGCGCGGACGCGAGTCACTCGCGTTTGCGCAACTCGCGTTTGCGCAAAGTGCAATACCGTGAGTTTAAAGATTAATTGCTAACTTTATCACGATGAAGCAAATTATGAAAAGAACTGCATTTTCGGCACTGTTGATGTGCCTCGGACTGACTTTGAACGCACAGAACACCGGAACACTCGAAAGACTGATTCTCGATGGATGGAACTTCCATAAGGGAGCGGCAGCAGGGGCAGAAAAACCGGCGTTTGATGATTCCGACTGGGAGAAAGTCCGCCTTCCGCATGACTGGGCCATATCGGGACCGTTCGACAAGGCCATCGACATGCAAGTCGTAGCGATAGAACAGAACGGTGAAAGGACGGCCACGGAAAAGACCGGCAGGACCGGTTCTTTGCCATGGCTGGGAGAAGGATGGTACAGGACAGAGATTGAGATTCCCGAAGGCTACTCGCACGCCGAGCTTCAGTTCGACGGTGCGATGTCAGAACCTACGGTTTATCTGGACGGAGCAGAAGTGGGATATTGGGCCAGCGGATACAGTACTTTCGCGCTTGACATCACCGGCTCGCTCCCGCGAGACCGTTCTGCAGAAGGGAGGATTATCCCGGGGAAACACACTCTCGCAGTGCATATGAACAACGTGGAAGAGTCCAGCAGATGGTACCCGGGCGCAGGTCTTTACAGACCGGTACGCCTTCTTCTTGGTCAAAACATAGGTATTCGCACCTGGGGTGTTTTCGCCCGTACGACAGCCCTCTCCGGAATCGACGCGGAAGGAATGACCGCGCAAGAGGCCAGAATCACTGTCAGTACTTCATTGAGAGTCGATGCTCCGTATAACAGAATTATTGTGAAGCATAGGCTGGTGGACAGCGAAGGCGCGGAAGTAGGAGCTTCAGAGGCGCAGATGAACAGTTCCTTCGAGACCGAGCAGATACTGACGGTCAAGGACATCAGTCTCTGGAGCCCCGAACAACCGGCCCTCTACAGTCTTGTTACCGAGGTGGAAAGCGACGGGAAAATAATTGATGTCCGGGAGATGAAGACAGGCATAAGGAAGATTGAATATACGGAGGATGGATTCAAGCTCAACGGGAAGCGTCGCAAATTCAAGGGCGTATGCCTGCACCACGACCTGGGACCTCTCGGCGTAGCATTCAACAAAG
>JAZLFC010000019.1:0-28105 GCA_045615565.1 Candidatus Cryptobacteroides sp. | reverse complement strand
TATTTTCCTAAATGACAAATATATTTTACATCGTTCAATAATTATACTACACGCGGAGACAGACGCCATAGCCGGATAACCGGCAAAGCACAGCAATTATCCGATTCTACTCCGCCAGCCGGTTCCTATATTCTTCCGCCTGAGATGCATACCACGCGATGATCGCCTGGCCGTTTCTGAAATAAGTATCCATTCTTCCCTCTCCGAGGTTTGAAGGAGCAGTCAGTGCTGTCCCGTCCGCTATTTTGGCATTCAGTTCCTGCATATCGCAGATATACTGCATCCCGAACACGTCATCCCCGAGTTCTTCGAACCAGTCCTTCTGCCAGAAATGCCCGCCGTATACCCTGAGCTTATCCTTGTTGATATGATTGGACTTGTCCTCAATGTAGTCCACAAGACGGTTTACTCCTTCCACATATGCATTGAACGCTTCGAGATTGAAGATCCACACCCCATGTCCCGAGCCGATTGCATCACCGGAGAACAGCAGGTCTTTTCCCTCAAGGAAGAATACCATTGAACCGGCTGTATGTCCTGGGACCATCAAGGAAGTGAGCGTGAATCCGCCGAGATCGAATACGGATCCGTCCGTATAGAAAGATGACCTGTCTTCAGGGAATCTGCTTTCAAGTGCCCTGAAATCCACTTCCGGAAGGGCAAATTCCACATCCGGATCATCCAGATAAGCAGGGAGCATACCGGTATGATCACCGTGATTGTGGGTAAAGGTAACCGTAAGACGGCTGTTCCCAATCCTGTCGGATACTATCTTTCTGAGAGATGCGACGGCGTCATCAGACCATCTCAAATAGTTTGACAGATCGATGAGAAGGGATTTCTGCTTTCCTACAATGAGGTACATATCCGAGCAGTTGTTGAAATGAGTCTTGTTCCCCTCTCCGTCAAATTCTTCGCCGGAAGGATTGGCGTCATTGCAGTCCTGGATATGGTACACGTTTTCGATGATGGTATCCACCGTATATGGCCCGAACTGGCCGTCAGGCACATTTTCCGAGCGGGCGCAGGAAGCAAGGACAGTTGCAAGTACGGCGCAAGAGGCAAGCAATTTTTTCATAGGCTGTAACTTATTTGATTCATTACAAATGTACAAAATAAAAAATAAAAAGACCGCCGACTCAACGCCGGCGGTCTTCATTATCTTCTTGATTTCAATTAGTTGAGAAGGAATGCGCGAGCGGTCTCAACGTCCTCCTTGACTGAAATAAGCTGGTCTCTGAGCTGCTCCACGTTCATAGCGTTGATAACATAAAGCGGAGTAAGCACCTCATTGAGGCTTGACATTTCAGGATATACCTCAACCATCTTGGTGAGTCCGTCGTGTACGCATACGAAGTTGAAGGTGATATCTGCAGCAAGTTCATCCGTGAACATAGGCATGAACTTGTCAACGTCTCTGGTAAGGATGAAAATCTGCTCAACCATAGCGGCAGCAATTCCATCCCAGAAGAAATTGGCACGGTCTTCTTCATACTCCTCGTCAACGAATGTCGCGAAAGCCTCGCGGTCTGACTCGATATCGATTAAAGGAAGTGTGTAGAAGTTCATAAGTGCAGGGTCGTTGATATCTGTAAGGACTTTGAAGATTGCCTCGTTATAGTCAGATACCGGCATCTCATACATATCGGCGATGTTCTTATCTGCTGTAAGCATACCTACAGCACGATACTTCTGATAAAGGGTTGCAAGCTTGCTTGTTACAGAAGGAGCAAGGAGATAATCAGGCTTTACCATCTTCTCTTTTTCTGAAAGAACGAGCTTTCCATCCTTCTGAGCCTTGATGAAAGGCACAGGCTTGATTGACTTTGCAGAGGTGATAAGGTTGGCGAAATCAGCCTTGAGAGTTTCCTCTACAAGTTCTGCATTGGTTGACTCAGAATAATCCTTTGCTTCCTCAGCATTCTTGTTGTTGTTCTTGCATGAAGGCAATGCAACTATTGCTGCTGCAAGAAAGACGATTGATAATCTTTTCATATTGCTTATTGTTTGTATTTCAACGTAAATCGCGCAAATATAGTAATTTTAATATTATCACCGCTTGTCTTTCCTGATATATTTTCCAGGCACGTCGAAAAAAAGGCAGATGCTCAGGAGCACGCAGATAAGCAGCATTATGCACAGATTGAACCAGAAAGTCGGGATCTCCTTCTCACCGAGCACCTTGACTCCGCTGTAGAACGGGGCCCTTCCGTTTCTTGAACGCGGGGTAAGATAGATATAACCGCTTCTCGGAACGATATGGTCACCGACTATGGCATAGATGTGGTCGGTTGCCCTGTTGACAACAAGGTCTTCCAGCCTGAGGTTGTAATCCCGGTTCTTGAGGGCCAGATACTCCTCCTGACTGTTCTCACGGATGAAGGCAGTCACTTTCCTGTCGAGCGCAAGCGTTGTCTTGTTCGCCCTGTCGGCAAGGACTTTCTTCGCCCTGTCAAGATACTCCATAAGGGCATCGTAGGAATCATCCCCGGTGTATTCGTCAATGCCGCATACCCTTGCGAGCTGAGGAAGTTCGGCCCTGACTATGCTCAGGTGCGACGGATTGACTTCCTTGCCCTGCTTCTCCTCGTCGAGTCGGGTCTCCAGCTGGGATTTGAGTTCATATATGAATGACTGGTCATAATAAAGAGCTTCAAAACGGGCACGGTCCTGGTTGTATACAGGGCCTTCATATTCTGTCATTGTAAAGCTGGCAACCGCCAGGGCTTCATATGCCCATCGCGACGGAATCACGTCTCCGAGGACAGGGACATTGCCTGTCTCGCTGTTAGGGTTAAGGTCTTCGAAATTGACCACGAGGCCGCACAGAAGAATCTGAGGTATGAGCAGCAGCGGGATAGTGATGTATATAGCCACAACTGAACTCATGCACTGCGAAAGCAGCAAACCTATCAGGGATGACAGGAATGCTGAAACGAACAGAATTATCCACCAGTACCAGAACATTCCGTGGACGCCGATGATAGCATTCCCCACGGCGATGAAGAGCAAGGTCTGCACAAGACAGACAACTGCCATATAGCTCATCTTGGACCAGATATAGCTGGAATGCGAAAGATTGAGGAACTTCTCTCTCTTGAGCAGCGCCCTGTCCCGAATAATCTCTTCCGCACTTCCGGACATACCGAGGAAAATGGACACGATAATGGCCATGAAAAGATATGAAGGGAAATTCTTGTTGTCCATCAGAGTGTAGATACCGCTGTCAGGTGTATATCTGGTGAGAAGAGCGCAGACCACAGCCAGAACAGGGGCTTCCAGGAGAGTAACAAGCATATACTGAAGATTGGTGATCTTCGTGCTTACGTTTCTACGAAGGAATATCCAAAGCTGTTTGAGCTTTCCCGGACGTTTCTGGTCCGTATGAGGGACTTTTCCCACTGTGAGTTCAGCCTGTTCCGGGCGGTCCTTGAGATACATCTCGTGCCACTCCTGAGGAGTGACTTTACGGATGGTAGTCATCTGCCCGAGGTTGTCCAGACGCTTCTCGTCTATGATGTTGAGTATAATTTCAGGATTGATGTTTCCGCAGACAGGACACGAAGAAGTCTGGTAGTCAGCATAGTTCGCGGCGCCCTTGAAATATGATACAGCTTCGATAGGGTTGCCGTCATACACAGGGTATCCTCCCTTATCGAGCAGCCACAGACGGTCAAACATCTTATAGACGTCGGATGAAGGCTGATGTATGTTCACCACAATGAGTTTCCCTTTGTATGTCTGCTCCTTCAACAGCGAAACCACTGTCTCAGTGTCTGATGAAGACAGTCCGGAAGTAGGTTCGTCAAGGAAGAGAATTGCAGGCTCTCTGATAAGCTCCAGGGCTATGTTCAAGCGCTTGCGCTGTCCTCCGGAAATGAACTTGTTGATAGGGGAACCGACCTTTAGATTCTTTGTTGCATCCAGTCCGAGGCTTACCAGGACAGACATTACTTTCTTGTCCAACTCCTCGTCAGGGATGTCGTTGAAGCAAAGTTTAGCAGTGTACCAAAGATTCTGATATACAGTAAGTTCCTCTATAAGCAGATCATCCTGAGGCACAAATCCTATAAGGTCCTTCGCCGCAGGTTCACTGATATCGTGCCCGTTGATGGTAATGCTGCCGCTCTGAGGCCTGATATTCCCGTTGAGAAGAGAAAGCAGGGTGGTTTTTCCCACACCGCTTCCTCCCATAATCGCCACCATCTCGCCGCTATGCAGAGTAAAACTGAAATTGTGCATTCCATTGTCTCCACCCTGTTCGAAGCGGAAATTGATATCGTTTCCACGGAGCTCGACTGCATCGCTGCGTGTCTGCGGTACGTATTTTTCAACTATCGTTGCGTAATACAGAGGCTTGAAATCGACGCCCTTGAGCACACTGCTTTGCTCCCAGATATGGAAGATACCGTTCTCTACGCGGACATCGTTCATCATTACCTCATGCGCCCCGGAATAAGAGAACAGGAGCATAGAATGCCCCTTGAGATACAGAGTCTTAAGCACTCCTTCGCCTACGCCGTTAAGTCTTACAGCCTCGCTCTCCCTGTCCAGCACGAAATTCACCAGTTCAAGGAAAGTCTCTTTTTCCACGCTGAAAAGATCTGCAACCCTGACGAAAATGTCATCCTCAGGATTGAAAGATTCCGTATTCTTGGCACAGAATTCCATCAGACGCAGAAGAAGTGTGACCCTCTCCTCGAGACGTATCCTGGTGTTCAGGTTGGAACAAATCCCATCGACTATGACATTCTTGTCAAGCTTCTGGAAATCATCATAGTACTCTCTCAATGAAGAATACAGCCTCGTATAGGAGCCAGTGTTTCTGATACCGTAGAACTTTGACAGGTAATCGTCGATAATATCCAATGACGACTGCGCGTCTATCCCGTTCTTAGACCCGAAGAGGGCAAACAGGTTAAGCAGGGCGGAAAGTATTATATCATTCATATTCTGCATCAAAACGCTTAAACTATACAATATAGTGATTTATTCGCGAACAAACCAATTTGCGACCACTTTTCTATTTTTTCGACGATTGGAAACATCCCGGGATGTCATCTGCGCATATTAATTCGTATCTTGCATCGCTTGATAAAAAAACAATTAATAAATCACCAATTATGAGACTTGTTAAACTTATCGTTGTAAGCGCAATGCTTATGTTCGGTGCTTTCACCGCAAACGCACAGGGATTCGGCGGTCCTATGGATCCTCAGGAAATGGTAAAGATGCGCGTTGACCAGCTCAAGCAGAGCTTCCAGCTCACGGATGCCCAGGTTAAGCAGGCTACCGATTTCTACACAAAGCAGAACGAGGAAATAGCAAAGATTTTCGAAAGCGGAAATCCTGATTTCTCAGAGTTCGGGAAGATTATGGAGAAAGAGGAAAGCGAGATCAAGAAGATCCTCACTGACGAGCAGTTCAAGGCTTGGAAGAAGCAGAGAGACGAGATGATGGCCCAGTTCGGAGGCGGATTCTAGTTGTCTGACACTTTCATAAAAAAATACCCATTGTAATCAGATTACAGTGGGTATTTTTTTGAGGAAACTGTCCCTGTACGCGTCAGAGACATGTATCAGCCTGTCTCCGATTATGATATCGCCTCCCGGCGTCACGGACTTGATCTTGTCCATTGCAACTATGAACGATCTGTGCACCCTGATGAAATTCGACTCGGGCAGCTGGTCTTCCAGCGCCTTCATCGTGATATGCGTCACCACGGGGATATCCTCCGAGATAAGATAAATCTTCACATAGTCCTTCATCCCCTCTACAAAAAGGATATCAGTCAGTTCCAGACGTTTGAAAGTGCCGTCCACCTTGAAGAAAAGTATATTGTTCGGCGGTGCGCACACAGAAACGGAGGCCTCCGCCGCGCTCTTCATGTCAAACCACGTCCTGGCCTTGTCGACAGCGGTAAGGAATTTCCTGTATGATACAGGCTTGAGAAGGAAATCCAGGGCAGACACGTCATAACTTTCAAAAGCGTACTGTTTGAAAGCCGTGGTAAAAATCACCTTTGTGCCTCCGGGAACCATTCGGGACAGGTCCATACCGTCCAGGTCAGGCATCTGGATATCCAGGAAAAGAATATCCGGCTTCAATTCCTTTATTCCGGAAAGGGCCTCCACCGGATCATTCCACGACCCCACCAGTTCAAGGCTGGAAGTCTTGGATACATAGTTCTCAAGCAGCGACACTGCCAGAGGCTCATCATCGATTATCGCGCACCTCAACATATTCCTTTTATTTTTATTGTTGCACAATAGCCATCCCCGGTTGTTTCTGTAAGGTATTCATAAGATCCGGGATATATCAGTTCCAGTCTGCGTTTCAGGTTCCCGATGCCTATCCCGGAACCCGCACGGTCCACGCCCGCCTTCTCAAACAGTGAATTTTCACACTTGAACACAAGATCCTTTCCTTCCGCATAGAGATGCACCCGGATATAAGAATCCTTCCTTGAGCTCACGCCATGCTTGAAGGCATTCTCCACCAACGTCATATACAGAAGAGGGGCAATCATAACATTACCGGACGGGGCTCGGAAATCCTTGACTATACTTGCAGTATCGCTGTATCTCAGGGACATGAGGTCGATGTAATTGTTCATAAAGCCTATTTCCTTCTCAAGCGGGACCTTCTGCTCCTCCGTTTCGTACAAGGTGTACCTAAGAAGATCGCTGAGTTCCGCAATGCTGTCCTGAGCTTTTTCAGGGTCAATCTGGGTAAGAGATGAGATGTTGTTCAGGGTATTGAAAAGGAAATGCGGGTTGAGCTGGTTCTTGAGCCACGAAAGATTGGCCTCCTTCAAAGCATTGTACCTCTCCATATAGTGCGCGCCTATCGCCAGCAAGGCCAGAATGGTCTGGAGTCCAAGCATGGACAATACGCTCACCGCGTACATTCCGAACCTCTTGATATGGACTTCCGGAGGGAGAGGAGGGAGAGGAGGCATCATCTTGTGGACCCTGTAACTTCGATACCCCACGATGAGAGCGAGAATCAGAACATTTCCCAGCCAGAAGAATATCCTGTGTTTTTCAAACAGGAACTTCGGCACCAGCAGCAGATAATTCAGATAGAAAATCAGGACTGCAGGAATCATAACGATAGCCGCGAAGGGAAGTGACCTCACGAATGCGGTGAAATCATAGGTCTGAAGCAAGTGTATTGTAGGAGTGGACAAGAGCATCAGCATCCAGAGTACTATCTGGACACCGATGGATACTGATTTGAAATTCTGTTTCCGCATAACGCGAATATAATTACTTTGTTTGACTTATCATAGGGGAAGCGTCTTCCTGATATGGACGTTCTTCTTGTTTCCGGACGCTAAGGTATGTCACAAAAGAAACGGAGCGTTGTCAGTTTCGACCAACGCCCCGTTTTCTTCGACAAATCGCCGGATTGTCCCAGATTCTAATAATCGAACCTGTAGCAGAGACCTATCTGGACACTCATATTGTGACCCGTGTTCTCAACACCGTAATAATCTCCGCTGAAGGTTTTTGTAAGTCCCCAGTCAAACTTCAGGTCCAAACCCAGGCCGTCTGTGACCATATACGTCGCCTGCACGGCTGCCGCGAGATTGAACGGATTGCATTCTTCCCTTCCGCTTGATTTCACTCCGTAGTCATTCTTGAGCGAATATACCAGGTAGCCGAATTCCGGCCCCGCCATAACGTATCCTTTGTCACTCACATTGATTCCCAGAAACACAGGCAGCTGCAGGTAGCCCAGAGTTCTGACGTACTTGTCATACAGACCTGCCGCAGAGCGTGCGCTGCTGCGGTCCGAATAGCCTTTCCCGGCATATTGGAGTTCAGTCTGCAGCATCAGCATATCGCTGAGTTCCCACGAGGCCGTACCTCCAAGATAAAAGCCGTTATGAGGCTTGACCACCTCGTCTCCATTTATGACGGTCCCGGGTATCCAGCTGGCGGCAAAACCTCCCTTGATACCGAATTGTGTCTGTGCCTGTGCAGCGAAGCAGCATAATGACAAAGCCGCGATGAATAGTGTTCTTTTCATATAGTATCGGTTTATTTTACTCGTAATGTCCTGCCCGGTCTCAAGATTGTCTTCGCCGTTATGCCGTTAAGCTTGCAAATGGCCGTGACTGTAGTATGATATTTCACTGCAAGCCCCGAAAGAGTGTCTCCCGAACGTATCTTGTGATACTTGGCTGCAGCCAGTTCTCTGGCTATGCGTTCCTCTTCCGCCCGTTCTTCCTCTTCGGAAAGATAGATAGCTTCCTCTTCATCCTCCGATTCAGGCACATAGGTGGAGCCCGGGGTCAGATACTTGCGGTGAAGTACGAATACTCCGTGTTTGAGTTCAGCCTTTTCAAAATCAATTACCCATTGAGGATCAAAGGCATAACCCATATATCTGGTCTCAAAGTGAAGATGAGGGCCGGTAGACCGTCCGGTAGAGCCGCCAAGTCCGATGATCTCGCCCGCACTCACCCACTGATCCTCGGCGACATTGATTTTGGAAAGATGCCCGTAAAAAGTTTCAAGCCCGTTGGGATGCCGGATGATCACCAGGTTTCCATATCCCCCGCAACGCTTTGCGAATCTGACTTTCCCCTCGAATGCTGCTCCGACCGGTGTCCCCATAGCGTATGGAAGGTCCACTCCGGTGTGCTGTCTTCCCCTTCTCCAGCCGAATTTCGAGAAGACTTCCGCCTGATACGGGCAATAGAACCTTGTGGTCGAATCCGCCAGCCACAAAGTGGCACGGAAAGGAAGGTCCTCGTATTTCACATCATAGCACATTGCCTTGTCGTGATTCCAGAAAAGAGTATAGACTTCTTCGTTGTCAATCCAATCCCTGTTCTTAACATATTCCCAGGTATTGTCGGAGTGAAGAACCAATTTTATTCCCGGGTCCGATGTATCAAGAGTATCCACGCTTATGGCAATCTCTGATGGAATCATAGACTTGACCGGAGCGATATTCGGTCTCGGCACAAGCGACATTGCCCTTTTCATAGACATCCTCCCGGTGCTGTCCCCGCCATTCTGCGCTGCAACCGGCAGTGCAAGGGTCAATAATATGGTTGCTGTTACTATTCTTTTCATTATGATCTAACTGCGCCGAACTCACTCTCAAGCAACCTCTGCGCTTCCTTGATTTTCTGTTGTAGCAATTCCTCCGCAGCAGCCTCGCAGATAAACCTGAGGTAAGGCTCAGTGTTTGAAGGTCTGATATTGAACCACCATTGCGGGAACTCCACCCTGTAACCGTCGAAATCCATTACTTTTTCCGGTGTTTCCTTTGAGGTGAAATACTCCTTGACAGCATCCATGGCACCCTGTTTGTCCTCCACCATAAAGTTGATCTCTCCCGAATTGCGGTAGGAAGCGATTTCGTCCATAGCCTTACCGAGGGTCCCTCCTTCTTTTTTCAACGCCGCCACTATACGCAGCACAATAATAGACGCAAGTATGCCGCTGTCAGAATAGAAAAAGTCTTTGAAATAGTAATGTCCCGCAAGTTCCCCTCCCCAGAGCCCGTCGATTTCACGAAGTTTCGGGGCGGCATACGCGCGGCCCACCCTCCAGGTATGAAGTTCGGCGCCGCATCTGTCCAGATATTCACCGACTGCCTTTGAGCTGCGTATTTCCTGCAGCACGCGAGGGTTCTTCTCTCCTCTTTCACCGCAGAAATACCTGCTCATCAATGCAATGACCAGATCCGGGGCGACGAAACGGGACTGCTCGTCCACAAACATCACCCTGTCCGCATCACCGTCATAGATCACGCCGACGTCGGCGCCCGTTTTTCTGACAAGCTCTTTCAAAGGTTCGACATTCTTCGGTATCAGAGGATTCGGCTCGTGATTCGGAAAACGGCCGTCAATGGTATCAAAAATATATGCCGGGCCTTCTCCGAAGATTTCCCTGGCAAAAAGGTTGGCCATACCGTTAGACAAGTCAAAGGCTATCTTCAGCCCGGAGAAATCCGCGAGGAATTTCCTCATAAAAGCAAGGTAGTCCTCCTTCACGTCCATCCCGTACACTTTGCCACGCTCCTTTGATACCGGTGTGGGCCTTCCCTCTTCCACCCAGGCCTTGATCTGCCCCAGTCCACCGTCCAAACCTACAGGAAGGGCATTTTCACGTGAGACTTTCATCCCGTTGTATTCTGCGGGATTGTGGGATGCCGTAATCTGTACGGAAGCTTTGAATCCGTAATTGGCGGTTCCGAAATATACCAGAGGAGTGCTGCTCAAGCCAAGGTCATAGACATCGGCGCCCGCATCCAGTATCCCTTTGACAAGATATTCGTGGATTTCATCTGAGGACACCCTGCAGTCCCTCCCCACAAGCACCTTGTCAGCTTTCAGCAGTTCGGGTATGAAATACCCCACCTTGTATGCGAGGGTTCTGTCGAAATCGACATTGTATATCCCCCTGATATCATATGCGTGAAAAGCCTCCATCTTACTTGATCTTGCTTGCGTAATGAGTGGACACTTTTCCCTTCGATATGTTCAGGAGCTTCCTGGCCAGCATTTTCCGGCGGATCGGAGCTGCGAGGTCGGTAAAAAGCGTCCCGTCCAGATGGCTCAATTCGTGCTGGATCATCCTACAGGCGAACTTGTCGAAAGTCTCAACTTTCTTCTCGAGGTTTTCGTCGTAGTACTCGACCTTCACTGATGTCGGGCGGACAATGTCCGCATATATTCCCGGAATGCTCAGGCATCCTTCCTGGAATTCACAGTTCCGGCTGTCTTCCTCGACCACCACCGGATTGATCATCACCCTGCTGAAGCCTGCAAGGTACGGATATACGTCCGTCATATCGTTTCCGTCAACAATCAGGACCCTTAGGCTTACGCCGATCTGCGGAGCCGCCAGGCCACAGCCCTCGGATTTGACGAGCGTATCCTTGAGATCAGCAATAAGAGCTTGAATCTCTTCCTTCTTCGATAGATCTGCCGGCTCGGCCTTGCGGCGGAGCACTTCCGATCCGTACAAATAAATAGGTTTAATCATTTTCTGTCCAAAAAACTCTGTAATATTATCGCCGCACTTATTCTGTCGACGGAATTCTTATTCCTCCTGTCGCTCTTTTTCATGCCACCGTCTATCATCGCCCGGTGCGCCAGCACCGATGTGAATCTTTCATCTTCCAGAGTCACGGGAACTTGGGGAAAGGCAGATGCCAACCGTTTCAAAAAGCCGTCCACATCTGCAGCTGCCTCGGAAGGGGCGCCGTTGAGATTCATAGGGTATCCGACAACAAAACGGACGATAGTCTCCCGTCCGGCATAATTTTGGAGATATTCTATTATCTTTGCAGCAGGGACTGTTTCCAATGGAGACGCAAAGATTCCCAGAGGGTCGCTGACAGCGACACCGACTCTGGCTCTTCCGTAATCAATACCTACAGTCCTGTTCATAATCCTGCAAATTTAATTCAAAAGTATGGGAAGACAAAATTCCGGGAACCGGGGCAAAATTTATATGGTCACCCTTTCTGACGGTGAGTCGCACAAGCATATCAGTTCTTTCAGGTTTACCAAGACTGTAGCGCTGGTCGCCGCAATCACTGTCGGTGTCGTCATCATTGCCGTGACATATTGCATTATAGCCTTCACGCCTTTGAGGGTCACAATTCCCGGATATCCGGATTCGCATTCAAGAAAGGATGCCATCACGAACGCCATCAAGATCGATTCGTTGGAGAGCCTTATCACAAGATGGGAGCTTTATTCCGAGAATCTTTCAAGGGTTGTCGCAGGTGAAGAGATTGTCAGCCTTGACAGTCTGGTGACGGAAGGAAGGGCCAAATATCTGAAGAACAAGTCTATCGAGGAATTGGGGAAACAGGATTCCATACTTAGGGAGACCGTGCGCGAGGAAGAGGAATTCACGCTGAACGGCAGCCAGAGGGAACTGCCTATCGAAGGAAGGCATTTCTTCACTCCATTGATCGGAGTTATCACCCAGGGGTTTGATATGGTCAACCATCCCGCCGTGGACATAGCCGCGCCGGAGAATTCTGTCGTAAAGGCAGTACTTGACGGCACTGTCGTCTTCTCCGGGTGGAGCGAAGAATCCGGATACACTATCCAGATACAGCATCCTGGTGACCTGATTTCTTCATACCGTCACAATATGAAGCTCTTGAAGGACGTCGGGGACAAAGTGTCTGCCGGAACTCCGATTTCACTTGTGGGGAATACGGGTTCCCTTACAACCGGAGAACATCTGCATTTCGAATTGTGGCATGACGGAAAAGCTGTCAACCCTACGGATTATATCAGTTTCTAAACTGCAGGCAGAATGGCAAGAAGAAGAATAGCGATACTCGGTTCGACAGGTTCGATCGGCACTCAGACACTTGATGTCATACGCCGGCACCCGGACCTGTTCGAGGTAGTGCTCATCAGTGCGAGGAACAGCGTTTCCCTGCTGGCTGAACAGGCGAGAGAATTCGACGCGGACAATGTTGTAATCTGCAATGAGGAAAAGTATCCGGAACTGCAGAAAGCTCTTGCAGACACCGGTAGTAAAGTCTGGGAAGGAGAACAGAGCCTTTGCCGGCTGGTTCAGGCGGACAACGTGGATATCGTTGTGGGAGCGATGGTGGGATTCAGCGGCCTGAAGCCTACGATATCGGCCCTTGAGGCAGGAAAGATCGTGGCTTTGGCCAACAAGGAGACCCTCGTCGCCGCAGGCAGCATCGTAACCGGGACCATGCGGGAACACAATGCTCTGATACTTCCCGTGGACTCCGAACATTCAGCCATCTTCCAGTGTCTGCTCGCCGCCCAGGGCAATGAGATAGAAAAGATCCATCTGACCGCTTCCGGAGGGCCTTTCCGCACCTGGAGCAAAGAACGTATGGCTGCAGCCACAGCCGCGCAGGCGCTGAAGCATCCGAACTGGAACATGGGAGCCAAGGTTACGATAGATTCGGCCACAATGATGAACAAGGGCTTTGAGGTAATCGAGGCGAAGTGGCTTTTCGATATCGAGCCCGCCCGCATCAATGTCGTAATTCAGCCGGAATCCGTCATCCACTCCATGGTGGAGTTTGCTGACGGCGCCGTGATAGCCCAGCTCGGATGCCCGGATATGAGGGAGCCTATAGGATTTGCCCTGAGTTTCCCGTCGAGGGTGACGGTCGGCAACAGGAAGCTCAATTTCGCCGAACTGGGATCAATTACATTCAGCGAGCCTGATCTTGACAAGTTCCCGTGCCTGAGGCTGGCATACGAGGCCATAGAGCGAGGCGGCAACGCCCCGTGCGCCCTCAACGCCGCCAATGAAATCGCCGTTGCAAAATTCCTCAGGAACGAAATCGGGTATTTCGATATCGCCCTCATTAACGAGAAGTGCCTGAAGAGCCTTGATTTCGTCGCAAATCCGAGCCTTGAGGACATTTATGAAACCCATAGAGAAATAGCCTCCATTGCTGATGATTGTCTTGATTAAAACACTGCAGGTAATCCTTGCGCTTTCCATCCTGATAATTCTGCATGAGCTGGGGCACTTCACTTTTGCCAAGCTCTTCCACATCAGGGTGGAAAAGTTCTACCTTTTCTTTGACATCGCAGACAAGAGGCTGTGCCGCTTCAAGATAGGAGAAACGGAGTACGGTATCGGATGGCTTCCGCTCGGCGGATATTGCAAGATCGCAGGAATGGTGGACGAATCCATGGACCTGGAATCACTCAAACAGGAGCCCCGGGCGTGGGAGTTCCGCACTCATCCGGCCTGGCAGAGACTTTTGGTGATGGCCGGCGGTGTCCTGTACAATTTCATTTTCGCCATTCTGGTCTACTGCGCAATAATGGGAATCTGGGGCAGGGCATATATCAGCAACGAAGATTCTCATATAATAGTCAATGAACTGGCGTATGATATGGGATTCAGGGACGGCGACCATATCATCAGCTTTGACGATTACCGCCCGGAGAATTTCGGTATGCTCCAGGCGGACCTTGCCAGAAGAAACGTCCGCAAGGCTGTTGTTCTCAGGGGCTCAGACACTCTGGACATATATATCGACCATGCGATGATAGGAGAAGTGCTCAACTCCCCTCTAATGTTTGACCTGGCGCTTCCATTCGTCATCGACTCCGTAGCCTCGCCTTCCGCCGCAGAAGCCGGACTCCTCAAAGGAGACCGCATATGTGCCATCGGGGGTCGGGAAGTGCAGTATCTCCACCAGGCAAAGCCGATACTGCAGGAATTCGCCGGGGACAGCACGGAACTTTCCGTTGTCAGGGAAGACGGGCGGACTCTGGATATCAAAGTCGCCGTGGATACGTCAGCGACGATAGGTGTTGCCATACGCAACCCGAACATCTGCATAGAGAGATACAGCCTTTTTTCAGCCGTTCCTGCCGGATGGAAGCTGACTGTAGAAACCATAGGCGGCTATCTGGATGACCTCAGGCTGCTGGCAAAGCCTTCCACGGGAGCATACAAATCCGTGGGAAGTTTTATAGCCATCGGCCAGGTATTCCCAAGCAGCTGGGACTGGTACCAGTTCCTCAACATCCTGGCACTGCTGTCAATCATGCTGGGAGTAATGAACCTTTTGCCTATTCCGGGATTGGATGGAGGTCACATTCTCTTCGTTCTATATGAAATGGTGACAGGACGCAAGCCGAGCGAAAGATTCCTTGTGGCTGCACAGTATCTGGGATTTCTCCTGATAATACTGCTGATGCTGCTGGCATTCGGAAATGACATAGGAAGATTAATACACTGATATATATGAAAAGAATACTCGCAATTACGGCCATTTTGCTGGCCGCCGTATCCTGCAAAGGGACCAAGGCTCTGCTCCCTAATGTCAGCGGCAAAGCCGGAGAGGTTATCGTCGTGGTGGAGAAATCGTATTGGGAAGGCGCTCTCGGAGACGAGGTACGCGGACTTCTCGCAGCCGATTTTCCGTTCCTTCCTCAGAGAGAGCCTCTATATACGCTGGTGAATGTTATCCCTACCGGCTTTACAGACCTTTTCAAGGTACATCGGAATATAGTGAAGATTGATATCGACCCTCAGGCCGCATCGTTCGGGGTCAAATATTACAAGGATGTCTGGTCAAGCCCTCAGTGCGTCATTCAAATCAGCGCAGCAGACAGCGACAGCGCCGTCCAGCTGCTCCGCGAAAAGGGAAAGCAGATTATCAACACCATCGAACAGGCGGAGAGGGACAGGATCATCCGTAATTCCATCCTCTATGAAGAGCGGTCGATAGCACCTCAGGTGGCCGAAGTATTCGGCGGCTCGCCTCATTTCCCTTCAGGCTACCAGCTCAGGAAGAAGACCTCGGATTTCATCTGGGTGGCTGACATCAAGCAGCACACCAACCAGAGTGTCCTGATATACAGGTATCCGGCAACGGGTCAGAATGATTTCTCCGTCGACAACATCATCGCTCACCGGAATGAAATCCTCAAGAACAATGTCCCGGGAATGTTTGACAATACTTATATGACCACCGGAACATTCTACACACCTTCTGTCGAGTATGTCAAATACAACGGAAGGGATTTTGCCCAGACACGCGGTCTGTGGGAGGTTGAGAATGACTTTATGGGAGGCCCTTTCGTCTCCCACTCCTTCTACAGCCGGGACGGCAACGACATAATAGTCGCCGAGGCGTTCGTCTATGCGGCCGGACTGGACAAGAGACACTATCTCAGGCAGGTTGAATCCATCCTTTATTCCTGGGAATGGAATGATAATCTGTGACGGTTCAAAAAAAACTTTGACTTGTTAAAAAATATTTTTATCTTTGCAGTCCCAAATTCGCGGATTACGCATTTCGGGTAGCTTGGTGGGTTCGTATAACGGCTAGTACTCAAGATTTTCATTCTTGCAATAGGAGTTCGATTCTCCTACCCACTACCAAAATATTAAAAAAATAAATAATGGCAAATACAGCTTCAGCAGAGAAGGCCAATCGCCAGAGCGAAAGGCACAGATTGCATAACAAGTATTATGCAAAGACTACACGTAACGCTATCCGCGATATACGTAACACCACAGACAAGAAAGCCGCAGAGGCAAATGCACCTAAGGTTTTTGCAATGATTGACAAACTCGCAAAGATTGGTCTCATCCACAAGAACAAGGCATCAAATCTCAAGAGCGGCATTCAGGTTTATATCAATAAACTCGCCTAAGATCATAACAGGGCCGCGAGATTCGCGGCCTTAGTTTTCTCGAGAAGTAGCGCAGTTGGCTAGCGCACCACGTTCGGGACGTGGGGGTCGGGCGTTCGAGTCGCCTCTTCTCGACAAAAAACAGGATGGCTTTTCCGGCCACCCTGTTTTCGCATTATATATTTCTATCTTCTAGAATACTTCATCCACAGGCTCCTTGAAGTCGTCGGCCTGCGGAGCAGGAGCCTCCTCATTGCGCCCGAAACTGCGGCGCGGACGGTCGTTTCCACGACGGTCATCCCTGCGAGGGCCACGATCGGAGTCACGGCGAGGACCGCGACGGTCATCTCTGCGAGGGCCTCGGTCACCGCGCTCAGGACGCTGTCTGCGTTCCGGCTCCACATATCCTTCAGGTTTCTCGGCGAGAGCGCGCATCGAGAGACGCATCTTGCCGGTCTTGGAATCTATCTCAAGGAGCTTGACGTCAACTTCGTCACCGACCTTCAGGACATCCTCAACCTTTTCAGTCTTGTTCCACGCGATCTCGCTAATGTGGAGAAGTCCTTCCTTCCCTGGAAGAATCTCAATGAAAGCGCCGAATTCAAGGATGCTTACAACCTTGCCGTGATATGTTGTGCCGACCTCAGGGACAGCGCAGATGCCATTGATCCAATCCTTGGCCTTCTGCATTGCCTCCTTGTCACTTGAAGCGATATCGACAACACCTTCGGTGCCTCCGCCAGGAAGCGGTTCTTCGGTGATAGTAATGACCGTCCCGGTCTCCTTCTGGATCTTCTGGATAGTCTCGCCTCCCTTTCCGATGATAGCTCCGATGAAATCGGAAGCCACTCTGATCTGCTCGATACGAGGAACGAACGGTTTGTAATCCTCACGAGGCTCAGAGATGGTCTTCATCATCTCACCCATAATATGCATACGTCCCTGACGTGCTTGTTCGAGAGCTTTTTCAAGAACGTCGTAAGAGAGTCCGTCAACCTTGATATCCATCTGAGTGGCAGTGATACCGTCAGCTGTTCCCGTTACCTTGAAGTCCATATCTCCGAGGTGATCCTCATCTCCGAGAATATCGGTAAGTATCGCGTAGCGGTCATTCGGGCGCTCCGCGTCAGTGATAAGTCCCATCGCAACTCCTGCGACAGGCTTGCTTATCTTCACGCCGGCATCCATAAGCGCAAGGCATCCTCCGCACACTGAAGCCATCGATGAAGAGCCGTTTGACTCGAGAATATCTGAAACGATGCGGACTGCATATGGGTTCTCCGGAGCTACAGGGATAACAGGCTTGAGTGCACGCAGAGCAAGGTTTCCGTGGCCGATTTCACGACGGCCGACACCTCTCTGGCTCTTTGCCTCTCCCGTGGCGAACGGAGGGAAATTATAATGAAGGACCACCTGCTGGTCGTCCTGGATGAGCACCTCATCCATCTCCTTCATATCCATCTTGGTACCAAGAGTCACTGAAGCGAGAGACTGTGTTTCACCGCGGGTGAAGATAGCTGAACCGTGTGCGCAAGGAAGATATCCGACTTCGCACCAGATCGGGCGGACCTGATTGCATACGCGTCCGTCAAGACGGCATCCTTCATCAAGTATCATATTGCGCATAGCCTCCTTCTCGACTGCCCCATAGTAGCGGGAAGCGAGAGTAACCTTCTCATTGTATGCCTCTCTCTCAAAAAGAGAATCCCCCGGCTCAGGAATAGTTGCAAGGAACTCTTCCTTGATGGCCTTGAAACCGTCCTCGCGCTCATGCTTCGGCTTTGCCGATTTAGCAAGGGCATAGCACTTGTCATAACAGAAATCGTGAACGGCTTTCTTGAGATCCGCGTCCTCAACGTCGTGAGGATATTCCCTCTTGTTAACGTCTGTTCCGAGTTCGTGCATAAGTTCCTTCTGAACGCGGCAGTGCTTCTTGATTTCCTCGTGGGCGAACTTGATGGACTCGAGCATGTCATGCTCGCTGACTTCCTTCATCTCGCCTTCAACCATCATGATATTCTCCTCCGTCGCAGCAACCATAAGTTCAAGGTCGGCTCTCTGCATATCGGAGAATGTAGGATTGATTACAAACTGTCCGTCAATGCGGCATACCCTGACCTCAGAGACAGGGCCCAGGAACGGAAGATCTGAAGTTGCAAGTGCGCAAGAGGCTGCGAGTCCCGCCAGAGCATCAGGCTGGATATCCTTCTCGGCTGAAATCAATGTTACGTTTACGAAGACCTCGAGGTGGAAATCATCCGGCCAGAGAGGTCTGATAGGACGGTCGATGAGACGTGAGATGAGAATCTCATAGTCTGATGACTTTCCTTCCCTCTTGGTGAATCCTCCCGGGAAGCGTCCTGCTGAATAATATTTCTCTTTGTAATCGACAGTAAGAGGCATGAAGTCAGTCCCTTCCTTAACGTCTGTCGCTGCTGTTACGGTGGCGAGAAGCATGGTGCCACCCATTTTTACTACTGCTGAACCGGCCGCCTGCTTGGCGAGTTTTCCGGTCTCGATCTCGATCACGCGGCCATCCGCAAGTGTGATCTTTTTGTTGATAATGTTCATCTTATTGTTTTCCTTTACGTCTTTTTCATCAAAAAAGGGATGGTACCGCCCGGGCACCACCCCTTGTCTTTCCTATCGCTTATCGACGGAGACCGAGCTCCTTGACGATATTTCTGTATCTCTCGATGTCAATCTCCTGGAGATAATCCAGAATCTGACGTCTCTTACCTACAAGGCGAAGAAGGGAACGGCGTGTTACAACATCCTTCTTGTTCTTCTTCACGTGCTCGGTAAGGTGAGCGATACGGTAGGAAAATAAAGCAACTTGACTCTCTGGTGAGCCGGTGTCCTTATTAGACTTCCCGTACTTCGCGAAAATCTCTTGCTTCTTCTCAGGCATTAAATATTCAGCCATCGTGCAAAAAATTTAGTTTGTTATCAATAACTCCGGCCACCACGGCCGAAAAGCACGCAAAGTTATAGAAAATTTCTGAGAATCAGCAATAAATGCTCAAAATTTACTTTACTGTCTGCGCCACAGGCTCTTCCACAAGTTCCACCTCAGGCTCTACGGCTTCCGCCTTGTGTCTTGGGAGACCGGCCCAGCCGAGGTTGTCAGTCAGGAACAGTATTCCGCCCACGATGACAAGCGCAATCAGTATTCTGAGCAGTTTCTTCCACCAAGGGGTGACGATCTTGAAAGGATCCTTCATACGTATCTTTGGGTACTTGACCATCCTGGTGAGGGTGGATCCGAAGATGGCATTCACTATAACCGTGGAGTTGATTGCCCATCCGTTGGCATTGAGCACAGGTCCGAGATTGCGCCTGCGGAGTTTTCTCCACGCAATGAAGCATGCAGGTCCGGAAATGACAAGCATAAGAATTACAATCAGCAGCAGGGTCTTCCATACCGGAGTGGAAGCCACGCCGGAAATGAGATTCTCGAGAACGGAGCCTATGTAGCCGAAGGCCATGCCGATAGCGGCAAAGATACCTGCGAACTTGGCGATATCGAACGCCGGCTTCTTTCCTCCCTCGGCTGCAGCCTTGATGCCTGCGCTATCCGCCTTGCCGATCAGGCTGGAGACAGCCGCAGAGTCTTTCTCCGCCGCCGATTTGTCTATTTTCTCGTTGATGAAGTTGGCAAGCTTGCGATACGGGCTCCAGAATGCCTGTCTCACACTTATAGGATTGTCCACTATCTTGGTAACCTTCGCATCCCAGGCATAACCGTCACGGTCATAGAATATGGCATTTTTACCCGGGCGAATATCCTTGATGGCACCGGCTGTCAGGACGGCGGCTATATTCATCGTCTCAGCCTTGATCTTGGATGAGCAAGCGCAATAAATCAGAAACATTCCGCTCAGGGCGGCCATATCCGCATGCGCTCCCATATCTTCAACCTTCATACACAGCTCGCAGCACCTCTGGTCGATAAAGAGACGTCCGGCTTCGAATGCGGCCCGACCTGAACGCTCTCTGTCGTAGAAGTCAACGAGAGTGATATAGTTTCTCAAAAATTTTGCAAAGTCTCTGTAAAGATGCATCAGCTTGTCGACGCTGTCGATTGACTCTGACTCCGGTCTCAGTTTTTCATCCTCTGCGATGAGATCGAGCAGGTCAGATTTCCTGTCTTCAGCAAGGAACCTGTCCACCGTCTCGAAGCCGAGACCTTCGACTGCGGCCCCTTTCTTTCCTTCCTTCCATATCCGGAAGGGTTCGAACTTGGCAAGAACAGCTTTCCACTGCTCTTCATCTATTCCCTTGGCGCCTTTGAAATCAACGTCAAACACGAGAGACTTCACAGCGGAGAACCGGGATTCCCAAGCAGGGTTTATCTCATCGAACGGAAGAAATTTTTCCTTTCGGGGCCTCGCGAGAGGGCAGAGGGAAATGGCTTCTCTGTTGAGATCGAGATTCTCTTCTCTTATGGCACCTATCTTCTCTGCGGACACATCCACGGCATCCGCCACGCTGTCATCGAAACCTATGAGCTTGCAGCGCATGAAGTAGTCCGCCACTTTGTCCTTGATGAAATTGCAGGCATCAAACGCGGCGGAGGTGTTCTCTGCGTACGGGAAGACCTCTGCGCTGCGCTCCTCGGCATCCCTTTTCCACGCAGAAAAATCAGCGCACTCGGCATAGAATTTTTCCACATTCTCAACATTGACTCCGTCAAGTCCGCCGCGGTCCTTCACAGCACCTATCGTATCTATGCAGGCAGCGATAACAGCCTTGAGCGCCTCGTCCTCCGTGGAGATTGCGGTTACGACCCCGTCTCCGTTAAGTGCCGTGCCTTCAAATATGCCGACTCCGTTCGACGTATCGTCTATCGAGATTTCCTGCTTGTCCAGTTTGAGGTTTCTGAGAATCTGGAGAGCGGATTCATAGAGCTTTTTTCCCTCTTCGGTCTCAGTGTTGATATTGTCGAGGAGCAGCGTACTCTCACCCTTGAGGATGAGATCCCTGTTCTTGATATAAGAGCAAAGCCACCGGGATGCGGCCACCACCTCTCCCACTTTGATCTTGCCGTCACCGTCGGCATCGATAAGAGCCAGCGTTTTCGGATCTATATCCAGCCCGTTCACCGGGCAACTGAGGACTGTCCAGAGTTTCTGGTCCAATTCACCGAGATGGGCGATATCCTCGCCTGTAGAAATATCCACTCTGACTTCGCCTCCGAGTGAACAATACTTCCATTTGTACTTGTTGTTATCCATATCTGCCTATTTTCTTCAAATATAGGAAAAGAATTTTGCACTATCGGATAAAATATATAAATTTGCAGTCCCTTTTGGAAAGGAGAGGTGGTAGAGTGGTCGATTACGGCAGTCTTGAAAACTGTTGAACTGCGAGGTTCCGGGGGTTCGAATCCCTCCCTCTCCGCAAGAATGGTTGAAAATCAATGATTTACACCATTTACGCATAAAACTACGCATACGTTTTGTAATGTATGCGTAGTTTTTTTATTTTTACCCGGTATTAGCTGACTGTTTAGTTGTTGTTTGAAGTCTGTCCGCAAAAATCGTATATTCGCAAGTGAAAACATAATCATAAAATATGAGACAAGTTCAACTAAATCCTGAGGCACTCTCATATCTGAACGCGGATATCATCCCGCAATACCGAAAGTTCGATTCCGCCCAAGGGGAATAATAATTATGACACACCATATCATCCTATGGAAGCTCAAAGACGAGCTTTCAGACAGCCGGAAAGCTGAAATCAAAAAGAATATCAAAGAGGGTCTTGAAGGCCTCGCCGGGAAGATTCCGGGACTTTTGAGCATCAAGGTCAACACAGGAGGCCTGCCTTCCAGCAATGTGGATCTGATGCTGGATTCAACCTTCGACAGTCCGGAATCCCTGAAGGGATACTCGACTCATCCGGACCATGTAGCCGTGGCGAACGGACGCGTGCGTCCTTATACAGCAGGAAGATACTGTCTTGACTACGAAGACTGATGAGTATTTTGAAAATTGTGAAGGACACTTGAGGTTTTCCCTTCATAGTTAAGCCGTGCCGGGGCGAGGCCCCCGGCAAGTTTTCTTGTCGCATAAGCCGCTTATGCTGCATCCCGCGCAGCGTCCCGACGGCCTTCTTTTCCTTATGGCAACCGCTGCCGCCAGGCAGAAGCATACTGCAACTACAAGCAGAATAATAATGCTGAGTATATTCATCCTATAATATCAAACCGGCTACCAGGTATGCAGCGAATGCGAATATCCAGGCCACCGTGCACTGTATCAATATCATTCCCGCAGCCCATTTCCGCCCGAGTTCGTTCCTGACGGCAGCGATAGCCGCCACGCAAGGAGTATAAAGAAGGCAGAATACCAGCATCGGGACAGCCGTAAGACTGGTAAGCAGTCCTGTGGCTCCCAGGACTTCCATAGTGGACACAACACTCTCCTTCGTGATAAATCCGGAAATCAGAGCAGTGACAAGCCTCCAGTCCCCTATGCCTATCGGTGCGAATACCGGCGCTATCTTTCCTGCGATCCAGGCCAGGATACTGTCCTCCCCGTTATTCACGAATGTCAGTTTGAAATCAAAAGACTGAAGGAGCCAGATAATGATTGAGGCCACGAAGATCACAGTGAAAGCCCTCTGCAGGAAATCCCTCACCTTGTCCCGGATGAGATGCCCCACATTTCTGACTGCAGGCAGCCTGTAATTCGGCAGTTCCATCATAAAGGGAGCAGCCTCGTTGTGCTTTCCCGTCACCTTGATTATCAATGCTCCCGTTATTCCGACCGCAATGCCGAGAAGGTAAAGGCATATCATCACCAGACCGGCTTTCCCCGGAAAAAATGCCGCAGCCAGAAAACTGTATATGGCTATTTTGGCAGAACAGCTCATATAAGGAATCATCAGCACGGTAAGTTTTCTGTCCCTGGACGAAGGAAGGGTCCTGGTCGCCATAATGCCCGGAACCGAGCAACCGAATCCTATCAGCATCGGGACAATGCTTCGTCCGGAAAGGCCTATTTTCCTGAGAAGCTTGTCAGAGACAAAGGCAATCCTGGCCATATACCCGCTGTCTTCCAGTATCGACAGAAAGAAGAACAGGACGACAATAATGGGCAGGAAACTCAGAACTGTACCCACACCCCCTATCACGGCGTCCGTAACGAGCGCACTGACTGCATCATTTACACCCCGGGCAGTGAATGCTGTGGTAACAGTGGATGAGAGGCGTGACAGTCCGCTTGAGATAAGCAACTGCAATCTTCCGCCGATAACGTCAAAAGTCAGCCAGAAAACAAGAGAAATGACCAGAAGAAAAGCAGGAACGGCAGTGTACTTCCCTGTCAGGATTCTGTCTATCCTGCGGCTTCTGCGCCGCTCTATCGATTCGCATGGCTTGACAACGGTATGCCTGCAGAGCCTGCTTATGAAGGAATAACGCATATCAGCCATAGCTGCATTCCTGTCCAGTCCCCTCTCTTCCTCCATCTGCAGAATGATATGTCCGATCATCTCTTTCTCATTGCTGCTGAGGCCGAGCGATTCAAGCAACCCATCATCCCCCTCCACCAGTCTCCCGGCCACGAATCTGGAAGGAAGCCCTATCCTTGAGGCGTGATCCTCCACCAGATGCATTATACTGTGCAGGCATCTGTGAACCGCACCGCCGAACTCATCCGGAGAGCAGAAATCCATTCTACCCGGGCTTTCCTGATATTTCGCAATATGGACTGCGTGCTCCACCAGTTCGCGAAGTCCCTCTCCCTTGGAGGCGGCAATAGGAACCACCGGTAGTCCCAATGCCAATTCAAGACCGTTGACATCTATCGAGCCGCCATTCCCTTTCACTTCGTCCATCATATTGAGGGCTAGCACCATAGGAATTCCCAATTCCATAAGCTGGACAGTCAGGTAGAGATTTCTTTCCAGGTTTCCGGCATCCACGATATTGATTATGGCGGAAGGTCTCTTTTCCAAGAGGAACCGTCTGGCCTCCTCTTCTTCTGAGGTGCGCGTCGACATCGAATAGAAACCCGGAAGGTCGGTCAGGAGTGTATCGGGATACCCGATTATCGCTCCGTCCTCCCGGTCCATCGTAATCCCGGGAAAGTTCCCCACGTGCCTGTTGGCACCGGTAAGCCTGTTGAACAGAGTGGTTTTCCCGCTGTTCTGCTGACCGGCAAGAGCAAAAGTAAGGACCGTTCCTCTGGGCAGCGGATTTTCATCCGACTTGGAATGGTACTTTCCTTCCTCTCCATAACCCGGATGCGAATCCTGATCGTGAAGGGACAGATTATATCCGAATTCCTTATCATACGCATCGGCAGGGAGACTGTTTCCGCCGGAAATCTCCACCTCTATGTCCGATGCCTCGGAAAGTCTGAGAGAAAGGGAATAACCCCTGACGTTCAACTCAAGCGGATCTCCCATCGGCGCCCTCCCAACAAGGGTGACATCCACCCCGGGAGTTATGCCCATATCCAGAAAATACCTCCGCAGGCTGCCGTTGCCGCCCACAGAAAGCACTTTCGCAGTTTCGCCTGCCTTGAGATTGCCGATATTCATAATTGCGGAGCAAAATTACTTATTGCAACCTTGCCCCGCAATCGCTAGAAATAGGTATTTTACTTGGAGAAGAGGACAAAAGTCAACGGCAGGGCGATAAGCGCCATCGTTGCACTGACCGGAAGGTATATCCCGAAATTGCAGTATTCCACTACCGTGTAGGTTATCAGCAGCAACGCCGTACCAAGCAGCGCAGACAAGGCGTATTGCTTGCGTATATCCCCGGGCTTCACCATAGCGCGCACAAGGTTCGGCACTCCCAGGCTCACGAAGCCGATGGTCCCGCAGATGCTGACCACACTGGTAACCAGGACGCTTATCATAAACAGTATTCCTGCCTTTGCAAGATTGGACAGTTCAATTTCCCCTTTGAAATGGCTAGTCAGCTTTTTGGAGCAAATGATTGCGGTAGCGAGACCGGAAGCGAACAGGCACAGGCTGATTACGATGTCGAGATTGGTGACGCCCTGCAATTTGAAGTTCGCGGCGCCCCAGAGGTAATATTGCTTAAGAAGGTCTCCGGTAGGCGCATTGGTGACTACTATCGTACCTATAGAGCCTATGAAGGTTCCGAACAGGATGCCGAAAGTAATAAGGCGGGAGGTGTTCAGTCTAATTGCAACCAAAGAAACGACCAGCGCGCATACGGCCTGACATATGAAGGCTCCTACTGTCAGCGAGCACCAACCGGTCATTGTTGCCGTTGCCGCTCCGAGGCAGGCGGCGCTGCCAAGGCCCAGGGAATAGATATCCCCTAGCTGGTTCCTCCACAGATACTGCATCTGCACTCCCCCGATCGGGAGAGCGATGCCGCAAAGAATTACGAATAGAATGTTGAGCATAATCAGAATTTGTATTCTATACTTCCATAAAAGGCACGTCCGGGCATCGGATACCCCGCAGACAACTCATACCGTGTATCGGTAATGTTACGGGCGATGAGTCTCAGAGCGAGGGAACGCCCGGCCCTGAACGGAAAGTCTTTCCCGACAGTGATGTCAAGGGTATTGTAGTCCGGCATTTCGCTATAGCCATCCCGGCGTCCGCACCTGAGGTTCCATAGAAAATCAAGGCTAAATCCCCTGAACGAACCATCCAGGGCAACGGTCACGGAATGTCTGGCCACAAATGGAATCTGTTCGTCGCAGGATGCGCTGTCCGGAGTCTTATCCTTGGCGTTCTGCCAGAAATATGAAGCTGACAAGGATGCGGCCCAATCACCTCTATTGAAAGCAGCACCTGTCCGGAGGTCCGCACCATACATCACAGCCTTTCCTATGTTATACGGGAACCAAAGGCTCGGATCCTCCACCGACGGAGCCGACACGATCTTGTCTCTGATGGAATTGAAGTTGAAATCCGCACTTGCGTTCACGCTCCAGGCGGCGATACTCTTTCTCCATTGAGGACCGACCGACGTGAGCAGTGCATCCTCACACCTGAGATCAGGATTGCCGAATCCCGGGTAATACAACTCATTGAATGTCGGGACTCTGTATGCGCGTCTGGCAAATGCGGTCAAGTCAAGCCCGTCGATTATTTCATAGCGTATGTCCGCTGAAGGCGACAGGGTATTGAGCCCTTTTGAGCCGTTGTCGAACGTACCAGAATATTCGAGAGAAACTTTTGCATTGAAACGCGGCAATCGGAATGCTGCCGTGACTGTGGAGAGCACACCGGTCCTCGCCGCTTCATAGTCGGTCGCCCGGAGAATATCACGCTGCAGGTCGGCCGCTGCCGAAACTTCCAACCAGGATGTGACACTGAAAAGATGTGAGGTGTTCAGCTGGAAGTCGGTTGCCCGGTACCGGCTGTCGCCAAATTCGCTGAAATAGCTCAAGTCATCGTATCCGGCCTTGGCGCTTACGTTCAGAGCGTACAGGCGTGAAAACCTGTTTTGCAGCACGCCCTGGACAAAGACGTTGCGGTCTTTCTGCCTGTCTGTCGAAGGCCAGTCGACAGAACCGGGAGTTCCCCTTCCCGAGCCGTTGAAATAGGCTTTCGTGTGCCACGAGCCGTGATCCATAACTCCCCATACGTCCACTCCTGCACGTATCTGGCTGATATCGTTGTTTTCCCGCCGGAGATTGTCCCCGTATTTGAAATCGCCCTTGCTCAAAGTTCCTGAAGATGTTGCAGAAAGGGATACCTTGTCGGACAATTTGAAATCCAGCCTCGCCGCAGGCTCATACGTTCCGAACGAGCCTCCGCGGAACTTTACTCTTCCGGCAAATTTTCCGGAACCGAATTCCGGATTAGATGTATTGAATGAAAGACTGTTCTGAGCGTAATCCACCACTATGACGGAGCAGCTGGACACGTCCAGCATTCCCAGATCCGTCTGTCCGCTCTGGACGTTGCCCGCACGGACTCCGTCGACATAGATTGTCGTATGTGCACTGCCCAGGCCGCGCAGGTTAACCGTTTTCAGCCCTGCCGGGCCTCCCATATCACCGACTGTGAAGGCCGGAATCCGGCTCAATGCCTCGGTGATGTCAGTCTGGTTTGAAATGAGGATAGTATCCGACTGTGACACTATCATTCCCTTGTCTGCGACCACGACTGCAGTCTGCAAGGTGTCGGACGACTCTGCCGTCAGCAGGCCCGCCACAATTAAAGATAAAGAGAGAAACATTATATGTACGTCTCTACGGAAACCTGCCCCCGGGCTTCACCTGTTCGACTTAACTATGGCAGGTCTTCTGACTTGTTCCCGAGTCACGCCTTCTCATCCGAACGGACAATGGCAAAGAAAGTGACACGTTTGTGGAACTTACAGCTGCGGGCACAGTCCAGGCATTTCACCTGATTCCCTTTTCAAGCCACACCGCGCGGCTCACCATAGCCCGGACAAATGTACGACAAATATCCTGTTCCGACAAATGCCGCCAGCAGGAAATCACACATATCAGGGAGAACACTCATCGTTGTTCCATGATTTTTAAGTAACTTTGACATGACGGATCCGTGGTACACGGGTGATTTTGAAACCACCTTCCAGGACATCCTTGAAGGCTGCGAAGCAATGTTAAGACTACCGCAATGACAAAAGAAGATAAATACGAGGCGCTGCTTCCTGCCGTTCATTCTCTGATGAGCGGAGAGGAAGATGAGATAGCCAGAATGGCCAACCTTGCAGCTCTGCTGCATCACGAGTTCGGATTCTGGTGGACGGGGTTCTACCGCGTGAGTGAAGATGACGATCTCGTCCTGGGACCTTTTCAAGGGCCGCTTGCCTGCACGAGAATCCCCCTTGGCAAGGGAGTATGTGGGACTGCCTGGGCCGAAGACAGGACTGTTGTGGTGTCTGATGTGGAGAAATTTCCCGGGCACATTGCCTGTTCGAGTGAATCAAAGAGCGAGATAGTCGTCCCTCTGAGAAGCCATGGTCAGGTCGTTGCCGTG
>JAZLFC010000018.1:0-69105 GCA_045615565.1 Candidatus Cryptobacteroides sp. | reverse complement strand
GGGAACTGATGTCGGTACCGTTGTACCATTCGAGACTGCAGGCATTGTCCGCCCATTTGAATTCAGGATGTGCAGGGAGCCATTCGTCGTGGAACTTGGCAAACTGCTGCTGGAATGCTGCCATTCCTCCCTCGAAGTGGACTTTGAGCCAGCGTCCGCTCCTGAGTGGATACAGCGCCATTCCTTCCGGCACATCGCCACCCTTGTATATTCCGCCGATTACATATGTGAATGTCTTTGTGTTGCAGGCGGAAAAGTTCACGACACCGCAAGTCCCGCAGTTGTGATTCGGAATCTTGCAGGTGCACAGTCCGAATTCGCCGACATTGTTCTTCACTGCCGCCTTCTGGAATTCATCCGGCTCCTTTCCTTCCAGATAGATTGGTTTTACGAAGCGCTTAACATACTCGCCCCAGAACTTCTGGCACTCGGATGGATTATTGAACGCGATCTCTTTTGACATACCTATCACCTGCATGTCCTGCAGGGACAGAATCTCGTATTTCATATGCACATTTTTCATTTATTCTTACGTTTTGATTGTGCAAATATACGGATAATGATTATATTTGCAACAACTGTTCTAAAACAAATGTTCTAATATGCCAAGATCCGCATTCTTCTCAAAGGAAACGATTGCTGCAGCCGGACTTGAAATCGTCCGCAGGCAAGGAGTCACGGCGCTTACCGCAAGGGCACTGAGCAAGCAACTCGGATGCTCGCTCAGCCCCATTTTTACAGTATTCAAGGATATGGACGAAATTCGGATTGCAGTCCAGCAGACCGCGGCAGCTGTGTTCTCCGACTATGTGAAAGACGTTCTTGATTACCAACCTGCATTCAAGGAATACGGAATGAGGCTCATCCGCTTCGCAAAGCAGGAGCAGAATATTTTCCAATTTTTTCTTGAACGAGGGAACAGCCTTCTGGACAATGCTCCTGCAACGGCATTGAATTGTCTGGACGAAATCAAGGGAACATATCAACTGAAGGATGAACAGGTTCTGATATTGTACAGGCAGCTTTGGGCATTTACCTGCGGAATAGCAGTTCTCGCCACGCAGTCACCGGATGATTACCCGGAAGAAATGATAAGCGAAATGATTTCGACCCAGTTCATCAGCACCCTGACATTTCTGAAATCAGGTAGGCCGGTGGTGAATATCATTCCGCATCTCAAAGTTGAAGGGGAAAATACTGCGATTACTATCTGATTCTTCCGCATGCACTGCTTATCTGCCTGCTATTTGAACAAGTCATCCAATGTAATTGTCCTTGTAAATACACTGGAATTCTTTCCCGGCTTCAGCCCGAACGTTGTCACGAGTGTCGGCTGTATTGACGACCGTTTGCTGACGTGATCCTTGATTGCATTGACGCGGCCTCTGACAGTCATTGCATATTCTGCTGTGACGGCAAACTCATCATTATAGCATTTCATCTCGCACAGATTGACAACTCTGTCGGCACGGTCAATGACAAGGTCTATCTGATGCCCCTTCGTTTTGTCATCCCCGGGAATCAACCAATTCGACTGTGTCGAGGCCACCTGGCCTACGCCAAGGGCGCACTTTATCTGATACGTATGCAGCAGGCAAAGCTCTTCGAAAGCGATACCCCTCCACGAGTTGAGTTCAGGATGGTTCTGGTGATTCTGCCAGTAGTGCTCCTCTCGCATTTTCCCATCCACCTGCTGAAGCCAGAACCAGCAGAACGGGTCTATGAGTCGGTATTGCAGATGTCGTTTGTCATTGCCGAGGGGCTGATATAGTTCAATGAAATCGGCAGCCGCAAGGGAGCGCAGCAGCCTGCTCATTTCTTTTCCGTCAGGCAGCCCTGTCTTTTTGATGATGTCTTCCCTGCTGTATCCACCGCGACGGGTGGAAAGTAAACGTATGACTGCTCTCGATGCTTCTCCTTTGACAAAGATTGAGTTGAACAACCTGTTGAACTCGTCGTCCAGCTTGGATTTCTTCTTGAAAAACAGGCGGTCAATGGTCTGCGCCACGCTGTCTCCCGGAGCGGTCAGATTCAGATAATACGGTATACCTCCGACTGCCATATACAGTTCGGCAATGTCATAACGGCTTAGCTGAATATCGTGGCGTTCCAGCAGCTGTTCAGACTCCTGAAGGGTGAAGGGAGGAAGGTGGATGTCGGTGTTTGATCTGCCGTAAAAACCGCCAGGCGAGTCTATGAAATGATCCTGTATCCATCCACTGGCACTTCCGCAGGCAATTAGCATGATATTGTCCTGCCCGCTGGCCCATCCGTTCCAGAAGTGCTCGAATGCCGAAACGAAATTGCTGCGTGGAGTGTCCATCCACGGCATCTCATCGATAAACACCACTTGTCTTTCATCTTCCGGCTTCTGCTTAAGCAGTTCCTTAAGCCACAGAAAGGCTTCGCTCCAGTCGGCAGGCCTCCTCCTGTGTTGGTCTCCGTAATCTCTCAAAGAGATACCAAAGGCCTTGAGCTCCTCTTTCAGCAGACTCTTTCCTTTGAGGTCTAGAGGGCTCAAGCCAGTATGGTAGAAGGCAAACTTGTTCTTGAAAGTCTCCCTTATAAGGAACGTCTTGCCTACGCGCCTACGTCCACGCACTGTAACAAGTTGGTTTTCAGGACGATTGTACAACCTTAAAAGTTCTTCAACCTCTTGTTTTCTTCCTATTATCTTAGCCATAATCTCTGCTGAATCAAACAAACATCTCCTTCGCCGGAGAATAAACAGCACAAAAGTACAACTATTTCTTGTATTGTCAAGAACACCAAATCAAAAATATCCACTGCAATGCAGAAAACGGACAGGCTTAACTTTGATGAATCCACGGACATCTACAAAGATATCATCAGCGGATTCAAGAACGGAGAGGACAGACCGAACTTCTCAATTCTTATGGCCAAACTCGAACTTGGAGAGTATCCAACAAAGATACAGCTCAGGTCCATATCCAGATGCCGAGCGGGAAGTCCCTGTCCCCAAGAAGTTCAACCGTGTGTCCATGGAGGAAGCGGACAATCTCGTCCTTGGGCCTTTTCTGGGACCGCTTGCCTGCACAAGAATCCCCCTTGACAAGACGCCCGGAGGTTACTGCCATCTGAGTCCGGAAATGTTCAAACAGTTTTTTCCATAAGTTACAACTCTATTTCCAATCCGCAGTAAAACCGGTCAACCCCTTCACCAAGACAAGACTTGAGTACGTCATAGGCTCTTTCGCCCGTGCAATGACCGGTGATGACGCGCTTGATACCGGCATCCCGTATTTTCCCGGCTATGTCCCTGACTTCGTCATCACTCAGGCGGAAGAGATGCAACCCGCCGAGATATGCCCTTACATTCTCACCGGGGAAGGCCCTGCCGACTTCTTCCATAACGACATCGGCTCCGCTATGTGAGCAGCTGTTGAAGATGACAAGTCCGCTGCCGGTTCGGAACACGAGGCTTTGCTCGTGAGTAAAGTCATCCGGAACATATCTCCAGCCACGTCGTACATACAGATGATTTCTGCGCCCTATCTTCGAAAGCCCATCTGTGGAGTGAGGGACTACGAACACATCCTTGTCTATTTCGGCTACGCCGGACGGGGACTTGATTCTGTCTATACAGGAAGACAAAACCCCTTTGGGAAGGCCGATATATCTTCTCAGGAATCCCTGACCGGCATAGCAGTTCTCGGCTGCATTGGGACTTACATAGAAAGCCGCCTTCGAATTGACCCGGAAGAAAGCTTCCATTCCGAGCGAATGGTCATAATGGGCGTGGGACAGCACTGCACAGTCGACCTCGGCGATGTCAATACCGAGCTGCTTTGCATTGGCAAGAAAAAGTTCCGAACCGCCTGTGTCCAAAAGATATTTCTTTCCATTGAACTCAATATGGAACGACAGGCCCCATTCACCTGTAAGAGTCCCGCAACCGACATTGTCCGAAAGTACGGTAATTGTCATTATTGAACTTATGTGCAAATCTTTATCAAAAGCTTTTGATAAGACCAAACAATGCAGGGAGCAATGCCGCTATCAGCAAGTAAATGAGTTCCATCGTCGAGATTGTTGTCCAGCCCAAATTTATTAAAATTATGGTTCAACGGCAAAAATTCATGGTATTTTCGCTAATTTGAATTCCCGGTACTCCATCTCCTTGAGAAATGATTTGCGATTAGTTCGCCGGGGTTCCACTGGTCAGATCGTTCGTCATCAGCGCTCCGGATTTCGGAGCGCAAAGATAACAATTTAGCGAAGGCTGAAGTTTTAAGGGAGTAACAAACTTCGCTGATTTTTACTACATTCGCATCCGATATGGATTATTTGAAACTGAAAGACAGCTGCGTCAGCTGGATACGCGAATGGTTCGACAAAAACGGCAAGGGATGCTGCGCCGTGCTCGGTATGAGCGGCGGCAAAGACAGCACCGTAGCCGCGGCACTGTGCGCCGAAGCGCTTGGAAAGGATAAGGTTGTCGGGGTTGCCTTGCCCGCTGAAGGCCAGGGCCTGAACGGAGCGGACGTGATATGCGGATATCTGGGCATAAGGTATATCTGCGCTCCGATAGGAGACATAGTCAAAGGTTTTGACACGGTGAAGGCGGCTGTCGATGAAGGTTTCAGCAGCCAGGCGGAGCAGAACATACCTCCACGCGTGAGAATGGCTGCAGTCTATGCCATATCGCAGTCTCTCAACGGCAGGGTCGTCAACACCTGCAATCTGTCTGAAGACTGGGTCGGATATGCGACAAGATGGGGAGACAACGCAGGCGACTTCAGTCCGCTGGCAGGTCTTACCGTACAGGAAGTCAAGGGCATAGGGCATGCAATGGGCATACCGGGCAAATGGGTGGAGAAAATACCTGATGACGGACTGCCGCACAGCTGCTCCGATGAACAGAAATTCGGATTCACCTACGCAGTTCTTGACAAATACATCAGGACCGGTGTCTGCGAAGACCCGGCGATAAAGGAAAAAATCGACCGCATGCACCGGGGAAGCGCCTTCAAGCTATCCATGCCGGATGCATTCAAGCCCTCACTTTAATGGACAATTCACAGGAAATCCTAAAACTCGCTTCCGACGCAGGCCGCACCCTTCTGGAGAATGGCGCGGAAATCTACCGCGTTGAAGAAACTATGGAAAGGATTGCCGGACACTACGGCGAGAAGGATGAGAATTTCTTCGTGCTGAGCAACGGTATTTTCACTACCGGAAAAGCCTACGCCAACGTGGAGTTCATCCCTATCCGCGGCGCCAGACTTGACAAAGTGGTGGAAGTCAATCAGCTTTCAAGGGACATCTCCCTCAGGAACATGACTGTAGAGGAAGCTTCGGAGAGTCTTGAAAAAATACGCCACAAACCTCAGAAGCCCGTATGGGAACAACTTGCCGGCACAGTTCTGGGTTGCGGAGGATTCTGTGCGATTTTCGGAGGAGGGCTGCCGGACTGTGCTGCTTCTATGGCAGCGGGTTTTCTGATGTACTGCTTCATACTCTTCCCCGGAGCAAGGATGTCCAAAATCCTCGCAAACATCTGCGGCGGCTTCATAGGCACAGCAGTGTGCATCCTGTTCCAGCATCTCGGATTCGGTGTCAATCTCGGGAATATGGTGATAGGCACGATAATTCCGCTGATACCCGGGGTCCCTTTCACAAACGGACTCAGGGACATTGCGAACGAAGACTACATTGCCGGTTCTACCAGGCTCCTCGACGCCCTGATGGTATTCTTCTGCATAGCTCTGGGCGTGTCGCTGGCATTCATAGCGCACAGTTTGATAGCCGGAGGAATGATTCAGCTGCACGGTACCGTGACAGATCCACTGACTACCGTATTCCCTATCCAGATAGCCGCAGCATTCGTGGGGACCGCGGCATTCGCCGTTCTGTTCGGAGTGCCGAGGAAATTTTACGTGGCATCAGGACTTGTGGGAATGGCAGGATGGATTGTATTCCTGCTTTGTTCCCGCTACACGCCGCTGTCAGTCGCAGGAGGGACATTCTGCGCCGCCACGGTAGTGGCGTTCGTCTCAAGATTCTGCGCCGTACGGTTGAAATGCCCCAGCACTGTATTCATCATCTGCGGCATCTTTCCTCTGATACCGGGTGCAGGAGTATTCTGGAGCACTTACTACACCGTATCATCCCAGCTCGGCCCCGCACTCGGAGCCGGGTTCATGGCCGTAAAAGCGACCGTAGCCATTGTACTCGGAATCATCGTGGCGATGAATCTTCCACGTCCTAGATAGATTCGTATCCCGGTTTGTGCAGGAGCGCGAACATATTGCGCTTGTACGCCTCCACGCCCGGCTGATTGAACGGATTGACTCCCAGCAGATAGGCTGAGACTCCGCAAGCAAACTCAAAGAAATAGAACAGGGAGCCCAGATTGCGCTCATTGATACGCTCGATGCTGATTGTCATCTGAGGCACTCCCCCATCGAGGTGGGCCATCCTTGTCCCGAGCTGAGCCATTGCATTGCAGTGCTCCACGTGCTGTCCCGCAAGGTAATTGAGCTGGTCGAGATTCTGTTCCTCGGATCCTATGACAAGATCGCGGTTCGATTTCTCCACGCACACCACTGTCTCGAAAAGATTTCTGCTTCCATCCTGGATGAACTGTCCCATAGAGTGAAGGTCTGTAGTACAGACAACCGATGCAGGGAATATTCCCTTTCCTCCCTTGCCCTCGGACTCGCCGTAAAGCTGCTTCCACCATTCGCCGAGGTATTGGAGCTTCGGCGTGAAGCTGACAAGTATCTCAGTTGTAAAGCCCTTCTCCGCGTACAGGAGGTTGCGCATAGCGGCATAAAGCACTGCCGGGTTGAATTCCGAACGGTCAGAGCAAAGGAATTTCTGCATTTCCGCGGCGCCTTCCAGCATCTGTCTGACATCGAATCCCGCAAGGACAATAGGCAGAAGTCCTACAGGGGTGAGAACGGAGAAGCGGCCTCCGACATTGTCCGGAACCACGAACGAGCGGTATCCCTTCTGTGACGCAAGAGTCTTGAGAGCTCCCCTGTGGGCGTCAGTGATGGCGACGATTCTCTCAGATGCCTCTTTTTCACCGTATTTTTTCTCGATATACTCCTTGACAAGTCTGAAAGCCACTGCCGGCTCCGTTGTCGTGCCGGACTTGGAAATCACGACACAGGCGGTATTGCGGATCCCGGCGAGGTCCATAACCTCGGAAAGATACTCCTCGGAAAGGTTATTGCCCGCAAATACTATCTGCGGCGTACCTTCAGGCCTGATAAAGCTGTGGCTCAACGCCTCTATGGCGCATCTTGCACCGAGGTACGATCCCCCTATCCCTATCACGATGACAAGCTCGACGCCCTTGGACTTCCAGTCTGCCCTGACAGCTTCACATTCTTCTATCAGCGATTCCGGCACATCGGAAGGAAGGGTTTTCCAACCTGTAAAATCACTTCCCGCACCGTCACCTGCCATCAAAACGTCGTAGGCTCTGAGAGCCGCCTGCACATATCGCTGCTGCTGCCCGTCACTTACGAACGGAGCGCAACCATCATAATCGAACTTGATCATAGTCACTTTCTGTTTAAGACATCCGCAAAGTTATCATTATTTTGTGATTTATGTTGTATCTTCGCATATCAAATTATGGACAAGAAATACGTAGTCGGAATAGACATCGGCGGCCAGTCCGCCAAACTAGGCATCATAGACCGGGATGCCGCCATTCTCTCCCGCGCCAGACTTGACACCACGGTCTACGGAGCGCAGGACAGCGGCCGCATTATGGAGGACCTCTGCAACTGTATCGCCACCATGACGGAGGAAACCGGCCCTGACGCAATCAAGGGCATAGGCATAGGGGCGCCGAACGGCAACTACTATGACGGATGCATCACGGATGCGGCAAATCTTCCCTGGGCAAAAGGCAAGTCAGTCAACATCAGGAAATTCATCTCCGAACGTCTGGGTCTTGATGTCACCCTCACCAACGATGCCAATGCAGCCGCGCTCGGAGAAATGATCTACGGGAACGCCAGAGGCATGAAGAATTTCATCGAAATCACCCTCGGCACCGGAGTCGGAAGCGGCATTGTTATCGACGGCAGGCTCGTTTACGGACACGACGGATTCGCCGGGGAGCTGGGCCACACAAACGTCGTCCGCGAAGGCGGGCGCAAATGCGGATGCGGAAAGAGAGGATGTCTCGAAACCTATGCGTCATCCGGAGGTGTCTGCGCCACCGCCAGGGAAATGGGAATGCAGGTAAGCACGTCAAAGGAGGTTTACGAAGCGGCCCTGAATGGAGATGCCGCTGCAAAGCGCGTATTCGAATACACCGGACGCATTCTCGGGGAGAAATTTGCGGACTTCGTGGAGTTCAGCGCGCCTGAGGCGATAATCCTGTTCGGAGGAGTGGCAAACGCCGGAGATCTGTTGCTCGATCCGGTCAGGAAGGCCATGGACGCCAATCTCATCAATATCTGGAAAGGCAAGGTCAAGGTCATTCACAGCGGCCTTCCGGAGTCCGACGCAGCCATTCTGGGGGCCGGAGCACTGGCCTGGTAAGGGTTATGCTATGAAAAAGTTCATCATTGCTTCGCCAGCCAGCGGCAGATGAGACTGACCCTTTTGGCGAAGATGTCATAATCAAGCGACCAGGCATCATCATAGTACTTGTTCGTATTTTCGGTTATGCCTGATGTGAACATAAAGCACGTCACGCCATTGTCCAGCCAATATTTCTGGTCGGAGATATTCTTGTAGAACAGCTCGGTGAAGCGCTGGCTGCCATAATAGTCGTAATACAGGACAAGGTCATTGAAAAGGTCCTCGGATTCCAGGCTCCTTGCATATTGCGCCCCTCCCAGGACTATCAGATAATTGGGTTTGAGAGGCGTCACCGGTGCCAAAGTGCTGCCGAGGATATCCAGATTGACAACCCTCCGGGGATTCCTGAACTTTTGCTGGCAGCACATCGCTCCTGACATATTGGCGTTGTGTCCGTCAAGGGCGACGAAGATATAATTCCCCGGGGAATCCTTGAGATACCAGGCGGTCTCCAGAAGGGCGGCCACGCCCGAAGCGTTCGCATCGGCCCCCGGAAACATCCTGCCTCCTATGCGTCCCATCCCGTCATAATATGCCGTAACCAGTGTATAAGCAGGGAACGCCGGGTTTCCGAAATGTCGCGCAATGACGTTATGCCCCGTTCTTCCATCCACCTCAAACGACTGCAGTTCAACTTCCATCCCGCAGGCACAGAAGTTTCTGGCTATGTAGGCCATAGCTTCAAAATTCCCGCGTGTACCCATACTCCTGCCGTCACACAGCGTATCAGACAGGAACTCCACGCGTGATTTGAGACGTTCCGGACTCACAGAAGTCCGGGCGGCCATACGAGCTGGCGGCAGCACCAATGCAGCGGACAAAAATAATATCGCTATTGTCTTTATTCTCGGCACAATAAATGCTATCTTTGTAAAAGCGCGTAAAGTTAGTGAAAAAGATTCTCCTTACCATACTGCTTCTTGCCTGTTCAACGAGCATCTTCGCCCAGTACGATAAAGATGTGTTCTCGTTGCGCGGAAGAATTTCGCTTCAGGACGGCAGATATGCGCAGGCAATCGAGAATTTCAACATCCTCGTACGTCTGGACACGACCGATTACTGGAGTTTCTTCTACCGCGGCATAGCCAAGTACAATCTTGGGGATCTGCGAGGGGCTCAGCAGGATTTCGACAAGAGCGTCAGGATCAACCCCGTATTCACTAACGGATATCATTACCGTGCAATAACGAAGAGTCAGTCCGGAGACTATGACAACGCGCTCATCGACCTTCAGCACGCCATTGACCTGAGACCCGGATTCATCAGTCTGTATTATAGCCGCGGGGTTACCTATTTCCTGGCTCAGAGATTTCAGGAGGCCGTGAACGACTTTGACCGTTACATCAGGAAAGAAGCCAACGACCCGGGTGCATACCTCAACAGAGGGGCATCATATCTCTTCCTCGGTGACACTCTCAAGGCTATGAACGACTACAACAACGCCATCAGGATTGACAGGTTCGACCCGGAGGGCTACATCAGAAGAGGCCGTCTCTATGCTGAACAGAAGGACTACGGTAATGCCGTGAACGATATGAACCTCGCGATTGCCCTGGACAGCAGCAACACTTTCGCATATTTCAACAGAGCGTTGATGCACTATGAAAATCAGAACTTCAATGCGGCGATGGCCGACCTTGACAGGGTACTTGAAGACGAGCCGGGAAACGCGCTGACGCTCTATAACAGAAGCCTCATCAATGCACAGGTAGGCAATTTCGAGGAAGCCCTCAAGGATATCGACAGAGTGATAAACATCAATCCCGACAATGTCCTCGCCTACTACAACAGGGCGGCTTTCTTTACGGAAATGGGCAGGTGGGAAGATGCGCTGGACGACTACAGCAAGGCCATTGAACTGTATCCCGACTTCGCCAAGGCATACTTGAACCGCTCCTACGTCGAGAGTATGCTGGGCAGAAACGCCGACTCGAAGAGAGATTACTACACCGCGCAGAAGAAGGTCAGCGAATACAGGGCACAGAATGCCACAGACAGTGAAGCATTCGCGGACACCACAAGGAAATACAATTCCCTTCTGGCTCTGGACGCAGACTTCGCCAAGAAAGATTTCAACAACGAGCTTCTTCAGCACAGGGACATCGACATACGGTTGAAACCCCTGTACAAGTTCAGCATTACGAGGAGCAGGGAGAATACGCTGGTGGCGCTGAGCCGGCATTTCGAGAATTCCCTGCTTGACAGGTTCATCAACGGATCAGACCTTCCGATTACAATCAGCAACGCGCAGGAAAGTGGAGGCAGCGACTATCCCGGCGCGCCGTCAAGCGCTGAAGGCTATTTCCTGAAAGGTCTTCAGGAACTCCAAAACAAGCAGTACAGCACGGCCCTGAGTTATTTCAACCAGGCGGTGAACACAGCTGACAGCGACGCGCAAAGAGACAGGTACCAGAGATACTACAAGGGATTCTATCTCCTGAACAGAGGTGTCCTGCGGGCGGAAATGATTGATTTCATCGCATCGATGGAGAACAATGTCCAGACCCTCACGATGGATGACTCCGGCGCTACAAGGGCAAGGGTGAGGGACAATGCCTCCAGGACCTATGATTATTCTGAAGCCATTGCGGACCTTCTGGCCGCCAGGGAACTTCTCCCTGACATTCCATATCTGTATTATGACCTCGGAAACCTGTACTGCCTGTCGACGGAACTGATCAGCTCACTTGAGAATTATGACAAAGCCATCAGCATTTATCCGTATATGGGCGATGCATACTACAACCGCGGTCTTGTCCTGATTTATCTGAAAGACAAGGAAAAGGGATGCATTGACCTTTCCAGGGCAGGCGAACTCGGCATTCCTGACGCATACAGCGTAATCAACAAGTACTGCAAGACTGAAGAATGATAAGGTTCAAGTCACTATCTTCGGGTTCGTGCGGCAACTGCTATTTCCTCGGATTGTTCACAGATGAGGGCAGGTGCGAACATTCCCTTATCATTGATACAGGCGTAAGCCTCAGACGCGCCAAGAAGTATCTTCAATCGGACAATATCGCCATTGAGGAGATTGACGCCATACTCGTCACCCATGACCACAATGATCACATCCGCTCGCTGGGTTCCTGGTGCAAGCGGCTCAAGAAACCTGTGTGGGCTACGGAAAAGCTCCACAATGCGCTGACCGGCAACCATATGGTCCATCCGTGGATATCGGATTGCCGCAAAAAGCTGTCGGATGACGGATGGACTGAAATTGTACACGGACGCATAAGTGTGCGCTGGTTCGAGGTCCCTCACGATGCCACGCAGACGGTGGGTTACGCCATCAGTCTGGACGGCTACCTTTTTATGATTATGACGGACGCCGGGGCGGTGACGGACGAAGCGCTCGAACTTGCCGGCAAGGCCGGGACACTGGTAATCGAAGCCAATTACGACTACGATATGCTCATCCACGGGCCGTACCCCAAGATTCTACAGGACAGAATCTGCGGCGGGCGCGGGCATCTGAGCAACGACGAGTGCGCCGAAGCGATAGGAAAGGTTATGCATAACGGTATGGACAACATCTTCCTCTGCCACCTCTCCGAGCACAACAACACGCCAGAACTGGCAGTACGGACCTGCAGAAAGACATCAGGCGCGGCCAGGCTTGTTGCCCTGCCGCGCCAGACGCCGTCGAAAATAACCAATTTATAGTTATCTTTGCATCAATGAAAGATTTTTGGAAAATAATGGTGCGCTACGCCGCACCGTACAAAGGATATCTGGCCGGGTCGGTATTGATAAATATGCTGTCAGCGGTATTCAACATTTTTTCATTCTCGCTGCTGATACCTATCCTGCAGATTCTTTTCAAAGTCGGAGGCGACCAGGTCTATGAATTCACCGCCTGGACAATGCCTATGAGCTTTGACCGGATCATCAACAATATCTACTACTATGTCACGCTCGCGATAGAAAGCAACGGTGCCAGCAAGGTACTTCTTATGCTCTGCCTTATTTTCTGCGGCATCACTCTGATCAAGACAGCCTGCTATTTCGGAGCTGCCGCCGCCATTATGCCGATGAGAACCGGTATCACCAGGGATATCAGGAATCAGATTTACGGAAAGATAATCAGACTTCCTATCGGTTTCTTCTCACAGGAGAGGAAGGGTGACATCATCGCGAGGATGAGCGGTGACGTTTCAGAGGTGGAGAATTCTATCACCAGCACTTTGGATATGCTGCTCAAGAACCCTATTCTCATCATCTTCTATATGGGGTGGCTGTTCTTCATGTCCTGGAAACTGACACTGTTCACAATACTTTTCGCGCCGGCAATGATATGGGTTATGAGCATTATCGGAAGAAAGCTCAGGGCAAGATCGCTTGAAGCGCAGGGAATGTGGAGCGATATGATGAGCCAGGTTGACGAAACGCTGGGCGGGCTCCGTGTCATCAAGGCATTCCTTGTGGAAGGCAAGATGGAAAAGCGCTTTGAGAATGTCACCAACAATATGCGCCGCAAGTTGACACAGGTGGCCGTCAGACAGGCAAGCGCACACCCGGTCAGCGAATTCCTGGGGACCGTGATGATTGCGATAGTGCTCTGGTACGGAGGTATCCTAATCCTTGGAGACCACGCATCGATAGACGCCCCTACGTTCATGTCCTATATGGCCATACTGTACAGTGTTATCCAGCCTATCAAGGACCTTTCCAGAGCGGCATACAGCGTCCCTAAAGGACTCGCTTCAATGGAAAGGATCGACCATATCCTTCTCAGCGGGAACCCTATCAAGGAAAAGGACAACGCGGAATCCATTTCCGAATTCAAGTCCTGCATCTCTGTCAGAGACGTCAGCTTCCATTATACGGATGACGGGCGGAATGTTGTTGAAAACGCAAGCTTTGATATCCCGAAAGGCAAGACAATAGCCATTGTAGGAGCATCGGGAGCAGGAAAATCCACCATCGTGGACCTCATACCGAGATTCTATGACGTCACATCAGGCAGCATATGCATTGACGGCATCGATATCCGCGACATCAAGATCCGTGACCTGAGAAGTCTGATGGGGAATGTCAACCAGGATCCTATCCTCTTCAATGACACCATCTTCAACAACATCGCATTCGGAAAGGAGGATGCGACGGAGGAAGAAGTCATTGCCGCCGCCATGATAGCCAATGCTCACGAATTCATTATGGAAAAGGAGGACGGATACCGGACAATAATCGGTGATCGCGGCGTCAAGTTGAGCGGAGGCCAGAGACAAAGGATAAGCATAGCCAGGGCAATACTCAAGAACCCTCCTATCCTGATTCTCGACGAGGCTACTGCCGCCCTGGACACCGAGTCCGAGCATATAGTCCAGGAGGCTCTGGACCGTCTTATGTCCAACCGCACGACAATCGCCATCGCTCACAGGCTCAGCACCATCAAGGGCGCTGACAACATAATTGTGATGGACGAAGGAAAGATTGTCGAGACCGGCACTCACGAAGAGCTGATTGCGAAGAACGGCATATACAAGAAGTTGAACGACATGCAGGCGCTTTAGAAACTTTCCGGGATGAAAAGCAGAGTATTTCTATCAAGGATTCTGATGATCCTGTATCTGATTGCGATAGCATTCCTGTGCTTTGTCAGCGGGGACAGCATACCGGTTGTAAGGTCAACTTTCCTGGGCTTCCCCACGGATAAGGCGGCCCATTTCATAATGTTCCTCCCCTTTCCCATCCTTGCCTTTCTATCCACCGACTGGAAAATCAGCAAGGTCTGGAAAAACGCACTGCTCATTTTCTGCATTCTCGTTGTGGGATGCGGCATAGCAGCCCTTACCGAGTATATACAGTCCTTCACTCCTACACGTATGGCTGACGTGGAAGACCTCTACGCCGATATGATATCTCTGGGACTGTCTTCCATTTTCGTCTTTTTCGTAACTCTGCTGAAGAAGAAATGAAAAGGATTGCGCTTCTGCTTACCCTGCTGATTCTGCCGGGATCAGCTTTTTCACAGAACGTCAGGAGCGTCGATTCCTATGATGAGTTCTGCGATTCACTGGACGTTCTCCTTACCGGAATCACGACAGTCAGGTCAAACGTAAAAATAAACCGGATATTACGCAGAGGCAAGACCCTTGACTTCTACTTCAGTCAGGATTTCAGTGACTATCCCTGGCACTCCGGGACTGCATCCTTTGTCAGGTCCTTCCTTTCGTCAGAAGTGAAGAAGCTTGATCCGGAATATTCTCTCGGTGAAATCTTCGCCAGAAACATTAACCTGAAGGAGCTTGTAACGCCGTCAAGACATTCAGACGGTCATCATTCCGCATACGGCCATGCCGTTAAGGATCCCGGGAGGGACAGGACGTTCATCGTCAGGAAAGGAGGCAGGAGATACAATATGGGCCTTGACGGCCGTTTCATATCACTGTGGCAAAGTCACGGCAGATATTATGACGAGGACAGCGACAGCTGGCTATGGCAGAGAGCCAAAGTGCACCGCACTTGCGAGGATATGTTCACGCAAAGCTTCGTTCTGCCATTTCTGATTCCTATGCTGGAGAATGCCGGGGCATACGTTATGACGCCCCGCGAAAGGGATACGCACCATCTGGAGTACATAGCGGACTATGACAGAAGTTTCAGCGACGAAAGAATCGGAGAGACCAGAAGGACGGGCACATACACGGAGCAGGGAAATTGGTCAGACGCAGGGACGGGATTTGCAGACACCAAACTGCAATACGACATCACGGACAATCCATTCACTTCAGGAAATGCGCGTCAAGCTGTGTGCAAGGGCGGAAAGGCAACTGCCACCGCTACCTGGACGCTGGATATTGAAGAGCGTGGCGAATACGCAGTGTACGTCTCGTACAAGACACTTCCGGAAAGCAGCACGGCCGCCCACTACACTGTCAGGCATCTGGGAGGCATAGCTGAATTCTACGTAAACCAGAGACGAGGTGGCGGCACGTGGATATATCTGGGCACCTTCGAGTTCGGGGAAGGAGCTTGCGTTGTAACCCTGGACAATTCCGGCAGAAACGGCGATACAGTCACCGCCGATGCCGTCAGGATAGGCGGAGGTATGGGCAAGATTGCAAGAGGTCCCGAGCACGGAGAAAAGCATACGTCGGGGATGCCGAGCTATATGGAAGGAGCGCTGTACTGGATGAGTTGGGCCGGAGCCGGCACGTACATCACGCAAAGCTGGCCGAAAGATTATACGAATGACTTCTCCGGCAGGGGTCCGTGGACCGAAATGCTGGTCAAGGAGAAGAATATCCCCGTCGATATGTCATTTGCGTTCCATTCTGATGCAGGAGCCATGCAGAAAGACAGCATAGTCGGCACCCTGTCCATATATACGCTGATGGCAGACAGGTCACGCAAACTGCTGAACGGAGGTTCACGTGACGCCTGCAGGCTCCTGGCGGAATACGTGCAGGATCAGGTATGCGCAGATATCAGGGCCGATTTCAACCCGGAATGGAACAGGAGAATGCTATGGAACCGTTCTTACAGTGAATCAAGAACGAGCGGTGTGCCCGCGATGATTCTGGAACTGCTGAGCCATCAGAATTTCGAAGACATGAGATACGGCCAGGATCCTGCCTTCCGCTTTGAGGTCTGCCGTGCCGTTTACAAGGGTATGCTCAAATTCCTCGCCGACTTTTATGGTACGGACTACGTCGTACAGCCTCTGCCGGTGCACGGCTTCACAGTTTCGTTTTCCAAGGATGGAAATGCTCACCTCAGCTGGAAGGCGACAAAGGACGAAAAGGAGCCTACCGCCGATGCCAAAGGCTATATCGTATACACAAGAGTTGACGACGGCCCGTTCGATGAAGGTCGGGAAACCGGAAGCAACAGCATAGACCTCCCGGTGAGCCCCGGACATATATATTCATATAAGGTTGAAGCATTCAATGACGGCGGAAAGAGTTTTCCTTCTGAAATCCTTGCAATCGGAAAGCCTTCTGACATAAGGAGCCGCCCGGTGCTCATCGTGAACAATTTCACGAGAGTAAGCGCGCCATACTGGTATCATGCCGACAATGTTGCCGGCTTTGACGCAAGGCAGGACAGCGGTGTGCCGTACATCACTGACATCAGCTACATAGGAGAGAATTACGAAAACAGGAGAAGCCTCGAATGGGTATCTGATGATGCTCCGGGATTCGGCGCCAGCGATGACGACCACGCCGGAGAGATAATCGCCGGAAACACGTTCGACTATCCTTACTTACACGGCAGGGCACTGCTCGAACTTGGTCATTCTTTCTGTTCCATGAGCGCATCCGGATTCAGCAGTCTGTACGATAACATGGAGCTGATTCCTGACGATATGGGCCCTTGGGTAATTGACTTGATATGCGGGAAGCAGGTTACCACAGACATAGGAAAGGGCATGCGGACAAGATACAGCGTTTTCCCTGCAGGTTTGCAGAATGCGCTCAGAAAGGCAACCGTCCAGGGAAGCAATATTATAATATCGGGTGCCTACATCGGCACTGATGCATGGTCAAGCGTTTATGACATCGAGGTGGACGACGAATACACGGATCAGGCACGCCGTTTCTGCGAGAATGTTCTAGGATACAGTTGGATGACCAACAGAGGTACCGGCAGCGGGAAGATTGCACCTGCACCGGCATTCGGCCTGGACCGGGCAGAAGAGTTCTACAACAGTCCCAATGCAGTTTCTTACAGCGTGGAGAGTCCTGACGGCATCAGACCTTCAGACCGCAACGGATCAGTGATACTCAGATATGACCGCACCGGCACTCCTGCCGCAGTCCTCTATAAAGGCAAAGGATACAGCGCAGTTTCCTTCGGATTCCCTCTTGAAACGCTGAAATCCGAAGAAGCGATGAAAAGTCTCCTCAGAAATGCGATGGAAAGGTTCTAAAGTGCCTTTACAGGTACTCCGAACCAGTGAACCATTGCCAGGTAAACAAGTCCCGAAACGACTATCACACAAGGTATGGTGAGCACCCAAGCCCATACTATGTTCTTGGCAGTAAGCCATTTTACGCTCTTTATCCCTTTTGTGAGACCGGTGCCTATGATGGATCCCGTAATGGTATGGGTGGTACTTACAGGAATACCGAAAAGAGCAGTAACAATCAATGTGACGGCTCCTGACAACTCAGCGCAGAATCCTTGTACAGGATAAAGTTTGCTCAGGCCGTCACCGAGAGTACGGATAACCTTCCAGCCTCCGGTGATGGTTCCCAGGGCAATCAGGCCGTAACAGGTGAATTTCAGCCACATCGGCACGAAGAAACCGTCTCCCCCGGCAGCAAGGAATCCATTGCCGTAGATCAGCTGCATAACTCTATTGTCCGGGGCGGATTCAAAAGCCGAGGCCAGCAGGATGGCTATCACGCCCATTGTTTTCTGACCGTCATTACCTCCGAAACCGAGCGAGAAGGCAGCCGAAGATACAAGCTGCATCTTGCGGAACGAACGGTCCACCGTCTTGACCTTAGAATGGCGGAACAAAGCCATGAAAAGGCAATTCAGAAAGAATCCCAGCACTGATCCCAGGAGCGGGGAAATCACGATGAAAGCCACTATTATGGCTATCCCGGAGTGAATCAGATATTGAGAACCGTACACAAACCACACCGGACCGATAAGTCCTCCCACAAGGGCATGCGACGCAGATATCGGAAGTCCCAACTTCGTGCAGATGAATATCCAGAGCACTGATCCCAACAAGGCGGCAAGAATCAGATATACGTCAATGCATACTTCATTCACAATACCCTTGCCCATTGTGGATGCCACAGTCATATCAAACACGAACAGGGCCATAATCTGCCAGAATGCAGCCCAAGCTACGGCAGCCTTCGGCGGCAGCGCCTTCGTCGCTATTACAGAGGCAATACAGTTGGCAGCATCGTTCATTCCGTTCGAAAAGTTGAACAGCAGAGCGATGATTACTGTAATCAATACTACCGCTACCATTATCCGAGTTTTACGACTATGTTCCGGACAGTATTGGAAAGAGTTTTTGCAACATCAGAGGTATCCTCGAGTGCCTGTGCGATGTTCTTTTTCTTGACAAGTTCGATGGCGTCCGTCTCCTGTGAGAAAAGGTTGCTCATATAACTTTCGTATATATCGTCCACGGTATGCTCGGTTTCCTTGATTTCGTCGCAGAGAGAGTCGAGTTCCTTGACAACTTTCCGCGCATTGTCGAAGAGGTCGGTAATCTTTACCAGCAGCTCCGCATCCTTCCTGATGTATTCCGCAATCTCTATCAGCTTGCGGCTGGCAGCCTTGGGCTGGTATATGGAAATCTTCTTTGATGAATCCCTGATGCAATCGAGGAAAGTATCCATAGCTTCTGCCAGCTCGTGAATGTCATCACGGTCGAACGGAGTCACGTATGAGTCAAGAAGTTCGTCAATAATCTTATCCGTAATGCTGTCTCCCGCTGTCTCACACTCCTTGATTCTGTGCGAATACATTATACGTTTGTCGTGATCCTCCTCCTTCGCCTGCTCCAGAAGCAGGTTTGCGGCCTTGAGGATATTTCTTGCCGATTCCGCGAACAGTGGGAAAAACTTCTTTTCCTTTACGACGAATACCTGAAGAATGTTATCCAGTTTCATAAAGCTTCGATTAATTGTCCGAGTCCCGTCAAATACTTTTGAGATACTTTATCTGGTAATCAATCAGAGCATCCGGGAACACTCCGTCCTCCGAATAGATCGAACGGTCTTTCTGAAGCTCCTCAGCAGATTTTTCGCAGGATGCGGGCAGTTGTTCGAGAGCATCCTTGATGAGGGCATTGTCCTTTGAATGAATGTTCACCCCGAGGCCCACATACGTCTTCCCGGCTATGTCAAGAGCGTTCTCGCACTCGAGCCCGTGACGGGCGGCACAGCACAGGGCAGCCATAAGAAGATAAATGTCAGCCGTAGCGTCGGACGCCCTCCATTCGAAAGTCTGCTTCCCGGAAAAATCCTTGTCAAGAACTTTCTCGCCCGGATTGGCTTTAGCTGCCATATCCTCTCTGTTGATCCATCCGAGAGGTACTCTGACAAGCGCGGAACGGTTGGAATAAGACCAGCACAGACTTGTAGGCGCTTCCTGATTCGGAACGAGCCGTTCGAACGAATTGCGGCTCGGATTCCCCCAGGCAGGGAGGGATGTGCCGGCATCCATAAATCCGGCTATTGCCTTCCTGGCGGTATCGGTAAGTTCACCGTTATTTGCCATAACGGATTCGCCGTCCCTGGTGAATTTGCAATGGACGTGCATTCCCGAACCGGCCTTCCCTACTGCAAGCTTAGGATCGAAAGTTATTGTGACTCCGTATTGGTAGGCAAGCTGCTGCATTATCCACTTCGCTATAACAAGCTGGTCTGCAGCCTTCTCAATATCCACAGGAGTGAATTCTATCTCGTTCTGCTCGTATACGTTTCCGTCCTTCGTGAAATTGCCCACCTCCGAATGACCGTACTTAACTTCTCCGCCTGCAGCCGTTATCAGACGCATGGCCTCAACCCTGAGATCCGTGAACTTGTTGAAAGGTGCGCTCTCGTGATAACCTTTCTGGTCAGCGACAGGATAAAGCGGATCCTCCGGAGCTATGACATAGTACTCAAGCTCTCCCATGGCCTGCATCCTGAGTCCGGTGCGCTCGTACAGGCTCTTTGATGCCTTGCTGAGTATATACTGGCTGGAACTTTCGAACGGCTCGCCGTCGCGGTTGAAGAAGGAGCAAAGAACGTCCACCGTAGGGACGTCCTCAAAAGGATTGCGGAAGGCAGTCCTGTATCTCGGGATAACGTACAAATCACTCTTTCCAGCTTCGATGAAAGGGAAGAGACTGCTTCCGTCCACTCTTTCGCCCGCCTCAAGAATATTCTCCAGGTGCTCTTTGTCACGGATAACGAAATTGAGCGTTTTGAGACGTCCGTCCCATCCGCAATAATGAAAATTGAGGACCTCAACTTTCTGATTGAGGCAATACTCAACCAATTCTGCTCTGTTGTTTGCTATCATTTTTCGTTGATTTTGTTTTGTTCCGATACAGATGCCTCATGAATGGCATTGAAGATTCTTGAAATGAATTCTCCCGGCAGACCTTCGCCGGTTCCCATATCAAGCACCTTGGACATCACCTCCTCCCAACGGGACGGCTGGATGATGGAAACGTTGCTGCTGTTTTTATAACGTCCTATTTCACGGCTGACCTTCATCCTTTTGGACAAAGCCCCGATAATTTCAGCATCAATCTCATCTATCTCTTCCCTGAGACGCCCGAGTGCATTGTTGTATGTCTCATCTCCGGATGAGTTCTCTCTTATCTTCAAGCCGCGGACGAGGGCGGAAAACTCATTCGGAGTCATCTGTTGAAGGTTGTCGCTCAAAGCCGCCTCCGGGTTTTCATGAACCTCGACCATAAGCCCGTCGAAGCCCAGGTCCATCGCTTTTTGGGACAATTCGGGAATAAGCCGTCTGTCTCCGCTCATGTGACTCGGGTCGCAGATGAATGTCAGTTCCGGAAAGCGGCTTCTGACTTCTATGGCAGCGTGCCATTGCGGAGCGTTGCGGTATAATGCGCCGCCGAAGGTGGAAAACCCGCGGTGTATTATGCCTATTTTGGAAACGCCGTGGTTCATAAGCCTCTCGATAGCCCCTATCCAGAGTGAGACATCCTGATTTACAGGATTCTTGACCATTATATACTTGTCCGTCCCCTGCAGGGCACCGGCTATCTCCTCAACCATAAAAGGATTTACCGTGGTTCTTGCGCCAAGCCACATCATATCGATGTCAGCTTTCAGGCATTCCTCCGCATGAAGGGCTCCCGCTACTTCCGTCCCGACTTTCATCCCGTATTTTTCCCGGACCTCGGTCAGCCATTTCAAGCCTTCCGCTCCGACACCCTCGAAACATCCGGGGCGCGTCCTCGGTTTCCAGAGACCCGCGCGAAAATAATCCAACCCGAATCCTGACAGCATGGAAGCCGTATCCAGCAGTTGTTCTCTGGATTCCGCGCTGCAAGGTCCTGCTATCAGTTGTATTTTTCTACCCATCGGATATCTAAAATCTCAAAGCGAGCACAGTTCCGTACGTATTGCTGAACGGGTCTGCAACAACGGTCACGGTCAGGTTGTCGGTGAGGGAAGATCTGGAAGTGCCAAAAAACGAGTACACGCCCCAGTTGTCCAGCAGATTCTGCACCGACGGCATCAGCCAGCCCGCAATATGGGCGGACAACACTCCGATACCGGCTCCCGCCAGACAATCCCACCACCAGTGACGGTCATGGGCCACTCTCAGGACAGCTGTCGTCGCCGCAAGCCCGTATGCGCCTGCGCCCCATCCGTTCCCGTATTCCATTCTCGTCAGTTCTGCACCTGTAAATGCCGTTGCACTGTGTCCGGAAGGAAAAGAATTACGGGCCGTTCCGTCCGGACGTTCCTCCTTGACAGTATATTTCAGGACATTCACCAGCAATGCTTCAGAGATGCAGGCCATGGAGCCCATCACTAATCTGTCGAAGAAATTGTGCCTGCTTTTCACGCCGGTAAAGCCAAGCCCAAGGTCCATAGCCAGAGGGACATACTGGATATACGTCTCGGGATAGGCTGATTCCTTTACCGCCCCGGGAGCCTCCTGCGCCTTCACCTGCAGGAAACAAAATGGCAAAACAAATAACAATATCGCTTTTCGAAGCATCAGACTACCTGTTGCTGTACATATCTTCGTAATATTTCTGGTAATCCCCTGAAGTGACTCTGTCCATCCACTCCTGATTGTCGAGATACCAGCATACTGTCTTTTCAATGCCTTCTTCAAACTGAAGCGAAGGTTCCCAACCGAGCTCCTTCTGCAGTTTGGAAGAGTCGATGGCATAGCGGAGATCATGGCCTGCACGGTCCGTGACATAGGTAATGAGATCATCATCGGCGCCTTCCGGACGTCCGAGAGCCTTGTCGACAGTCCTGATGAGAACCCTGATGATATCAATGTTCTTCCACTCATTGAATCCGCCGATATTGTATGTTTCTCCCACCTTGCCTTCATGGAAAATCACGTCAATCGCCCGTGCGTGGTCCTCGACAAAGAGCCAGTCACGCACGTTCTCTCCCTTACCATAAACAGGCAGAGGCTTACGATGACGGATATTGTTAATGAAGAGCGGTATCAGCTTCTCCGGGAACTGGTATGGGCCGTAGTTGTTGGAGCAGTTCGTCACAATAGTCGGCATTCCGAAGGTGTCGTGGAATGCACGCACAAAGTGGTCACTCGATGCCTTGGCGGCACTGTACGGGCTGTGCGGCTGGTACTTCAAATCCTCTGTGAAGAACTTCTCTCCGTATGCCAGATGGTGCTTGCCGCTCGATGCCTTTGTAGTAAAAGGAGGCTCGATTCCATCGGGATGTGTCATCTGTAGTGCACCATACACCTCATCGGTGGAGATATGGTAGAAGCGCTTGCCCTCGTATTTCTCCGGAAGCGACTCCCAATATGCCTTTGCCGCCTGAAGCAGACTGAGGGTTCCCATTACATTGGTCTGGGCAAAGGTGAATGGATCCTTGATGCTGCGGTCCACGTGGCTTTCAGCTGCCAGATGTATGATGCCGTCGACCTGCTCGTCCTGCATCAGTTTGAGAACTCCCTCAAAGTCGCAGATGTCCATCTTGACGAACTTGTAGTTGGGCTTGTCCTCTATATCCTTGAGGTTGGCAAGGTTGCCGGCGTATGTCAGCTTGTCGAGATTGATAATCTTATATTCGGGATACTTGTTCACGAAAAGCCTTACAACGTGGCTGCCGATGAATCCGGCTCCTCCGGTAATTATGATAGATCTCTTAGAACTCATATAAATCGCAATTATAATCAAACAGATCCTCCGCGCTGCAGTCCTTCAGCAAAGGATGACGAGAATCTTTCTCTGACAGCACTTCCTTTCCTGCAGGGATGCGCCAGTCTATTCCCAGATCCGGGTCATTGAAAGAGACGGCTCCTTCGGACTCAGGAGCATAGAAGTTGTCACACTTATACTGGAAGACGGCCTCCTCGGACAGGACGCTGAAGCCATGGGCGAATCCACGTGGAATGAAAAGCTGGAGCTTGTTGTCCTCTGACAACTCAACCTCCACGTGCTTCCCGAAAGTAGGCGATCCCACCCTTACATCCACAGCGACGTCCAGCACACGGCCCCGGACAACCCTGATGAGCTTGCTCTGGGCAGCCCTCCCCTTCTGGAAATGCAGTCCGCGGACTACACCGAAGGAAGATTTGCTCTCATTGTCCTGCACAAAACGCACGGGGCGCACGGCGGCATCGAAGTCACGCTGTGAGAACGACTCATAGAAATAACCGCGAGAGTCTTCAAAGACTCTCGGCCTGATAACAACAACATCAGGAATGTCCGTCCTTATCACCTCCATATCGTCAGAACTTATTGTCCGCCAGCTTCAGCAGATACTGGCCGTACTGATTCTTTTTCATAGGCTCGGCCAACTCGCGGAGTTTGTCGGCATCGATCCAGCCTTTCTCAAATGCTATGCTTTCCAGACAGGCAATCTTCAGTCCGGTCCTCTTCTCCAGTGTCTCGACAAAGATAGATGCTTCGGCCAGTGAATCATGGGTGCCGGTATCCAGCCAGGCGAAGCCTCTTCCGAGTGTCTGCACCTTCAACTCCCCGTCGGCAAGGAACTTCTGGTTCACAGTTGTGATTTCAAGTTCGCCGCGCGCGGACGGTTTGATATGCCCGGCTACGTCAACGACCTTGTTCGGATAGAAGTACAGTCCAACCACCGCATAGTTTGACTTGGGGCAGGCAGGCTTCTCCTCAATGCTGAGGCAGTTGCCGTCTTTGTCAAATTCAGCGACCCCGTATCTTTCCGGGTCATTTACCCAATAGCCGAATACTGTAGCGGATCCGTTCTGCTCCGCATCTTCTGCCGCCTGCAGGAGTTTTCCCGTGAAATGACTTCCATAAAAAATGTTGTCACCGAGGACAAGGCAGACGCTGTCATTCCCTATGAATTTCTCTCCGATAATGAAAGCCTGCGCCAGACCGTCCGGCGAAGGCTGCTCCGCAAACTCGAAATGCACGCCATAATCGGAGCCGTCGCCCAGCAATCTCCTGAAACCGGGAAGATCCTGCGGAGTCGAGATTACAAGGATATCCCTGATTCCCGCCAGCATCAGTACCGAAATCGGATAATACACCATCGGTTTGTCATAAATCGGGAGCAGTTGCTTGCTCACACCTTTAGTAATAGGATACAGACGTGTGCCGCTGCCTCCTGCCAATACTATTCCTTTCATTATTTAAGCCTTTCAATACATTTTTCCAGCGAATCCATCCAGTAAGGGGGAACGAAACCCAGTTCATTTCGCACCTTGCTCTTGTCAAGCACTGAATAGTGAGGGCGTTTCACCTTCGACGGGAATTCAGAACTGAGACACGGCACTATTTCGCAATCGTTTCCGCTCATCCTGCAAATTTCATGTGCAAAGTCAAACCAGCTGACGGCACCCTCGTTTGAAAAATGATATATGCCGGTCCTGTCAAGCCGTCCGCTGTCAATGATATGCATAATAAGTGCCGCCAGATCAGCGGCATAAGTAGGTGTTCCCACCTGATCGAATACGACCTTGACGGTGCTGTTCGCAGACGTGAGCTGACGCATGGTCTTCACGAAATTCTTCCCGTATGGAGAATACAGCCAGGCGGTACGAATAATGACGGACTTGCATCCGGTAGCCCTGACAGCCGTTTCCCCGGCGAGTTTGGTCCTGCCATACGCACTCTCCGGAGACGGCGTTTCATTTTCCCCCAACGGGGTGAACCGGTCTCCTCCGAAAACGTAATCGGTGGAAATATGGATAAGAGAGGCACCGCATTCCTTTGCTACAATGGCCAGGTTCTCCGGAGCCTTATGATTCAGCAGGTCGGCCGTCTCCTCATCATCCTCAGCCTTGTCCACGTTAGTGTAGGCGGCGCAGTTGATTATGACATCCGCGGACTCGGATTCGGCCACAAGCCTCACTGCCCCGATATCGGTGATATCCAGTCTGACAGTTTCCACGCCTTCCTGCTCCGTAACGTCGGTAAAAATAAAATTATGTCCGCTGCATGCGCTCAGGCGCCTGATCTCATTTCCCAACTGACCATTGGATCCGGTAACCAGAATATTCATTCCCATAACTGTCCTATATTCTTACAAAATTAACTATTTTTGCGGATAATGTCAACAAGACAAAGCATATTCCTTTATACCGACGGGGCAGCCAGCGGCAATCCCGGACCGGGCGGATTCGGAGCCGTGCTGAAATGCGGTGACCTCCGCAGGGAGATTTCCGGAGGATTCGCCCGTACAACCAACAACAGGATGGAGATGATGGCCGTCATCAAAGGGTTGGAAGCCATCAGATGGAAAGGAGCGAAGGTCGAAGTCTACAGCGATTCCTCATACGTCGTCAACACGATGACCAAGGGTTGGAAGCGCAAGAAGAATCACGACCTGTGGGCCAGGATGGACAGTCTGTGCGCAAGCTACGAAGTCAGCTTCCACTGGCTGAAGGGTCATGCGGGACATCCCGAAAACGAGAGGTGCGACTCTCTTGCAGTTGCGGCCTGCTCGTCAGAAAACCTGCCTTTGGATGAAGGATATTGCGAAACAGAACAGGAGACACTTCTTTAGAATTTTGTATTTTTGCACGATATGACAAACAGAAAACTCATTGTGGGCATAACTCAGGGAGACTCGAACGGCATCGGTTACGAGGTCATCATCAAGGCTCTTTCCGACCCGCGCATCCTGGATATGTTCACACCCGTGGTATACGGGTCGCCTAAGATATTCGGCTTCTATCTCAAGACCATTCCTGAAATAGAACATCTGGAAATCAACAACATAACATCGGTAAAAGACATAAAGCCGAAGAAGATAAACATAATCAACTGCCTCTCCGACAACGTCTACGCCGAACCGGGACAGGCCACGGCCGAGTCAGCCAAGGCAGCCATCTCGGCATTGGAACGTGCCGTTCAGGATATCAGGAACGGCGGAATCGACGTTCTTGTAACCGGTCCTATCAACAAGAAAGCCATGTCCGGCGAAGGTTTCGGTTTCCCGGGACATACGGAGTTCCTGCAGAACGCATTCGGGCTCAAGGATGTGACAATGCTTATGATTAGCAGCAGGATGAAGATAGGAGTTGTCACTGGACACGTTCCGCTCAAGGACGTTCCTTCTCTGATTTCCGAAGAAAAGATTCTGAGCAAGCTCAGAGTGATGAGCAAGTCGCTAAAAGAAGATTTCGGCGTGGACCAGCCGCGTATCGCGGTATTGAGCCTCAACCCTCATAGCGGTGACGGAGGGCTGCTCGGAACCGAAGAGCAGGAAATCATCATCCCTGCCATAAAGAAAGCGACGGAGGAAGGGATTCTCGCCTTCGGTCCTTTCTCTCCTGACGGATATTTCGGGCTGAGCCACTACGAAATGTTCGACGCCACGCTCGCGATGTACCACGATCAGGGTCTTGCACCTTTCAAGGCCATCGCGTTCGAAGACGGAGTCAATTTCACAGCCGGTCTTCCTATCGTCAGGACTTCCCCGGACCACGGAACGGCATTCGCTATGGCTGGCCGCGACGAAGCCGATCCTCTTTCAATGAGAGCGTCCATCTTCGCTGCAATTGACATATTCCACAAGAGAGAGGCATTCAAAGACCTGATTGCAGGCAAGATGGAAGAGAAACACCTTGAAGGTGAAGAGCGAAAGGACAGGCCGGGACGTCCACAGATTGCATAGTATGGACAAGCTCGGAAGACTTCCGTCCGTTTTCGCAAGAAACTGTACAGTTCGCCGTATCGATAAAGGTACGGCGGCTGCATTTCTGGCCGAGCACCACAGGATGGGGGATGCTTCAGCACGATATAGAATAGGGCTGTTCGTTTCCAGACACAGCGGGAGCGGGGAAAGCCTCCTCCCGGAAGGGACCCTTGTCGCCGTTGCGACGTTCTCCAGTGCAAGAAGGATGCGGGACGGGAGCCGTTCGTTCGAATGGGTGCGATATGCCTCATTGTCAGGCTGGAGAGTTGTCGGGGGAATGGGAAAGATTCTGGAGTTCTTCTGCCGCACAGTTCAGCCTGATGATGTCATGACCTATGTTCCCCTGGGCAGTGAAGACGAAAGCGTGTCAGCCGGCGCATCCTATCTTTCCCTCGGTTTCGTCTGTGAAGGCACGGTGCATCCCGTCCCGGGCGGGTCGAGTATCAAACTCCGTTACCGTCCGCAGACAGGCAGCGGGACAGCTTCCGCACAATAGAATCTGACAGGATTCCGGCGTCACCGAGCCCCTGCACAGTACAAAGGCTGTCAGGCATATTTTCCCTGTAGAGAACTATGGAACGCGCCACGCTGCGGCTGCGGATATAAGGGTGCATAGCCAGCGAATCCACAGGGAGGTTCCACAGATCGAACGTCTTCTCCGGGACACTGCAGCAGATAAGGTCCTTCAAGCCCTCATATCGTTCCTGCCCGAAATTCCGGATATCCATCAGCTGTTCGGGAAAAGAGTAGCCGCCGAGTTCATCCCTGTATGAAACCATTTTCGCCGCAAAATAGGCACCTATTCCCGGCAGGGCATCAAACGCGGCGGAATCAGCCCGGTTGATATCCACAGCCGGAATTTCAATGTAAGGCTCAAGTCTGCGGTACATTTCTTCGGACACGACATAAGATTTCGCAAAATCACTTTTCCTGCGGAACCTGCCGCCCTTGCTGACATATGACACAATCGACGCCGCCTGCTTCTCACTGAAACCCAGCCGCCGCAATTCTCCCGCCGTTACAGTGTTCGGATTGAACTTGAACAGTTCCGCGCGAACTTCCGGAGCGGAACGGCTTTCCCTGATTTCAACGCTTGTCACCGCACTGTCAGCTCCGAGATAGACAAACACGGTATCAGCAAGGCCACGGCTCCCTGACACGCGGGCCACGGCGGCATGGTTCACGAACAACGCCGCCTGATAACCGATAATTAGAAATGCAAGTGAAACAGTCCCGACCTTGAAAACCGACGAGGACTTACTCTTCTGATGATTCATCTCCCCTTCTTTCTCCCATCTCCCTATATTTGTTTTTATGCTCGCCGCGAGCCTGCTGCCTTGCCCCGGACACGACGATTACCATTTCACCCTTCGGCTCGACTTCCCTGAAATGGGAAAGCACTTCCGACACGGTCCCGCGCACGTGCTGCTCGTGGATTTTGGAAATTTCCCTGGCGACGGAGCACTCCCTGTCGGCTCCGAAGACTTCCGCAAACTGCTCCAAAGTCTTGACAAGACGGTACGGAGACTCATAGAAAACCATTGTGCGCTGTTCTGCAGCCAATGAAGAGAGCACCGACTGCCTTCCCTTCTTCTGCGGCAGAAAGCCCTCAAAGCAGAAACGGTCGCAAGGCAGGCCGGAAGACACCAGCGCAGGAATGCATGCGGTCGGTCCGGGAAGAGTCGTAACCTCTATCCCCTCTGCGGCGCACTCCCTGACCAGCAGGAAACCGGGATCGGAAATGCCCGGCGTGCCGGCGTCGCTGATGAGCGCGACATCGGCCCCCGCAAGGATCCTCTCCTTTATCATCCCCACAGTCCCGTGTTCATTGAACTTGTGGTGGGAAAGGAGTTTTGCGTGTATGTCGAAATGCTGAAGCAGCACCGTGCTGGTCCTGGTATCCTCAGCCAGGATGAGATCAGCCTCCTTCAGGACCTTGACAGCCCTCAGGGTCATATCTTCCAGATTCCCGACAGGTGTCGGCACTATGCTCAAAATTCCTTGCCGCTTAGCTTCCATTTTGCTATATTTGCACACTCTAAACGCAAAATTAAACAATGTTATCAGAAAATCATAAAAAAACGGGCTGCATAGAAGTCATATGCGGTTCCATGTTTTCAGGCAAGACTGAAGAGCTTATCAGACGTCTCCGCCGCGCACAGTTCGCCAACCAGAAGATTGCCATCTACAAGCCCAGGGTTGACAACAGGTATTCTGATATCGAGGTTGTCTCCCACGATGCCACCAGCATCAGTTCGAAGCCCATTTCAAGTCCGGCTGAGATGCTCGAGGTCGAGCAGGGCGTGCAGGTCATCGGCATTGACGAAGCCCAATTCTTTGACGACAGCCTTGTGAACGTGGCCCAGTTCCTTGCAGACCATGGCATAAGAGTCATTGTCGCCGGCCTCGACACCGATTACCTCGGCCAGCCTTTCGGTCCTATGCCAAAGCTTATGGCAATAGCGGAAGACGTCCAGAAAGTCCATGCCATTTGCGTACGCTGCGGAAATCTGGCCCAGCATTCTCACCGCCTCGTAAAGAGCAAGGACCTCGTAGTGCTCGGCGAGAAGGATTCATACGAACCTCTCTGCCGCGACTGTTTCAACAAGGCGCGCTCAAAAGAGAAATAAAGGCAGGAATCACTTACTGTACTTTTCGGTCTGCTCTCTGATCAGTTCATCGAGTACACCCTTGTCGAAGTAATTGATCTTCATGGATCTCTTCACGTCGGAAAGAGTCTGTGCAGCCACTTCACGCGCCACTTCCGAACCCTTTCTGAGTACTTCATAGACATATGGGATATCCTTCTCGAGCTCATGCCTGCGGGTCCTGATAGGCTCCAGGGTGTCATTGAGCACGGCGTTGAGGAAAGTCTTTATCATCATATCCCCCAGTCCGCCTGCGCGATACCGTTCCTTGACCTCGTCCAGACTGTGGAACACAAAAGACGATTTCCTCCCTACGAAACAGTCGGCGAACTTGTCAAAGTGCTCCGGCTTGCAGAATGCATCGAGATACGTAAAGACGGTATTCCCTTCAACCTTGCCCGGATCACTCACCTGAAGGTGACCCGGATCCGTGTACATGCTCTTGACCTTCGCCCAGACCTCCTCTGCCGAATCGGAAAGATAAATGCAGTTACCCAGAGATTTGCTCATCTTGGCCTTGCCGTCGGTACCCGGAAGCCTGAGACAGGCGGCATTGTCAGGAAGCAGGATTTCCGGCTCGACCAAAGTCGTGCCGTATACGCTGTTGAACTTGCGGACAATTTCGCGTGTCTGCTCTATCATCGGCTCCTGATCCTCTCCGACAGGCACGGTAGTGGCTTTGAAAGCCGTAATGTCAGCAGCCTGGCTTATCGGATAGCAGAAGAATCCCACCGGGGTACCGGCGCGATTGTCATCGCTGTCGGAAAAGCCGCGCATCTGGATTTCCGCCTTGACGGTAGGGTTGCGCTGAAGCCTCTGTACCGTCACGAGATTGTTATAGAAAAACGTAAGCTCCGTGAGCTCGCTGACCTGAGACTGTATGAAAATGGTGGTCCTGGCAGGATCGAGTCCTGCGGACATATAGTCAAGAGCCACTTCGATGATATTCCGGCGGACTTTCTCCGGATTATCCGCATTGTCAGTAAGGGCCTGCGCATCGGCAATCATTACAAATATCCTGTCGAACAGGCCGCTGTTCTGCAGTTCCACCCTGCGGCGCAGAGAACCGACATAGTGTCCGATATGAAGGCGACCGGTCGGACGGTCGCCTGTGAGTATGATTTTTCCCATCAGTCTTTCACTTCCTTCAGTTTCTCACGTATCTTCTGCTCGATTTCATTGCTCAGCTCGACATTGTCCCTGAGAAGCTGCTTCGTGGCCTCGCGCCCCTGGGCAAGCTTTTCTCCGTTGTAAGAGAACCAGCTGCCGCTCTTTGAAACGATTTCAAGCTCCACACCGAGGTCCACGATCTCCCCGACGTGCGAGATACCCTCTCCATAGACGATGTCGAACTCGGCCTTCTTGAAAGGAGGAGCCATCTTGTTTTTTACAACCTTGACCTTCGTACGGCTGCCGAGGGCATCCTCTCCTTCCTTGATCTGGCTGGTCTTGCGGACATCGAGACGTACAGAAGCGTAGAACTTCAGGGCGTTTCCACCCGTGGTGGTCTCAGGGTTTCCGAACATGATGCCAATCTTCTCACGAAGCTGGTTGATAAAGACGCAGCAGGTGTTTGTCTTTGAAATATTGGCAGTGAGCTTGCGCAACGCCTGACTCATAAGTCTGGCCTGCAGGCCTACCTTGTTGTCCCCCATCTCGCCTTCGATCTCCGCCTTCGGCGTGAGGGCGGCCACGGAGTCGATGACAACGATGTCCACAGCGCCCGAACGGATGAGGCTGTCCGCAATTTCCAAAGCCTGCTCACCGTTGTCCGGCTGGGATACCAGAAGAGTTTCCAGATCAACGCCGAGCGCTTTTGCATAAGTTCTGTCAAAGGCATGTTCGGCGTCAATCATTGCAGCCATTCCCCCGGCTTTCTGGGCCTGGGCGATGGCATGTATTGCCAACGTGGTCTTTCCACTTGATTCCGGTCCGTAAATTTCAATGATACGTCCCCTCGGATATCCTCCGATTCCGAGTGCATGGTCAAGTGCCACACTACCGCTCGGGATAACCTGGACATCCCATTCTGGCTGATCTCCCAACTTCATGATCGTCCCTTTCCCGTAATCTTTCTCAATCTTGTCGATCGTGGCCTGCAGCGCCTTCAGTTTGGCGGCGTTAACTTCGCTCGAGGCCTTGTTCTCTACTTCTTTAGCCATAAATATTAGAATTTTAGTGTTCACAAATATAGTTAAAAATCATTAATTTTGCCTTGTGAAAGAAAAGTTATTGGGAATGACTCTGCCCGAGCTCAAGGCCGCTGCTGAAAGCTGCGGTCTGAAGAGTTTTGTGGGCAGACAGCTGGCCGAATGGCTGTATGTCAAAAAGGTCTCTTCCTGGGACAGGATGACCAACATCAGCAAAGCCTCCAAAGACATCCTGGCGGAAAGATTCGAGCTCGGGACAAGCGCTCCCACAGCCGTTGCCGAGTCTTCGGACGGCACAAGGAAATACCTGTTCAAGGTTGAAGGCGGTGCCGTAGAGGCTGTGATGATACCGGATAATGACCGCAGGACTCTGTGCGTAAGTTCCCAGGCCGGATGCAGGATGGGCTGCAAATTCTGCATGACCGGCCGGCAGGGATGGCACGGCAATCTGAGCGCTGCCGACATCATCAATCAGTTCATAAGCATTGACGAAGCATCCGGGTTGACCAACGCTGTTTTCATGGGTATGGGAGAGCCTCTCGACAACTACGAGGCCGTATCCAAAGCAATCCGGATACTGACTGCGGACTGGGGCTTCGCCTGGAGCCCGAAACGAATCACAGTCAGTACCATAGGTGTAATTCCGGCACTCAGGCGTTTCCTCGACGAAGAGAAATGCCACCTCGCCATAAGTCTCCATAACCCTTTCCCTGAGGAGAGGTTGCAGATGATGCCTGTGCAAAAGGCATATCATTTGCAGGACGTCATCGAACTGATAAGACAGTATGACTTCAGCGGCCAGAGGAGGGTAAGTTTCGAATATACAATGTTCGCCGGATTCAATGACGACAAAGTGCACGCCGACGCCCTGATAAAGCTGCTGAAAGGAATCGAATGCAGAGTCAACCTGATTCGCTTCCACAAAATACCTGATTTCCCGTATGACACTGCCAGTGACAGCACTATGGAAATTTTCAGGGACAGATTGAACAACAACGGGATATTATGCACCATCCGTTCATCAAGAGGAGAAGACATCCTGGCGGCGTGCGGCATGCTTGCCGGAAAGCGTTCTGCTGCATAGCCCTGTCCGCACTGCCCGTTCTCCACATCAATGCGCAGGACCGGCCCAACGGTCTTGTCAGGGACAGCGTGGACCCTGCCGGTGATTCAGTCATGATAGCGGCGATGAGGCATTATTCCGACAGCATACGCATAACGGAAGACCGTCCTGTCATCGCCCTGGTGCTCAGTGGCGGCGGGGCCAAGGGAGCCGCCCAGCTGGGAGTCATCAAGGTCCTTGAAGACCTCGACATCCCTATCGACATGATATGCGGCACAAGTATCGGAGGCCTTATCGGAGGTATGCTCAGCCTCGGTTATGATTCGGATTTCATAGCCGGGCTCTTCAACACGTCAAACTGGAGTGAAATCATCTATGACGAGATCAACCCGGCGTACATTGCCTTTGACACCAAGATGTTCGATTCAAGGCATCAGATACAATTTCCTTTCCAGAAAGGCTTCGACATAGGTGCGGACATAAAGGAAAAAAACACGTCGTTTTCCGCGTCGCTTCCTTCCGGATATACCAACGGGCTGCATTTAGGAAATCTTCTCTCAAGCCTGTCCGTCGGATATCTGGACAGCCTGGATTTCATGGATCTGCCGATTCCGTTCTTCTGCGTCGCCACGGATATGGTCAGCTGCAAGGAAAAGAACTGGGGGAAGGGTGAGTTCCGCACTGCGTTGCGGTCAACCATGTCCATCCCCGGCCTGTTCAATCCTGTACACACGGACGACGGAATGGTGCTGGTCGACGGTGGCGTGAGGAACAATTTCCCTACGGACCTCGCCCGTGCCATGGGAGCCGACATCATAATAGGAGTCAGCCTGTCTGATGACGAAGAGGGGAATCCGGAAGTGAACCACATAGGCAATATTCTTTCCCAGTTCATGAGCATGCTGTCCAAGGAGTCATTCGACAGGACAGTTCCGATAGCGGACATATATATACATCCGGACATCTCCGGATACAATATGCTCAGCTTCAATTCTGAAGCCATCGACACGCTATTTTCGAGAGGACACAGGGCTGCTGATGAAAACGAGGAAACCCTCAAGAATCTGAAAGAAATGACGCGGGGCCGCGGCCGCAATCCGGACTCCCCTGCCGCCGTAAACATCAACCTGACTCCTGTACGCATCAGCGAAGTCGTTTTCACCGGAGTCAGCGACGAGGAATCTGACATGCTTCAAAAAAAAGTCGGGATACAGGCAGGCGACCAAGTGAACGGCAAGATGCTGGACGATGCCGTGACCAGGCTGTACGCCACCGGTGCATTCAGCGAAATACATTACATCCTTTCCGGAAAAGAAGAGCCGTACAGACTGATAATCAATTTCAAGTCTTCTCCTGCAAACCAGGCAGGGATCGGAGCACGGGTGGACACGGAAGAATGGGCTTCCCTTCTGCTCGACGTGGGATTAAACGTGAACAAGCTGTCCGGGGCCAATGTAATCCTTTCGGCCAAACTCGGGCAGAATGCGGCCGCCAGCGTACGGTTCACGCTCAACCCCCTGGGACTTCCGACTGTCATTGCCGAAGCTGACGTCTTCAGGAAGACCGGCAACATCCATTACAATGGCGGCAAGGAAAGGTTCGACTTCTGGGGGCACAGCGAAAAACTGTACATCTCCAATATCAGATGGACGAAATTCGACATCAAGGCCGGTCTGAGGAACAGGTATTTCAAATTCATAGGCAATACCTATCCGGGGGTACCGACGGAAGGAGATTACCTTGGAGCCTTCGCCAATGCCACCCTATACACCTTTGACAACAGATACTATCCGCTGAAGGGAGTCAACCTGGACATAAATTACGGCTATGACTTCATCAGAGCCGGATACAAAAATTTTGCAGGGCTTCACGAGATATCCCTTAATTTCAAGGGCATCATTCCTATCGGCAAATTCAGTATCATTCCGGATTTGCATCTGAGGAACGTACTCGGGGATGAATTCTCTATCTCGCATCTCAACTGCGTAGGTGGAGATATGGCCGGAAGATATCTGGATCAGCAGATTCCGTTTGTCGGATTCAACGACGTCCTTGCCACTGACAGGCATACCGCCGTCCTGAACCTGGCCTTCAGATTGAATCCCGTCAAGAACCTGTTCCTTTCAGCCCTGGGAGGATACATCAAGACAGAGGAGGATTTCAGGGATATGCTCAAATTCTCGAGACCGGGTTATTGCGGGCTGGGCTTTGAAGTCGGGTACAACACTATCGCCGGGCCTCTGAAAGCCAATATCCACTGGTCGGACCTTACGAACAAGGTCGGCTTCTATTTCGCACTGGGGCTGGATTTCTAATTATGGATAACAAGATTCTCAACTACCTGGAGTCGATTTGCGCCAAGCGGGAATACTGCAGTTCCGACATCAGGCAGAAGGCTTACAAAAGGACCGATGGGGATGCGGATCAGGCTGACGAACTTGTACGCAGACTGACTGAGGACGGATTCGTGGATGATATGAGATACGCTTCGGCATTCGCACGGGAAAAGTCAGCCCTGACCGGATGGGGACCTGTCAAGATCAGGTTTGCGCTCAGGGCAAAGAAGATTGATTCCCGGATAATAGACTCAGCTCTTCAGGACATTGACTCCCCGCGCGCTTCTTACAAGCTGGAGAAAATCCTGGAGACAAAAGCAGAAAGCCTGAAAGGCGATCCCCGGAAAAAATACAAGCTTATCAGGTTCGCATTGTCGCGGGGATACGAGTATTCCGACGTGGAAAACGCCGTCAACCGCGTCTTGGATGGTGGCTCAGCACATTAGCCTGCCAGGTCCCGGTATCGATGTGGGTATATATCTCTGTAGTGAGCACGCTCTCGTGCCCCAGCATATCCTGCACCACGCGCAGATCCGCACCGTTCTCAATCATATGGGTCGCGAAAGAGTGCCTGAAGGTATGAGGTGATATCTCCTTGTCCACTCCGGCGAGCAGAGCCTGCTTCCTGACCATATTGAAAACCGCCACCCGGCTCAGGGGCTTCCCGAAACGGTTCAGGAAGGCGATGTCATCATACGCGGGAGCAGCGGCGTGCGGACGCACCTCCATATACGCGCTGAATGCATCGGCAGCCATCTGTCCGAGAGGGACGAGCCTTTCCTTGTCGCCTTTTCCCACCACTCTGACAAAACCATCCTCCAGATAGACGTGCGAGATTTTCAGATTGCAGGCCTCCGAGACACGCAGCCCGCAGCCATACAGGATCTCCAGCAGAGCCCTGTCCCTGATGCCTTTCGTATCGTTCAGGGACACGCTCCCGATAATGGCCGCCACTTCTTCGACAGAAAGGACTTCGGGCAGATAGCGGCCCAGTTTCGGAGAGTCCACACGGTCACAGGGATTCTCCCCCGCCAGACCTTCCATAATCAGATAGTCATAGAAACACTTGAGCGAGCTCAGAATGTGGGACTGGGTCCTTTTTGACCTCTTCCCGTATACGGTTCCCAAATATTCCTCAATTTCTGCGGACTGAACCTTTTCCGGCACCGGTTCTGCAAAGGACAGGAAACTGCGCACCTCCGAAGTATAGGATTTTACCGTATTCGGTGAAAGCTTGCGCTCCATCCTGAGATAATAAGTGAAATCCGATATCAATCTTTCAGTTTCCATATGGTTACAAATATAACAAAAGATGCTTATCTTTGGGGCATGTATAGGTTATCGGCAACAATTCTTTCCCTGTGTCTCGCGGCGCTCTCGCTCAGCTCCTGCCAGACCAAAGATATGTATGACAGCGGGAAACCGTACAGCCGCGTGGTAGTGCTGTTTTTCGAAGGGTACCAGACACTTGACCTCACAGAAAACATCCTTGCGATAGAAAACTCCCCTCTCCCTCTCAAGGGAAGTTCAAAGGCGGTCATCTATCTTGACCATACCGATTTCACCCCTTACCTTGTCCACGCTTACTCCGACGTCTACGGCAACGCTCTCAAGGACACCCTGATTACGTTCCCCGGGGGTACGCGTACCTTTGACAAAGACCACGTGAGAGGAGTTTTCGACTATGTTGCGGAGCATTTCCCTTCCGACCACTACGGTGCCCTGTTTTCCTCACACGGCTCGGGCTGGCTTCCCATAGGATACTATGACCACCCGCGGACGAAAAGCCTGGGGCCGGGATACACGGACAGCAAGGGGAGTGTGGAGATGACGATCCAGGAACTCGCACAGGCAATCGGCGTCCATCTCGACTATATCATTTTCGATGCCTGCCTGATGGGTGGCGTCGAAACGGCATACGAAATGAAAGACATCTGCGACAACGTAATAGCATCGTGCGTCGAAGTGCCTATCGACGGATTCAATTATTCCAGCCTCATCGGGAGCCTTCTGAAAGATGCACCGTACGGACTTGACAAAGTCTGCCGGGACTATTACGAGCTTTACTGTGAAAGTTCGATCTTCGGGGCAACCATTTCAGGTATCGACTGCCGGAAGCTGGATCCGCTGGTCAGTGTCTGCAGCACTCTTTTCGACAAATACAGGGCAGAACTGTGGATGGTCAATCCGGATAAGATTCAGTGCTATGGTCAGGGCGGGCACAAGTGGTTCTACGACCTTGAGGACATACTGCAGCACTGCGGTACCGATGAGATAGAAAACAAAATCCTGTCAGACGCCCTCGACGAATGCCTGTTTTACAAGAAAGCCACTGAGAAGTTCATAACCATCGACATAAATCATTTCTGCGGTCTGAGCATGTATCTTCCGTCTGCCGGAAACGATTTCCTCGACGGATATTACAAATCTCTGTCCTGGAACACTGCAACACAATTGGTTAAGTAAATATTTATTCATATATTTGCGCCCGCATTTAAAAACCCTGCCGGGTTTTGGTGCAATGGGGTTCTTTCCGGAGAACTGAGTAACACATTTTAAAAACAAACAGAATGCAGCATTTTGAACTCAAAGGCCAGATTCGTCAGGCCAATGGAAAAGCCGCTCTCAAGGCTTTCCGCAAGCAGGGTCTCGTCCCTTGCAATCTTTATGGTCTCGGCATCGAGAATGTACTTTTCACAGTAAGCGCAAAGGACCTCAAGGGTGTTACAGATACCCCTAAGTCACATATAGTTGACCTCGTTCTTGACGGCGACAGGAAATACAGCGCAATTCTTCATGAGCTTCAGTTCCACCCGGTAACCGACAATTGCCTCCACGTGGATTTCCTCGCAGTTGATGAGAACAAGCCTATCGCAATCGACGTTCCTATCGTCATCACAGGACACGCTATCGGTGTTCAGCAGGGTGGCAAATTCTTCCAGAGCTCACGCAAGATCCGTATCAGCGCCCTTATGGCAAACCTTCCAAATGAGGTTACCATCGATATCACAAGCCTCGGAATCGAGAAGAAGATCAAGGCCGGTGACATCAAGCTCGACAAAATCAGCGTTCTTACAGACAAGGATGCAGTCATCTGCGGTGTCAACACAACACGCAACGTCAGCGTTGACGCTACAGCAAACGGTGAAGGAGACGCAGCATAACCACTTCTGCCGTGTCTGAAAGAAGTTATCTGGTAGCAGGTCTCGGCAACATCGGTTCCGAGTATGCTCTGACAAGACACAATATGGGTTTTATGGTATTGGATGCCTGGTCTCAGGCATCCGGTATCGTTTTTAATACAGCCAGATACGGGGACATTGCAACCATAACCGTCAAAGGGAGGAAATTCCATCTCCTCAAACCTTCCACGTATATGAACCTGAGCGGAAACGCTGTCAGATACTGGATGAACGAACTTGACATCCCGATATCCAACATAATAGTCATATGCGATGACCTGAACCTTCCATTCGGCAATCTCAGAATGCGGGGAAGCGGCAGCGACGGAGGGCACAACGGTCTGAGGAACATCATCAATCTCATAGGGACGGAGTCATTCGCCAGAGTGCGTATGGGAATAGGCCACGATTTTCACGAAGGAGGTCAGGTCGATTACGTAATCGGAAAGATGAGCGGCGAAGAGCTTTCGGCTATGCCGGTACTGTGCAAGAAAGTCATTGATGGCGTGCAGGAATGGGCTTTTGCGGGTATCCAAAAAGCCATGACAGACCTTAATTCAAAGATAAATCGCTGAAAAATATTTTTTCAGTATGTTTTTTTGCATTTATGATTTCTATTCTTTATCTTGCACGGTGTTGCTAATCAATTGATTCTTATTTTTTTTAATTATAAACACTTAATTTTTGACAAAATGAAAAAGCTCGTCGATCAGATCAATGCAAACCTTGAGGCATTCAAAGTCAATGCAGAGGCTCAGGTTGTAAAGGGAAACAAAGCTGCAGGAGCACGCGCCCGCAAGGCTGCTCTTGAACTCATGAAAGAACTCAAGGAGTTCCGCAAAGTATCAGTTGCTGAGGCAAAGAAATAATTTCTTAAAGATTTTTCACCCTGCCGTGCAACGGATGCAGCCGAATCTGCATCTTGATTACGGTTTAGGTTTTAGTACAAAAAGTCGTATGGTCGAAAGGCCTGCGGCTTTTTTCTTTTTATTATGTACCTTTACGTCGAAAAGGATATTCCGTGCATATACTGACAATCATATTGACGGTATTCAAAGCCATATTCATCCCGGTACAGTGCCAGGATTCACAATTCTCGTGCACGCAGGAAGAACTTTCCGCAACACTCCTGCAGGCTCAGGAGTACTTCAACCGCGAAAACCTCCGGGACGGAGGATTCGATTTCCGTCTCGCTGATATCGTCACCCTGAGCCAGCCCACTGCTTTCTACGGGCACAATTCAACGTCCAGAAAAGACGAATTACTGTATAAGGGAGTGATGGAAGCCTGTATGAAATCGGATGACATAGACTTCGGCGAATATGACAATGACGGTGATTCCGAAGTTGACAATGTCTATCTGATAATGGCCGGAAGCAGCGAGATGGAAGGGGCCGGAGAAGATTGCATCTGGCCACACAGATTCTTCATAAGCGACTGCGGGGAAACTTTCAGTATAAACGGAATGACAATCAATTCCTATGCGGTCAGTACCGAGACGGGAGGCCTGAGATATCTGTGTCACGAGTTCGGACACGTCCTCGGGCTCCCTGACCTGTACGACACTGACGGGGAACTCAGCGGAGGCGTATCTTTTGCGCTGGGAGGGACTTGTCTGATGGAAGACAAACTGGACCGGCCGGTTCCGCTTTGCGCAGTCGAAAAGGACATACTTGGCGCAGGAAAAGCCGTCATTGCCGAAGAAGGCCACTATACTGCTGAGGACGGCTTCAGATATGTCCTGAACACACGCATAGAAGGAGACCGCTACCTTCTGGAGAGAGTTCCGGAAAAAGGAATTGCAATATACCATATCAACAGATCATCGTCCGATGCCGGCTATTCGGACTATTATCGCAAGAATCTCACTGCCATACAACGCTGGGAACTCAATGAAGTAAACTGCAATCCTGAGCATCAATGCGCTCAGCTTATGGGGTTCTTCCCTTCGGAAGGAATTGACAGTTTCTGTCCTGAAGACAGCCGGCTTGCAATATCCGATATCACAGCCGACGGATTCAATGTCATCGAACCTGTCTCAATCAACGCCATAGACGAATATCAGGATGCTGTGATCGTCAGGTGGAAAGCCCTGCGAGGCGTGAGTGCAATCTCAATGGAGGGCGGGGACCCGGTGGAAATCAGGAGCGACGACGGTATGTTCTCATATACATTCGAGCATCTCCGTCCCGCCACTTCATACAGAATAGAAATAACGAACGGCCCGTTCACCAAAAGCGCCGGATTCAAGACAAAGGCATACAACAGCAGCGTCAGAGCATACATCCACCTTTCCGGAGCCGAAAGGACGCAGGACGGAGCGTTCATCAAGGGCACCGCAATCCCTTTGAGAGTTTACAACGCGCCGGACGCAGTCAGCGTCAAATGGACTTTTGACGGAAAAGAGATAAGCTGTGACAGGACGGGATATTACACCCTGGACAAGAGCGGGGAACTTCGCGCTGTAATAGAGTGGGACGACGGATCAATGGAAATCATCACTAAAACCATCACTGTCAGATGAAACTGAAGGGTATTATTTTGCTGGCGGCCGCGCTGCTGCTGTCAGGCTCCTGCGTCAGGCATGAGCTTGACCCGAGATTCATCGAATCTGATGAGGTCAGGCTGATAGTATCCGGAGAAGAAATCTTTTCCTACGAACCGCTCAACTGCCAGATGGCATACAACAGCAGCAAGCGCGAGTTCAGAGTCTTCACGGACAATATGTCCGACTGTTTCACTCTGCGGCTTTCCTCCTTTCCAAGCACTTTGAACCAGGAAGTCATCGGGGAAATCATCTGGAACACCGAAAAAGGCAGCGGTACCATAAACAATACCGCCTTCAAGGCAGTAAGACTTGAAGGCGGAAAACTATGGCTTTGGAATGCGACGGCCGGCATAGCCGTCGTAGTAAGCTGTCTCTGATCAATATGACTGAGCGATAGCGATGAAGTCATCAGCCTTGAGGGCTGCGCCACCGATAAGACCACCGTCAATATCCTTCTGGGCGAAAAGTTCGCGTGCGTTTGAAGGCTTGCAGCTTCCTCCGTAAAGGATGGTCGTATCCTCTGCCACCTGTGAACCGAACTTGTCGGCAAGCACTTTGCGGATATGCGCGTGGATTTCCTCCGCCTGCCCGGCTGTTGCGGTCTTGCCTGTTCCGATTGCCCATACAGGCTCATATGCTACGACAATCTTCTTCATATCCTCAGCGCTGAAATTGTAGAGGACATTCTTTATCTGTGCCGAGCAAACGTCAAAATGCTTTCCCGCTTCTCTCTCGTCAAGATTCTCACCTACACAGAGGATAACGCCAAGGCCTGCCTCAAGAGCGAGTTTTGTCTTCTCAACGAGCTTCCCGTCCGTCTCACCGTAATACTGACGGCGCTCTGAATGTCCGAGGATTGTCCACTGGCAGCCTACTGACTTGAGCATGCTTACGGAAACCTCTCCGGTGTATGCTCCGGAAACGTGATCCGCGCAGTTCTGTGCAGAAAGTTCAACCTTTGATCCCTCGAGTACCTCGGAAAGGCAGCAGAGATGTGTGTGCGGAGCAGCGACGATAAGACCTACCTCAGCTGGAACCTCGTTTGACTTGGCAACAACGGCTTTAAGGAGCTCGATACCTTCCGGAACTGTAGTATTCATTTTCCAGTTGCCGGCAACAATTTTCTTTCTCATTCTATATATGCGTTTGATTATTTCAAATTGCAACGCAAATTTAGTAAATTTGTAGGCTATAATAAAATCAATCGATGAAGAATTTTGTTGAAGAACTCAAATGGAGGGGCATGATCCATAACATTATGCCGGGTACTGAAGAAGAACTCAAGAAAGGTCCTATTTCAGCATATGTCGGTATCGACCCTACAGGTGACTCACTGCATATCGGGCATCTCGTGAGCATAATGATTCTCAAGCATTTCCAGGCATGCGGAAACAAGCCTTTCGCTCTGGTGGGAGGAGCTACGGGAATGATCGGAGACCCTTCGATGAAGTCCCAGGAAAGGAATCTCCTCGACAACGAGACTCTCCAGCATAACGTCAAGTGCATAAAGGCACAGCTGTCAAAGTTCCTTGACTTCGATTCCGACGCTCCAAACAAGGCCGAGCTCGTGAACAACTATGACTGGATGAAGGACTACACGTTCATAGATTTCGCAAGGGACATCGGAAAGATGATCACCGTCAACTATATGATGGCGAAAGACTCCGTCAAGAAGCGCCTCAGTACAGAATCACGCGAAGGCATGTCCTTCACCGAGTTCACTTATCAGCTGCTCCAGGGCTACGATTTCCTGTATCTTTACGAGAATTACGGAGTGAAACTCCAGCTCGGAGGCGCAGACCAGTGGGGAAACATCACCACAGGTACCGAAATGATACGACGCAGCAACGGAGGTGAAGCCTTCGCCCTCACCTGCCCTCTGATCACCAAGGCCGACGGAGGTAAATTCGGAAAAACCGAAAAGGGCAATATCTGGCTTGACCCGGAGCGCACCACTCCATACCGGTTCTATCAGTTCTGGCTCAACGTCAGTGATGAAGATGCAGAGAAATACATCAGGATTTTCACCATGCTGGACAGGGAGACCATCGAGGCTGCCATTGCAGAACACCGCGAGGATCCCGGCCAGAGAAAGTTGCAGAGGCTTCTCGCAAAGGAGGTGACTGTTATGGTCCATGGCGAGAAAGAGTATGAGAATGCCGTGAGCGCATCACAGATGCTTTTCGGCAAGTCCACATCGGAAGACCTGCGCAAACTTGACGAGAGGACTTTCCTTGCAGTATTTGACGGAGTTCCTACCTTCGACGTCGGGAAAAGCAGGCTCCCTCTCGGAATACTGGATTTCCTCGCAGTCGAGACCACGGTTTTCGCATCAAAGGGAGAAGCCCGCAAGATGATTCAGGGCAACGGTTTCAGCATCAACAAGGACAAAGTCACTGACCCTGCATACGAGGTGAGTGAAAAGGACATCATAGATGGCAAGTACATTCTTGTCCAGAAAGGGAAAAAAGACTATTATATCGTCAATATCAAGTAGATGGAAGGATACACCACCAGACAGCTCAAAGTCGCCAGAGAAATTCAGAAAGACCTTGCCGAGATAATCAGGAGCAAGGGGATGGCCGTTTTCGGAGGCGCTATGGTTACGGTCAGCGAAGTCAGGGTCAGCCCGGACCTCAGCATAGCCAAGACATACGTGAGCATATTCCCTTCTGCAAAACAGCAGGAGGTTATGAAGATTCTCGAGGAGAACCTGCGGGTCTATCGCGGAGAACTCGGTCGTATGGTGGCAAAGCAGCTCAGGATTGTCCCTGACATCGTTTTCTATCTGGACACCTCTCTTGACTACGCAGAGCACATAGACGAACTCCTCAAGAAGTGAAACTGCCGCTCTATATCGCCAAACGCTACCTGTTCGCCAAGAAGAGTCACAATGTCATAAATATCATTTCGGCGATCAGCGCCATCGGTATGGCGATAGGTACGGCCGCCTTGATTGTCATTCTCTCCGTCTACAACGGCTTCGACAACATTATCAGACAGAATCTGAACGAATCCGACCCGGATTTTCTGATATTGCCGTCCGAAGGCAAGACATTCAACAGGTCGGAACTGCCGTTGTCCGCTCTGGCGGAGACATTCAGCATATCCGGCATAGTCGAAGAGAACGTATTCATAACGTATGGAGGCAACCAGGGCTTTGCCAAAGCAAGAGGAGTGGAGAGCACCGACAGCTCCTCCCTGTGGCTGGGCGACATTGCAAGAGCCAGATTCGGGCCGGGCATAGCGTCAGAGCTGGGTGTCAATCCGAGATTCGTCGAAAGCGCATACCTCTATTTCCCAGACAGAAATGCAAAGTTCTCCCCGGTCAATCCGCAAGCCGCACTCAACAATGTCAGGGTCAAGCCCGTGGATATCATCAACTCGACCACAGAATTCGACAACAATCTGGTGATAGTCCCGCTTGAACTGATGCGTACCCTTCTGGGCTACGGCCCGGATGAGCTTACCGCAGTAGAACTGCGCGGCAGCACCGGGGCTGTATTCGACCCTGGAGATGATTTCATTATTCTGGACAGATATCACCAGCACCCGGAAATATACAGGATGATGAAATATGAGAAGGCAGCGATATACCTGATTCTCATATTCATAGTCATCATAATCTCGCTGAATATCTTCGGTTCCCTGTCAATGCTTGTCATCGAAAAACAGGGAGACATCAACACACTTCACGCCCTGGGGGCCGACGACAGGCTGGTCAGAAAAATTTTTGCATTGGAAGGATGGCTCATCTCCCTGCTGGGAATGTTCTCCGGCCTTGCTGCAGGAATCCTGATTGTGATAGTCCAATCCAGGTTCGGCATAGTAAAACTGCCGGGCAACTATCTCGTGGACACCTATCCGGTCGCGCTTCAATGGATTGACGTGGCGCTTACCGCCGCCGCAGTGACGGCGATAGGGCTCATCATTTCTCTAAGTGCAGGGAGAAATCGACTTCTTTCACGGTAGCCGCATCCTTGACACGCTCAAGAATCTGAAGGCCGAAACCGATTGAATGCCCGGCGCTGCGTCCGGTGATTATTCTTCCGCTGGTGACTGCCGGAGCGGGCACGAACTTCGCTCCTTTCTCCTGAAGATATGTCTCAAAGCCGTCAAAACAGGTGAATTCCAGGTCGCTAAGGTCATCGGAAAGCTGACTCAGAACAAGCCCAGGTGCAGCACAGATGGCCGCCAGAGTACCTCCTGCCGCATAATGCTCCCGCATAGCTTTGATCAGAGGCTTGCAAGTGGCAAGATTTTTCGAGCCCGGCATACCGCCGGGGAATATCATTACGTCCCGGGCGTCGGTACCTTCGTGGTTTCCCTCAAAGTCGCTGAGAAAAGATTCCACTCCGATCGTCACGCCCCTCGAAGAACACACGAAAGGATCTTCGGAAACAGAAACCAGCCGGGTCTCCACCCCGCCTCTTCTGAGAACGTCGTTGGTGGCAAGGGCCTCCATATCCTCGAAGCCGTCCGCCAAAAAAATATTAACACCCTTCATAAGGTTCAAATATAAATATTTATTGCGTATTTTTGTCTCTGATATGGAAGATGAAAAGAAATTATATCCTTTCCGGATATGCACTATTCTGGATGAATACGGTTGGGGGCAGGATGAGTTCAAACTGGCAGACCTCGGTTACAGGGACACTCTCGTAAGGGACGGCTGGCTTGCCGGGAATTCCATCTCCGAAGTGATGGACACATATATGGACAGAGTTGTCGGGGACAACGTTTTCGGCACCTACGGAAGACAGTTCCCGGTACAGCTGAAATATATTCACGTCAACGGAAGAATGCCTCTTAGAGTCCATCCTGACGACGAAACGGCTTCCCAGAGATACGATCTCCTGGGCCGGGAAAAGCTATGGTACGTGGCCAAAGCCGGCAGGGACGCCAAGCTTATGATAGGCTTCAACGAGGACACGGATGCCGGGACCGTTTATTCCAAATGCCTTGACAACAGCATTTGCGATATCCTCAACGTCTTCACCCCGGAAGAGGGAGAATATTTCAGAATCGAGCCCGGTGTACCTCACGCGGCAGGCGGCGAAATGCTGATTATCGAGGTTAGCGAGTCCTCCCCTCTTGATTTCTGTATGTGCGGATGGGGTGACGAAGTATCAGAAGAGGAATTCGACCCTTCTCTCAGTCTTGTGGACGCCCTGGATTTCATAAACTACGGTAGATATGCAGGAGCGGTCAGCGAAGAGAAAGCCGGTGTGGTACGCAAGATACTGTCAATCCCGCAGTTCACTGTCGCAAAGGTATACGCGGATGACCCGCTTAAGATTTCATCGGACAATTTCGATTCGTTCACGTTATACAACTGCGTCAGCGGCGGCGCATCCATACAGATGGACATACTGGGACAGACGGCAAGATTCGGATTCAATGAAGGAGATACTATGCTGGTGCCCGCAGAATGTCCGGACTTCACGCTTGTCCCTGTTCAGAAGGGCACCAGGATTCTTGAAGTCACGCTTCCGGACTGCGAAGAGCCTGACCCGTACATCAATCCGGACGTTCCAGCCAACCCTCCCGAAGAGGAAGATCCCATAGAAAAACGTTTCAACTTTCCAAGTTAAGCAATGTCAGACAGCTGTAGAATAGACAAGTATCTCTGGGCCATACGCGTATTCAAGACACGCTCCGAAGCGACGGATGCCTGCAACGGCAACAAGGTCAAGATCGGAGGAGTCAATGCCAAGCCATCAAAGGCAGTAAAGCTGGGGGATATCATTGAGATACGCAAAGGTTCAGTCCTGTATTCATATAAAGTAATACAACTCAGCGAAAACCGAATGGGTGCACCTCTGGTGCCGGATTTCGCGGAGAATCTCACCCCCGATTCCGAGCTTTCCAAGCTCCATGCACCACGTGAAACGATAGTCCTCAAGAGAGACCGCGGTACCGGAAGGCCCACAAAAAAAGAGCGCCGGGAACTCGACGCTCTTATGGATTCTATGGATTGACCGGCTATTTGGCCGTGAATACATTGATAAGTTCGTATTCGCGCGAACCGATACCAAGCTTCTCAGCCTGCTCGAAGCAGGATTTCCAGTCACTGTAAGGGTGAACGTTGTTGAAATGGTTGCCCTGGTCCTCAAAATGCTCATTGTGAACGGCCTTGTAAAGCTGGCTTCCCGGCAGAGGCTGCTCCTTCTGGCAGAGATCCACACTGGCCTGATCGATGGCGAGAGGATCCGTTGATGCCAGCATTCCGATGTTGGGGAGCATAGGAACGTCATTCTCACAATGGCAGTCGCAGCTTGGAGAAATATCCATAAGCAGGTTGATATGGAAAGACGGTCTGCCTGTAATGACAGCCTTTGCATACTCGGCTATCCTGCGGGACAGCAGTTCATTCGCATCGTTGTCCTCAAAGCCTATAGCATCGAAAACGCAAGCGCCCAGACAGTTTCCGCATCCTATGCAATGGTCATAATCCACTGTCATCTTTTTCTTTTTCTCATCGAACACAAGTCCTGAGTTCGCGCAGTTCTTAAGGCACTGCTTGCAGCCTCGGCAAAGAGATTCGTCTACCAGAGCCTTGCCGCTGGTATGCTGCTCCTTCTTGCCGGCGCGTGAGCCCGAGCCCATTCCTATGTTCTTGATCGCGCCACCCAGAGAGGCGAAATTGTGTCCTTTGAAATGATTGAGACTGATGAAGACATCAGCATCCATAATGGCGCGTCCGATCTTGGCAACCTTTACATACTCTCCGCCCTCAACCGGCACGAGGGCTTCGTCAGTTCCCTTCAGTCCGTCAGCAATGATGATAGGGCAGCCGACCGACATAGGAGAAAAACCGTTTGCCCACGCACACTCTATATGCTCGATGGCATGTCTTCTTTTTCCCGGATACATGGTGTTGCAATCGGTAAGGAAAGGGATTCCTCCGAGTTCCTTGACTACATCGACCACAGCCTTTGCGAACTGTGGACGGATATGCGCTACGTTTCCAAACTCTCCGAAGTGCATCTTGATAGCCACGAACTTTCCCTCAAAATCGATATTACCGATGCCTGCGGCCTTGATAAGTGTTTTTAATTTAAGTGGAAGACCTTCACCATACTCCTTGGTATGCATGTCGGTAAAGTATACTTTAGAACGGTTCATAATGGAAGCAAATATATAAAAAAAAGAGGTACTCTACTCAAGTACCTCTCCTTTCTCATTAAGAAATTCATTTTGAAGGACGCTGAAGCTTGAAATCTCAACAAGTTTCAGCTTGCATTTGTACTTGCGTTTCCACTGGCGGACAAAACTGTTGAATCCGTTGGCGAGATATGGCCCGAGAATGGGGCTGACCCTTAGTGTAAGGTTCCTGACTCCTTTGTCAACTACGAAATACGACAGTTTTTCCTCTATTTCCCTGTCTATGGCCATAGAAGCGGCAATCTTTCCGCTTCCGTGACACAGAGGGCACTGCTCGGCCGTGTCAATCTTAGTCACAGGACGTATTCTCTGCCTTGTGATCTGCATAAGGCCGAATTTGGTAAGCGGCAGCACATTGTGCTTCGCCCTGTCGGATGACATCAGCTGCACCATATAGTTGAAAAGTTCGTTCCTGTGGGCAGGAGTTTCCATATCGATGAAATCGACTATGACAATGCCGCCCATATCACGCAGCCTCAGCTGCCTTGCGATCTCTTCCGCCGCTATTTTGTTGACCTCGAAGGTGTTTTCCTCCTGGTCGCTTGATTTCGCACGGATGCCGCTGTTGACATCTATCACATTGAGAGCCTCTGTGGTCTCGATAACAAGATATGTTCCCCGCTGCATCGGCACGATCTTCCCGAATGAGCTCTTTATCTGGCGTGTAACGTCGAAATGGTCGAATATCGGTTCCTTGCCGGTGTAGAGCTTCACTATCTTCTCCTGCTCAGGAGAAATCAGGGAGATATAATTCCTTGTCTCTTCGCATACTGTCTGATCGTTCACGTATACGTTTGAGAACGAATCATTCAGCAAGTCGCGAAGGATTGTGGTTGTCTTGGAGTTCTCGCTGAAGAGCAAGCCGACTCCCTTTGACTTGGCCAGCTTCTTCCAGGATGACTCCCACTTCTGTATCAGAGAGCGGAGTTCACCCACCAGTATGGCAGCATTCTTTCCCTCTGCTGCGGTGCGTATGATTGCACCGTAGTTGCGGGGAAGGATGCTCTTTACGAGCGACTCAAGTCTTTTCTTTTCCTCTTTCGAGGCGATTTTCTGAGAAACGCTGACCTTCTGAGCAAAAGGCAGCAGTACAATATTGCGTCCGGCCAATGAGATTTCTGCAGTAAGTCTGGACCCTTTCGTCGAAATAGGTTCCTTGACAATCTGAACCATCACCATCTGTCCCGGCTTGAGATAATCCTCTGCACGCCCTTCCTTCGCCAGAATAGGGCCCAGGGGAATACCGGCATACAAGTCGGATAAATCTCTGTTCGGATTGCTTTCACGCACGAATCTGTCGAAAGCCGTGAAATAAAGTCCAAGGTCGAGATAATGGATGAAGGCTTCCTTGCTGTCTCCGATATCGACGAAAGCGGCATTCAGGGACGGCAACAGTTTCTTCACTCTACCGAGGAACACGTCACCGACCGAATAGCTTTCTCCCTTGGTGGATTCTTTGCTGTATTCTATCAGGCGGTTGCCTTCAAGCAGAGCAAGCCGCACCTCCTCGGATGCGACATCCACTACGAGATCTTTCTGTACGTTTTCGACTTCCATTGGAAAACCTTGTTTGAACGGTATAAAAAAGAGGCCCGTCGGATCCCCCGCCAGGCCTCTATCGACTATTTCTTCTTATGTCTGTTGAGGCGCAAACGCTTTTTACGCTTGTGCGTAGCCATTTTGTGTCTCTTATGCTTCTTTCCGTTAGGCATAGTTATAATGTTTAAAAATTACTTCTTAATAGTAGCCAGGAAAACCTTTGCAGGCTTGAATGCCGGAATGTCATGTGCCGGAATAGTCATTGTGGTCTTCTTTGTGATATTCCGTGCAGCCTTCTGTGCTCTGTGCTTGATGATGAAGCTGCCGAAACCGCGAAGATACACAGGCTCATTGTTAGCCAGGGACCCTTTCACGCTCTCCATGAAACCTTCAACTACAGTCTGAACAGTAACTTTCTCAATACCAGTTGCTTTTGCAACCTCATTAACGATCTCTGCTTTAGTCATAATATTGTAACTTTAATAATCTTTTGAACAGGATTGCAAAAGTAGATTTATTTTTTTAATATTCAAAATCTTATGACGATAAATTCCTTGCTTTCTTGGCAGTGGCACGGAGATTGACTATATTCGCATCCGGTAAAATATGCACTGTTTTACTGACAATTTGACAGAATATGATTGAAGAAAAAGTAAATATCATTCCGGTAATGCAGGGAGACGTGCTTCAGAAGGTTGATGAGAACCAGCTTCCCGTAACATTGCCGATACTGGCGCTCAGAAATGCCGCCATTTTCCCCGGTACGATTTTCCCTATCACCATCGGCAGGGAAAAATCCATAAAACTGATTGAGGACGCAGAGAAGAACAACCTTTACATCGGAGCCGTTCCTCAAATTGACGTTATGGTCGAAGAGCCTCAGGCTGAAGACCTTAACCAATTCGGAACCGTAGCCCGCGTGGTCAAGACGCTGGAAATGCCCGACGGCACCATCACAGCGATACTGCAGGGCCTCAACAGACTCGAACTCGAGACCGTACTCAGCTATGAGCCATACATCATGGCCACCGTACATTATCTTCAGGACATCTCTCCCAGTGTCAGGAGCGCTGACATAAAGGCAATGTCAGAGTCCCTCAAGGACAAGGCCGTGCAGATAATCCGTTCGTCAAACATGGCCGCGCGCGAAGCGATAGGAGCTCTAAGGGCCATCGAGGATTTTGAATTCCTGGTAAACTTCATAGCCACCACAGTGGAAGTGGAGAACTTCGCCGACAGAATGGACCTCCTGCAGTACAATGACGTGAAGGTCAGAGCAATGAAACTGCTCTCCATTCTTGAGACCCAGAACCAGCTCATAAAGATCAAGCAGGAGATTAACCAGAAGGTCAAGAGCGACATAGACCAGCAGCAGAGGGAATATTACCTCAACAACCAGCTCAGAACCATCCAGGAGGAGCTCGGAATGGACGAGGAAGGCGAATTCGACGCGTTCAGGGAAAAAGCGGAGAGCAAGAAATGGTCAAAGGAGGTTGCTGAAATATTCGAAAAGGAACTTTCCAAACTCCAGAAATACAATCCCAACTCCCCTGACTACAGCGTCCAGTACAATTATCTTGAATTTATGCTGTCCCTGCCATGGAACGAGATGTCAGAGGACAATCTCGACCTGAAGCACGCACAGAAAGTCCTGGACAAGGATCATTACGGACTGGATACGGTCAAGGACAGAATTATCGAGTACCTGGCCGTCCTCAAGCTCAAGGGGAATATGAAATCCCCTATCCTTTGCCTCTACGGTCCTCCGGGAGTGGGCAAGACCAGTCTCGGAAAGTCCATCGCCAAGTCTCTGGGACGCAAGTATATACGCATAGCCCTCGGCGGTATGCACGATGAGGCCGAGATAAGAGGCCACAGAAAGACCTACGTCGGCGCGCTCCCCGGACGCATACTCAACGGAATCGCAAAGGCCGGCACATCCAATCCGGTTATCGTGCTGGACGAGATAGACAAGCTGGCATCTGACTTCAAGGGCGACCCTTCATCAGCTCTTCTGGAAGCTCTCGACCCTGAGCAGAACAGCACTTTCCACGACAATTATCTGGATATTGACTACGACCTGAGCAATGTCCTGTTCATCACGACAGCGAACGGCATCGGATCCATCCAGCCCGCCCTTCTGGACAGAATGGAGGTAATCAACGTGAGCGGCTATCTTGCAGAGGAGAAGATTGAAATCGCAAAGCACTATCTCGTACCGAAGCAGTTGGAAGAGCACGGAATCGGCAGGAAGGCTCTCAAGATAGACAATGCCTGCCTGAAAGCGATAATCGACAGCTACACCCACGAATCGGGAGTCAGAGGCCTCGAGAAGCAGATTGCGAAGATTGCCAGGGTGACGGCCAAGAAGATCGCAATGGAAGAGGAATACCCTGAAACCATACGCAAAGAAAACCTCAAGGAATATCTCGGCCTGCCTACATCTTCCCACGACGAACAGAAAGGCAACGAGGTTCCCGGAGTAGTGACAGGACTGGCATGGACACAGATGGGAGGGGAAATCCTCTTCGTTGAAAGTTCCGTCAGCAACGGAAAGGGTCTGATGAGCATGACCGGAAACCTCGGTGACGTGATGAAGGAGTCGGCCACCATCGCATACCAGTATATCAAAGCTCATCCGGAGATGGCCGGAATGACATCAAAGCAGTTCACTTCGAAAGACATACACGTACACGTACCTGAGGGTGCCACGCCAAAGGACGGCCCTTCCGCCGGCATCACGATGGTCAGCTCAATGGTCAGCGCACTCAGAGGCAAGGCCATCAGGAAGCACGTTGCAATGACGGGAGAAATGACCTTGAGGGGAAGAGTCCTGCCGGTGGGCGGCATCAAGGAAAAGATACTTGCAGCCAAGCGTGCCGGAGTCAGGACAATCGTGGTCTGCGAAGAGAACAGAAAAGATATCGAAGACATCAAGGAAATCTATGTCAAGGGACTTGAATTCCATTATGTCAATACGATAGCCGACGTCATAGACTTCATATTTTGAAAGTAAACATCGAAAACAGCTGGGCTGAAGCCCTGAAGGAGGAGTTCGACAAAGATTATTTTGTCTCACTTGCATCAAGGCTCCATGCAGAGAAAGCCGCAGGGAAAACGATTTTTCCTCCGGGGCCGGACATATTCCGCGCATTCGAGCTCACTCCCCTTCCTGAAGTGAAGGTCGTGATACTCGGCCAGGATCCGTACCACGAATACGGACAGGCTATGGGACTGTCGTTCTCGGTTCCTGACGGCGTGCCTGCGCCTCCTTCGCTGAAGAACATATTCCGTGAGATAGAAACCGACCTCGGCATCACAATGAGCGGGAGTCCCAATCTAGTGCCATGGGCCCGTCAGGGAGTGCTTCTGCTCAATGCCATCCTCACCGTAAGGCGCGGAGAGGCCGCTTCGCACAGCAGCTACGGATGGCAGGAATTCACCGATGCCGTAATCAGGACAATCTCGGAGAATTGCAACGGAGTGGTATTCCTGCTGTGGGGCAACTACGCAAGGTCCAAAGCCGCACTTGTGGACACCGGAAAGCACTTCGTCCTGGAAGCGGCGCATCCATCACCTCTTGCCAGAGGGGCATTCTTCGGCTGCCGCCACTTCAGCAGGACAAATGAATTGTTGACACAACAGGGCAAGAGCCCAATAGATTGGAAAATATGAGAAAAGCATTGTTTCCCGGATCCTTCGACCCCTTCACTGCAGGCCATCTGAACATTCTGAACAGAGCGCTGACTATGTTCGACGAGGTCGTCGTGGCCGTGGGTATCAATCAGGACAAGAGAGGATTCTTCACCAACGAGCAGAAACTCGATATTATCAGACAAACCACAAAAGGCTTGGACAACATCGAGATAATTTCATACGACGGACTCACCGTCAATATATGTAGAGATCTGGGTATCAAGCACATAGTGCGCGGAGTGAGAAATATTATGGATTTCGACACAGAGCGCAGCATAGCTGATGCCAACAGACGTCTCGCCCCTGAAATAGAAACCATTATTATCCCGACAGCACAGGAGTTCGCGCATATTTCATCTTCGGCGGTTCGCGATTTGATATCACATAACGGTGATACCTCCCTTTTTGTTCCCGACGGAGTCATACTTCCCAATGTAATCAAATGAGAAAACCGACAGCCATACTTTTAGCATTTTTCTGCACAGTGTATGCAGCGGCTCAGAACTACCCGGAACGGAATTTCGAGCAGCTTGACAGTCTGCTTGTCAATTACTGCGACGCTATCGCTATGGATTCATCCGAGGAAAAGGCTTCCGAATGCGATTTTATGATTGGCAGCGTGAAGGATTCGCTTGCCTCACAGCATATCGCCCTGTGGCTCTATGACCATTTCGTCGATTCAAAGATGATGGGCGACGAAGCCGTAGCCGTTTACCTGTATGACAATTATTTTGCCAATGGGAAGATCAAGATGCGCGGAGAGTTCGACAAGATGGCCGCTGAAATCTTCGCCACTTTCAACAGGCGCACCCTGCTCGGCGAATATGCCCCTGTTGTTGCGCTTTACAATGCTTCCGGCAAGAACGAGATAGTTCCTCTCCCGGGTCACACCAGCGTGATGTGGTTCTATGACACCCACTGTCAGAAATGTATGATAGAGTCCAGGCTTCTCCCTCAGGTTCTTGAGAGCGCCGATTTCGATCTGGACTTCGTAGCAGTATACAGCGGGAGCGACAGAAAGTCCTGGGATTATTTCAGGGACACTTTCCACGTCAGCAACCCGCACGTACACATCATACATCTGTGGGATCCTGAGATAGACTCCGATTATCAGAGACTGTACGGCGTGATGTCCACTCCGCGTCTGTATATCGTGGAACCTATGGGCACAGTGATCGGAAGAAGACTCGAAGTTGACAACCTACTTGAGATGTTTCCCGTGGCAGGGGCGATTCAGGCAGTTTACGACCGCGAGTACGCATCTGAACAGCAGACTTAGGTTGAACGGTATCAAAGCCGTATGGAAAGCCTGCGGCAGGAAGAAGAAACCGGCATGGGCGAAAAGCACGAACGGCAGGAACACTATCTGAACGAAGTCAGCCGCCCTTGAATTCCTGAATTTCCTGAAACATAAAGCAATGGCATAAATCAGGGCCACAGGGTCCAGCCATATCAGCAGATAATTCGGATCTGTGGCAGGATGCACTGAGACAAGAGAGAGGAACGCTATTACCGTGCCGGCCAATCCTGCGACTCCCCAAAGAATGCCATCCACAACGCGGAACCGCTTCTTCTTTTGGAGCTCAATGCCTGACACGAATGCGCACAGGGCGAAAATGACATCCAGCACCAGGTCCGGAGAAGGGAGCGATGCCTGACGCGAGTGCTGTTCACGGCCTTCAATCAAGGTCTGTCTGGAAAGGACCAGCGCTTCATCCTCGATGGCCGCGCTGTCAAAAGCATCCATCATCACCTCCGGCGCAAACATCAAGTCCCTGTATGATGCCGGGCTGTCCGCAGGAGCTCCAAGAACAAGCGAAATGCCGAAACGTGTCCAGGGATAATCCATAGTGTAATGCCCAACCGCTTCCCTCATTGTTGCGAAAGGGGCTTCGCCAAGGTATTCGACAACGCCTCCGCAATGGTTCTCTATCATCCGGCGCACGCGCGTGGCGCAATTATCATAGAAGAAATTGTACCTGTAAGTCCTGTTCTGCGGCTGCACGTTCACGCAGAGAGCGTTCCAGATATCATTTCTGGAGTCAAGGTTGAGATTAAGGACCTGCTCGGTAACACTTCTTCCTTCCCGGGCATACTCATCAAGAAAAGAGCCCGTATCCTGCGCTCCGACCATATAGTCTGTCTCGCCGGTGCAGAAACGCCATATGAAATGAGGCGTACTGAAACTGAACAAGCCATAATTGAAGCACACGTCCAGCCCGGTATCCGGATCACATACACGCAAGGCCGTATGGCCATAATTGGACCAAACTTCCGTACCCGGGGAACAGGTAAGAAGAGACACTCTGGAGTTCTGTCCAAGTCCGACGGCGTCAGCCTTGACTGAAAGCAGGGTTAATGTGATTGTCAGTACGAGATATTTGTATATTTTCTCCATTTGTCAAGAAGCAAAAACATATCCTCCGGAATATCCGATTCCAACTGCACCCATTTCCCGGTCTTCGGGTGCACGAAACCGAGAGTCCTGGCATGCAGGGCCTGCCTCGGACATATTTCGAAGCAGTTCTGTATAAACTGTTTGTATTTCGAATAAATGGTACCCTTTCGGATTTCCCTGCCACCGTACCTTTCATCCCCGAAAATAGGATGACCGATCGAACTCATATGCACTCTTATCTGATGGGTGCGTCCCGTTTCCAGCTTGCACTCGATAAACGTGACAAATCCGAACCGCTCCAGCACCTTGTAGTGCGTTACAGCATGTTTTCCCTGCTCAGGGTCGCTGCAGACCCTATATCTCAGACGGTCATTGGGGTCACGCGCGATATTCGCGTCCACCGTGCCTTCATCTTCCCTGATATCACCCCACACAATGGAGACATAGCGCCTGTCTATGGAATGGTCATAAAACTGTTTGGCAAGGTTAAGCTGTGACTCGTCGTTTTTTGCAACAGCCAGCAGTCCGCTGGTATCCTTATCGATACGGTGCACCAGTATGCCCATTCTCTCATCTTCAGCGTCAGGACCCTGGGTGATGCCCAGATGGAAGGACAGGGCATTGATCAGAGTCCCTTCGAAATGCCCGTGACCGGGATGGACAACCATACCGGCAGGCTTGTTGACCACCAGCACGTCATCATCTTCATACGCGATATTCAGCGGAATATCCTGAGGCAGAATCTCAAGTCCTCTCCTGCGATAAGGCATCACGAAACGGATGATATCGTCCGGGCGGACTATCATATTGGCCTTGGCGGTCCTGTCACCCAGCTTTACGTAACCTTCCTTGATGGCACACTGGATGCGGTGACGGGAAGTATCCTCCAGATGTGTCGACATATACTTGTCAAGACGCATCGGATTCTGTCCCTTGTCCACGACAAGCCGGAAATGCTCGAACATTCCCTGCTCTTCGTCTTCGACTTCCACTTCCGGGTCAAGCCATTCGTCCATTACTGTTCGGCGTTATCAAAATAAGCAGGCATCGCAGGCACCTTGCTCGCGTCCATCGTAAGGGAAAGCCCTACCTGTGATCCCAGAGTAAGGGTAAAGGCCGTGGAAGCCTCTGGATTCTGGCTGTAAACCAGCGCATTGAGAGTATCTGAGTAAGTCTCCACTGTCTTGTCAAAATGGAGCCTGCCCACATTTAAAGAATTCTCCTGAATGGCGTCAACTGCTCTCTGAAACTTGAGACCCAGCACATTGGGGACGAAGGTAATTCCGTCCTCAGCGTTAAGCCCCACCACGAGGTTGATGGAGGCGCCGCTTTCAACCGGTGTCCCCGCCTCTATGGAGACTCCTTTGTACATCTGTTTGAGGACATTGTTGGTAGCCATATCCTCAACGTATATGAGTTTGCCAAGGACAAGGCCCTTGGAATTCAGCTCGGATTTCGCCTGACGCATGGAAAGCCCCACAAGAGACGGCATCGACACTGTCTTGGCATGGACGGCATTGGTAGTAAGCAGCACGCGTCTGCCCTTCTTCACCTTACTGCCGGGTTTTGGAAGCTGTGAGAAGACAACTCCGGGTTTCAGTCTGCGTACATATACAGAATCGGCGATTTCGACTGTAATTCCTGTCCTGTCGGCTATTTCCAGACACTCTTCAAACAGGAGTCCTGTCATATCCGGCACCGTAAGTTCGCGCCCGTGCTGGGTGATTATGCTCAGCACGATATTCACCGCTATCGCCAGACCCGCGACAAGGGCGATTGCACGCAGCAGATTCTTTACTATCCAGTTGTCAAGAAAGCTCTTAGTATCCATATTACTCCAAATATTGCCACACCCACTCCGGTAATCTTGTTTATCATCACAAGAGTGTTGATGTTGAGATTCTTCACAAACCTGTTCACGAGATAAGAGAACAGCCACCACCATATCAGTCCGCCCACGAGCACACCTGCAACCGCCAAAAGTTTTCCTTCTCCGCCCAGTTTGAAAAAACCTACGAGCGCAAGCATCAGCACAAGAGCACCGGGATTGGCGAGCGAAAACATCGCCCCTTGCGCGGTATATGAAGCGGAAGTCTTTCGGACTATCTCGGACTTCTCTTTCATTCCCTTGAAAGGATCCCGGAATGCCATAGCCGTACCGACGGCTGCTACAACGAACCCGCCGAAGACCGTGATAAAATAATGATGAGCTTCAACAAAACGGCTGATCACAGCTATGGCAAGCACGCCTATCGCTGCATACAAAGAATCCACGCATGCGGCCCCGACTCCCGTAACGAAACCGGCTCTCCTCCCGTGCTGGACAGTCTTGCGCAAGACCACCATTGCCACGGGTCCCAAAGGGATGGATGCAACAAGTCCCGTTAGAACAGCTTTTGCAAAAACAAGCATCATAACGGGACAAAGTTAATAAAAAATAGGGATTCTTCTGCTAACGGCGTCCGCCCATAGGCATTCCGCCTCCCATCGGCATTCCACCGCCCCGAGGGCCGCCGCCCATTCCGCGACCCATTCCCATTCCTCCGCGGCGTCCGCCCATCGCTCCGAAGTTGAATGTAACTCCCAGGAGGATATAGCGTCCGAGCGAATTGGATACGGACTCCTGATGGTATGTCTCACTGTCGGATACCATAAGATTTCTGGTCTGTCCGAGTATATCGTTTCCTGTAAGTGAAAGAGTGACAGAACCGAGAGTCTTGTATATTCCGGCATTGATGATACACTGGCTAGGCTGGTCGGTGTCATATCCGTTGTACCAATCGTAATTGGCATCAGCTGTAAACTGCAAGCCCGGGCCTTCCCACGTCCAGTCGAGATCAAGGGAAGCTCGGTTGTTGAACGTCAGAGTATTCTGAGCGTTCTCCTGGATTGAGTACCATGTCTTGTTGACGTTTGTACGTGCAGCAAGTCCTATCTGGAGATTGTCAGCCCTGTAGACAAAGCGGAGTTGTTCCATCAATCTGATGGAGTTGGTCTTGTTGGTGATGAAATCCGACGCCTTGGTAAGGTCAGGATGCTTTGAGATGAATTCATCCATAAACCCGTAGTAGTCCTTCATAGGATCGCTCTTGTACTGAGACATATCGACGTTTCCTACATAAGTGGAGTTCTTGCTCCAGTTGACTCTGGTCATATTGATGACAGAGAAGTCGGACTTGGCAATAGGTGAATTGAGAGTGACGTTGAAATTGGCATTCGCCGTATTCGCTCCGTTGAACGGCATCGAATATCTCGCACCGTTAGAACCGTACCAGGTCGCGTTGACGATAGGATTCTGTGTCACGGAACCGCCGAGGTTGATGTTCATGGTAAAGAATGTCTGGCGGTTGCTGAGTCTGACGCTACCGTTCACGTTGTGCGTGAAATACGGAGTCAGTGAAGGGTTACCGAAGCTGATGTTCATAGGGTCGGTATTGTTAGGAACAGGAGCCAGCTGTGAAGTTGACGGCTGCTGGGTGTTACCACGGTAGAAGATGCGCATCTCCGTGGTCTCGCCTATCGTGCCGAACACCATAGCGCGAGGAGAGAAGTTCCATCTGTCATCCACATAGTTCCTCGGATTGTAGGATCCGGTCTTCGGATCGAACTGTGTGGTACTGTTGAAAGTATGCGTAGGGAGAGCCGAGAAACCGAGCTGTGCGCGGAACGCCTCGCTCTGATAAAGGAGGTTGACTCCGATGTCATGCTGCATGCTCTCGTTTATGATATTGTTTGAATATGACGGATCAAAGACATTGTACGCACCGTCAGTGCCTTTGTTGAAAGTTTCCTTGTTGGACGCAGACCTGTTCCAGGAATATGCGTATTCCGCATCGATGTAGAAATTGTTGCCGAGAGGCTCGGTGAAAGTGGCATTTGCGGTAAATCTCGCCTGCTTCTGGTTGTTTGTGAAGTGCTGGTCCACGATGACAGGAAGTCCGTTGGCGCCTCCGTTCACGTTAAAGGACTCTGTACTGTTGTAATTTTGCCCCAATATATTGTTGTCGGAGAAGTTGAAGTTAGCATTGACCGTGAGTGTACGTCCCGGGATTCCGAGCCTCTGCCTGAGGAGGAAACGTCCGCTGGCACTCATATTCTTATTGGCTCCGCTGTTCTTTATGGTTGAATTGCTGAGATCATACGGATCATTCTTGAAGTCATTGTAACTTGTGAGAGTTGTCTGGTCCTGAGTATATGAACCTGTACCGAGATTGATCTGAGGTTCGAAGAGGATTGAGGTGTTCTCAGAGAACTCGTGTTCAAGTCTGATGCCGAAGCGGTGACCGCCGGAAAGGTTGGTGTTGGCACCTTCCGAATCACTGATAAGGTCGTTCGCAGGCAAGTGGTTGATATTGTGGCTTGACTGCTTGAGGTAATTGTTGGAATTGTTGTACATATAGTTACCGCCAAGTTCCATCCTGTCGTCAAAGAAATCGGCTGCAGCGTTGAGCCCGGCCATATATGAAGTGGTGACACCGCCGCCACCCATCATCATGCCGCCGCCCATACCGCCGCCCATCATCATACCCATACCGCCGCCCATCATGGCGCCCATCATATTACCTGAACGGTTGGTGGCACCGGCCATATTGGCGTTGTTGGCGTTGAGAATGAGGCTTATCTGAGTCCTGTCCCTGAAACTTCCCACAAAAGCGTTTCCGGTATAACGGAAATCTTTGTTTGCATTGATCTTTGACGGGACGTCCGCACCGGCCGCTGCCGTCGCGCGTCCGATAAGTCCTCTCATCATATCAGGCATGACGTTGAGGTCGATGACCGTCTCTTCCTGACCGTCGTCGATACCTGTAAACTCAGCCTGCTCGGATTTCTTCCTGATGACCTTAAGCTTGTTGACCATCTTGGCCGGGATATTCTTTGAAGCAACCTGTGGGTCGTCGAGGAAGAATGTCTTGCCGTCGATGGTGATCTTACTTACTGACTGTCCGTTTGAAGTGATGGTACCGTCATCGTTGACTTCGATGCCCGGGAGCTTCTTGAGGAGATCCTCAAGGACAGCATTCTCATTGGTCTTGAATGATGAAGCGTTATACTCAATGGTATCCTTCTTGATAATCACAGGGTTTCCTGCTGCAGACACCTTGGCTGCATCAAGCTGCTCGGCGTCATTCTCAAGCTTGATGGTACCGAGATCAACTGCCGCGGACTCCATTGTGAACTCCTTTGAGAATTCCTTGTATCCGAGAAGCTCGGCCTTGAACACGTAACTTCCTTTCCTCACGCCCTCGAACTTGACGGATCCGTCTTCACCGCTGAGAACATATTTGTAGGGTTTTGTAGCACCGCTTACGGTGATTGATACGGTAGCAAAGCTCACCGGCTCATCATTTCCTTCATCAAGCAACCTGGCTGACACTGTGTTCTTGCCCTGTGCTGAAGCGATGGCGCAGGACAATGCAATCCCGCACAAGGCGAGAACAATCTTCTTACAATAATTCATACAACTATAATAACCTATTTTATTCTATCGGGATTCGCCTGCACGAACTTTTCCCATGACGTCGAAGCCTGACTGCTTGTCAGAGGATTTGTCAACTGGTAGTAATGGCACATTGCGATGGCCAAAGCGTCCGTGGCATCCAAATATTTCTCTGCAAAGTTAATACCCAATGTCCGTTGTACAATGAGGGCAACCTGATTTTTCGACGAATTACCGTTGCCGCAGATTGCCATCTTTGCCTTCCGGGGCGCATACTCGAACACCGGAATGCCCCGGTTGAGCGCGGCTATCATTGCTGCGCCCTGGGCTCTGCCAAGTTTCATTATGACCTGGGCGTTCTTCCCGTAGAATGGAGACTCCAGAGCCATATCGTCCGGATGATGAAGATCGCAGAGAGCCCCGACCTTCTCGTTTATCACCTCGAGCTTGGAATACGCATCGGCGCACTTGCGCAGGTCTATGACCCCCATATCCACAAACTCAGGCTTTCCCTGCGCGTTTACACGGATAATCCCGAAACCCATTATATTGGTTCCGGGATCTATTCCAAGTATTGTGCGTGACTCAATCAATCCTGTCAAATCCTGTATATGGACGCAGAGCCTCAGGAATGATGATTCCATCCTCGGTCTGGCAGTTCTCGAGCAAGGTCGCGACCACGCGCGGAAGAGCAAGGGAGCTTCCGTTCAGAGTGTGGGCGAGCCTGGTCTTGCCGTCCTCGTCGCGATAGCGGAGGTGCAGGCGGTTGGCCTGATACGTCTCGAAGTTGGATACTGAAGAAATCTCAAGCCAGCGCTGCTGAGCGGCCGACCAGAGTTCGAAGTCATATGTGATGGCCGAAGTGAAGGACATGTCGCCTCCGCAGAGACGGAGAATCCTGTACTTCAGTCCGAGTTTGTTTACAATCTCCTCGACATGTGCGACCATATCGTCGAGTGCCCGGTATGAATCCTCAGGCTTCTCCACGCGCACGATCTCCACCTTGTCGAACTGATGCAGCCTGTTGAGTCCGCGCACGTCCTTGCCGTATGAGCCGGCTTCGCGGCGGAAGCAAGGAGTATATGCGGTGAGTCTCTGAGGAATCTCGTTGGCACCGAGGATGACGTCACGGAAAATGTTTGTCACAGGAACCTCGGCAGTAGGTACCAGATAGAAGTCATCGACCTCGGCATGGTACATCTGTCCCTCCTTGTCAGGAAGCTGGCCCGTGCCGAATCCTGAATCCTTGTTGACCACAACAGGAGGCTCCACTTCAAGATATCCGTCCGCAGTGTTGCAGTCGAGGAAGAAGTTGATGAGAGCCCTCTGAAGCTTTGCTCCCTTGCCTTTGTAAACAGGGAAACCGGCCCCCGTAATCTTGACTCCGAGGTCAAAATCAATGAGGTCATATTTCTTTGCAAGTTCCCAGTGCGGAAGAGCATTCGCCGGGAGATCCGGCTCCGATCCGCCCGTCTTGACCACAAGATTGTCTGCAGCGCCGGCTCCTTCAGGAACAAGTTCACAAGGAAGGTTAGGCAAAAGGACTATGAGATCGTTCATCTCCTTCTCGGCGGCTTCGAGCCTGGAGATAAGGTCGTTTGTCTTTTCCTTGAGAGCGGCCACCTCAGCCTTTGCAACCTCGGCCTCAGCCTTGAGGCCCTGTTTCATATAACCGCCGATCCGGGCGGCCTTCTGCTTCTGGACAGACACAATCGCATCACTCTCTGTCTGGAGAGAACGCCGCAACGTGTCGAGTTCAAGAACTTTTTCTACTATCGGCCTCGCATCAAAACGCTTCTTGGCCAGTTTCCTGATGACCAGCTCGGGGTCTTCACGAAGAACTTTAAGTGTCAACATATTCTAAAAATCAAAAAGGACCCACACCTGTCTCGAAGTGCAAGTCCTCTGTTATTTACATAACCCTCCGAGATTAGTTCTCAAAAGGGATTACCGATACGTAAGATTTATCTTCTCTCTTGCGTGTGAACTTGACAGTTCCGTCGATAAGAGCATAGAGTGTGTGGTCCTTGCCCATTCCGACGTTGCGGTCAGGATTGTGGACTGTACCTCTCTGACGTACAATGATGTTTCCGGCTTTAACTACCTCACCGCCGAATTTCTTGAGGCCCAATCGTTTGCTATGGGACTCACGACCGTTCTTTGAACTGGATTGACCTTTCTTGTGTGCCATAATCTGATGAAATTAAGCGATTTCGTTAATCTGGATCTTTGTAAGTAACTGGCGGTGTCCGTTGCAAGTCTGGAAGCCCTTGTGGGCGATTTTCTTGAAAACGATAACCTTGTCAGCTCTGCAGGTATCATCAAGGACAGTTGCCTTTACGACAGCACCCTTGACATAAGGAGTCCCGACCTTTATCTTGCCCTCATTGTCAACGAGAAGCACCTTGTCGAACTCAACGGCAGCACCTTTGGCCTGAGGAAGTCTCTGGACAAAGATTTCAGCGCCAGCCTCTACTTTAAACTGCTGGCCTGCGATGTCTACGATAGCGTACATCTATAAAACTTTTTAAAGTTTCAACCGTAAGCGTCCGTTCTCCAAACGGCTCTTTTTCAATGGCTTATCGGTCATGTCAATAATTTGGACTGCAAATTTAGCTTTTTTCCTCGTTTCTGCAAAATAAATTGCTAATTTTGCCTTATAACATTTTTGTTTTGGAGAGCGGATTCATTTATTCAACGTATGTGACCGGCAAGAACTTCATAGGCCGTCGAGGAGAGGTCTCCGCCCTTGGGAACCTCATCAGGCAGGGAGAGAACGTCGTACTCCAGGCCCCGCCCAAGACAGGCAAGCGTTCCCTGGTGCATCAGGCCTGCTTCAACCTCAGAGTCGAAGGCGAGCAGTTCAATATCATTGAGCTTTCTCTGCGAAGCGTCAGGGACATATCGGAGTTCGCACTCAAAATGGGCTCCGGACTCATCAGGATGACCGGCAACACTCCAGATGAATATGAGCAGGCCGTTGCCGGATTCCTCCCCGGGACACATTTCATTTTTGACGAACAGACATTCGAGTCAAGAGGCCTTGCCGTAGCTCTGGATGGTGAGCCGGATTCCCGGGACATACGGGAAATCTTCACCCTGCCATACAAGCTTGCCGAGGCAAAAGGGACGAAACTCGTCGTGATTATTGAAGAATTCCAGAACATAATGCTTGTTGAGGGCGGGCTGGAAGCCTGCAGCATTCTGGAAGACATTTTCAAGACACTGCTGCCGGAAGGCAGGAAAAGAGCATGCTATGTCCTGTGCGGATCCGGGATCAATGCCATGAAGGATATGTTCGACCACAGGAGGATGTTTTCCCGCACGGTCGAGAGACTGGACCTGAACCCGGTAAGCAACAAGGAGATATGTGAGCATGCAATCAAGACTTTCCTGACTACCGGAAAAGTGATAGACAAGGACCTGATGACCGGAGTATGCATCCTTTTCAAGAGCAATCTGTGGTATATCAACCACTTCTGCGCCATCTGCGACTCACTTTCCAAAGGATACATCATGGAGCCTGTGCTGAATTCTGCGCTGGAAAGGCTCTGCGCTATCCACGAGCCGTGGTTCTCGGCCATAATGAATGACCTGACCACTTTCCAGGTATCCTTGCTGAGAGCCATTCTGGAAGGAAATACCAAGTTCTGCACCACAGAAGTGATTGAAAGATACAAGTTGAATTCATCAGCCAACGTAAAGCGCCTCAGGGAAGCCCTCTGCAAAAAAGAAATCATATTTTTCGACGAGGAGGACCAGCCGGTGATAATCGACCCGATGTTTGAATACTGGGTCAGAAAATATTATTTCGGAATCGAATGAAACAGAGAATCTCAGTTTTGACAGGAGCCGGAGTCAGCGCAGAGAGCGGACTCGGCACGTACAGGGACAACGGTGGACTTTGGGACAACTATGACCCTATGGAAGTGGCTTCCATCGAAGGATGGTTACGCAACAGGAAACTTGTGCTGGATTTCTATAACATGCAGCGCGCCAAGCTACGAGACACCCGCCCCAACAGCGCCCACCTGGATATTGCCGGACTGGAGGAAGACTATACAGTGGACGTAATAACCCAGAATGTGGACAACCTGCACGAGAAGGCCGGCTCGACACACGTCGTGCATCTGCACGGGGAAGCCACCAAGGTACGCCCTGAGAACACATACAATGACGAGGACGGATATTCCGAAAAATACGTGATAGACATAGGCTACGGGCAGGTCAACCTCGGAGACAGGGCTGTCAACGGAGTGCAGCTGCGCCCGCACATCGTATTTTTCGGAGAGGCTGTCCCGAAAATGGAGCGCGCCATTGAGATAGTATCGCAGGCGGACATCGTGCTGATCGTAGGGACTTCGCTTCAGGTCTACCCGGCAGCAGGGCTTTACAGATACGCCCGTCCTGAGGCTCCTATCTATATCATTGATCCTGCGGACGTACCGCTTTTCGACCCTCGGATCAAACATATTCGCAAAGTTGCGACAGAAGGTATGTCAGAATTCAAAAAATGTTTATATCTTTGCGACCTCAAAGAAAAAGGGGGTGATTTAAAATGATTATCGTACAGGTTAAAGAAGGTGAGAACATCGAAAGAGCTCTTAAGAAATTCAAGCGCAAATTCGAGAAGACAGGTGCAGTCCGCGAGCTCCGCTCACGCAAGAACTTTGAGAAGCCTTCAGAGAAGCGCCGCGTAGCAAAGCAGAAAGCTATCTACGTCCAGCATCTCCGCATCGAGGAAGATCAGTAATTCTAAACCTAATAATTCAATAAACCGGAATCCTGTTCTATGGGATTCCGGTTTCATTTTTCCGTGACCACCATATCGACCTGACGGTCCCAGGGTTCCATCGGGACTTCATCCAGTATCTGGAAGGAAAAGGCGGGGGCTACAGTCAGACATCTCAACTGCGGGATAAGCCGGTCATAGTATCCTCCCCCGCGTCCCAGACGGTTGGCAGCGCTGTCATATGCAACACCCGGCACAACTGCGAGATCTATGGAAGAAGGATCAGGGAACGGTTCGTCTTCGGGGAGGATAATCTTTTTCCCGTAAGAGGCAAGCGGACGCACGTCCACTTCCCCGCGCATAGGAGAATAGCTGAGCACAGTCCCGGCTTCCAAAAATTCCGGCATCGCGGCTATTTTCCTGCAAATAACGGCAGAATCCTCTGCAACTCTGTCGTACTCGCGGCGACGCTGCCTGATCAACTCACGAATCTCCTGTTTAGTCTTCATAAGGATCAGGTTTGGTGTGTCTGGTGACAATATCGGAAAGAATCCTGTGATTTGTCTCATTGTTCGCCCCGACAAGAATGGTCGGGCAATCGAAACTCAGCTTCTGCCCGTCCCGGCCTGTCAGTACGCCGCCCGCTTCCCGCAGCACGAGGTATGCAGCGGAATAATCCCAGGCATTCACCCTGTATTCGAAATACAGGTCGCAGTATCCCTGAGCAAGATAGCACAATTCCAAAGCGGCTGATCCGAACCGTCGCACGTCATTGCACTTTGGGAATACCTCTCTGATGATGTCGCTGCATATCCCGGAGTACTGCTTGCCGTATACGCACAGCGCCGTACAGAGCAGTCCGTCGCTGAAAGGACGGTCAGACACGTGTATCAGCCGGCCGTTCAGCCACGCTCCCCTGCCCTTCAAAGCAGTGTAGAGAGCTTTCCTGTAAGGATTATACACCACTCCGAGGACAATTTCCGTGTCCTTGCGAAGAGCTACGGAGATACAGCATTCAGCCATACCTCTGGAAAAATTGCAGGTTCCGTCGATAGGGTCGATTATCCAGACATATTCGTGCGCCGTATCCTTTATGTCATCTTCTTCACAGATGAAACCGGAGCCGGGCAACAGTTCCCCGAGTCTTTTCCGGAGCATCTCCTGAACCGCCTCGTCGGACGAAGTGACCAGATTCTCGTATCCGCCCTTCGACCTTACCGTAAAATCACGCTTATTCATTATCAGGGAAGCCTCCCTGACGATTTTCACTACTTCTCCAAGCATCTGCTGTCATTAGGGTACACGACACCCCACTCCTTGCGGAGTGCGTCCATCATCTTCATTATCTTCACTGTTTCGGCATGCGGCATATAAGGAGATTCCAGCCAGCCGTTGGCGAGCGCTTCTTCGCAGGCGAACACCTGATACTCGTATCCGGTTATCTTGCCGTCCGCATTGTGCACCTGAAGGACTTCGTGGTCTTCGTTATAGACAGTAGCGGTCTGAGGATTGTTGATATTGTCCACTAGCAGAAAACCTTTCTCGCAGCTGATGATGCCCTGGAGATCGTTGGCCGCTATGGCCGTGGACTGGAGATTGGCGATACGGCCGTCGCGGTATGTCAGGGTGATGGTGTTCTGGAGATCCATGCCGAGCTCGTTCTGGACGCAGTGGCCGCACACCCTGTCATAGTCCTCGCCGAAATACATTCGTGCAAAGTTGATGGCATATACGCCTATGTCAAGAAGCGAGCCTCCGCAAAGTTCCGGCTTCTGAATCCTGTCCTTCCATCCCATCGGGTAGCCGATGGTGGCGGAAAGCATCAGGGGTTTGCCGATAAGACCGCTGTCAATAATCTCCTTAACCTTGAGAGAAAGCGGCATATAACGGGTCCAGATGGCCTCGGTGATAAACAGTTTGTGCTCTTCGGCGTACTTGAGCACAGCTTCGGTTTCAGCGGTATTCGCCATGAACGCCTTTTCGCAAAGCACGGCCTTTCCGTGCTTCAGCGCCAGCATTGTGTGTTCATAATGATGCGAGTGAGGTGTGGCGATGTACACAAGGTCCACGTCAGGGTCCTCAACCATCTCCTCGTAGGATCCGTAAGCCTTGCTGAATCCCCATCGTTTTGCGAAATCCTGAGCTCTTGCCAAATCCCTGGCTGCGATGGCATAGCGCATATGTGGAAATTCCTGAAGCGTAAGTCCCATTTTGTCGGCAATCCAGCCGGCTCCTATAATACCGATTCTCATATAGATGTAATGTTTTGGTTTCCGATACCAAAAATAGCAATTAAATTCTATTTCGGATAGTTTTTGTATATTTGTCGCGCGTTTGACACTGACGCCACCGGGAATCGGGGTTTCCGAAGACCGGTGTCCCGGACTGTCGGGCGGACGTCACTGCGGGTGTGTTGTAATTGGTAGCCAAGCCAGACTTAGGATCTGGTGCCTCGCGCGTATGGGTTCGAGTCCCTTCACCCGCACCTTTTGGAGAGTCAACTGATTGAATTTTAATCGGTTGACTTTTTCTTTTATCTATTTGCCCGACATTTGCCCGACAGAATTTTCAAAATGCTGTTTTTCGGCGGCTTCGCAGAAGTTCGCATTGGCCGCCAGGTACAGCTTGAAACTACGCGGAAGTGACATTCTTTTTCATCAGTGATGACCGGTGTGAGTTTCAACCCGATGTGTTTCGTGCCAGTGTCAGGCGGCTACTTCAACTCGTGAATTTCCCATCGGCCGGACTTGGAAGGACCTATCCACTCTATATGATAGCTCGCTCGAAGGGATTTAATTGTTCTTCGAACGGTGGGCTCACTGATTCCTAATTCTAATGCTATCG
>JAZLFC010000017.1:0-3218 GCA_045615565.1 Candidatus Cryptobacteroides sp. | reverse complement strand
CTTCCCTGAGACATTTTTCTTTCGTTCAGCATGGGGAAACGCTAGTATATCATCCAGCCATTGATGATCCGTATGGAATGTATGAAGAGCAAAGGAAGACAAATGGAGAATTGAGCTACAAACGATTCTCCGACGATGAGTATTTTAATGCCGGAGGTTATATCGCGGGTGATTTCCCTGGCATAAATAATAGGATATCAAAACAAATACTCAAGTTCATGGAGGAACATGGCGTAGAACAGAACATAGCCTACTACTTGATGTATTCCTTCTGGAAAAAGGCTCAGGAACCGCAAACGAATGTAGTTGAATTCATGATAGATATCTTCAAAAGATTCTTAAAAACAGAAGAGCAAAGGGAATCGTTCAGAGTGATTGCCGAAGAATTCAGAGACACAGTACCTCTCTGGATATATCTAGGCCGACGTCGAAAGGAACACAGCTCATCCAAATAGTCAGGTTCGCATCAATTGACATGATTTCGTAGCAAAATAAGGGCAGCACGCCCTTTTGCGGGGTAAACTTCGGATCCAGGACAGTTCTATTCTGCTGTGAAAACTTTCTCTATCTCGATGACATATACTGTGTGGAATCCACCGTCAGCTTCACCATAATGGCTGAGTATGCTCTTATCGATGAAGTCGCACTCTTTCATATCCGCCTTGAAGATCTTCCGACCCTGGACTGTCATACGGGACTCGGTGAAGGTCATTACGCCAGGCTCAATCTCAAGTGGTGTGAGGCCTGCCAGAGAAGTCTTGTCGCAGTCACGGCCGCTCTTTGTTCCGCATATCTGAAGAGCCTTGCGGCAGGACTCAGGGTAGAAGGACAGGGTGACTTTATCGCTCTTCTCAATAAAGTCGTGAGTGTACCTTTCAGGTCTAACGAAGATGAAAGCCACTGGCTTGTTCCACAGCCATCCGAAACCGCCCCAAGAGGCTGTCATTGTATTGAGGGATTCTCTTGTTCCGGCAGTGATGAGCATCCACTGCCTGCCGATGAGGTCGAACTGGTTTTCTGCGCCAAGGACGCTGAGATCTGCTTCTTTCATAGGACTGGATATTGTCTTTGTCAAATTTCGTCTTCTGCGTACAGGTAGTTGAAAAGAGGAGTGTCGTACTCGAAATAGTCTTCCTTGCAGAAGAACCTGTCAAGTTCGATTGCGGCGTTCTCCTTTGTGTCCGAAGCGTGGATGATGTTCTCCTGATGGCTCATGCAAAGGTCCCCTCTGACAGTTCCCGGGAGAGCCTTCCTTCCGTTTGTCGCACCGGTCATTTCCCTGACGACTTCAACGGCATCAATTCCTTCCCAGCAGCACAGGATTACGGGAGCTGCCATCATCGACGACTCGATGATGGGGTAGAAGGATTTACCGATCAGATGGGAATAGTGCTCGGCGCATTTCTCCTTGGTGAAACGGTACATCTTCAGTGCAGTGAGCTTCAGTCCCTTCTTTTCAAAACGCAATATGATTTCCCCTGAAAGTCCTCTCTGGAGGGCGCAAGGCTTTATGATTACAAGTGTTCTTTCCATTATTTCAACTTTTCGATTGACGTGATTGTGGGCTCTCCCTGGCCGGGGAGGGGCTTGTATATGGTGAGGTAGCAATGTCCCGGGTTGTCTTCCTCGGTGACGTCACTGTACCTGCAATAGAACTTGTAGTTGATTCCGGCTACGACCTGTGTCTGGACGGTAAGGGGAGTGAAGGTCATTCCTTTTACTGTATCGGTCACTTCACGGAAGAACTGGTATTCATCCATATCAGGCTCCCTGATTTCGGAATACCCTCCGCAGGGCTGGCTGGCTTTGGCGGCCAGGCTCTCGAAAGTGGTGATGTCAATATCCATCGGGCATTCCTCCAGTGTTACGGCTTTCATCTCTACGAGTTTTCCTTTCTTGATACGATATGCTTTCGTGAAACTGTCAGAAGCAGAGTTCGAACCATCCTCGATGATTGTTCCGGATTCGCTTACGGTGAACCTGTCTCGGTCCCCGCCGCTTGCAAGATGAATCAGGGATGCGGTCTTGGGGTGTATCGTGTAGATGTCATAGAGGACCGTGCTCCCGTCCTCGAATTTGTCGCCTATGAGAAGCTCCGGAATGCCGTCGCCGTTGATGTCCTTCTGGCAGAAACCGCAGTATGATGAACAATAACGATACACTCCGCTGAGTCCCATTTCGTCAGGGTCCATATCTTCCCAATGGCTTTGATATCCCACAACTATATACGACACTATGTCGGAGAATCCGATTTCTCCATAGTCAATGACTTCTTCCCCTGTGAGCTTTGGCCGGTTGCCGCAGGAGGCAAGCAAAGTGACGACGGCTATCAGTATTACGGATTTAATCTTCTTCATTGTCTAAAACAGTTTTTATGTCTTGGCCAGCTGGTCAGGACAACTGGTCTGCTTCGCGCCACACTTGATTCCCTCCATCCTGGAGATTGCATCTTCGTTCGTCATTCCGACAATGAGATTACAGATGCCCTGTGTGTTGCCGGAACATCCGCCAGCTATACCTGCTTCAATAATGACTCCGTCCTTGACTGCAACGGCTATCTGCTGGGAGCAGACCTCCCTGCAGGTGTTGGCGTATATGACTCTTACTCCTTCAGGAGTTGTCTGGTCCTGAATTTTTGTTACTTCGCACATGGCTGCTTGAGTGTATTTTTGAGGAAGTCCAGGATTATCCGGATGACTTCCTTCTGTTTTTTCATTATGAGATGGTTCTCTCCTTCCACGATGTGCATACGGGAATCGGAGCAGATGGCCTTGTATTTCTCACTGCACCACAGCGGCACTATGCCGTCCTTGGATCCGTGGATTACACAGACGGGACCCTGATATTCTTGCGCAACGCCGTATATGTCCAGCTCCTGCGTCTGCAGGAGATAGTTTCTTCCGAGCTTGAAATGATGAAAGCATTTGATGTATTCCGGAGGATCCTTCGGGTCGAATTCGTTGCCGAAGAAGCGTCCTCCCTGGCAGGCTTCCTTGATAACGGAACCAGGTGCCAGCAGGATGAGAGCTTCCGGGTTGATGCCGTCAGATCCCGCCGTCATGCTGGCGATGACACCGCCCTGCGAGTGACCGAGAAGCGATATTCCGGTGACGTACGGGAGTGAAGCGGCATAGTCGTATATGGCTTTGGCATCGGCGAGCTCGTTTGCGATAGTCATATCAATCATCCGGCCTTCGCTCTTGCCGTGTCCGTCAAAA
>JAZLFC010000016.1:0-27620 GCA_045615565.1 Candidatus Cryptobacteroides sp. | reverse complement strand
AATCGGAATGACTTCCGTTTTCGGTGCCGACGGCAAGAATATACCGTGCACCGTTATCGAGGCTGGTCCGTGCGTTGTTACGCAGCTCCGTACAGTTGAAAAAGATGGTTATGCCGCTGTACAGCTTGCCTATGACGAAACTACAGAAAAGCACGCCAGCAAGGCCCTTCAGGGTCACTTCAAAAAGGCAGGAACCACTCCCAAGAAGAAACTCGCAGAGTTCGAGAATGATTTTGCGGGAGAGCTCAAACTCGGTGATGTAATCACCGTTGAGAACATCCTCAAGGAGGAAGTTCCCTTCGTTGACGTCATCGGTACCTCAAAGGGTAAGGGTTTCCAGGGCGTTGTTCACCGTTACGGATTCGCCGGAGTCGGCGGAAAGACACACGGTCAGCACAACCGCCTTCGTCACCCCGGTTCAATGGGTGCATCATCATGGCCTTCACGCGTTATGCCTGGCATGCGCATGGGCGGTCATATGGGAAATGAGCGCGTAAAGGTGTTCAACCTCCGCGTCGTAAAGGTTATCCCTGAGAATAATATTCTAGTTGTCAAAGGTTCCGTTCCAGGTGCCAGAGGTTCTTATGTATTAGTGGAGGCATAGAGTTATGAAACAGTTATCAGTTTTGAAAATCGACGGAACAGATTCCGGAAAGAAAGTAACTCTTGACGCAAACGTCTTCGGCGTACAGCCTAATGACCATGCAATCTATCTTGACGTTGTTCAGTATCTTGCAAACCAGCGTCATGGCAACTCTAAGACAAAGGACCGTAGCGAGATTGCACACAGCACAAAGAAGCTCGGTCGTCAGAAGGGCGGCGGCGGTGCGCGTCACGGCTCGCTCAAGGCCAACATCTTCGTAGGCGGCGGCCGTGTATTCGGACCGGTTCCACGTTTCTATCATCACAAGTTGAACAAGAAGCTCAAGAAGCTCGCCCGCATCTCAGCCCTTTCATATAAGGCACAGGAGGATGCAATCGTCCTTGTAGAGCCGTTCACAATGGATGCTCCCAAGACCAAGGAGTTTGCAAAGATCCTCACCAATATCAATGCAGGTTCGCGCAAGGTCCTCTTCGTCCTTCCGGAGAATTCAGACAATATCTATCTTTCATCACGCAACCTTCCTGAGGTTAATGTCATCACAGTTGACGAGATCAACACATATGCCATCATGAATTCGAATTCAATGGTTCTCGTCGACGGTGTTCAGGACATTCTTTCAGAGAGATGCCAGCGCTAAAAAGTCAAGAAGATGGGAATTATTATTAAGCCAATAGTAACAGAGAAGTTGACGGATCAGGGCGAAAAGTTGAACCGTTATGGCTTCATCGTAGACCGTGATGCCAACAAACTTCAGATAAAGGAAGCAATAGAGAAGATGTATGGTGTCTCTGTTGCAGCTGTCAATACAGTCAATTATTTCGGAAAGAGAAAGTCCCGCTACACAAAGTCAGGCCTTCTCCGTGGCCGTATGAATCACTTCAAGAAAGCTTATATAAGCCTTGCAGGTGAGGATAAGATTGATTTCTACGCAAATATTTAAGGAGGGTTAGACAATGGCTGTTAAAAAATTCAAACCGGCAACCCCGGGTCAAAGAAACAAGGTGATCAGCGCATTTGCTGAGATTACCACCAACAAACCGCAGAAATCATTGTTGGAGCCTCTCAAGAGTACTGGCGGACGTAACAATACAGGTCAGATGACCGTTCGTTACATCGGTGGCGGACACAAGAGAATGTACCGTATCATCGACTTCCGCCGTGACAAGGACGAGAGCACGGCTAAGGTTCTTACTATCGAGTACGATCCTAACCGCAGCGCACGTATCGCCCTCGTTCAGTACGAAGATGGTGAGAAGAGATATATCATTGCTCCTGACGGAATCAAGGTCGGACAGGTTATCGCATCCGGTAACGGTGTGGCTCCTGAAATCGGTAACGCTCTTCCTCTTAGTGAAATTCCAGTAGGTACTCTCGTTCACAATATCGAGGTCCGTCCCGGTCAGGGCGCCGCAATGGCACGTTCAGCCGGAACATTCGCTCAGCTTGCAGCACGTGAAGGAAACCACGCAGTTCTCCGCCTGCCTTCAGGTGAGACCCGTATGGTTCTCGTATCTTGCCGCGCAACTGTGGGCACAGTATCAAATCCAGACCACAACCTTGAGTCTGACGGAAAGGCAGGCCGCCGCAGATGGCTTGGCAAACGTCCTCACAACCGTGGTGTTGTAATGAACCCAGTAGATCATCCTATGGGTGGTGGTGAAGGTCGTGCATCCGGTGGACATCCACGTTCACGCAAGGGTATGCCAGCTAAGGGATACAAGACACGTAATCCTAAGGCTTCTTCAAACAAGTTCATTATTGAGAGAAGAAAGAAATAACAGGAAATAAACTTTAGAGATTATGAGTCGTTCATTAAGAAAAGGTCCATACATCCAGGAAGCACTGGAAAAGAAGGTTCTTGCTATGAATGATGGTAGCAAGAAAAAAGAGGTGGTCAAGACCTGGTCACGCGCCAGCATGATTTCACCTGACTTCATCGGCCACACGATCGCAGTTCATAACGGAAATAAGTTTATTCCTGTATATGTAACTGAGCAGATGGTCGGTCACAAACTCGGCGAATTTGCGCCAACACGTACATTCAAAGGCCACTCAGGCAACAACAAGTAATAAGGAGATAACGAAATGGGAGCTCGTAAAAGACTTATGGCCGAAAAGCTCAAGGAAGCTAAGAAGGTCACAGCTATCGCAAAGCTTAATGATGTTCCAACATCTCCGCGCAAGATGCGTCTTGTTGCTGACACGGTAAGAGGTGTTGAGGTAAACCGCGCACTCGATCTTTTGAAATTCTCAAAGAGAGAGGCATCAGTACGTCTTGAGAAACTTCTCCGCAGCGCTATCGCAAACTGGGAGGCAAAGAATCAGGACAAGAGCAAAGAATTGGAGAATGGCAACGTATATGTCAAGACAATTATGGTTGACGAGGGTCGTACCCTCAAGCGTATCCGCCCTTGCCCTCAGGGAAGAGCCGGACGCATCCGTAAGCGTTCCAACCACGTTACTATTATCCTCGATGTAAAACAACCAGTAGAGAACAAGTAATATGGGACAGAAAACAAATCCTATCAGCAACAGAATCGGTATCACCCGTGGTTGGGACTCTAACTGGTGTGGTGGTAACTACGCAGAGAAGATCGCAGAAGACTACGAGATTCGCAAGTATCTGACAAACCGTCTTTCAAAGGCCAGCCTTAGCAGGATTGTCATTGAAAGGACTCTGAAGCTCATCACCGTCACTATCTATGCAGCCCGTCCGGGTTTCATTATCGGCAAGGGTGGCGCAGAAGTTGACAAACTTAAGGAAGAGCTTAAGAAGGTCACCAGGAAGGACGTTCAGATCAATATCTATGAGGTTAAGCGTCCTGAGGTCGATGCCAATATCGTAGCAGACTCAATCGCTCGTCAGATCGAAGGTCGCGTCAGCTATCGCAGGGCCATCAAGATGGCAGTTTCCAACACTATGAGAGTCGGTGCAGAAGGTATCAAGATTCAGATCAGCGGTCGTGTAGGCGGCGCTGAAATGGCTCGCAGCGAAATGTTCAAGGAAGGTCGTACACCTCTCCATACATTCCGTGCAGATATAGACTATGCACTTTCGGAAGCTCATACAAAAGTTGGTTGCCTTGGTATCAAGGTTTGGATCTGCAACGGTGAGAAGTACGGACGTCAGGATCTCACTCCTGCCGCACTCGCAGCAGCAAACTCACAGGCAGCGGGACAGGGCCGTGGAGGTGACCGCCGTGACCGCCGTGACCGCCGCGATCGCGGTGACCGTCGTCCACGCAGAGACAATCAGAAGTAATTCATTAGAAATTACTATATTTACAACCGGTTTCCCCTGGTGGGACCGGTTGTTTGTTTTTAACATCAGTTCAATATGAAAAAGTTATTTATTCTTATGGTTCTTCCTCTTGCAGTGGCAGTGTCCTGCAAATCGGTGGAAGAAAAGACGGAGGCGTTCAACAAAGAAGTTGAAGAAATCACTTCGAAGTACCTCGGAGAGTTGCGGGATGCAAAAAACGACGGAGCCCCGGAGGCTACTCTCGATTCCATGTATTATGCTGCTTGGGATAAGGTCCTGAAGCTCTCGAGGAAAACCATCAAGGCCAACAGGAACAACAGCCTTGCAGTCGAGGCTCTCAAGCAGATTTACTTTGAGCTCGACCAGGATGAGCTTGAATCTACGATCAACTCTCTCGGAAAGGATATACAGGAAGATGAGTTCATCTTAAAGCTGAAGGCTATCGCTTCTGCGAAGAAAGCCACTGCGGAAGGACAGCCTTTCACTGATTTCGAAGTGGACGGAGTGAAATTCTCCGATTTCATCGGCAAGGGAAAGTATGTGCTTGTTGATTTCTGGGCAAGCTGGTGCGGTCCGTGCAAGCAGGAGCTTCCGAATATCGCTTCCGTGTATGAGAAATATGCAGGAGACGACTTTGACGTGCTCAGCGTTGCCGTATGGGACAAGCCTGAAGATACTGTCGCAGCCGCAGAGGAACTCGGTATTGTCTGGAGCCAGATGATCAATGCCCAGGAGATCCCTACAGATGCATATGGGATTGAAGGCATTCCTCATATCATTCTTTTCGGTCCTGACGGTACTATTCTCAAGAGGGACCTCAGAGGCGAAGCTATCGAGGCCGCCGTAAAGGACGCGCTTGGACGTTAGAGAAAAAATAGCATTGTTGCCGCATTCCCCCGGAGTCTATAGATACTATAACTCCGAGGGAAGTGTGATATATGTAGGCAAGGCAAAAGATCTTTTCAAGAGGGTTCACCAGTATTTTGTCCCGCCTGACAGACTGAACACTAAGACCAGGATACTGGTATCAAAGATTGCCGACCTGCAGTATTCCGTAGTGGATACGGAGGCTGATGCACTGCTTCTTGAGAACAATCTTATCAAGCAGTACAAGCCAAAATACAATATCCTGCTCAAGGATTCCAAGACTTATCCCTGGATATGCGTGACGGCGGACCCGTTCCCGAAAGTGTTCCTGACCAGAAGGGTGGTGAAGAACGGATCAAGGTATTTCGGGCCGTACAGTTCGGTCACACATGCCAAGGCGCTGCTGGAGTTTTTCAGAAACACTTATCCCTTACGTTCCTGCAAATATAATATCACCTCCGATGCTGTCCTCAGGGGAAAGTTCAGACCGTGTCTGGATATGCATCTCGGGAGATGCAGGGGATGCTGTGTGGGTGCAATATCGCAGGAGGAATATTCAGGATGCATAGAAGAGATTGTAAAACTCCTTTCCGGAGGTGTCAATGACATCATCAGACAATACAGGGAAGCGATGCAGAGTGCTTCGGATGCACTCGATTTCGAGGCCGCCCAGGTCTATAAGAATAAAATAGACCTGCTCCAGAAGCATTATGCCAAGTCTATCATTACGGAAGCTAGAGACATCAATGCCGATGTCTTTTCCCTGATTTACGAAGAAACGGAGAGCTTCGGTAACTTCCTGAGAGTCAGGAACGGTTCCATAATACAGTCTCTCAACCTGGGTTTCAAGTCCGGCATTGAAGAGGAACAGGGCACTGTCCTGAGCACTTTCATCGCGGAAATTGAAACCAAGTTCGGTCAGTTGTCGAAAGAAGTGATAGTTCCCTTCCTTCCTGATGTCAGTATCAACGGAGTGGAATTCAGGATTCCTGTCAGGGGAGAGAAGCTCGCGCTCCTGGAATTGAGTGCCAAAAACGCTCACGAATTCCGCTTCAATTCAATCAAGCAGAAGGAACACACTAATCCTGACGAGTTCCGTACAGCCGTTCTTGAAGAGTTGAGGAAGGCCCTGGGGATGCGGGAACTCCCTGTACATATGGAGTGTTTTGACAACTCCAACATCCAGGGGACCAATCCGGTTGCGTCCTGCGTGGTATTCAGGAACGCGGAACCATCCAAAAAGGACTACAGGAAGTTCAAGATAAAGACCGTTGTCGGAGCCAACGACTATGCCTCAATGAAGGAAGTGGTCAACAGAAGGTATTCCAGAATGCTTCAGGAGTGCCCGGAAGATTTGCCTCAACTGGTAGTCATCGATGGAGGGAAAGGACAGTTGGAGTTCGCCTGGCAGGCACTGTGCGAACTGGGAATAGAGAACAGGCTTACCGTGATAGGACTCGCGAAGAGACTTGAAGAGGTGATAAGGGTGTCAGACCCGTATCCGCTATTTCTTGACAGGAATTCACAGGCACTGAAAGTGCTGCAGAGAATCAGGGATGAAGCCCACAGGTTCGGTATCACCTTCCACAGGAATCTCAGGAGCAAGGCCCAGATAAAGTCAGCTCTCAGCCAGATAAAAGGCGTGGGAGAGCAGACGGAGCAAAGGTTGCTGATGCATTACGGATCCGTGGCAAGGATTGCGGCGGCGCAGGAATCGGATATTGCAAAACTGGTCGGTCCCAAGCTGGCCAAAACCATAAAATCAACACTGAATGAAGGAAGAGACATTTAACAGGTGGTTCAATGCTTTCATCCTGCTCGGGATGGCGGCGGCATTGATTATTACCACAGTATTCAAACTGGGAGGGACCCCGACCGGGAAGGCCCTGCTGGTGATTTCGGCTTTCGGATCCCTGATGGGGATATTGAGTTCCATTTTTTCGGCCAATGCAAAGATTTGGACCTTTTTCTTCGGCCTTCTCGACGTATCGATATATGGCATTATGTGTTTCATTAACTGGAAGCGGGGAGGATCCGGTCTCGGGAATGCCATATTGCATATGCTTTATTTCGTACCTATGCAGTTCATAGGTTTCCGGCAATGGAAGAAAAGGGGTACCGACTCCTCTGACAAGTTGAAGGCGAGGAGGCTCTCCTCAAGGAAAAGATGGCTGTTCACTTCTCTTTTTGTAATAAGCTCGACAGTTGCTTATTTCATCCTTGCCGAATTTGACAAGTCCGCTGCGGATTCTTTCATAAAAGTAGCGGTCGTACTCGACGTCCTTCCTCTGATATGCAATATTTTCGGTCAGCTTCTGATGAGTACTGCATATATGGAACAATGGCTGTTCTGGATAGGTGTGAATGTCTTCTCGATAGCGATGTGGTCAGTCTCACTGAAAAGCGGTGACAGCTCATTTGCAATAATTTATGTAATCAAATACAGCTTCTATCTCATAAATTCCATCAATGGCTTGAGAATATGGCTCAATATCAGCAAGCCGAACCCCGGTTTGCAGAAATGAAAATTAATTCATAAATTAGCGGGACTGTTCCGATAATAACAATTTAAAGAATATTAACTAAAATCTAACATTATGGAGCACGAGGAAATCGTAAAGAAAGTCAAGGCGATTATCGTTGACAAGCTCGGTGTCGAACCTTCCGAGGTTACGGAGACTGCCAACTTTACAAATGATCTTGGCGCTGATTCACTTGACACAGTTGAGCTTCTTATGGAGTTCGAGAAGGTCTTCGGGATCAAGATTCCTGATGAGGAGACCAGCACAATCGCAACTGTTCAGGATGCTATCGACAAAGTGGTCGAGAAGCTCTAGAAGAAGAAAAATCAAAATATTGAGGCTGCCTTACCGGGCAGCCTCAATTGTTCTTATCCGTATCAGTCGCGCGGAACGGAGAATGTCAGTTCGAGAGTAGGCCGGCATTCTTTGTTTGTCGGCCCGAAGAGGATACCGCGATAATACCTGTCCTTGTCAAGCTGCAGGTCGGTGGTTGTTGTGGTGCTATTGCTGTTGGCATACATGGACGCCATCAAATAGCTGTAGTAGTTCGAGTAATAATTGTTGTATCCGTACCCGCCATAGCCGCCGTATCCGTACCCTCCGTATCCGCCGTATCCTCCATACATATTGTTGTAATAGCTCTGGTAGGCGAGATACTGATAGTATTCATCCATACCGTTTGATGACACATTGGTCGTGGTCGTGGTTTCATATGCCATAATCAGAAGCCAGATGTCGTAGTCGCCTTTTTCAAGCGCCTCTGGGTCCGTCACGCTCTTCTTGAGTATGGACTGCATATGATATGTGATGTCCGGCGCATATTTGAGGTTGGACCTGTCGATGTCTCCCGGATCCTCTTCGCTCGCGCTGGAGTCCGTAAGTCCGTTGAAGCTGACCATACTCCTGCCGGAAGTATCGGTATAATGAATCCTTGCGGTAGGGCTCAGCATTTGCGGATACTTGTACATCTGCTCATATTTCTCAGAATCATATACGTACGGCAGCACAATCGAGGCCTTGTTTATGAACACTGATTCAGGCTTTCCTCCGTGAGATGTCACTACGTCAGAAACCATCTTTGCGAGTGTGGAAGCCTTGATGACAGGCTTGAATCCGCCACCTCCCTCTATGTAGACATAGTCCTCGGCCCTGCGGTTCTCCTTTATGCCTCCGCCGGTGACGTTGAAGCAGACTTCAGGGTAGCTGCCCCTCGATACCGAGCTGAGAAGGGAATCCACATTCACAAAGTCCGTAGCACCGAAGTAGAAAAGGAAGGAAGTATCCTTCCGGCTCGCCCAATCCTTGTATTTGGTGGTGACAGTCAGCCTTGCGGCACTGCCTTGCAGGTAGGAATTGCCGGCATCCCAGCCCAACTGAAGTTCAAACATGTTGAACCTTCCGCCACGGCCTATAGGGTTGTCCGTTTCAATGTATATCCCCGGGAATTTCCTGATATAGCTGTCAAAATCCTTCAGGTCCTCCTTCGTAAGATTGTCGAGGAACTTCTGTCCGAATTCCTTGGTGAAAGAAAAGGACAGATTCTCCGATCCGTTGATGGTCGGCGTCCCTTTTACAATCGAAACGTCCTTATGGCTTATCGGGGCGTTGCAATTATAATCGGAAAAAGGATCCATCGGTTCGCCGAGTTCGTAGACCTTGACGTTCTGGATGATATTCTTCTGGTTTTCATCCGCAACTGATACGGAATCCAGAATCGCGTCAAAAACGAAGCTCTTGAACTCAGGCGCTTCCCCGAAATCGATGTCAGCATATACGGGAACGAGGGCCATGGCGCATCCTCTTGTCGTCAGCTGGCCTTCTTCGTCCCGTATCGCTCCGATGTTGATTCTGGTCATTGACCTGGCGTCAAGGCTGTCGGCCATGCACATGTATATTTCGTCCAGAGGAATCTCGGCTGCAAAAATGTCATACTGCTTGTCGACAGGCACGAGATTCCCGCCCAATGTGTTGTCCACAGTGATACAGGAAGCACAACAGAGAGAGGCAGCTGCGACGGCTGCGACTTTGAACTTCATTTTACAGATTGTCGTAAAAAGCATTGTAGTCATCAATATAACTTCCGTCCTCGAAACTCTTTCTGCTGAAAGGAAGTACAGGAAGGTCGCGTGATTTGCAGAAATCCAGGATTTCCGTGCCAACGTCTTCCGACCCGAGGATGATACCGTCCGAGAACTGAACGGCTGTCTTCGCAAGATTGATGCCAGTAGGATCTTCAAGCAATCTGACGTCTTCTCCGGACACCCCTCCGAAAGGAATCTTCTGAGCGAAATTGCCTGAGAACCTGTCCTTTGGAGTGTCGTTGTAAAGGGAAAGAACGACTTTGCTGGACGAGAATATCGGGTCGTCCTTATATGCTTTTTTCAGATATACGGGCAGTAATTGAGAAATCCATCCCTGGCAGTGAATGATATCCGGGGCCCAGCGAAGTTTCTTGACGGTTTCAAGAATGCCGCGGGCGAAGAATATTGCCCTTTCGTCATTGTCTTCGAAGAATTTTCCGTCCTCATCGGAAAAAGTCTGCTTGCGGCGGAAATAATCCTCATTGTCAATGAAATAAACCTGGATTCTTGCGGCGGAAATGGAAGCGACCTTGATTATCAGAGGTCTGTCGACATCTCCGATGATAATGTTCATGCCGGAAAGTCTGATAACCTCGTGAAGCTGGTTCTTCCTTTCGTTTATGCAGCCGTACCTCGGCATAAAAGAGCGGATTTCCTTTTTGCGCTCCTGAATCCCCTGGGGAAGGGAACGGCCGACATTGGCAATGTCCGACTCGGGGAGGTAAGGGAAGATCTCCGAATTCACAAAAAGTACTCTATGTGCATTTTCCGCCATTTGCACAAAGATAAGAATTTTTTTGTATTTTCGTAGTTAAAATGTACAGAGAGGAGATTAAAATTGTTCGGAAAAGGCTGGCTAACGCATACTTGTCCAGCGTAATAAGTATAAGTCTCGTGCTGCTGCTCGTCGGAGTGGCATCTCTGCTTATCCTGAATGCACGGGGCGTGGCGGATTATTTTAAGGAGAACATGCAGGTTTCCGTGCTGCTGAAGCAGGAAGTTTCGGACAGCAAGGCGGAAAAGTACGAGCAGTCCCTGCAGGCTCTCCCTTTTATCAATTCCACACGTCTGGTATCCAAGGAAGAAGGAACAGAGGAAATGAAAGCGATGCTTGGGGAGGATTTTCTCAGCGTATTCGAGTCCTCTCCGATTCCGATATCCATCGATGTCACGCTCAAGGCAGAGTATGTTTATGCTGACAGCCTCGAGAAGGTCATATCCGTCATCTCCGAGTCTCCTCTGGTCGATGAGGTGGAATGCCAGCAGTCTCTGGTCGAAGCCCTGAATGCCAATCTTTCGAAGATTTCGCTTATCCTCGCAGTGTTCATCGCCCTGATGCTGTTCATATCGTTCGTACTTATCAACAACACTGTCCGGCTGAACGTATTCTCACGCAGGTTCACAATACATACGATGAAGCTTGTCGGGGCAACAAAGGCATTCATACGCAAGCCTTTCTTGATAAAGGCGGTATATCAGGGACTCATATCGGCGGCTGTCGCAATCGTTATTCTGTCCGGGATGCTGCTTTTTGTAAAAAAGTCATTCGCGCAGCTTTTCGAGATATTCAAGTCGGATATCCTGCTGTTCGGAGCGGTTGTGGTGATAGCCAGCGGTGTGCTGATATGCGTGGTCAGCACGTATTTTGTAGTTAACAGGCTCGTTTCAATGAGTAAGGACGAATTGTATATCTGATTGGTTTATGGAAAATATGGCAATGACCCCGAAGGGGCTGAGACTTCTTCTTGTCGGACTTCTTGTGATGGTGGCAGGCATTATTCTTCTTGCCGGCGGCGGAGTGAAGGATCCTCAGGTTTTCAATTATTCGATGTTTGATTTCCGCAGGCTTGTCGCTGCACCGGTTGTCATTGTTGCCGGGATAGTGGTGATGGTTGTGGCTATTATGCGCAAACCTTCTGATACCGAATAGGATGGAGTGGTTTCAGGCATTGATTCTAGGCTTGCTGCAGGGATTTACCGAGTTCCTGCCGGTCAGCAGCAGCGGACATCTTATGATAGGAAGGGAGCTCCTCGGAATAGACGCGCCGGAGGATCTTGTTTTCGAGACGGCGGTCCACGCGGCGACGGTTCTGAGCACCATAGTGGTTTTCCGCAGGCAGATACTGAATCTGCTGAAGGGACTGTTCAAGTTCAAGTACAACGACGAGACGGACTACATCCTGAAGATATGCGTTTCAATGATTCCGGTATTTGTAGTCGGTATGTTTTTCAAGGATTATGTCGAGAGTCTGTTCTCATCGTTGACGGTTGTCGGCATAGCATTGGTTGTCACTGCGGTCCTTTTGTTCTTTTCAGACAGGAGCCGTTCCTCCCGGAAAGAAAGCGGAGAGCGTAACGGAATTTCATACAGGCAGGCCTTCATCGTCGGTCTGGGCCAGGCTGTGGCCGTCGTTCCCGGTCTTTCCCGTTCAGGAACCACGATTTCAACCGGACTGTTGTGCGGAGTGAAAAGAGAGGTGGTGGCCCAGTTCTCGTTCCTGATGGTACTGGTGCCTATCCTCGGAGAATCATTTCTGGACATTGTCGGGGGAGAAATGTCATCGGCCTCCGCAGGCATATTGCCGCTTGCCGTCGGATTCGCCGCTGCGTTCATATCGGGCCTGTTCGCGTGCAAAGTGATGATAGCGCTTGTCAAGAAGGCCAAACTGCAGTGGTTCGCCCTGTACTGTGCGCTTGTCGGACTGGCAGTGGTGTTGTCCCGGATATTCTGATATGGAGAGAAGCAAGGTATATTTTGTGGCTGACGTCCATCTCGGTCTGAACCTGAAAAACCCGGCAGACCGGGAAAGAAGGTTCGTGTCTTTCCTGAAAGGTATCAGGAAACCGGAGACCAAAGCATTGTACCTTCTCGGGGACATTTGGGATTTCTGGTATGAGTACAGGGACGTGGTGCCGAAGGAGGGGGCCAGGGTCGTGTCCGAACTGATCCGGCTGATGGATGAAGGCATAGAGGTTTTTTTCTTCGAGGGCAATCACGATATGTGGACCTTCTCGTTTTTCGAGAGCCTCGGGATGAAGAAACTTCAGCAACCTTTCATGACAATGATCGGGGAAAAGAGATTCTGCCTCGGACACGGAGACGGTCTCGGCGGAGCGAAGGCGGGATACAGGATAATGCTGTCCGTTTTCCATAACCGTCTTGCAAGGTTCCTTTTCAGTCTGCTGCATCCGTGGGCCGCTTTCCGCTTCGGCCTTGGCTGGTCGAACAGCAACAGGCGTTCACACTGTCCGTATCATTTCAAGGGGGAGGAAGAACCTCTGTACAAGTTTGCGGCGGGGATGGAAATACAGCCCGATTATTTCGTTTTCGGACATTTTCACGACGAAGTGGATATGATGATGCCGTCAGGTGCAAGATTCCTCGTCCTGAAGGACTGGATGGACGGTTCGCAGCCTCACGCGGAATATGACGTCGCGGCTAACGCTTTTTCACTTCGCTCTTAAGCACATCGGTCTTGATGACAGTCTTCTGCGGATATTCTCCGAAGACTGAAAGATAGAAGTTGTCCCATTGGCCGCTGTCCCAGATTTCAACGAGTTCTTCAATCTGAATGTCATTCCCCTCGGGATCGTAGCGGGTTTTCAGGTCGTGTGAGAATATCTTGGCGATAAGCTGCCAGAAGTTTGCTGCAAATCCGCTCTCATAATCCTTGATTATCTCGAATCCGCTCATCCCGCATTCCCTGTCGACAAGCCTCAAAAGTACGGCGCCCTGGGATACGGTCATTGTCCTGATGTCCTTCTCAAACAGGCGGAGAAGTTCTCTTTCCACGTTGTTGATGTAGCTGTTGCGCTCTGACTTCCTGGTGACGTCGGCAGCTATGGTACTGTCCACCTGAGCCATCATTTTCCGGCCCACAAGGGCGTATGGATAGACCTTGTTGAAATTGTACACCAGCCTGTAATATTTCTGCCAGTCCCGGCTTTTCTTCCCTTTCCCCTTCCTCATAATCCTGGATGCGTCCAGCACGTCGAAGAAGACAGTGTCTTCTCCGACCACCTCATAAGGGAGGAAATCTCCCGCCCTTATCTGTGCGCCGCATTCCGGTATGGCGAAGAAGGCCAGAAGCGCGGAAAGGGCTGCTGTCTGCAGTATCTTTTTCATCGGTCAGGATCAACGCCGCAAATATAACAAAAATGATGCTAATTATTCCGCGTCGAAAAGGACACTGAAAAAATTTTGAGCAAAAATATAACTGCTTGAAAAATTGAAAGTTGGCATAACAGATTCTGTGTCGAAAATGTGTATATTTTAAGTAAAAAAACTTGCGGATTGCAGAATTTTTAGTAAATTTGCAGTCCCAAAATTTGGCCCAATGCGATGTATTCGATTGATAGTCAATGGGTTAAATAAGAAACAATATTTTAAAGTAATATTACAATGTTACAACCAAAGAGAACAAAATTTAGAAGGGAACAGAAGAACCGCATGAAAGGTAACTCCCAGAGAGGAAACCAGCTTGCTTTCGGTTCATTCGGTATTAAGACCCTTGAGAATTGCTGGCTTACCGCACAGCAGATTGAAGCTGCCCGTCAGGCCATCTCACGTTATATGAACCGTGAGGGCCAGATCTGGATCAGAGTCTTTCCTGTCAAGCCGGTAACAAAGAAACCTCTTGATACCCGTATGGGTAAAGGTAAAGGTGATCCTTACGGATTCGTTGCACCTATCACTCCGGGCCGCATCCTTTTTGAGGCCGAGGGTGTATCTCTCGCTGTAGCAAAGGAAGCTATGCGTCTCGGATCGAACAAGCTCCCTATCGCTACAAAGTTCGTAGTACGTAGAGATTACGTTGAATAATTTAATGGAGAAAAGAAAATGAAAGCATCAGAAGCACGTGAAATGTCTGTAGCAGACCTGCGCGACCGCATCCAGATCGAGAAGAACAACCTCGATACAATGAAAATCAATCATGCCATTTCTCCATTGGAGGACACTTCAAAGATTTGTAAGACCAGAAGGGATATCGCTCTTATGATCACTATCCTTGCTGAAAAAGAAAAACAGAACTAAAATTCGATGACTTATGGAAAGAAATCTTCGTAAGGAAAGAACAGGAGTAGTGGTCAGCAGCAAGATGGACAAGACCATCGTTGTTGCCGTTGAACGTAAAGAGAAACATCCTTTGTACGGTAAATTCGTCAAGAAGACCACAAAGTTCTATGCCCAGGATGAGAAGAACGAGTGCAGGGAAGGTGATACCGTCCGCATTATGGAAACACGTCCGTTGAGCAAGACAAAGAACTGGAGATTAGTTGAAATCGTAGAAAAAGCTAAGTAATATGATACAGCAGGAAACACGTTTACAGGTAGCTGACAACAGCGGAGCAAAGGAAGTCCTTTGTATCCGCGTGCTTGGAGGTACCAACCACCGTTACGCTACTGTCGGCGACCAGATCGTAGTCGCAGTCAAGAGCGCCATTTCAGGTGGCGAGGCCAAGAAGGGCACAGTCTCTAAGGCTGTTGTGGTTCGCACCAAGAAAGAGATCCGTCGTCCGGACGGTTCTTACATCCGTTTCGATGACAACGCTTGCGTTCTCCTTAACAACGCAGGTGAACTTCGCGGTACACGTATCTTCGGCCCAGTAGCCAGAGAGCTCCGCGAGAACTTTATGAAAATCGTTTCACTGGCACCGGAGGTCCTTTAATTAATCAGCATTATGAAAAAGATACATATTAAGAAAGGTGACACCGTGTATGTAAATGCCGGTAACGACAAGGGAAAGACAGGAAAGGTTCTTTCCGTCATCCCTGATAAGGATCGTGCTATCGTTGAGGGAATCAACATGATAAGCAAAAGCACAAAACCCAACTCAAAGCAGCCTCAGGGCGGCATTATCAAGCAGGAAGCATCAATCCACATTTCAAACCTCAACCTCATCGACCCTCAGAGCGGCAAGGCTACTCGCGTAGGTTACAGGATGCAGGACGGCAAGAAGGTTCGTTATGCTAAAAAATCTGGGGAGGAGATTAAGTAATTATGGCAAAGAAAAATGAAGCACCAGCAGCAGCACAGGCACTTCCAAAGGGATATGTTCCTGCTCTGAAGGCATTGTACAGGGACCAGATCATTGCCAACCTCACAAAGCAGTTCAACTATACAACTGTAATGCAGGTTCCAAAGCTGGTCAAGATTACCATCAACGAAGGTGTCGGCGACGCTACCCAGGACAAGAAACTTGTCGAGGAGGCAGCAGCGGAGCTCAGCCTTATCGCCGGACAGAAGGCCCTCATCACTTCTTCCCGCAAGGATATTTCCAACTTCAAACTCCGTAAAGGAATGCCTGTCGGCACAAAGGTTACCCTTCGTGACGTCAAGATGTACGAGTTCCTCGAGAAGCTCATCAGAGTCACTCTCCCTCGTATCCGTGACTTCGACGGTATCGCCGAGAATATGGACGGACGCGGAAATTACACACTCGGTCTCAAGGAGCAGATCATCTTCCCTGAAATCGATATCGACAAGAACCCTCGTATCCACGGACTCGAGATCACATTCGTAACAACGGCCCGTACCGACGAGGAGTGCCGCGCACTCCTTGCAGAATTCGGTCTGCCTTTCAAAAAACATAACAAATAGTACACTATGGCAAAAGAATCAATGAAAGCCCGCGAGGTAAAGCGCGCAAAATTAGTTGCTAAGTACGCAGAGAAGAGAAAGGCTCTCAAAGAGGCCGGAGATTGGGCTGCTCTCGACAAGCTTCCTAAGAACGCTTCTCCTGTCCGCCTTCACAACCGCTGCTCTCTTACAGGTCGTCCTAAGGGATATATGAGAGAGTTCGGTCTCAGCCGTATTCAGTTCCGTGAGATGGCTTCCAACGGTCTCATCCCGGGAGTTAAAAAGGCAAGTTGGTAAAATTTAAAAGTAAAATAATATGACTGATCCAATTGCAGATTATCTCACAAGGATTCGCAACGCCTATATGGCCGGCAAGAAGGTGGTTGAGATTCCATCATCAAAGATGAAGGTCGCTCTCACCCAGATCCTTTGCGAGAAGGGATATATCCTGAGCTACAAGGTAGTTGAGGGTACACCTGAGAATACAATTAAAATCGCTCTCAAGTATCATCCGCAGACAAAGGTTGCCGCTATCAAGAAAATTGAACGCGTATCCACCCCAGGTCTCCGTCAGTACACGAGCGTAGAGGATATGCCACGCGTTCTCAACGGACTCGGAATCGCTATCCTTTCAACATCAAAGGGCGTCATTACCGACAAGGAAGCCAAAGAGCTCGGCATCGGTGGTGAAGTTATTTGCTACGTATATTAATATTAACAAGTATAAAAAATGTCACGAATTGGTAAATTGCCTGTAAACCTTCCGGCCGGAGTAACCGCTGAGTTGCTCGAAGGCAACGTTGTGAAGGTTAAAGGACCTCATGGAGAGATGCAGCAGAAAGTTGACGCTGACATCAAGGTCACCATTGAGGACAATCAGATCAAGTTCGAACGTCCTACAGACCAGCCTCGCCACCGTTCAATGCACGGTCTCTACCGCGCACTTGTACACAATATGGTTGTCGGCGTTTCTGAGATGTTCGAAATCAGACAGGAACTTGTCGGTGTCGGCTACCGTGTAGCAGTCAACGGACAGCTCCTCACATTCTCTCTCGGATATTCACACGAAATTCAGATGCTTCTCCCTGACGAGGTCAAGGCAGAAGTTCCTGACATTAGGAAAGGTGAAAATCCGAAGCTCGTACTCAAGAGCTGCGACAAGCAGCTTGTCGGCCAGGTTGCCGCAAAGGTTCGTTCATTCCGTAAGCCGGAGCCTTACAAGGGCAAGGGTATCAAGTTCGTTGGTGAACAGCTTCGTCGTAAAGCCGGTAAGACAGCGGCTGCTAAATAATAGGAGGACAGAGTTATGGCATTAAGTAGAATTGAAAGAAGAAGAAGAATTCACTACCGTATCCGTAAGCATGTCAATGGTACTGCCGAGCGTCCTCGTATGGTCGTTTTCCGCAGCAACAAGCAGATTTACGTACAGGTTATTGACGATGAGCAGGGCAAGACCCTTTGCGCTGCCGCTTCCAACGATAAGGTTCTTGCAGCACAGTGCAAGGGCAAGAACGGTATCGAGGCTGCTGCAATAGTCGGAAAGGCTATCGCAGAGCGTGCTCAGGAGAAAGGTATCAAGACTGTCGCTTTCGACCGCGGAGGATATCTTTTCCATGGCAGAGTTAAAAGTTTGGCAGATGCTGCCCGTGAAGGCGGCCTTGATTTCTAAAATAGAAGACTATGGCAAATACAAATGTTAAAAGAGTTAAGACATCTGACCTTGAATTGAAGGACAGACTTGTTGCCATCCAGAGAGTTACCAAGGTGACTAAGGGTGGTCGTCACTTCCGCTTTGCTGCAATTGTAGTCGTAGGTGACGAGAACGGCGTTGTAGGTTATGGTCTTGGAAAGGCTAACGAAGTCACCGCTGCTATTGCAAAGGGTGTGGAGGATGCTAAGAAGAATCTTGTCAAGATTCCTGTTATCAACACCACTATCCCTCACGAGCAGGAGGCTAAATTCGGTGGTTCACGTGTATTCATGAAGCCGGCTGCCCCTGGTACAGGTGTAAAGGCCGGTGGTGCTATGCGTGCAGTGTTTGAGTCTGCAGGTGTGCAGAACGTCCTTGCAAAGTCAAAGGGTTCATCAAACCCTCACAACCTTGTAAAGGCTACCATCACAGCTTTGACCCAGATGAGAGACGCCTACACGGTGGCAGGTCTCCGTGGTGTTCCAATGAGTAAAGTTTTTAACGGCTAGGAGGAATTATTATGGCAAAGCTCAGAATTACACAGATTATAAGCAGTAACGGAGAAACCAAGCGTCAGAAGGAAAACCTTCGCGTTCTCGGTGTACGCCGTATGCATAAACCGGTTGAGGTTGAGAAGAACCCTGTTACCCTCGGTCAGATCGCTAAGGTCGCTCACCTCGTGAAAGTAGAAGAAATAGACTAAGGAGGACCCGAATATGAAACTTTCTAATTTGACACCTGCAAAAGGTGCAACCAAGACAAGCAAGCGCGTAGGTCGCGGTCAGGGCTCAGGTAAGGGCGGCACTGCCACCCGTGGTACCAAGGGCGCTCAGGCACGTGCCGGATACGAGCATAAGATCGGTTTCGAAGGAGGTCAGATGCCTCTTCAGCGAATCCTTCCTAAGTTCGGTTTCAAGAACCCTACACGTGTAGAGTATCAGGCGGTCAATGTCGCCGCCATCGATGCTATCGGTAAGAGTGAAGTGAATGTTGACGATTTCAAGGCTGCAGGACTCGCTGCAAAGACAGACCTTATCAAGGTTCTCGGAAACGGAGAGATCAAGACAGCGGTTACTGTCAGCGCTCACGCTTTCTCAAAGACAGCTGTCGCTAAAATCGAAGCTGCCGGTGGAAAGGCAGTTGTAATAAAGTAAGAAGATAATGAAGTTCATTGAGACAATCAAAAACATCTTCAAGATTGAGGAGCTTCGCAAGAGACTCGTTTACACCTTCGTGCTTGTACTTATCTACAGGCTCGGATGTTTCGTCGTGCTTCCCGGCATCGACGCGAGCCTTCTCGCAAATCTCCAGAGCAATACTCAGGAAGGTCTCGTAGGACTCCTGAATATGTTCTCCGGCGGTGCTTTCGGTAACGCCTCAATCTTTGCGCTGGGTGTGATGCCTTATATTTCGGCGTCAATCGTCATCCAGTTGCTGGGTGTTTTCGTCCCTTATTTCCGCAAACTCCAGATGGAGGGCGAAAGCGGACGAAAGAAGATGAATCAGATGACGAGAGTCCTCACCATTCTGATTATCTGCATCCAGGGCCCTGCTTACATGGCTGCTGTTCACAACCAGATCCCGGGACAGGCATTCGTGGCTGTCAACCAGCTCGGTTGGAGCAATTTCGCTTTCAACCTTGTCTCTACCATCATCCTGATGGCGGGTTCAATGTTCGTGATGTGGCTCGGTGAGCGCATTACCGACCGCGGTATCGGTAACGGTATTTCTCTCATCATTATGATCGGTATCGTCGCCCGTTTGCCTTATGCAATCGTAGCTGAAGGCGGTGCTAAGCTTTCTACCACAAACGGCGGTCTGCTTATGTTCATCGTTGAACTGATCGTATGGTTCTTCGTTATCATTGCAGCTATCGCACTTGTTCAGGCTGTCCGCAAGGTGCCTGTACAGTATGCAAAGAGAGTCATCGGTAATCGTCAGTACGGTGGTGTGCGCCAGTACATCCCTCTGAAAATCAATGCAGCCGGCGTCATGCCTATCATCTTCGCCCAGGCTCTGATGCTCTTCCCTCTCCTCTTCTCCCGCTTTGACGCGACCAGAGGACTCGCTGCAACTCTTGGAAATTATACCGGATTCTGGTACAACCTCGTATTCGGAATTCTCGTTGTCATCTTCACATATTTCTACACGGCAGTCACTGTAAACCCTACAATGATGGCTGAGAATATGAAGAGCAACGGTGGTTTCATTCCGGGTGTAAAGCCTGGCAAGAAGACCGTAGAGTATCTTGACGCCATTATGTCAAGAGTCACACTCCCTGGTTCCATTGCTTTGGCGATTATTTCCATTCTTCCAGCCATTGCGATGATTTTCGGTGTCAACAACCAGTTTGCAAGCTTCTACGGTGGTACATCACTGTTGATTCTTGTCGGTGTTGTCCTCGATACTCTTCAGCAGGTGGAAAGTTATTTGCTTATGCGTCATTATGACGGCCTTATGAAAACCGGCCGTCTGAGCGGACGTAGCGGCTTATAGTTCTTTGATTTAATTTAAAGGTTGATGGTTAAGCCGAAAACTGAGGAAGAAATCGGGCTTCTTCGCGAAAACGCCATTTTGGTCTCAAAGACTTTGGCGGAAGTCGGAAAAAAGGTCGCTCCAGGTGTGACAACTCTCGAGTTGAATAGAGTGGCTGACGAGTTTATTCGCGACAATGGTGCCATTCCTTCTTTCCTTGGTTATGACGGCTTCCCCGCAGCGCTTTGTATGTCAGTCAACAGTACGGTCGTACACGGATTCCCATCAGAATACGTGCTCAAGGAAGGCGACATTTTATCTGTGGACTGCGGCACGCTCTACAAAGGTTATAACGGTGATTCAGCTTACACTTTCCCTGTCGGGGAAGTGTCCGCTGAGACCCGTAAACTGATGGATGTGACGAAGGCTTCCCTTTACAAGGGCATAGAAGCTGCTGTGGCCGGGAACAGAACCGGCGATATCGGATACGCGGTGCAAACGTATGCAGAATCATTCGGGTTCTCTGTGGTTCGCGATTTGGAGGGCCACGGACTCGGGCGGGAGATGCACGAAGAACCCGGCGTCCCCAATTACGGACGCAGGGGCAAGGGCACACATCTTGTCGAGGGAATGGTTATTTGTATCGAGCCGATGATAAATGCTGGGGGCAAGGCTGTATATCTCGCCAGAAATGGCTGGGAAGTCAAGACTTGTGACCACAGCAATGCGGCGCATTACGAGCTTACGGTTGTTGTCCGTAAAGGCAAGGCTGAGCAGCTGTCCACCTTTGATTATATCGAGAAAGATGGCAAGATTAAATTTTAAAGTGTTTTTTAATGTCTAAACAAGTAGCAATAGAACAGGATGGAAAGGTGATAGAGACCCTTCCAAACGCGATGTTCAAGGTCGAGCTTGAGAACGGTCACGTGCTTCTCTGCAATATTTCGGGGAAGATGCGTATGAATTTTATCCATATCCTTCTTGGAGATAGAGTGAAAGTTGAGATTTCACCTTACGATTTAACCAAGGGCCGTATATCTTTCAGATACAAATAAAAATTATCACGATATGAAAGTCAAAACATCCATCAAGAAGCGCAGTGAAGATTGCAAGATCGTACGTCGCAAAGGTCGTCTTTACGTGATCTGCAAGAAGAACCCTAAGTTCAAAATGCGTCAGGGATAATAGTTCAACGTAACAAATTAAGTAAAGTATAAATTATGGCACGTATAGCCGGTGTTGATTTACCAAACAACAAAAGAGGAGAGATAGGTCTTACCTATATCTTCGGAATCGGTCGCTCTTCAGCAAGGAAGATTCTTCAGAAGTGCGGTATCGATTTTGATATCAAGGTCGGTGACTGGAACGATGATCAGATCGCTAAGATTCGTACCGAAATCAATGAAGCGTACAAAATCGAAGGTGAGCTCCGTTCTTCAGTCCAGATGGATATCAAGCGTCTTATGGATATCGGTTGCTATCGTGGAATCCGTCATCGTTCAGGACTCCCGGTACGCGGACAGAGCACCAAGAACAACGCACGTACCCGCAAGGGTCGCAAGAAGACAGTTGCCAACAAGAAGAAAGCAACCAAGTAAAATTGATGAATTATGGCAAAGAAAACTACAACATCCAAGAGAGTTGTCAAGGTTGAAGCTTATGGCGAGGCTCATATTTCATCAACCTTCAACAATGTTATCGTCTCTCTTACCAATGCCCAGGGTCAGGTTATCAGCTGGGGCTCTGCAGGTAAATGCGGTTTCAGAGGCTCAAAGAAAAACACTCCTTATGCAGCCCAGATGGCAGCAGAGGACGCTGCAAAGACTGCTTTCGATGCAGGTCTTCGCAGAGTCAAGTGCTACGTCAAGGGTCCGGGTTCAGGCCGTGAGTCTGCAATCCGCACCATTAACAATGCAGGCATCATCGTAACTGAGATTGTCGACGTTACACCTATGCCTCATAATGGTTGTCGTCCAAAAGGCCGTCGTAAAGTTTAATTTTAAAAGTTAAGAATTATGGCAAGATATACAGGTCCTAGTACCAAAATCGCACGTAAATTCGGCGAGCCTATTTTCGGAGGAGACAAGTATTTCGAGAAGAGAAATTTCCCTCCGGGACAGCACGGACTCGCAGCAAAGCGCAAAAAATCAAAAGAATACGGCAATCAGCTTAAGGAAAAGCAGAAAGTCAAGTATATGTACGGTGTTCTCGAACGTCAGTTCCACAACACATACAACAAGGCTTCCCGCATGGCCGGACAGAAAGGTGAGAACCTTCTTCTCCTCCTTGAGTCAAGACTTGACAATGTGGTTTACCGTATGGGTATCGCTCCTACCAGGGCAGCCGCACGTCAGCTCGTATCACATCATCACATCACTCTTAACGGTGAGGTATGCAACATCCCTTCAACCTTCGTAAAGGCTGGTGACACTGTTGCAGTAAGGGAGAGATCAAAGAGCCTCGAGGTTATCCAGGCAAGTGTAGCATCAGTTACAAAGTACAGCTGGATCGAATTCGATACCAAGACTCTCACTGGAAAATTCCTCAACTTGCCTACAAGAGTTGAGATCCCTGAGAACATCAACGAACAGCTTATCGTCGACCTCTACTCTAAGTAACAGTTAACACCAAACAAGAACAATATGGCAATCTTAGCATTTCAAAAACCTGACAAGGTAATCATGCTCGAAAGCACTGATACCGTCGGCCGTTTCGAATTCAGACCGCTCGAGCCTGGTTACGGACAGACCATCGGTAACGCTCTTCGCCGTATCCTGTTGGCTTCTTTGGAAGGATTTGCTATCAGTCAGATCAAGATCTCCGGTGTCGATCAGGAGTTTGCCACAATCCCTGGAGTAATCGAGGGAATGCAGGACATCATCCTTAACCTCAAGCAGGTAAGACTCCGCAGAATGGTAGATTCGGTCGAGACTGAGACTGCAAATATCGTCATCAGCGGCAAGCAGGAATTTACAGCTGAAGATCTCTCCAAAGGATTGTCTTCTTTCAAGGTGTTGAATCCTGAACAGCACATCTGTTCGCTTGAGCCTTCAGTCAAGCTCGAAATCACCCTTACCATCACCAAGGGCCGCGGTTTCGTGCCTGCAGAAGAACTCCGCGATGAGAATACTCCTATCGGAACTATTCCTATCGACGCCATCTACACTCCTATCCGCAAGGTGAACTGGAGTGTTGACAACTGGCGTGTCGAGCAGAAGACTGATTACGAGAAGCTCAATTTGGAAATCGTTACGGACGGTTCCATCTCGCCTAACGCTGCACTTCAGGACGCAGCTAGCATCCTGATTTATCATTTCAAACTCTTTACTGATGACAAGAAGATGTCTCTCGAGAGCGCTATTGAGTCTGACAGCAAGGAGCTTGATGAAGAATCACTCCATATGAGACATCTCCTTATGACCAAGCTCTCCGATATGGGACTTTCAGTACGTGCATACAACTGCCTCAAGGCTGCTGATATCGACACATTCGCTGACCTCGTTTCATATTCACGCGCAGAGCTTATGAAGTTCCGCAACTTCGGTCGTAAGTCCCTCAATGAGATTGACCTTCTGGTTGAGAAGATGAAACTCTCATTTGGTATGGATGTTACCAAGTACAATATTGAACCTAAGAAAAAGAACATTTAAAGATGAGACATAATAAATCAATCAATCATCTCGGTCGACAGAGCGGTCATCGCAAGGCTCTCCTTGCAAACCTTGCTTCTTCATTGATTCTTGAGAAGAGAATCACTACCACAGTAGCAAAGGCCAAGGCTCTCAAGACTTATGTTGAGCCGCTCATCACCAAGTCTAAAGAGGATACGACACACTCTCGTCGTGTCGTGTTCAGCTATCTCAAGAACAAGGAAGCTGTCGCAGAACTTTTCCGCACAGTAGCGCCTAAGATTGCAGACCGCCCGGGTGGATACACCAGAGTGCTGCATGTAGGTTTCCGTCAGGGTGATGCAGCTGAAATGGCTCTCATGGAGCTTGTAGACTTCAATGAGGCAGCTCTTGCTGCAGCTCCTAAGAAGGCGGCAAAGAAGACTACGCGCCGCAGCACAAAGAAGGCAGCTGAGCAGCCGGCTGAGTAATAATTTATCTCAGAATAGAAGAAAATCCCGGAAAGGATTTCTTTACGCAAGCCTCATCGTCGATGACGATGGGGCTTTCTGCTCCCAGAGAAGCCACTTTCAGAGCCATCATAATGCGATGGTCGTGGTGGGATGAATACTCTCCTCCTCTCAGCAGATTGCCGGTCAGCAGACGCTGTGTCAGGCTTTCTCCTTTGATGACCAGTTCATCTGTCTCTATCGATGAAGGGACACCCATCTTTTGAAGCATTTCCAGGATGGATTCCGCCCTGTTGCTTTCTTTTCCATACAGACGGCCTATGCCCTTGATGCGGCTTTCTCCCGGACAGAATGCTGCCAGTACGGACACTGCGGGGAAAAGATCCGGGGCATTGTTCAGGTCTGTCAGGAAAGGCTCCAGAGGAGCTCTGCGGACGCAGATGGTGTCTTCATTGATTTGTGACACTATAGCTCCGGATTCAAGCAGGATATCGCTGATTGTGAGGTCTGCCTGGACGGAATTCATATCCAGACCCTCTATTTCCGCGTTGCCGAACACCGCGCCGGCCACAAGCAGGTTTGCGGCGCTGCTCCAGTCCGCTTCGATATCGAAATCGGCGGCCTTCAGTTTCTGGTTCCCCCGGATTTTGAAAGTGATGCCGGTACAACCTGTCCAATCCTGGGCTTCAAGCATTTCTGCGTCGCCTTCCATTTCCGAACCGGTCCTGACGTTGAATTTCCTCAGTACATCCAGTGTGATGTACATATAAGGTATGCTCTTGGGTTCGCTGACATAGAGCGTCGAATCTTTGTCGGCGAGGGGAAGTGCCATCAGGAGTCCTGAGATGAGCTGTGATCCTCCTTGCCCGGAGACGTCAGCCGTGCCGGGAATAAGATGTCCTGTGACAGCGGCAGGGATGTGGCTGTCCCTCAAAAGCACACCATATGAAGCCATAATGCCTGTGGCACCTTCCAGAGGCCGTTTCAACAGTGTGCCCCTGCCGGTAACGGTGACTGGTTCTTCGTTGATGACGGAAAGGATAGGGATGAGCAGTCTTGCCAGCAATCCTGATTCTCCGGCGTCCACTTCCTTGAGATGCAGCCTTTCCCTGACGGGTCCGATACCGGTAATGTCAAGAGTCTTTCCTCGTGAGACACTGGCGCCAAGCGCTTCTGCGGCCTTTATGGCGGCTTCGCAGTCTTCACATTCCGTATATGACCCGAGGCGGGAAGTGCCTTCGGCCAGTGCTGCTGCGATGATTGCACGTTGCGCGAAACTCTTGGACGCCGGCATTCTGAGTCCGGTCTTTGCAAAGCGTTTGGCTCCGTGGTAGATGGCCGCATGCATGTCTTCGGCGAGCCATTGGCCTTCATCAATCCTGTCATTCTCGCTGACTGCGGCGTAGGAAAACGGGCTGCCTTTCTTCAGGCAATCCAGCCTGCTTTCCCGTCCGTTTTCCCCAAGTCCGAACGCGACCAGACGGAAAGGTTCCACCTTGAGGCCTGTGCTCATAGTGGCGTTGTAAAGTCTTCCCAGCCGTTCCGTATCTTCGGCGTTCCTGCAAAAAGTGACCACCTTGGCTATGTCAGCGCCGTATCTGAAACATCTTTCCAGAATCCGGAGGAGCATCTCGTCGGATGGAGTCTCCCCGGAGTTATGGTAAGACCTGATAAGTTCAGTCCCGTATTTTTTGCACACGGACTGTATGTGTTTGCTGATGCTGGCTGGAGCTTCAATTTCAAGATCTGCATATCTGGCTCCGGCTTCAATGGCAAGGCACAGTTTTCTTTCCGCCGCTTCGGGCCCCGCTTCAGCTATTCTGCACGTTGCTATGAGAGGGGTATCTGTTTCTGAGAACAGTTCCTGAATTTCGTCATCCGACACAGCGCAGCGGTCGAGCCTGATTTCCGCCATTTCGGTGTGTCTGTCATCAAGTATTTCCAGAATACCTTCGAGGTTTCTGTGCTGGATGCAGGTGCAGATCATATTTTCTTGATAAAGACTTTGCCTATACGCTCAATAAGGACGAAATTGACCTTTCCTCCTTCTGCTTTTTTATCCTGCCTGATAGCCTTGTCAAGGTCCTCCAGAGCGCAGGGGATATTTGTCGGAAGTCCGCATGCGGCGAAATCCTTGGCGAATCTGTCGGCAAGTCCCGAAGCGGCATATCCAAGTTCCTCGGATTTCTTTGTGGCCTGTATTATGCCTATTGCTACGGCTTCCCCGTGTCTTAATGCGTTGGTAACGCCGTTGGCACGTTGGAACCACTCGATGGCGTGGGCATAACTGTGCCCGAAATTCAAGACTCTGCGCTTGCCCTTGTCCGGGAAATCTTTCTTGACTATTGAAGCTTTGATCTTGGCGGCGGACTCAATCAGAGACTGTACGTCTTCAGGCTTTCTCTCGCCGGAGAACACGCCCACAGCCCGTTCATAGAGGGCCTCATCCTTGATGATGAAGGTCTTCAGCATTTCTGCGATTCCGGAGGTGAACTCTTCTGGTGGGAGGGTTTCAATCAGTTTCGGGTTGATGAAGGTGAATTCCGGCTGCCTGATCGTGCCCAGGATATTCTTGAAGGAATCGAGATTGACGCCGTTCTTTCCGCCTATGGCAGCGTCCACCTGGGCAAGAAGCGTGGTTGGAATATTGGCATATCTGACGCCTCTCTTATAGATGCTCGCCGCGAATCCCACGGTGTCAGTGGTCGTACCGCCGCCTACTGCAAGTACCAGGGAGTTGCGGTCGGCATTCTGATCCAGCAGCCACTGGCAGATGGACAGGACAGAGTCCATGGTCTTGTTTTCTTCACTTGCGATGAAAGAGAGTTTCGGATATTTCCCGAATACCTTGTTTACATACTCCTCTACGTTCCTGTCATAAACGACATAGACTGACTTGTATTTGAACAGAAGCAGTCTGAGGGAGGCGGAAGAACTGCTGACCTTAATCTTGATTTTATCCATAGCAAAACGAAGATACATCAAAAATTTGATAAATCGCGTTTTTTGGATACCTTTGCAACTCACGTCAATTACGCTAATGCCCAAGTGGCGGAATTGGTAGACGCGCTGGACTCAAAATCCTGTGTCCCTTAAAGACGTGCCGGTTCGAGCCCGGCCTCGGGCACTCGGGAAGCTTCAAGCATCAGCTTGAGGCTTCTCTCCGTTTTGCACGGACGCGAGTGACTCGCGTATGCGCTAAAAAGAAAACTTACTTGTACGTTCAAGCAAGCGAATTAAAGATTAATTACAAACCGACAATATGAGAAGAAGACTTTTGACACTTGCCCTTGCAGTCCTCACGGTGGGACTTCTGGGTTCCTGCAAGAAGATTAACGAACGCATCGACGGCCTCGACCAGAGGGTTGACCGCATCGAACAGGAAAAGATTGCCTCGATCGAGAACCAGATTGCGGCCATCAACGCAAGCATCGCCGACCTCGGCGTCATCAGGAAAGAC
>JAZLFC010000015.1:0-14139 GCA_045615565.1 Candidatus Cryptobacteroides sp. | reverse complement strand
AACCTTGAAGAAGCCGTCTTTTCCTATGACGATGTTGTCACCTCCGGCAACAGCCTCGAAAGGAGTGTCGAGAGCGGTGAAGACACCACCGACATTTTCGTCCCAGCCTGCATCCTTGCGGAGTTTCCAACCCTGGTCTGCGGTGACAGTGATGTAGCCTGTCCAGACTCCGTCCTTCTCGGTCATCTCCACGTCAGCGGACCATTCGTTGAAGTCGCCGATCAAGCCCCAGCCTTCATATGTTACAGGCTCCGGTTCCGGTTCGTCAAGACCCGGTTCCTCCTGTCCGAACATTTCGTCATTGATTTCAGCGTAGAGTGTAACGTCGTTCATATAGAAATAGATACGATGCTGTCCGGCAGGGATAGGGATGTTGTCTGCGCCTCCCTTGAGGTCCTCAAGGTCACCGCCCCAGTTGTTGTCCCAGGCTCCATCGAGACGGAACTTGAACTCTGTGTCTGCTGCCAGGTCGACATCGGCCCAGAAGCGTCCCTTGTACATATTGTAGGTCATCACAACATCATTGTCCCAGTCTCCGTTGAGTCCGATGACACCCACCTTGTCGAATGACATAAGTTTTGTGAGAGTCAGGGCGTCCTTGTTGAACTCGAAGAGATAGTATCTGTTGGCACCGTAGCAGAGGATGTTGTCACCAGAACCGTTCTCAAGATAAACGACACCGGCCTCACTGGCAGGCGCTGATCCGGCGAGAACGCCCCAGTTGCCTGAGTCATTGTCCCAGTTGCCGCTTCCGGTAATCTTGAATCCGTTGGCTGCAGAGCCGCTTTCATTCTTGCACTGGAAATCAATAACGCCGCGATAGATAATTTCGTCATAAGAGTAACTGAAGAGCTTCGGGTAGTCTGAAGGAGCCCATCCCTGATAATCTCCAGGAACGTCCACTACAGGGAGGTCACCCTTTGCTTCTTCATATACGGTGAATACGGCTGTGACGACATTTGAATGCTGTACGTATTTTTCGATGTCGGATCCCTTTTCTGTCTGCATATATGCATCCAGCATGAAATCAACGGAAACTTCTGTCTCAGGCGTTATGCCCATATTGAGGAGAGTCTTGTTGAATTTCTTTTGGGCGAAAGATATCTGACCGTTTGCTATTGTAGCGTCAACTTTCTTCGCATTTGCAAAATTGCTGCCGGATATATCCATCCAGAGGGTGTATGAAACAGGAACGGAAAGTCCGAAATCCACTGCTGAATAAGTGGTGGTGAGAGGACTGCCGTCTTCAGATAGAGCGCATCCCGTAATCTGCCCGAGGCCTTGAACGGTCACGTTGCCGGGGATGAACTGGGCTTCAAGATGCTCTTGAACACAGGATGTTGCGAACAGGCTTGCAAGAGCGATTGCCAATACTAATAATATTCTTTTCATAATCATCTTCTATTAATATCCTGGGTTCTGCACAAGGTTGCCATTTGCATTGAGGTCATCTGCAGGGATGGAGAAGAGGTTGAAGTGGGAGTCAACGCCCCTGCCTTCAGCCACGCCGCCCTTGAATTCCCAAAGGTAGTCTGATGAGGTGAAGAGACCGAACCTGACGAGGTCCTGACGACGGAATCCCTCGAAATAGAGTTCGCGTCCGCGTTCGTCGATGATATTGTTCAGGTTGAGTTCGAGGTCGCCCATACCGGCACGCTTGCGGACTGCGTTGAGATAGGTCTGACCCTTGCTCTTGTCCGCAGCACCGCGCGCTGCACATTCTGCATACATCAGGTAGGCGTCAGCGGAACGGAATACAGGGAAATCGGTATCTACGAATCCCTGAGCCTGTGCGGCCGAACCATCGCGGTTGATGTTCGTGAACTTAATGGATTTCCATCCTTCGGATGCACCGTCACCGTCGCGGATCTGGTCGATGAACTGTTTGAAATCTCCTTTCCAGAATCTTGCACGCGCATCATTCTCATCGAATTTGCTGGTGAATGTTCCGGTGAGTGAAAGTCCTGACCAACCTGAAGAGATTCCAACTTCGGCAACATCCATCGTCTTGCCTGCGTTACCGGCGACTGACCAGGTGCTTGCGAAGATAAGGAAGTTGGTAGAACCGTATGAACAGAGCTGAATACCGTCCTGAGGCGCCACAAAGATTATCTCATCTCCGTTGTAGGTGGTGTTCTTGGTGCAGAGGTGGTTGTCTGCGCAGAAGAGATCCGACCAGACACTGTGAAGAGGATACTCGGAAATGATGGTTTCGCACAGAGCTGCGCATTTGTCATACATTGCCGTTCCCTTCCAGACCTCGGCGTTGAGATAGAGCTTTGCCAGGATCATCTGGACCATACCCTTGTCGGCGCGTCCGTATTCATTCTTTCCTGCGTCTGAAAGCCCGTTGGATTCGAGAAGGTCGTTGGCTTCGTCGACCATCCAGTCGAAGAGGTCGGCGCGAAGCTTCATCTCAGGGGCCGTAGAACCGACAGAGTTCTCCTCCGTAACGAAAGGCACGTTGCCGAACATATCGATGGCGTGGTAGTAGCTCAGAAGCCTTAGGGCCCGTGCCTCGGCGATGAATGCCTCCCTCTTCGTGAATCCGGAGATTTCCGTGGACTTGGCCCTGCGGATGAATTCATTGCACTGGCTTATCTGATAGAATATTCGCATATACATACTGAAAACGAATTCATTTGATGCGTTCCAGCATATATTGTGAAGGTCGAAGAGAGTACCGTCATTCCAGCATACGGTGGCAACGTCCGTCGTCACCTCCTGGAGGTTGACTACAGCTCTGAAATACTGTCCGTATCCGCCGTCGACACCATCGATGTCCGGACCGCCGTCAGGTCCTGAAGAGCTGGATGAAGAAAGTCCCTGATAGCACTTTGCCAGGAACTGGTTGAATGCTTCCTGAGAGTTGAGGACGTCTTCAGGGAGAGCTGTATTCGGGTCAATAGGAGTAACGTTGAGGTCCTTAACACAAGAAGATGTGAAACCTGCAACCATCAATGCCGCGAGGGCTATTGCGTAAATCTTAATATTTTTCATATCTCAACAGTGTTAAAATTAGAAATTGAACTTGACACCGAGGATATATGTACGCGGCCTAGGGTACATATTGTTGTCGATACCGTTGAAGATTTCAGGATCGATTCCCCTGTAACCTGTGATGCAGGCTGCATTTTGAACGGTTCCGAAAACGTTGAGGTTCATGTCGCGGTCGGCTACGGTCGCAAGCTTGAAGCGGTAACTCAGCGTTATGTTGTCAATCTTGAGGAATGAAGCGTCAGTGACGTACATATCTGACCAGTACTGTGCATAATTCTGGAAGTTATGTTCCTCTGCCGTTGCATAACGGTTGTTGATGAAGCTGTTGGTGCTGAGGTCCGTGAGGAGGTCACCGTTGCTCATGACATTGTTGTAAACATAGTTGCCTACGTTTGAATGTGCGCTTATTGCGAGAGTAAGGGCCTTCCAGGACAGCTGAGTGTTGAAACCGAACGTCCAGTCCGGAGCAGCCTTGTGGAAACAGTACTTGTCGGCAACGTCGATCTTACCGTCTTTGTTGCGGTCTACGTAAAGTCCCTCGACAGGTTTTCCGGTCTCATCGTAAACCTGCTGGTAAACGAAGAATGAGTTCGGCGCCTGTCCTGTCTGATGCACCTGGATGGTATTTCCTGTACCGCCTGAGATTCCTCCGGTATATACTCCGTAGTAGTTGTCCCTTTCGTCATCGGTCGTAAGTCGGGTGATGACGGTTTTGTTCCAGGCAGCATTGAATCCGAGAGTCCAGCTCCAGTCCCTGGTCTGGACAGGAATAGCATTGAGTTCGAGCTCGACACCGGTGTTTTCAAGGTCTCCGATGTTTGCGTCCAGATAGTTGCTCAGGTTTGCTCCGGCAGCCACAGGAGTATAGTTGAGGAGATCCTTGGTAAAGCGCTTGTAAACATCGATGCTGGCTGTGAGCCTGTCATTTATGAAACCGAAATCCAATCCGGCGTTCCAGGTAGTGGTGGTCTCCCACTTGAGGTCGGCGTTGTAACCCTTGGCCGTGATAGGCTGGAATACGTCATTGCCGAAGAAATACTGGCAGGCATTGGTGTTGTACACATAAGTGGCCAGAGTAGGATAGTAACCGTTTCCGAGGTCCTGCTGACCTGTCTGTCCATAGGAAAGACGAAGCTTCAGGGTCGATACCTCCCGGGAATCCTTGAGGAAGCCTTCATTCTTGATGTTCCAACCGAGGGCTACTGACGGGAAGAGACCCCATTTGTTGTTGGAGAATCGCGAGGTTCCGTCAGCACGGAACGTAGCGGTAATCATATAACGGTTGTCGTAACTGTAGTTGAGACGACCGAAGAATGAGACAAGATAGAGCTCTCCCTTTCCTGTGTAAGGATTCGAGAGATAGTAGCTGGCGTCGGACTTGGAAGTTCCGTCCGCCTTGTATGTCTCGCTGAAGGATTCGTTGTAGAAGTGCTGCCAGCTGTAACCGGCCATAACGTCGAAATTGTGTTTGTCTGCCCATACGTGAGAATAGTCGGCATACATTTCGAGGGTCTGGTCAAACTTCTTCTGGTTGTAATTGGTGTGATATCCGGAAGCATGGTTGTTGGCCTGCTGATTGGTTGAGTGCATGGATTGTTCGGTATCAGGAGCGACATCCACGGTACCGTTGGAATAGGTATAGTCCAAACCGAGGTTGAGGTTGAGCCTCAGGTCCTCGAAACCGTGCACCTTGTAGTCAAACTGTGCGTTGCCGAGGAACCTCTTGGCGTTGCTGACATCATATTTGTCATTGATGAGAGCGACAGGGTTCTGGTTTGCCATCGTGTTGCAGTTGTCAACGGTGAAAGTTCCTTTCCCATAGTTCCACCAGCTGTACCCGTTGAGACCGTCCTTGTCATATACAGGGCGTGTCGGGTCATACTGGACTGCCTGGGTGATGGCTCCGGTGTTGGCGAAGCGGGTATCCATATTCATACCCTTTCCATTGAGATTGACTGTGAGATGGCCGTCAAACAGGGTCGGAGCGAGGTTGACTGAAAGCGTTCCTCTCTTCATGTTGGAAGTCTTGAGAGTACCGTTGTTGTCAAGGTAGCCGAGGGACACGCGGTAAGGAAGAGTGAACTTCCCGTTGCCTGCCTTTCCGGAAACTGCCACGTTCCCTTCATAATTCCGGGCAAGTTGGAAAATCTCTTTCTGCCAGTTCGTATTGGCGTTTCCGAGGTTCTTGTATGCATCGCTTTCTGCGCCGAACTGCTTTGCCATAAGGTTACGGAGGCCGTTGGCGTCAAGAACATCCACATACTTTGCATTCTGGCTCAACGAAGCTGTGAAATCCGCATCGATATGAGGAATTCCGCCGCTTGCCTGGCCTTTCTTGGTGGTAATCATAATGACACCGTTGGAAGCGCGGGAACCGTATATCGCCGTGGCGGATGCATCCTTGAGGACGGTGAAAGTCTCGATATCGTTAGGGTTGATGGATGCAAGGGCATTGCTGGTCCCGCTGATTCCGTCATTGGACACAGGGAGTCCGTCGATAACGATGAGAGGGTCGTTGGATGCGTTGAGTGAAGAGCCGCCGCGGATGCGGATAGTGGATCCTGATCCCGGAGCTCCGTCTCCTGCCGTAACTACGACACCGGCAGACTTGCCTGTAAGCAGCTCAGCCGGAGAAGCCACGATACCCTTGTTCAACTGATCCGCCTTTACGGCAGAAACCGAACCGGTCATATCGCTCTTCTTGACAGTACCGTATCCAATCACCACAACCTCGTCGAGGAATTCAGTGTCCTCGCTGAGAGTGACCGTGGCCGGCACATCAGAAGCTTTGAATGAAACCGTAGTGTACCCGATGCAGCTGATCTCTACGAGAGCGTCAGCGGATGCCACATTGAGTGAATAGTCTCCCTCTAGACCGGTGACTGCACCGTTGGCAGTCCCAACTTCGACGACAGTTGCGCCGATGACGGGGCCGGTCTGATCGACAACCACTCCTTTAACCGTGTATCCGCCCTGGGCGGATACAGCAACGGCTGCCAGACCTGAAAGAATGACAGCAGCCATAGTGGTTAGGATTCTTTTCATAAAGAAAAATGGTTTGATAGATTAGTTATTTGAAGAATTTGTTTTTACAATGGTCACCGCGACAGCGCCGCAGATCAGAAGCAAGCCGGCCGCAAGCAGCATCAGAGCCTGCGAGCCGCCGAACAGTTTCAGCACAAGGCCTCCGCAGGCTGCCGCTACAATCTGTGGCAGGCAGATAGTGCAGTTGAACAGGCCCAGATATTCACCCATATGGGAAGTCCCCTTCAGGGAATTCGTAAGCAGGGTGAACGGAAGGGCCAGCATCGCTGCCCAGGCAGCTCCTATGAGGAGATAACTGCCGAACAGTAAATATTGGTCGTGAATGAATGCAACGGAAATGAACCCGGCGGCTCCTGTCAGAAGGCTTGTGATATAAGCGATCCTGATGCTTTTGAAATGTGGAATCACTATTGCCCAGAGGATTGAGCCTACGGCCTGTACCGCAAAGAGGACGCCCACCCAGTTGCCTGCCGCCTGATATCCCTCCGAAGAGACGTCGGAAGTTCCCCAGCAGTTGGATGCCACGGCACCGTTGGTGTATGTCCACATAAAAAGGAATGCCGCCCAGCAGAAGAACTGTACGAGTCCGACTGTCCAGAATGTCTTCGGAGCGTGTGCAAGAAGCGAAATAAATCCCTGTCGGCCGGTCTTGTTGCCGTCAAGTTCCTGAGAATCGATATTGTTGAACTTTGCGTATTCTTCCGGAGGGAACTCCCTTACCTTGAAGAAGGTGAAAAGTACGCAAGCGATCAGGATTGCGGCCCCTGCGTAGAAACTCCATATTACGGAGTCAGGAACGACTCCTTTCGGAGCGGTGTTGGCTATGCCGATCCAGGTGAAGAAAATAGGGAAAAGGTATCCCATCAGACTGCCTGCGTTGCAAAGGAGGCTTTGTATTGAATAGGCCTTTGTCTTCTGCTCGTCATTGACCATATCGCCCACCATCATCTTGAAAGGCTGCATTGCGACATTTATGGAAGTGTCGAGGAATATCAGGCTGAACAGTCCGAACCACATCGCGGCGTTAAGCCCCAGGAAGACATATGACGTGCTGAGCTTGAGACTGCCTGCATTCGGCAGCAGAATCATTACAAGGACTGCAACTATCGCTCCGGCGAGAAGATACGGCTTCCTTCTCCCGAGACGGCACCAGGTCCTGTCTGACCATTTGCCGATGAGAGGCTGCACTATCATACCCATCAGAGGCGGGAGAATCCAGAAGAAACTCAACTGATGCGGATCCGCACCCAGTGTTGCAAAAATACGGGAGATGTTGGCGCTTTGCAGCGCATAGGCAATCTGCACTCCGAAAAAACCGAAGCTCAGATTCCACATCTGCCAAAACGAAAGTTGTGGTTTATTGGTCATTTTAGTGTTATATCAAATGCCAATATAGATATTTAGTCGGTACTTTTTTCGGCAGAGTGACGGATTGTGATATTTTTATGATGAAATTGCGGTTTTGTAAGATGAATTGATAACTTTGCGTATTAAAATATCTGATTTGCTATGACGAAAAGAGATACCGGTTTTTGGATAATAATGCTGTTCACGTTCCTGCACGCATTCTGCTGCGTGGCCTGCAGGACCATAGACGTGGAGGACGAGCACGCTCTCACCCTGCTCACCATCGCTATGACTTTCATCCTGTGCTACCGCAGGGATATGAAATTCTTTTATACGATAGCGGCGGTCATTCTTGTCAATGTCCTTGCCTACCTTATAGGAAATTTCCTTCCGAAGGTGCTCATCCCGCTGATGGGGGAATCTTTGTGGGTATATGTCATTTCGACGTCGGTGACAACCCTTATCTTGGGCGCATCGTTCGAATTTGTCATTGACTTCATCGTCAAGAATTCCGAGACGGAGACCAGGACACTCCGCCAGCGTTGGGTGGTGAGGCTCAACGATAGGATTGTTCCGGTCAAGACGGAGCAGATAGCCTATTTCTTTTCGGAGGAGAAATGCAATTATCTCGTTACTTTCGACGGCGGAAGATATATCATTGATTCCACGATGGATGAAATCGTCGCCGGACTGGATCCCGTTTTATTCATCAGAATCAGCAGAGGCTGCATATTGTCCCTGGCCTGCATAGACAGCGCGGTAAAGGACAACGGCAACTACATCGTGAACGTCCATCCCGATCTCGGCAGGGAGATATCCGTTGCCAGATCCAGGGTGGACGATTTCCTCAAATGGTTGGGATAACAATTGATTCTAGACTTCTACCGCGGTGTCAAACTCTTTCAGGAAGCGCAGGTCATTTTCGAAATAGTGGCGCAGGTCGTTGACTCTCCATTTGAGCATCGCGATGCGTTCAAGTCCCATTCCGAAAGCGAAACCGCTGTATTTCTTTGAATCTATTCCGCTTGCTTCCAATACGTTAGGATCTACCATTCCGCATCCGAGAATTTCCAGCCATCCGGTTCCCTTGCAGATGTTGCATCCCTTACCGTGACAGATGTTGCAGCTTACGTCAACTTCTGCGGAAGGTTCCGTGAACGGGAAGTACGACGGACGCATACGGATTTCTGTTTCCGGGCCGAACATTTCGCGGGCGAACAGGAGAATAGCCTGCTTGAGGTCTGCGAAAGTGACGTTTTCATCGATATACAGGCCCTCGACCTGATGGAAGATGCAGTGAGCGCGTGCGCTGATGGCCTCGTTCCTGAACACACGACCCGGGCAGATGACCCTGATAGGGACGTGCATATTCTCCATTGCGCGCACCTGGACACTTGAAGTGTGGGTGCGGAGGAGAAGCGGGTTAGGGTGTCCCGTTGAAACGAAGAACGTGTCCTGCATATCTCTTGCGGGGTGATTCGGAGGGAAATTGAGCGCTTCGAACACGTGGTAGTCATCCTCGACCTCCGGACCTTCCGCAACGTCATAGCCAAACTTGCGGAAGATGTCCACGATTTCCTGACGGACTATGCTTACCGGATGACGTGAGCCGAGTTCCAGCGGGTCCCCGGGCATTGTGAGGTCATGCTTGGGCCCTTCCGAAACCTCTCCTTCCCCGACAGCTGCCTTAAGTTCTTCAATCCTTGAGATGGCAGTCTGCTTAAGTTCGTTGAGAGTTCTTCCGAACTCTGCCTTCATCTCCTTGTCGAAAGTACGGAATTCGTCGAAAAAGGCTGTGATTTCACCCTTCTTGCCGAGAAATCTGACTCTGGCGTCTTCTACGTCCTTCTGTGTCTTGCACTTGAGTTCTCCCAATTCTGCGAGAACTTTTTCAATATCTTCTCTTTTCATAATTATCTCTTTTTCTGTGCGGCACGCTTGTCCCGCGCCTTCTTGTCCCTTGCCGCTCCGTGCTTGAGGTATTTCTCCCACTGCTCCTCATCCAGGATTTTCTGCAGAGAGTTGTAAGTCTCCTCGTTCCACTTGTCCTGGATGTCATAATACAGGTCGGGGTTGGATACCTTTGCCTTCTGCATGGAATTGAACTCTTCCTGGATGGCCATTACATTGTGGGTGAGAATGGAATCCACGTAGAATATCTGCCAGTCGTCCAGTCCGAGATTCTCGGCGTACCTGTCCACCTGCTCCTGTATCGCGTCATACAACTTCCTCTCCTGCTCTTCAGGGGATACCGGCTGCTGTGCAAAAGCAGAAAGACTTGCAAGCAAGGCTGGCAATACAAAAGAAATTTTCATAGATTTGTAACTCATAGCACGCAAATTTAATAAAAAATGAGAAAGTTAGCATATGCTTTGTTTGCTCTGTGTGTCATATCACAGATAGATTCCCGGGCCTGTACCAATGTCATTATCACCAAGGGTGCCAGTGCAGACGGCTCCAGTATGGTATCTTATGCCGCCGATTCACATTGGCTTTACGGTGAGCTGTATTTCCGCCCGGCAGCGGACTGGAAGGCAGGTTCGAAGCATCACGTCATAGAGTGGGACACCCACAAGCCCCTCGGATATATCGATCAGGTGGCGCACACCTACCAGACGGTCGGCAATATGAACGAGCATCAGCTCATCATAGCGGAAACCACCTGGGGAGGAAGGGGAGAGCAGATTGATCCGGCAGGCATAATGGATTACGGCAGCCTTATCTATATAACTCTCCAGAGGGCTAAGACCGCCCGGGAGGCGATAGAGACCATAGTGAACCTCGCAAACACCTATGGTTATCCTTCCGAGGGGGAGACTTTCTCGATTGCCGACAAGGACGAGGCCTGGATAATGGACCTCGTAGGCAAGGGAGCGGACAACAAGGGTATTGTCTGGGTGGCGCGCCGCATTCCTGACGGCTATATTTCAGCCCACGCCAATCAGGCACGCATAACCCGTTTCCCTCTGGACGACCCTGAGACTCTTTATGCGCCTGACGTTATCAGCTTTGCACGCGAAAAGGGATGGTTCGACGGAAAGGATGAGGATTTCAGTTTCCGTGAGGCGTATTGCCCGCTCGATTTCGGAACGGTAAGAGGCTGCGACGCGCGTGCCTGGTCAGCATTCAACATACTCTGCGACTCACAGTTCACCTATCAGGAGAACGGGGAGGAGGTGACAAAGCCTGCTTCCGAGTGGCTGGATTATGCAATGGGATATGACCTTCAGGGGGAAATGCCTCTTTGGGTGAAGCCTTCACGCAAGATTACGGTAAAGAATGTGGCTGACGTCATGCGCGACCATTTCGAAGGTACGCCTATGGATATGCGCACTGATATCGGAGCCGGAGGAAACGCCAGCCCGTACCGCTGGCGTCCGATGGAGTTCAAATATGACGGAAAGACTTATGTCAACGAGAGGGCCATCGCCACGCAGCAGACGGGATTCTGGTTTGTGGCCCAGGCACGCGGATGGCTGCCTGACGTAATCGGAGCTCTTCAGTGGTTCGGATGCGACGATGCCGCGACATCATATCTGACTCCGGTCTATGCCAATACCGCCAAGGTGCCTGAGTGCCTGCGGCAAGGCAACGGGAATCTGCTGCAATACAGCCCGACGTCCCAGTTCTGGATGTGCAACCGCGTCACGAATGCCTGCTACAGGATGTATGACCGGATGGAACCCGTCATAAGGAAGGAGATAGATGCATTCGAGAACGGGCAGATGGGAGGCAAGGTGGCGCAGATTGACGAACTCCTCCTGAAAATATATAACGGCCGTTCAGGAAAACATCCGGGGCGCAGGAGAGCTATCCGAAGAGTGGTCAGGGGTCTTACCGACTACACGGTCCGGACTGCATCTGACCAGTTTGAGGCGTGGACGGAACTTGAGCGGACGCTGCTTGTCAAGTTCATTGACGGGAACGTCAAGGCGCAGAATGAAGACGGCTCGTTCGTGCACTCGAAGTATGACGAAGGCACTCCTGACGGCCTGATGCAGCCGGGATATACGGAGAAGTGGAAAGAGGCGGTTGCGAAGGATCACGGTGAAGTATTGCAAATAAGATAATTTATTGTAACTTTGCTGTCCCATTTGGTACACCGAATGAGTGAGACTGGAAGGGTGGGTGAGTGGCTGAAACCACCGGTTTGCTAAACCGACGTACGGGTCATACTGTACCACGAGTTCGAATCTCGTCCCTTCCGCAAATATTTGGCTCTGAGTTGTCTCAGAGCCCTTTTTTTATGAAATGAAGCCGAATTGATTTCAGACCAGGACAATACTTGAGTCCTCCCGGCTGTCAACGGTAATCTCGGACCCCTTGCGTACCTTGCCTTCCAGAATTTCCTTCGCGAGCATATTGACAAGTTCGCGCTGGATGAGCCTCTTGACCGGGCGGGCTCCGTATTCGGGGTCGTACCCGTTCTCAACCATATTGTTCTCGAAAGCTTCGGTGTACTTGATGAATACATTGTCCTCCGCCAGTTTTTTCTGCAGCTCGGACATCCGGATGCGTACTATTTCCCTGATATCATCCTTCGTCAGTGTGTCGAAAGTGATGGTCTCGTCTATTCTGTTCAGGAATTCCGGCCTCATCCTCAGACGCAGTTCCTCCTCCTTGAGGTTTGAAGTCATAATGAGGATGGTGTTCTTGAAGTTCACGGTTCTTCCCTTGTTGTCCGTCAGACGTCCGTCGTCGAGAACCTGCAGCAGGATGTTGAACACATCGGTGTGAGCCTTTTCAATCTCATCCAGCAGCACGACAGAATACGGCTTGCGCCTTACGGCTTCGGTCAACTGTCCGCCCTCGTCATATCCGACATATCCCGGAGGCGCACCGATGAGCCGGCTCACAGTATGGCTCTCCTGATATTCGCTCATATCGATTCGCGTCATCATCGCCTCATCATTGAACAGGAACTCCGCCAGAGCCTTTGCGAGCTCGGTCTTTCCGACACCCGTGGTGCCGAGGAACAGGAAGGAGCCTATCGGCCGGTGCTCGTTGCTCAGTCCGGCACGGGAGCGCCTGACTGCATCGGAAACGGCCTGTATGGCCTTGTCCTGCCCTACTACCCTGTGGTGCAGGGCTTCTTCCATCCTGAGGAGTTTTTCCTTTTCGCTTTCGAGCATCCTGTTTACAGGAATGCCTGTCCATCTTGCCACGACCTCCGCGATATCCTCCGGGGTGACCGATTCGGTGATGATAGGGTCCTTGATACCGGCCTGCTTTTCGGTCAGCTCATTGATCTTTGCCTGAGCGGAAGCCATCCTGCCGTAACGCAGTTCAGCAACTTTCCCATAGTCTCCGGCACGCTCGGCAATCGCCGCTTCCCGCTTTATGTCCTCTATCTCCTGGCGCTTGTTGTTGAGCTCGGTTACAATGCCTTTTTCCTCATTCCAGCGTTTCTCAAGCGCTTCTTTCTGAGACTTGGCCTCGGAAAGTTCCTTGTCGATGCGCTCGCTTTTCAGCGAAGTGCCCTCACGCTTGATAGCCTCTTTTTCTATCTCCAGCTGGCGGATTCGTGAGTTGAGGTCATCTATCGGCTCCGGAACGGAATTCATCTCAAGTCGCAGTTTGGAAGCCGCCTCGTCGATAAGGTCAATGGCCTTGTCTGGAAGAAAACGGTTGTTGATATACCTGTGGCTGAGGTTTACCGCCGCAATCAGGGCATCATCCTCAATGCTCACGCGGTGATGGTTTTCGTACTTCTCCTTGAGCCCGCGCAGGATGGCGATTGATTCGGCCGGGGACGGCTCGTCCACCATAACCTTCTGGAAGCGTCTTTCCAGAGCGTTGTCCTGCTCGAAATATTTCTGATATTCGTCAAGTGTCGTGGATCCTATTGTCCTGAGCTCCCCGCGCGCGAGCGCAGGTTTAAGTATATTGGAAGCGTCCATCGCTCCGTTGCTTCTCCCTGCGCCCACCAGGGTATGTATCTCATCAATGAAAAGGATTATCTCTCCATCAGAGTCTACAACTTCCTTGACCACACCTTTAAGTCTTTCTTCAAACTCTCCCTGATATTTGGCTCCGGCAATGAGAGCACCCATATCCAGGGAGAAAACCTTGCGGCTCTTAAGGTTCTCAGGGACCTGGGCGTTGACTATCTTTGTGGCAATACCCTCGGATATGGCTGTCTTGCCGACACCCGGTTCTCCCACCAGAATGGGATTGTTCTTTGTCCTGCGGCTTAGGATCTGAAGAACCCTTCTGATTTCCTCATCCCGGCCTATGACCGGGTCAAGTTTTCCGCTAGCCGCACGCTCGTTGAGATCTACGGCGTATTTGCTTAGAAATTCGTACTTGTTTTCCATAATCAGTTTGCCATTAAACAACCGCGGATCTGCTCCGCAGCACTTTGGAGGGCGTGCAACCTTCATTCCACTGACAATTTGTCAGCAGTAAAATAGAATCACCGGAACTCGCGTATGCGCTAAAAAGAAAACAATAGCTTGAATTCCACTGATTTTTGAGTATCTTTGAGGGAATTTACGCTTACTTGTACGTTCAAGCAAGCGAATTAAAGACTAATTACAAACCGACAATATGAGAAGAAGACTTTTGACACTTGCCCTTGCGGTCCTCACGGTGGGACTTCTGGGCTCCTGCAAGAAGATTAACGAACGCATCGACGGCCTCGACCAGAGGGTTGACCGCATCGAACAGGAAAAGATTGCCTCGATCGAGAACCAGATTGCGGCCATCAACGCAAGCATCGCCGACCTCGGCGTCATCAGGAAAGAC
>JAZLFC010000014.1:0-28217 GCA_045615565.1 Candidatus Cryptobacteroides sp. | reverse complement strand
GCATCGTTGACTTCCACGGCAACGCGTACGGTACCGTCCTTGATGAGAGCCCAGTCTTCCATTGGGAATGCATAGATCTCCTCTCCGGTAACGTGCTCGACATTGGAGAAGCGGAATGTGCCGCCCCAACCAGGGATTGGTGTACCGTCATTCTCCCACATTACGACAGGCTTTGAAGCACCACCGCCACCTTCTACCCATTCATTGACATAGATTTCAAGGAGAGTGTAGGCATCACCGGTGAAGAGCAGGTGCTGTTCATCAATCAGGTCGTAGAGGTTTCCATCCTCCTTGATGTTCAGTTCGATGTACTTGGTTCCATCCTCTTCTTCGAGAATCATATCGGTACAGTTATGGTCAGTTCCGCCGTATGCACCGCTCCACCAGCCTGTGGTAATCCTGATGTTGGAAGCATCGTTGACTTCCACGGCAACGCGTACGGTACCGTCCTTGATGAGAGCCCAGTCTTCCATTGGGAATGCATAGATCTCCTCTCCGGTAATGTGCTCGACATTGGAGAAGCGGAATGTACCGCCCCAACCAGGGATAGGTTCACCGGTCTCATTCTTCCAGAGGTATGTTATCTTGGTCTCCCAGTGACCGGCATCCTTTGCCGGCGTGTATGCAAGTTCAGGCATTGTGAACTCTAGACCGTCGAAGGTGCCGACCTTTCCTGCAAAAGTCCCTTCAAAGATATTCTTGCGAGGAACAGTGAACACTACGGAGCTGGTACCCTTACGGTAGAAATCTTTTCCTTCGAGTTTATTGGGATTGCCTTCTGCGTCGAGAAGTTCGACGAAGTTGATGAACTCGAGGTCAGTACCGTAAATAGTAATCTGTTCTCCACCGTTGACGGACTCTCCTTCCTGCTTCGAATAGCCGGAAACTACCGTCTTTCCCAAAGTGAGAGACAGACGGGACTCGACAGCCTCGTTTGCGGTGCGGACAACCAGCTTTCCCCCATCGGCCTTGATGCCTGCAGGAGCGGTGACCCTGATCATTTCATCACTGACGATATTGAAATCTTTAACGACCACATCGCCGGGGAATACGATTTCAGTAGCTGCGGTAAAGCCTGAACCGTTGATGGTCATAGGCTGCCCTGCAACTACTTTTGTAGGGAAGAATACCTTTATGCCAAGTGCGAGGCTACCGGGCTCGGTGGGTCCTTCCACCTTGCATGAGCCGAAAACTCCCAACAGGACAACTGAAAGTAAAATCCCTGAATATTTAAATATCCTTTTCATATCTTTTCCATATTTAGATTAGAAAACTACCATCCCGGATTCTGAACAAGATTAACGTTCTTCTTCAGTTCACTCTGAGGAATCGGATAGAAATAGTACTTGTCGTCCCACTGGCGTGAAACGGTAGAACGTGTAAGATAGAGGGAGCTGTTGATGCTGGCCACCTGAATGTTCTTGAAGAACTCAGCGCCCTTCTTCCAGCGGCGTACATCCCAGAAACGATGGTTTTCGAATGCAAGCTCGACAAGACGCTCTCTTTCGTAGCGCTCAACCCACTCTGCACCGTCTTCTATGAACCCTGGCATCTTGATGTCATCGCGACTGCGGAGAACGTTGACAGCCTCGTTGGCAGTCATACCGTATGTAGCGTCGTTTGCACTTCCCGTAGCGTTGAATACGGCCTCTGCATAGTCAAGGTAGAACTCACCGAGACGGAACACTATCCAGGTATGGCGGTATCTGGTCTGATTGTCAGCTGTGGTTATACAGGAACCGTCAACATATTTGCGAAGATAATACCCCGTAGGAGTCGCACCATACTTAGGCGAAGCATTGAAGCCTCCGAAGAAGGTCTGGATCGCTTTCTTCTGGGCACCGTTGCTTGGCCACTCGTCGCCGTTCTTTACGACGGTGAGAGCGAAGCGCGGATCAAGTCCCTCATATGGATCTTCAGCGGTGAGGTCAATGCCTCCCGGATGACGCTTTCCGAAGGTCTCGCCATTGTCCTGATATTCATACTGGTCAACAAAACTCTGTGTAGGGCAGTTGCCGGAAGAGCCGTTTTCCACGCCGATCGGGAAATTGGCCATTTCGAACGAATTGCTCTCCCCACGACCGATACCGAAGATAATCTCCGGATTGAAAAATGCGTCATGGCCCCAGAGAGTGCCGTAGGTGCTGAGCTTGAGTCCCCACGCTTCGGCATTGTCAAGGATGAATTTGCTTGCATACGCCGCTTCTTCCCATTTTGACTTATCGTTGGCAGGGTTGAAAAGCGGAGATGCTGCATACAGCAATGTACGGGCCTTGAGGGCATAGGCGGCAACCTTGGTTGCACGACCTACTTCTGCACCCACCTCGGTGATATATGAAACAGGAAGGTAAGGCGCAATCTCATCCACTTCGTCGACGATGAACTTCACAATTGCATCGACAGAAGCGCATTGTACGCTGTTTGCCTGTTCATTTGTAAGAGTTGTGGTTACCAGAGGAACACTTCCGTAAGTCTTGAGAAGCTCAAAATAGAAATAAGCTCTGAGGAAACGGAGTTCGTAAGGGAAAAGTTCCAATTGCTGAATCCAGTTGGAATAATTCGGATTGTACTTCCACTCGGAGAGGTCCATCTGATCATATTTCTCGAGGGACATGCATATTTCAGCGATAGCAGTATATGACTTTGTCCAGGTATTGGAATAAGGATTGGCAGGGCTCCAGCCGCCATTCGTGTAGTTGTTGACCGCACCGGTCTCAATAGCGTACTGGGCTTCGTCGGTAGCACCGGCAAGGAAGTACGCACTGTTGGACTCAAACTCATTGCTGTACAGCTGAGCATAAGAGTCAAACACCATATTCTTGATACCTTCCCCGAAGTATTCAAATGTCCATTCTTCATCTCGAGTGTTCTGCTCAGTGTAGTTGAGGTCAACGCATGAAACTGTGGCCAGACCTGCAATAATGAACAAACATAATTTATTTAGTCTCATAACTCAATCTATTAGAATACAACAGAAAGACCGAAATTGACCGCTTTCATCACAGGATATCCTGTGTTGAGGTTTTCAGTGTCCAAACAAGAAATGCTTCCGAAAGACAGGAGATTCTGTCCCTGAACATAAATCTTGGCATCAGAGATCTTCATGCGGTTAAGCCATGAAGCAGGAAGTTTGTAGAAAATCTCGCAATCACGCAACTTGAACCAGCTGACATTCCTGTACCAGATTGTTGAATTCTGGGCATTGTTGGCAACCTTTGTGGTTGAAAGCCGCGGATAAAGAGCATTGGCGCCCGCGATGTCGAAGCAGTTGTTGTAATACTCCTTCGAGAGATTGCGGTTGTCGGAGAGAGCTCCCCATACGCCGTCTACATATTGGAGATTCTTGATCTGGTCTGCAGCACCCTGGAACGTTGCATTTATTCCGAATCCCTTGAATTCGATTCCAAGGTTGAATGCATAGTTCAGAGAAGGGAACTCGCTGTTGAAGTCCATCGCGACAAAGTCATTCTCATTGATGACATTGTCTCCGTTGATGTCCTTGTACTTGATGTCGCCGACCTTCACCTGGCCGAATTCCTGAAGAGGGCTGCCTGCAATTTCGTCCTCTGACTGGAAGAATCCGAGAGCCACGAGACCGCGCGGGGCATTGGCCGGTGAGCCGACCACTGAAAGGTTCGGATAAGCAGGAACCTCAATCCATTCGAGAACCCTGTTCCTGAAAGCGGAAACATTTCCGCCGAAGCTGAGGTTGAATCCGTTGTCAAAGGTCTTTGCATAGCGCAGACCTGCCTCGACACCGTAACTGGCCACACGGCCCTTGTCATCATAGGCTGACTGGATACCGACAACGTCAGAATTCAGGGAACTTGCGCTCACCAGAATGTTGGCCCTCTGCTGATAGAAAACGTCTACAGAGAAGTCAAGACTTCCCGCAAATCTCATATCAGCACCGAAATTGGCCTTGTATGCCGTTTCCTGCTGGAAATCAGTAGTCGGGAAGTGAGTAAGGAACGCACCCCAGGTACTTCCGAAATTGGTTCCGTACCAGAACTGTCCGTGAGAATTGTTCCAGGTTGAGAGCCACAGTCCGTTCTCAGGGACATAGTCAGTATGCTGGATACCGCCTGAAAGACGGAACTTTCCATAATTAAGGAATCCTGCGTCCGGATTGTCCGCAAAAATGTAACCGAGTCCGAGAGTAGGAGAAAAAGCCCACTTTGACGGATAAGAGCGGTTGGATCCGTTAGCCGCAAGCACGAGGTCTGCAGCAAACTTGTCCGCATGGTCATAATGGGTTGCAAGCGCGACGTTCCTGCGGTACCAGGTATTGCTCTGGCCGTCACGGATTTCGCTCTTCATATTGTAGTTGAGATTTGTCGAGAAATTATCACCGTTCCTGAATGTGGTGTGATACTTCAAACCTGCATTGAGCGTTCCCACGCGCCACTGCATGTCAACCCATTGATTGAACTGGAGCTTGTCCTCGACTGTTCCCATCACGGCTTCTTTCATCGCACCGCCCTCATAATAGTTCCAGCCGTACTGGTATCCCTTGCTGCGGTTTTCGATTGTATTGGAAGCGTTGTCATATGAGCCGCCCGCATAGAGCTGCAGGCCTTCTGCTATGAAGTCCAGGTCCTGTTCGATTGTCATATCAGCCCAAATCTGACGCTGATGAGTCTTTGAGAAACCTGCACCCTGTGATTTTGCTATCAGGTTGAAGTCGCCGTAGGTCTGGCTTCCGCCCCATACGCCACCCGCTGTCTTAACAGGGAAAGCAAGTGCCGGAACTTTGTAGAGATGCCACCATGCATCGTTTGAACTAACGTTAGGAACTCCATTGGTTTCCATGAACATAGCAAGAATATCGGTCTTGACTCTGGTGCTCTTGGTAACCTGGAAATCCACGTTTGCACGGATGTTGGCCTTGGAATACTTGAGCTGTGAGGTCCAATCTCCCTGGTCAGGATTCTTGTAGAGGCCCCTGGCATCTGTGTAGTCAATCTGAGAATAGTACTCTACCTTATCCGAGCCTCCGAACATGGAAACGAATGCACGGGTTTCGTGCGCGGTATTCCTGAACACCTCGTTTTTCCAGTCGACGTTAGGATAAACGAAAGGATCGCTTCCGTCCTGGAATTTCTGCAATTCAGCCTGAGAGTACATCGGATCATTCCCATCATTGACGCGGGCGATATTCAAAGCGTCTGCATAATGATATGCATCAACCATTTCAGCAGACTTAGGATCGAACTGAAGCTTGTGTGAAACACCGGCCTTTACGTTGAACCCGCTGTCGGCCACGCCGCGCTTTGTCTTGACAAGAAGGACGCCGTTGATTCCCTCGTGTCCGTAAAGGGCGACGGCAGCTGCATCCCTGAGCACGGTGACGCTTTCAACTTCTTCGACAGATATGCGGTCTATCGGACGCTCATAGCCGTCGACGAGGATAAGAATATCGTTTTCTCCTGTGGTCTGTATCCCACGGATATTGAACGAGGCACCTTTTCCCTCCTCACCCTTGAAACCAGTGTTCTGAAGGGCGGTGAGTCCGATGAGTTTGCCATAGAGAGCATCAGCGAGGCTGATAGCAGACGTATGGCTGAGTTCCTCAGCGGTAATAGTGTATGCTGCCGCAGTGGTCAGGAATTCCGAAGACTCGACACCATAGCCCAAATCAACCTTCTGTGATTTGAGGTCACTCAGTTCTGCTTGAGCGTTCGCAGCCACTGGAACCGCACAGAGCCCAAGCAAACTATATATTAATATATTGTGTAATTTCATATTCGTGATAATTTCAAATATTACCAACCAGGATTCTGAGTAAGTCCATATCCCTTCTGAACCTCAATGCGGGAAACAGGATCGAGATACCACTTGTTTGTCCAGAAGCCGGGCTCCCACCAGCGGCGCGCGCCTATGGTAATCTGAGGCTTTTCGTATTCGAAATCAGGCCAATCGCTGCTTGGATCCCATCTCAGGTCACCCTCTGTCATACGATTACCCTTTTCATCAAGACGGTAGATGATAATCTCATGAAGAGGCTTGGTGAAAAGATCCTGACGTTTGCGGCGTACCATATCGTAGAGTCGGTCACCGCACTCTGCTCCGATCTCGCAGTTGCGCTCACGAAGTATCTCATTGATGAGATTCTCCTTGTTTGAAGTGAGATTCAGTTCAGGATTCATCTTTTCGATACGACCCAGCCCCACGCGGCTGCGCACAACGTCAAGGTCGTTGAGAGCACCTGCAAAATCGCCCGTCTCCGCCCTGGCTTCCGCACGGATGAGATACATCTCGGCCAGACGGATGTAAGATACTCCTATGAATTCATCATCCATCTTGTTTGAAACATAGTCAAGCATCCATTTGTACTTCCTGTAGCCTGAATGCGCATCCTCCGAATTGGCATCACCGAAATTACTCTGATCGTAATACATGGCGCCGTTGTACCAGACATCAGCATAGCTCTTGCCTGCATAGTCGAATCCTGCAGGCAAAGACTTTCTCGGAACGGACATTGTCTCATAGAGACGAGGGTCTCGGTCCGCGAACATGTCGTAGTGATCAGGATTCTTGCCGGCACCATAGATATCGGAATACGGGAAGTTGCGCCCGTCCTGCATTCCGAAGCATTCCATAAGTTCGTTGGTAGGAACGGCACCGCCCTGACGATAGCAGTCAAGCGCGAAACCGTCCCAGCCCCATCCCCAACCGTTGGTGACATTTCCGTCAGTTACGGAACTTGACAGAAGCTGGGTAGGATGAACGTCAAAAATCTTCTCGTGATGCGTCTCATCGTTACGATAACGGTATGCCCTGCGGTAGGCGGTTCTGTATCCTGCCTCATCCTGTGTCGCAGGCTGGATCAGAGTATAATAGTTGCCGTTTGCGGCGTTGTCATCAAAGAAGTCGTTACAGTACTGCAGACATCTGTCCCACAGAGAGCGGTCCTCCCCTCCGAACCAGACGTGTTCTTCATTCGTGAATTCAGTAGTCTTGGAAGCATCATACCGCATATAAGGCTCCGGACTGTTGAACAGCGGGGACGCCGCGAACATCCAAACCTTTGCCCTGAGGGCCCTTGCGGAAGCACGGGTAAGGCGTCCCGACCACTGGCCGATGTCGGAATTAGGGATATTCCAGATGAATCCGTCCTCGTTGATTGCACATACAATCAGGGAATCAATGAATTCAACTGTCTCCTTGGCTGTAGCGCGTCCCTCTGTGAAAGGCTCGCCGACTTCATATGCCTTCTTGGCCAGACAGAGTCCGCCGAAGTTGCGGAAAGCATCAAAATAACGGCTGGCCATAATTGTGTAAGCCTCTCCGCGAAGGCGACTCTTCTCGGCTGAATCCATATTAGGCACTTTATCGATATTTTCGATAAGCTGCCAGCATTTTCGCACAGTCTCATATATGGACACACGGCCGCCGGAGGGGGAACCCAATCCGCCGAACTTGGTTGAATATGAGAACTTGCCCTGGAAATTACCGTCTTCTGTATCCTGGGCATTCTCAGTAAGGAGCCCCGGATAATAGCTCTGCATAGGTCCGCCCCAGCTGACATAGCAGTGATAGGAATCAGAAAGCACATCGATAGGCGCACCGTTCATCATATTTCCTGAAGTATAGGTGCAGTACAACTGCCCATAAGCGCTCCAGAGGAAATTCCTGGTATACTCGGCGCTTGTGAACACGGTATCGATATTGACATCAACTCCAGGGCTCTTCTCCAGAAAAGCGTCACCTACGGCAATCTTATCGACGCAGGACGTGATGGAGAAGAAGGAGCAGAGTCCCAAAAGCAGCAAGATATTTGATTTATTTTTCATCGTTTCTCTGCATTAGAAGTTAAACTGTGCACCTATGTTGAAAACACGGGTCATAGGATAACGTACGCCATAGTCAAGTCCTGTTCCAGGAGCTTCAGGATCATTTCCGTCAAACGTAGAGAATGTAAGGAGGTTCTGACCTGAAAGATAAACGCGCACGTAATTGAAGAATTTCTTCTCCCCGGATTTGCTGAAAGTGTATCCAAGTTCGAGGTTCTTCAAACGGATAAATCTTGAATCTACCATCCACGCCCTTGAGTCGTAATTGTTGTGAACTCTGTTGGTGAATGAGATTCGAGGCAGGCTGGCATTGGTGTTGCTTTCTGTCCAGGAGTTGTCGGCTACCCACTGGGTAAGAGCCGAGGTGTTGGTTGAACCGAACTGGTCACGGAAATAGCCGTTGAGCGTACGGTTTACGTGATCCGCTCCTGTCCAAAGCATTGAGAAATCGAGATTCTTCCAATGGAAGTCCGCATTCAATGAGAACATCAGTTCAGGGGTGGAAGTATAGCCGACAGCGTGCTCGTCATTCGCATCGATGACGCCGTCACCGTTCAGATCGACAAATACGCAGTCGCCGTATTTGAGTTCTATGCCCTGATCCGGCATTTTCACGCCGTACTTCTCAAAATAGCGGTCCTCGGTGCCAGGCTGGTAGAACTCGAAGAGCTCGCGTGCAAACGGCTGGCCTACAGGAAGACCGGTGTGCTTAAGATAAGCATACAAAGGCTCGACCTCAAGCATCTCGATAACCTGGTTTCTCGCGAAAGATACGTTCGGAGAGATTGAATATCTGAAATCTCCGTGCTTGTCTTCCCAATTCAACGTCACTTCAAAACCGTGGTTCTTCACGCGGCCGTCGTTAACATAGCTGGACGGCAGGGATGTGACAGCCGGAAGTGTAGATTCGTTGGAAACAAGAATCCCGGTTCTGTCCTCCCAGAAGAAGTCAACATATGCGTGGAGACGGTCCCTGAAGAAGGCTGCGTCAACGCCGACGTTGATCTTCTTTGCAGTCTCCCAAGTGACGTTAGGGTTACCGGAAGTAAGTTCCTTGACGGCCTGAAGCCAGTTTCCGCTGGTACCGAAGTTCGCACCGCGTTCCTGAGGATTGGTTGTCATCTTTCCGGTATAGAACTGCCATGAACCAGGAAGATAGAGGAAGCGTGCACCGTTGGTGCTGTCATTACCTACAAGTCCGTATGAACCGCGGATCTTGAGGTATCCGACATACTTCTTGAGCCCGCTCCACCAAGGTTCCTCAGAAATGATCCATCCTGCTGACACAGAAGGGAACAGGCCGTAACGCTGCTTGCCGGGGGCGAAGTTTTCGGATCCATTGTAACCGAGGTTCAGGTCAAGGAGGTATTTTGTAGCATAGTCATAAGTGATACGACCGACGAGTCCGACATATCCTTTAGGGATTGACTGATAAAGACTGTTGTCCGAATCCCAAGGATAATAGGACTTGCTCTGGTTGTAGAGGAGCAGTCCTCCGAAGTTGTGCTTGCCGAAACTGCGTGCATAGTTGAAACTTGCCTCGGCGTACCAGTTTCGATTGCCCCATTTGCTTTCGCTGTAAGGTGTCGGCCAGGTAACGTTTTCCTTGCGGAGAACTTCCTCGCCGTCAACGATTGTGGCGACATAGGTAAGTCCGGTACCGAAACCGTTCTCACGGTTCTTCTGAGCGGTATAATCGGAGTTATATGAAGCCTTCACCTTGAAGTCGAGACCTTCCGTGATGAACCCGAGGTCAAGCTTGTACTGAAGGTCGAAGTTGAGAACGTTGGTGCTTTCATTCACATAACCGAGGTCGTAGTAGTTTGAAAGGGCATCACGGTCATATGGTCCGACTATATTCACATCAGAAACGATATGTCTGCCCTGTTCGTCAATTCCCGATCCGGCATATGGAGTGGCACCTTGAAGATAGCGGAAGAGGAATCCTTCGCCGCCACCCATCGTGTTGCGGTCCTGCATACGGCCGCCGAGAGTGAGGGAAAGCTGGCTGCGCTTGGTGATGTCGATATCAAGGTTAGCGCGATAGTTGAGACGCTGATAGTCGAAAGTCTCATTCTTGTTGTTGGAGAAAGTCTTGAAGAGAGAGTTCTGGTTCAGGAAACCTGCCGATACGAAATAACGCACCTTCTCTGTTCCTCCGTTGACGTTCACGTTAGCCTGCTCCTGCCACGCCGAATCATTCATGATGTAGTGGATCCAGTCCGTATTAGGGAAAGTCCTAGGCATATCCCCCGTACGGAAATGCTCCATCACGTCCTGCTTGAAACGGACTAAATCACTATATGGAGTATAATCGGAGATGTTTGCACTACCCGGCCACTGGCTCATCGGAAGAGCATCGGTAATCTGAGTATAGTTATACATCTTCCCGTAAGTGTAGGAATCAGCGAAATCAATGAATTTTGAAATAGTCTGCAACGAAGCATTTACCGTAGCGGTAACAGAAGCCTTGCCTGTAGTACCGCGCTTGGTCGTTACAAGGATGACACCGTTCGCACCGCGCACACCGTATACTGCCGTGGCTGAAGCATCCTTGAGGACTGAAATACTCTCGATTTCATTTGCGTCCAACTGGGAGAACGAACGTTCCACACCATCGACCAGCACGAGAGGGTCGGCGCTGTTGAGCGAGCCTACGCCACGGATTCTGATGACAGGGTCATCGGCACCAGGCATACCGGATGCCTGAACAGCCGAAACTCCGGGCAGATTTCCCTGAAGGGCGTTTGCAACATTGGCTACAGGGGCCTTCAACAATCCTTCACCGCTCACTGCGGAAACCGCTCCGGTGATGGTTACTTTCTTCTGCTGGCCATATGCGATAGCCACGGATTCGGTAAGCAGATTTGAGTCGACAATCATAGAGACAGTCAGGCTCGTTCCTGTTACCTGAACCTCCTGCGTCGTATATCCAAGGCAGGATATTTCAAGTATGGTGCCTTTTGGAACGTTCAGCACGAACTGTCCGTCCAAATCGGTGACCGTTCCGGTCGTTGTCCCTTGAATGACAATTCCGGCTCCGATCAATCCTTCACCAAACTCATCAATAACCTTACCTTCGACACGGAGATTCTGAGCAAATGAATGTACGGGCATCAGCAGCATAAGCGCCAAAAACCCGAACACATTAATTAGTATTCTCCTTTTCATAGGCTGATAAAAAGATTAAATTGGTTTTCCTTAAAAAGTATAGTTTTGTGTGTATTACATGCAAGTTGCGCAATATAAGTATTTATTTGTTTTATCCCGTTATTTTTTAGATTAAAATGTCATTATGGGCGTCGGAGACGGTTATTCTTTAACTTCCGTGACATAGAGCACACGGCTGCTCCAGTCGCTCTTCAGGGAGTAATCCACATTATTCGATGCCGGTATCTCCAGACCGTTCTCCATAAGGAAGCGGCCGCTGAAGCTTTTGCCTTCGTAAGGCAGAGGCGTGATGTCTATCCTGTTGAGTTCGTGAATCTTATATTCCTTGTCAGGATCCAGTCCCGCCATAAGCGCCCTAGGGAAATGCTCGTCGTAGAAGTTCGCAAGTTTCCACCAGTAGAATACGGCCCTGTCCTTCTGTCCGGAGACATACATCATGGATGCATACCCCTGATTGTCATACGGCGAGGTCAGCCTGTATATGTCCCCAAACTGAACGACAGGCCGTACGGACTTATAGTCGGATATGACCTTACGGCAGAAGTCCTTCTCGGCTTCAGTCATATTCTTCGGCTGGATTTCCATTCCCAGGCGTCCGCTGCACGCAACGTCGCATCTGTATTTCAGGGAAGTGGTCCTGTAAACCGTATGGTTCGGTGTGGCGCTGATGTGGGAAGCCATAGCGATGGCAGGGAAGAAATAAGACGTTCCCCACTGCATATAAATCCTCTGGAGGGCATCTGTGTTGTCGCTGGTCCAGAATTCGTCAAACCAAGGCAGAACGCCCCAGTTTGCCCTGCCCCCGCCGCTGGCGCAGGCCTGGATTGTGATATCCGGATACTTCGCCCTTATCCTGTCACAGGTCCTGTGAAGGCCTTCCCAATATAAGATATCGAGTTTGGCCTGATTCTTCGAGTACTGGCTTCCATAGGCGCTGATATTCATATTGGAGTCCCATTTGATATAGTCTATCTCAGGGTTTTCCGTCAGAAGCCCGTCCACCACTCCGAACACAAAATCCTGCACCTCGGGATTGGCGAGGTCAAGGACAAGTTGAGTGCCTCCGCGCCCATAGACATTGTCCCGGCCCGGTGCCTTCAACACCCAGTCAGGGTGCTTTTCGTATAGTTCGCTTACGCTGTTCGTCATCTCAGGTTCTATCCAGATTCCGAAACGTATCCCGTGATTGTCCGCCATCCTGACCAGCGTGCCTATGCCGCCGGGCAGCTTGCTCCTGTCCACCACCCAATCTCCCAGCGAGCTCGAATCATTCTTGCGCGGATATTTGTCACCGAACCAACCGTCATCCATAACAAAAAGTTCTCCTCCCATGGAGGCGATATCGCCCATCATCTGGTCCATTCCGGGCTCGTTGATGTCGAAATACACTCCCTCCCAACTGTTGAGCAGCACTTTGCGTTCTCTGTCTCCGTGAGCGAGACGATACTTCCTGCCCCAGCTGTGGAAATTGCGGCTCACACCGCTGAGCCCCTCGGCAGAGAAACTGTATGCAAGGGCAGGAGTCCTGAAGCTCTCACCTTTGCCCAACGAATATGGTGCGTTGTCCGGGCAGATGCCTGCGAAAATGTGGTGGAAATCAGTATCATTGGTCTGGAAACGGAGTTCATAGTTCCCTCCCCATTCCAGAGCGAGCCCGATGACACGGCCGCTGTTCTCCCGTGCCTTGCCGTCAAGACTGATCATAGCCTCCGCATGGGAGGTGTGTGAATTTCGCGTACCGTCCATATTCTTGACAAGCTTCATCCCCCTGGTGAGAGGCTCCTCACACACCCTGCCTTCATTTGCCCAGGTGCCGTACAGGGTGGAAATCCACACATCACCCACATGCACCGGAAGGTGTCCCGAGTAATATCTGGTAAGAGTCGCCTCTTTTTTGCCGGTATTTGTGATTTCCGCCCAGGTCTCGATAATGTCTTGGGAGAAATAGCTTTTGAACGAGTTCTTTACACTGATGGGATATACAGGGTCGGTACTGATTATCGTAACTATCTCGCCGTCCTCCCATTTTTCAGTTATTACCCCGCTGACCCGAAGGTCCAGGGTAAGATTCCCGTCTGCCTGTATCACGCTTATCGCAGGCTCCTCCGTTCCTTTCAGTCCGAACGCAGGATAAAGGCTGTTGCTGCGATATCCCGCATTCGCCAAATTGCCTGCCTCATCAGAGTCCAACGCAGAGCCATAGTACAGAATTCCAGCCTCCTTCCCGGTTTCCGCATTCAGGACCAAGGTGGAGTTGTTAGTGTTCAAAACGATGGTACTTGCCAGTATGGCAGCTATCAGTATGCTCATTGTTAAATAGTTATGTTGATTATATGCTTTCCAGGTGAGTATGGTATGAATTTTTTGCCACCTTTACCGCTGATATTGATTGTAATATCGTATTCGGCATCGCGGAACACCCTGTGCACCTTGATGCTCTTGATTCCGGCCGGAAGAGACGGCTCGATCATAAGACCGTCATATTCCGGCTTGATGCCGATCAGCCACTGCGTGGCCGCATACCAGTTCCATGCAGCGGTGCCGGTAAGCCAGCTGTTCTTGCCCTCCCCAGGTTTCGCGGCATCCTTTCCGGCTACCATCTGGCAGTATACGTACGGCTCAACCTTATGAAGCTGCTGGTCCTTGATAAATGCAGGGCTGATTTTACAATAATGCCTCCACGCGTCTTCTGTGCGGCCGGCAACGACTTCTCCGATAATTATCCAAGGATTGTTGTGACAGAATATGCCGGCATTCTCCTTATAGCCCTGAGGGTAGGAGCTGATTTCTCCATACTCTATGTAATACCTGCTGTACGCCGGGTTGTTCAGCACTATCCCGTGCTCGCTGTCCAGCATTCGCCCGACAGAGTTCAGAGCCTTGTCACACAGTCCTTTGTCACTGCCTATACCGGCCATCGTACACCATCCCTGACTTTCTATGAAAATCTTTCCTTCTTCATTCTCCGAAGAGCCTATCCTGTTCCCGAAATAATCGTAGGCCCGAAGGAACCATTCACCGTCCCAGCCGGATTTCTCCACGGCCTTCTCCATTCCGGCCACTGCCTCCCGCACCGAGGATGAATCCTTTCCGAGATACTCAAGCAATTCAGCAAACTGGCGTCCGCAGAACACGAACTGCCCGGCAATCATCAGGGACTCCGCCCTGCTTCCTTCCGATTTGTTCTCCGTCGTCTGGAAAGAGTCGTCGGGATTGTTGCTGAAACAATTGAGATTCAGGCAGTCGTTCCAGTCCGCTCTGCCTATGAGCGGCAGGGAGTGAGGTCCGAGATTCCCGGCTACGTGGTTGAAGGATATCTGAAGATGTTCCATAAGTGTTTTTTCACTGCCCGGAACGTTGTCGAAAGGCACCGGTTCGTCCAGAATGCTGATATCTCCGCTTTCTTTTATATAAGCTACAGTACCGAAAATCAGCCAGAGAGGATCGTCACCGAATCCTCCTCCTATATCGTTATTGCCTCTCTTGGTCAGAGGCTGGTACTGATGATAGCATCCACCGTCGGCGAACTGCGTCGAGGCGATGTCGATGATTCTTTCCCTTGCGCGTTCGGGAATCTGGTGTACAAAACCCACCAGATCCTGGTTGGAATCCCTGAAACCCATTCCGCGTCCGATGCCGCTCTCGAAGAAACTGGCGCTGCGGCTCATATTGAATGTCACCATACATTGGTACTGGTTCCAGATATTGACCATCCGGTCCAGTTCGAGGACGCCGGATTCGATATGGAACTTGTCCAGCAGTCTGTCCCAGTATGAGCAGAGTTCCCGGAATCTGGCATCAACTTTCCCGGTGGTGTCAAGGGCGTCCAGCATTTTATAGGCAACAGACTTGTTGACTATTGCCGAGCAGGAATTTATTTCCCTGCCAGTAGGCTCTATGAACTTCTCATCCTGTGGATTTTCCGCATATCCAAGGACGAATATAAAATCTCTTGATTCACCGGGAGCAAGATTGACCTCGATATAATGAGAAGCGACAGGGCTCCATCCGTGTGCGACAGAGTTGCGGGGATCTCCTTCCTCCACAACCTGCGGGCTGGCGAATCCGTTGTAAAGTCCTATGAAGGATTCCCTGTCGGTATCAAAACCCTGTATCGGGGCGTTGACGCCGTAGAATGCAAAATGGTCGCGGCGTTCCCTGTATTCCGTCTTATGGTAGATTACACTGCCTTCGATCTCGACCTCTCCGGTGGAAAAATTGCGCTGGAAATTCTCCATATCCGTCTGGGCGTTCCACAGACACCATTCGACGAATGAGAAGAGTTTCAGGTTTTTTGCCGCAGGGCCATTGTTTGTCAGGGTCATTTTGTGCACTTCGCAACGCATTCCCACCGGTACAAAGAAGAGCACTGATGCTTCCACTCCGTTCTTTGCTCCCGTAATTCGGGAATAACCCATACCGTGCCTGCACTCATAGTTGTCCAGGGCCGTTTTGCAGGGCTTCCATCCTGGATTCCAGACAGTATCCCCGTCTTTGATATAAAAATACCGGCCGCCTTCATCCATCGGCACTCCGTTGTAGCGGTAGCGGGTTATGCGACGGTATCTTGCGTCCTTGCAGAAACAGTATCCTCCCGCTGTCCCTGAAATCAGGGAGAAAAAGTCTTCAGTCCCCAGATAATTGATCCAGGGCCACGGAGTTGCAGGATCGGTAATCACGAATTCCCTGTCCCTGTCATTGAAATGACCGTATTCCTTCATAAAGCTATTTTTCAATAGGGTAAAGTTTGACAAGCCCGATCATTATAAGGGCGATGGCCGCAGGGATGATGGAGAAAATAGACCAAATCATTTTCTGAACGGCAGGCAGGCAACCCTCCGCAATGGTAACCACCGCCTGACCGTCAGCTCCGCTGCCTGAGGCGAAACCGACTGCACCCAGGAGAAGGGTGAGCAGGGCTCCGGATATTGCCGAGCCGAATTTCTGGGCCATCGTGCCGGAAGAGAAGATTAGTCCTGTGGAAGACGTTCCGTTTTTCTGTGTGGCATAGTCTGCCACGTCAGCATACATTGACCAGAGAAGAGGTGAATAGAAACCTATTCCGACAGAGGTCAGGATTACCATAAGTATCATAAGCCACATATAGGCGGGGTCCATCGGGATAAAGAAAAATGCCACCGATGTCAAGAGACAGATCAGCGAGGCCAACGAGAAAGCTCTCTTCTTGGAGCCCACGGCTTTTGTGAATGCCGGGCTCAGCCCGCCGAAAATCATACAGGTAACCTCCCCGAAAGTCATAAATACCGTATAGTTGATGATAAGTTTGTTTATGGTGACGTCACCGCCGAGGCAATAGGTGAACATATAGCCGGCCACGGCATAGCGGAATCCGTTGAAAAAGTTGCTGCAGATACCGGTAAGAGTAAGAAATACCCACGGCTTGTTCTTGAAGAGGTCGGCAAAAGGCTTGAGCGAGAACTTTTCCGCCCTGACAGGCGTGAGGCGTTCTCTTGTCATCAGTCCGCAGACCAGGGTCATAACTGCCGCGATACCGCCGAGAACCGCACCGAGCACGGCATACTGGTGAGCCTCGCTGCCTCCGACAAGCTTCTGGAGATAAGGGAAAGAAAGAAGTGTCACGAATCCCATCGCATAGGCTCCGACCATACGGAATGAGGAGAACTTGTTCTTTTCATTGTCGTCATCCGTCATCACTCCGAGAAGAGAGCCGTATGGCACATTCACGGCAGTGTACACAGCCATCATAAGAAGGTACAGGCTATATGCCCATATTCTCTTTCCCGCAGGGGAGAAATCCGGGGTGAACAGCAGGAGGGCGAACACCAGACCGAGAGGAACGGCTCCGAAAATAAGCCAAGGGCGGTAAGTGCCCCAGCGGCTGCGGGTGCGGTCGGCCAATGCTCCCATAATAGGGTCGGTAACCACGTCGAAAAGACGGGCTACAAGCATAAGAGTGGCCGTATCCACCACGGTAAGGCCGAAAATGTTGGTAAAAAACAATGGGAAGGCGATGGACATTACCTTCCAGGTGATACCGCCGGCAGCAGCATCTCCGAGCGCGTAAGCAATCTTTTCTTTAAGTGTGGGTTTTTCTGAAGCCATTTTCTATATCTTTTCGTTTCTGTCAATCAGTCTGTTGATACGCTCTACCGTAAGAGAGGTGCGCAACCCGTCCGGCTCCGTGTTGAGACAATAGTCAACAAGTCTCTCAACCGTAGACGTCGCAACGTGCATTCTCGTATCACAGGAAGCATAGTAGATGAACACCCTGCCGTCTTCGTCGGCAATCCATCCGTTTGAGAAAAGTACGTTGAGGACATCGCCCGTGTACTCCTTTCCGTCAGGTGCCATGAAAAAACCGGAAGGCTCCGCAATCACCTCTGAAGGGTCTTCAAGTGAAGTCATATAAAGGTACAGCACATAGCGCAGTCCGCTTGCGCAAGTTCTCACGCCATGGGCCAGATGAAGCCATCCTTTATCTGTCCTGATCGGATGAGGACCTTCACCGTTTTTCACTTCCTTGACCGTGTGGTAGTGCCGGCGGTTGATAATCTTTTCATCCGTGATGACGGCATGCTCCATGGAATCCACCAGCGCCCAGCCTATTCCTCCTCCATTTCCAGTCATTATGAATCCGTCCTGCGGACGGGTGTACAACGCGTATTCCCCGTTTACGAATTCGGGATGCAGACAGACGTTGCGCTGCTGGGTGGATGCCTGCAGGTCAGGAAGGCGCTCCCAGTTTATCAGATCCTTTGTCCTTGCAATTCCGCAGGCCGCAGTTGCGGCGGACAGGTCGTTTTCATTCGAATGGTCCTTTCTTTCCACGCAGAACAGTCCGTATATCCATCCGTCTTCGTGGCGGGTGAGTCTCATGTCATACACGTTGGTAGCCGGTTCACCGTACTCCGGGATTGTTACCGGACGCTTCCGGAAGCGGAAATTGTCGACTCCGTTCGGACTCTCCGCCACGGCGAAGAAGGATTTCCTGTCGTCAGCTTCCACCCGCACTGCCAGGACATATTTATCCTCCCACTTGATAGCCCCGCTGTTGAAGGTGGCGTGGATGCCGATTCTTTCCATAAGGAATGGATTTGTATCCCTGTTCATATCGAACCTCCACTCCAGCGGAGCGTGTTCAGCTGTCAGCACCGGATTTTCCCAGCGTTCGTATACGCCGTTGACGTACACAGGCCGGTTCTTGCGGCTCAAAAGGTCGTCGTGCCGCCTTCTGAGGGCATTCAACTCTTCTTCAAATGACATTACTGCAACAATTTGATTTTTCCACTTCTGACAAATTCAACGAAATCCTGCTCTGAAGGGCCTCCCGGCCACGGTGTATAGAAATGGGTCATTCCCCGTGGCATTTCATCGGTATTGCGCCATACCAGCAGATATGAAACGGGCAAACCCTCTATAGCAGGCGCAAGCACTTCCGTCCACCATTTTTCGTACTGAAGACCCTCGTATCCCGTTTCGGTCAACGCGAGAATCTTACCGCGCTCCGTCGCAAATTCATTCAGGCTGACAATGTTCTCTCTGATTTTTTCCCTGAACTGAGAGAAAGCTTCCTCCTGAGAAAGATAAGTCGCACAATATCCGTCAAGTCCAACTATATCGACATATTCATCGCCGGGATACCTCGCCTCCCACACTTCAAAATTCTCAACTGCGGAACCCGGAGAGATAGCCCATACAAGTTCGCTGAGCCCCCTTTCACCGACCAGATAGTCGTATGTCATCACCCACAGGTCATTGAACTGCTGCGCACTGCACAGACCGGTCCCCCACCAGAACCACCCGCCTGTATGTTCGTGCCAAGGCCTGAAAATAATCGGAATCTGACGGCCCCCGGAATCCTTCAGAGATGCGATATAAGTGGCGACCCTGTCAAGCCATCCCATAAAGTATTCGTGTTTTTCCCCTCCGGGAAGGATGGACTCCACCACTCTGTCACTGCTGACATCCCAAGTGTCGCCACCGGTAAGCGGATTTCGGAGGTGCCAGCTCAAAGTAACAATTCCGCCTCTTTCATAATGCATTATGGCCGCCTCGCGCATAAGGTTGAAGTCATTCCCGTCAAGATTTACAGGGCTGTCCACCTCGAGCCAGCCGAGGTCCAGGCCGAGAATATACGGATATGCTCCGGCTGTCGAAAATACGTCAGAACGTGTCATCGAGTGATCGTCTTCTTTCGTCACATTCCATGTGTGACCGTACATCAGGTCATCCTGATGCCCGTATAAGGGCGTGCATTTTTCCGATGCATCCTTCAGGGTGGAAATCAGTTGCTCCTTGGGTGTGGCGCCGCATCCGGCCAGGATGAACATAAAAGCCACTGCAAAAATCTTACATCCGCTCATATTTGATTGTGTTTCCGGTTTGTTATTTCAATGACGGCATATCTTCACGGGCAATGGTTGAACCATTCATCGCGTTTTTCCTTCCATACATCCTCTTTCCACATGGCGTGTCCGCAAGTCGGCACACACAGGTACTGCTTCGGCGCCGATATCATATTGTATCCGGCGAAGTTCGTGTGAGGCGGGCATGTAGGGTCCTGAAGGCCGAAAGCCATATATACCGGACATTTGATGCGGTCGGTAAAGTTCTTGACATCGAAATAACTGAGCATTTCAAAAAGGTCCTCCCTGCTGATTCCCTGACGGTCGGCTGTCTCGAAGACTTCCCATACAGGCCACCAGACAATCTGTGAATAATGCTCGTAGTCACTCAGGAAAGGAACTGCCGGTGCGGCCGCGGCGATCCTGGAATCGAGAGCGGCACTGATAAAAGTGAAAGCCCCTCCCTGACTCTCTCCCCTGGCGAATATGCGAGCAGTGTCAGCCTTTTCGAGTGATGCGACAAAATCGACAGCTCTAACGACATCACAGAAAGCTCCGCGATAGTAGTAAGTCTCTTTTGATTCCAGCCCACGGTCTATCCACCTCTCGTTCCCTGCTTTGAATATGCCCTGGTCGCGGACACTGACAAGGAATTCTATTGCCTCAGGATTGGACGAAGGACCGTACCAGTACGGGTCTGCGCCATAACCCATATAATCTATATACACAGGGTATTTACCCTCCTTGACAGGCTCGCACAGATATCCTCCGATTTTCTCTCCTCCAAATGAAGTTATCTCCACGCGGTAACTGTTTCTCAGGCTGTCGCTGTGCTCTGCGGAAAACTCTTTGACAATTTCCATAGGGACTGCTGCAAGTTCGGAGAGGGTAGCATTCCAGAACTCATCGAAATCGGGACGCTTATCCTGCGGAGATATTATTTTCTCAGGGTCGATTCCTATGTTGAAAGTGTCGTAATTCTCTGACATCTCCCCCAGCTGCCAGGACAGATTGACCTGATAGAACCCGGGCTGCACATTTTCAAGCGGGAATTCCAGCGTCTTCGGCCTGTTCCCGACAAAGTAACCTTCGAGAAGTACAGTATCCTTTGTCTCCGCCATCAGACTGAGGTCGCTTACAAGCGACATTCTGACTTCGATGACCTTTCCTGTAGGGTTGAATACGTTTACTGTTAGTTTTCTCCCGTCAGCTTCAGCAAAAAGGTGCCCTGAGGAAAATTCATATCGCAGGCGGGGCAGTTCCGAGAGCTTGTGCGTCGCATCGGAGATGATGGCGATGGTACTGCTGTCAGTTGCAAACACAGAGTTCAGACCCTGCGCCTCCTGAGAAGGATCGCCGCAAAGGTCATCCCCTTCCTGCCATTTTTCGTGGGCAGGCTCGGCAAAACCTCCCCATCCCCAGAAATTGCACCCTGCCAGGTTTCCTCCTTTCTGCGACGACTCTACTACACGGGAAAAGACATAATTGTAAATGCTGTCCCTACCGGAGGTGCTGCAGCCGCGGTCGAAGCCGAAGCCGTCCCTCGGATAGCCGAATTCTTCTATTACCAGAGGCTTGCCGAGACGTACCGCCAGGTCAAGGTGCTCGTCTATATATCTGCCCGTGCGGTCGAGCGCGCCTGCAATGCCGGAGTTTACCGAATTCTCCCTTACCCAGCTCCAATTGTAAGGCCAGATATGGATAGTGATGTAATCGATATCATCACAGGTATTTATTCTTTCATACAGAGACAGGTCATTTTCGCAACCCATCAGGCCTTCGTTTCCGGTGCTGACCATATGCACCGGGTCAAGTGACTTGATAAGGGCTGCCGTGCTGTGGATATACTGCACGAAGGCGTCACGTATTTGCGAAGATTCACTGAAGCATCTCGGCTCATTGCATATCTGCCAACTGAAAACGGCAGGATGATTCTTAAGTGCAGGTACTATCCTGCGTATGTAATTATGATTGATCTCTATCGCTTTATCATTTGCGCTGAATGCGGCCATCGCCCGCATATAAGCCTGATAGCCATCTACGGCAGGTTTCGGCTGACGTCCCTCGCCAGCTGCCTCAAGATAATCAGCAAAACCGCAGGACCACTCCCAGGCATTATTAAGGAAAAGCACCGCACTCATTCCCCTTTCCTGCATACGGTCCAGCGCATAGGCAAGGCATTCAATGTCTTCCCCTTCTGTGGCAAGCACCCTGAGATTGGTTATTCCGAGAGACTTCAGCGTGTCAAGCTCACGGTTGAGCCTGTCCCTTCCGCTTTCATCTGCGGCAAGCCTGCCGGCATACCACAGATTGGTCCCGATGAAATACTCCGTTTCGCCGTTTTTGATAAAATTACCGTCTTCAGCAGTCCATACAGACCGTGACAAAAGGCTGTCACAAGAAGTGAACAGCAATGATAACACACAGAAAATCAGCGCAATAGCGCTATTGGAAATAGTGTTCTTAAAACGTAGCATACGTTCGCGTCACAATTTTTTGCAAGTTAGTGCGTATAATTACACTATGCTTTTTTGTGTTAAAACCCGAAGAATAACATATCTCAGATATAGTGTCCGTTATATATGCAGTGAGCGTTTTTCCCGTTGCCGTCTTGAAGAAACGGCTGAAAGTGTAAAAAGGGCGGTATTTCATATAGTATTTCACTCATAGCAGGGTAAATATGGCAAAATTTATTAGACATTGATACTTTTTTAGCTTTTTTTTGTTTATCTTCTCTCTCCTGTTGATTTATTGACAGTATCTGACTACTTTTGATTTATGGAAAATCTAAAGAATGAAGCAGCAAAAGAATTAATAGAAAACATTCTTCCTTTCTGGATGGAGAGGATGTCTGATTACTCGTCAGAAGGGTTTCTGGGTCGCATTGACGGAAAAGGGACAGCCTGCCCTGACGCTGAAAGGGGCGCTATCCTGAACGCCCGCATCCTATGGACTTTTTCTTCTGCCTGGCGCGTTCTTAAAGAAAAAAAGTATCTTGAAACGGCCGAAAAGGCTTACAGATACATAATATTGAATTTCATAGACAGGGAATCCGGCGGAGTGTATTGGAGCCTTAATGCTGACGGCACCCCGAAAGACACAAAAAAACAATTTTACGCAATTGCTTTTACAATCTACTCTCTGGCTGAATATTACAGGGCCAGCAGTAACGGAGATGCGCTGGAGGAAGCCGTAGAACTCTTCCGTTGCATTGAGAATCACAGTCTGGAGAAATCGTACGGAGGCTATCTGGAAGCCTGCACACGCAACTGGGACACAATAGAAGATATGCGTTTGAGCGACAGGGACCAGAATGACGCCAAAACCATGAACACCCATCTTCACATTCTGGAAGCATACACAGCACTTTACAGGGTATGGAAAGACGAGTCCCTCAAACTGGCCCTGAGCCGTATCCTGAAGATCTTCTTTGACAGGATAATCTGTCCGAACGGGCATTTGGGCCTGTTTTTCGATGAAAGATGGAACCCGACTTCATCCGTGGTATCATACGGTCACGACATCGAAACGTCCTGGCTTATCTGCGAGGCTGCGGAAGTACTGGGGGACGCCGGGCTGACAGCACGCGCAGAATCTGCCTCCGCACGGCTGTCAGATGCCGCCATTGAAGGTTTCTCAATGGAAGGAGGTATGGAATATGAGTTCAACCCTACAACCGGCGAACGCAACCGTTCCCGTGACTGGTGGGTACAGGCCGAGACTGTCATCGGCTGTGTGAACAGATTCCGGATTACCGGGGAAAGGCTGTGGATGGAAAGGGCAAAGGCACAATGGGAATTTATCCGCAAATATATAATATGTCCCGACGGGGAGTGGTACTGGGGAGCATTGCCATCGGAAAAAGGCTTCATTGCCGATACGGAAAATGACAGAGCCGGCTTCTGGAAATGTCCCTACCACAATGGACGAATGTGTATGGAAATAATAGAAAGAATATGAGAATCAAGAGAATCAACACCTTGGTATTGTCCACGGCTATGCTGTTGTCCTGCTCTGCGCCCAATGAAGTCAGAGTAAATACTGATTGCGGGTCCACACGCATAGTGGCAGTGGCTCCAGGTATCTTCAGAGTGTCATCCGTTCCTGCCGGAGAAGATTTCCCTAAAACCGCTTCTTTATGCGTAGTCCCTCAGGGTGATGAGCCACAATGCGAAAAGAGCGAAACGGAAGAGTATATCTGCCTTTCCTCAGCGGGAGTCACCGCACGGGTGGACAAAGTGTCCGGACGCGTCAGCTTTTGGCGGGGCGAGGAGAATCTCCTGTCCGAGCATGAGCGCAGTTTCGAACCTTTCGAGACTGACGGCAAGAAGGCTTTCACTGTACGTCAGACATTTGATTCTCCTGATGACGAGGCGTTCTTCGGTCTCGGTCAGCACCAGTCGGACGAATGGAACTACAAGGGGAAAAACGAGGAACTGTACCAATACAATACCAAAATCTCCGTGCCTTTCGTCGTGTCTTCACGACGCTACGGCCTGCTTTGGGACAGCTACAGTTTCTGCCGCTGGGGAGACCCGCGCCCCTATGCATCTCTGGGAGATGTGTTCACGCTATATGACAGAAACGGTGAAGAAGGCGCCCTTACGGGCAGATACTGCGATGCCGCCGGCAACGTATTGGAGCGCAGGGAAGCAAATCTGGAGCAGGAATTTCTCCGCACACCCCAGTGCGACATAGTGCAGAATTCCCCCGAAAACTTCAATTTCAACGGTTCCAAGGTTATGTTCGAAGGCAGCCTGGTGCCAAAGGAGGACGGCGTTCACAATTTCTATCTCTACTATGCCGGATACACCAGAGTGTATATTGACGGGCGTGAGGTGGTCCCGGAAATCTGGCGTACCGCCTGGAATCCCAACGGACGCAAATTCTCTCTGGAAATGCAGTCCGGACGAAAATACGGCATCAAGATAAAGTGGGAACCCGACGGCGGGGTGAGTTACAATGCCCTGCGAGTGCTGAGCCCGGTTGCCGATGAAGAACGCTCACGTATGAACTGGTGGGGTGAAATGCAGGAACAGATTGACTATTATTTCATTGCCGGGGACGATATCGACGGTGTGATAGGAGGATACCGCACGATGACAGGAAAGAGCCCGATCATACCGAAATGGGCTCTCGGATATTGGCAGAGCCGCGAGCGCTATACCACCGGAGATGAAATATTGTCTACGCTCCGTGAATTCCGTGAAAGGGGAATCCCTATCGACAACATAGTCCAGGACTGGCAGTACTGGGAAGCGGACAAGTGGGGAAGCCACGAGTTCGATACGACCCGCTTCCCGGACCCGAAAGCTATGGTGGACAGCATTCACAGCCTCAATGCGCGGTATATGATTTCAGTATGGCCGAAGTTCTATGTCGGGACTGAACATTTCAACGAACTCGATTCCAAGGGCTGGATATACAGAGAAGCCGTGGACAGCAAGGTCATCGACTGGCTGGGCTACGAACAGTCTTTTTATGATGCCTATTCGGAAGGTGCCCGGAAACTGTTCTGGGAACAGATGAGAGACCATCTGCTGCCTTTGGGCGTGGATGCATGGTGGATGGACGCAAGTGAACCGAACATTCACGACTGCACCGATATGGAATATCGCAAGGCTCTTTGCGGTCCTACCGCACTCGGCCCTTCCGCTGAATATTTCAACGCTTACGCACTGATGAATGCGATGGCCATATATGACGGACAGCGCAAGGATGCGCCCGACCGCAGGGTGTTCCTCCTCACGAGAAACGGATTCGCCGGACTCCAGCGATATTCCACCGCATCCTGGAGCGGAGATATCGGCACCCGTTGGGAGGATATGAAGGCCCAGATAAGCGCAGGTCTGAACTATTCGATTTCCGGTATCCCTTTCTGGGGACAGGACATAGGAGGATTCAGCGTGGAGAACCGCTATGCAAATGCCCAGAGATTGTATGAAGCTACAGGAGAAGTGAACTCAGACCTCAAGGAATGGCGTGAGCTTCAGGCCAGATGGCACGAATGGGGAGTTTTCTGCCCTTTGTACCGCAGCCACGGCCAGTGGCCTTTCAGGGAGCCTTGGAATATTGCTCCGGAGGGAGATCCTTGCTATAACGTCATTGTCGGGACCGACAGGCTACGCTATGAACTTATGCCTTATCTGTATTCATTGGCAGCCATGGTCCATTTCGAAGACTACACCATGATGAGGCCACTTGTAATGGACTTCACCGATGATGTCCGCGCCCGTGAAGTATCCGACCAGTTTATGCTGGGCCCTGCCATAATGGTCTGCCCGGTTTATGAGTACGGAGCCCGTTCACGCGAGCTTTACCTTCCGGATGGACTGTGGTATGATTGGTATGACGGGCATGCCGTCGAAGGCGGCGGGACTATCGAAGCGCCCGCACCGTTTGACCGCATTCCTGTTTATCTGAAGGCAGGAAGCATCCTGGTGACAGGCAATCCCGTTCAGGGCACCTTCGAAACTCAGGATGAGCTGAAAATATGCATAAATGCAGGAGCTGATGCCGATTTCGTGCTGTATGAAGATGACGGCACCAGTTATGACTACGAAAAAGGGGAATACTCCCGCGTATCCATCCACTGGGATGATGCATCAAGGAAGATTACTTTCTCGGAACGCGAGGGCTCATTTTCAGGAATGGCAGGGACCAAACGCATCCTCATCGTGGCCAACGGACTGGATGAAGCGGAAGAGACTAATGTGGAATATACCGGAGAGAGCCTTTCAATCAGCCTGTAATCAAAGGATAGTACTTTCAGGCACACCTGCGAAGTTGCAATTCAACCGATTGCGCCTTGCAAATTTAAGAATTATAACTATCTTTGCGAACCTTTTAGGATGGCGGGGTAGCTCAGCTGGCTAGAGCGTCGGATTCATAATCCGGAGGTCGTGGGATCATGCCCCACTCCCGCTACGAAAGACTACTCATAAGGAAACTGCAGGACAATCAGATTCTGTCCGTACATATGCTGATAATCCACTCTCCTGCAGATGCCCAGAAGTATCTTGAGTCCAAAGCCCTGATTTTCTTTCTTTACAACCAGCGGGTTGAAGGGACGACCGTCATCTTTCACCACACTTAGTATTCCGTCACGTTCCATACGGATTATGACATCAAAGCAGTGGTCATTGCCTTTCAGTTCCGAATGTTCATTGATGTTGAGGAATATCTCTTCCAGACACAGCACCACTTTATTCTCAAGCGCGTCGGAAATGTTCTGAGTGTCAAGAAAAGTCCTGATTGACATCAGAGCTGCAGCCGTATCATCCATATCGGTTAGTATGGAAAGCTGTAGTTGTTCCACATCCTCGTCATTCGAATGCTTGGGTATATTTACGAATCTGATAATCTTACCGTCACCGTGACGGACAATTTCGCTCACAAGATAAATGATGCCGACGGACAGAAGGGCCGACAGCGGGAAGGCATGCCACAGTGTCTCCGATGGAAGCAAATGCGGCCACGCAAGCAATACGATAATCTCGGAAATGGAGAAAGCAATGGTCGGCACGGGTATAAGGCTGACTTTCGTCATTGCCTGATATATGAACATCATCAGGGTCACCAGCATTGAAGTTGGGACTATCCAAACGAATATCCTCAGCGCATTTGAACAATACGCAACCATTTCGGGCGTATCGGCGCCGAATGTCAGTGCAAGAAGCCGGGCACCGGACATCACAGCAATCGAAACGGTAAATCCGACCAGCAGTGTCACCCTGACGGAACGGGCTGCGATGTGCCGGAATCCGGTCCAGTCGCGCTGGCCCTTCAGGAAACCACCCACACAGACAACCGAACGCCCGACCCCCATCGCCAGGTTCACGCATATATTGAAAACGATCATCCCTATTGACAGGGCAAACAGTCCGTCTGCACCACAACATTTCTGCACGCTGAAGTTGACGACAAAAAAGAAAATTGCTGAAAATACAGATGTCACGGACATATTCCCGCCCAATTTCAATATGCTTTTCAGCGCTGACACTGAGGACTGGCTGAAAATGCGTATTGTGAAGGAACAGGCCTTTGTGAAAATGTGACTGCAGCTCAAACTGATGATTGTCACCGCATAAGCGATGAGCGTTGCTATGGCCGAGCCGGCCACACCCAATCCGAGAACAGCCGTCAACAGTATGTCCAGCGCAATGTTGCACAATACGGAAATGACAATGACGCGTGTCCCCAATGACGGTCTCCCGTCTATGTTTACAACTTCGCAGGCGAACTGCGCAAGCAGGAAAAGGAGCGTTCCGCTTCCGACAATCCTGAAATACGTATGCAGGTACGGAGCGATGACACCATCATCGTCATAGCAGACCATATTGACATAGGTGTCAGCGAAAAAGAAAGCGGCGGCGCTCAGCAGAACTCCTACAACAAGAATGGACAGCAGCGAAGTGGAAATGAATCTGCCGGCCTTTTCAAAATTCCTCTCTCCTATAAAATAAGCCGACTGACTGGAAGCGGAAAACAGCAGCAACAAAAGGATGATCGACAGAGTCTGGGCATAGGGAGAATACAGGTTGACAGCCGACAGGGCTTCCGGAGAAACGAATCTGCCGACAATGATGGCGTCAACGGCAGTATTGACCGCCGTCGCGCAAGTCGAAAGTGCCGCTGCGACCAGAAAGCTGTTCATCGCTTTCGTGGTCAATGACATGTTCCGCTGCTGTCTCATCAATCCGTCGATAAGAATCTTAAAGTATGGTTGACCGTAAAATCACACCAACGGCCTTCGAAGTCAAGACAGAAACCCGTATGTGTGTCCGGCACCTCAACAACTGTCAATTTTGCCACAAGCTCCCGATATTCAGGTATCAGATACTCTGATACAAAGTCTTTGCAGTGAAAATACAGGACTTCCGAAGATATGGACGGAGCCTTCCGGTCAGACATCAGTTTCAAA
>JAZLFC010000013.1:0-8041 GCA_045615565.1 Candidatus Cryptobacteroides sp. | reverse complement strand
TATGCTTTGACGTAAACAGACAAACCATTTGACGCAACCTGTACAATAAGGTCATCTGAAATTCCCTCATCATCCGAGAGTTTCACCGTCACGGTATGTCCGCTGACCTGGACGGTCTGGCTACCGCCGTCGTCCCAGACGCCGACTCCTACGTCGGTGACCTTTATGCCGGTGTCCTCGATGGTGAGGGTGGCGTTACACTGGATGCCGGAGCGGATGTCAAGGCCTTTGTCTTCCTTGAAGTTCACTACAGCATCGACTCCGTCGATGGTGAGGGTCAGTGAGAGATCCTTCTTGCCTTCGCTATTGTCGGCGGGGACGAGGAGGATGTCCTTCGTGATGCCTGCTGCTGTGACCGCATCGGTGCCGGTCAGAATGAACGTGCCGGTTGCATCAGCCGCCTTTGTCGCCGTGACTGCACCAGTAGTGATGTCCATCGTGCCATTTGCATCTATCGCCTTGCTCTGAAGGACGATTTTCGTCAGACTGCAATCCGACAAGTATTTGTCACCTTTCTTGATGGTAAGGTGAAGCCTCGCGAGGGCGTGGTTCATCTGAAGGTTCACGCTCTTATTCGAGAACGAGACGTCCTGCGAGGTTGCATACAGGTAGTCCGTGCTGTTCAGGGAAGACTCCACTGGGATGGCCTTAAGATCTGTCGCTGCCGTGCTGTAGGGGAAATAGCCGTAGAGTTTTCCCGTGGTGTTTGAAAGGTATATCGGAGATGCTGCACTCCACTTCTCACTGCTGTATGCATACTTCACATTGCTGTAGCCTGTGGTTTTGCCGTCGTAGGCTCCTCCGCCCTGTGCCGTCACGAACAGGCCGAGGCCTTTAGTGGCCTCATCGCCGGGAAGTGTCTCGCCGGTTATCACCGCCTTGCTTGCAGGCTCCTGCATCAGGGCAAAAGGCGAAATGCCGCTAACCGACTCTATCTGCAGGGCATTGTCAGGGTTGTGCTCGAATTCTTCTGTCTTGCTGCAGCTGGCAAGCGACAGGGCTGCGAGAAGAATGATTGCTGAATGTGGATATCGTTTCATAACCATTGCATTACTGATGGATTAAGGTTTCCATACTATTTTGATTACAATTAGTTTACATCTGTGACAAGACGGACAGCAGAAGCATAAAATTGTAACACCTCGTCAAACGGATTGACATTGAATGAATCGAATAGCAGACAATAAGTTAAGGAGCCGACAGGGCTCATAGAAGATGACCAATAAATGCCTTGGTAGCCAACGTCACCCACGTATGATAGGTCATAACTAATAGAAAAAACGCCTCCCTTTTGATCATAGCAAAATCCGGCAGCAGGTAGAAAAACAACTCCGTTTGCCTCCATCTCAGACCACGTTTCTGCCGGAATTTCAGATGATGACGGGTAATACTCATCGGCGGAGGCATTCACCTTTGTCATTCCTGTTCCTCCTGCAGAAGAATAACCGGAAGGCAAGGAATATCCGTCAGGGAAGATGAGAAGCCCATTCATTCCGTGGACTGTTGCCTTGGCGAAGCTATTGCCATCACGTCTGTTTAGAAGATAATTCCACTCTCCTTCAGCACCTCCCGACAAGACACGCCAAAATCCCTTTTGGCCGTTCACAGCAAAATTGGAATTCGGGGTGGTTGCATCGGCATTGGTGAATAGAATATTGCTTGCTGTTCCATCTTCGTATCTCTGCCTGATGGATACTTCTGCACTATTGCAGCAAACATAATGAGACAGGTGGTCAATGGTTCTGTCTCCATCCTCCGACGGAGTGGTTTCATACTGGTTCATCTCGAATCCCCACGACTTTATTTTTGGTTCTAAATCAGTGTAACCGTCCCCTGTGCCATCACACCATAGATTGCCCCTGGAGAAACGCACTTTCTTATTCTCGCCAACGCTGAATACTCCACTAAGCCAATCGGTAAAACGGAAAAATACATCTATTTTTTCCACGTCTCCCGGGATGACCACTTCTGCTTTATCACCGTATCTGGTGCCCTTCACAACGAAATAATCAACCGCATAACCTTCCCCGGGGATGGCCGTCAATATAGAAGGCCTGCCTTCAATTACCGTAATCGGTTCCTCCTTTCCGTAAACATAACCGCTGACATTGGGCGCTTTATCAACGCCAGCGACATTTACCGATACCGTACGCGTCTTCGCATAGGCCAAAGTCGCGGTGATATCTTTCGTAACATCCGAGAATGTGAATGTACTTTTATTACCTTCTTCCACAGGGGCAAGAAGAGTCGTATCATCATTCCTAATTACCAATGGATTTCCGGAATCGGAATATGCTTTGACGTAAACAGACGAACCATTTGACGCAACCTGTACAATAAGGTCATCTGAAATTCCCTCATCATCCGAGAGTTTCACCGTCACGGTATGTCCGCTGACATGGACGGTCTGGCTACCGTCGTCCCAGACGCCGACTCCTACGCCGGTGACCTTGATGCCGGCGCCTTCGATAGTGAGGGTGGCGTTGCACTGGATGCCGGAGCGGATGTCAAGACCTTTGTCTCCCGTGAATTTCACCTCCGCATCGACTCCGTCAATGGTGAGGGTCAGGGTGAGGTCTTTCTTGCCCTGGGTATTGTCTGCAGGAACGAGGAGGATGTCCTTTTCGATGCCGGCCTCGGAGACTGCATCGGTGCCGGTCAGTTCGAATATGCCGGTCTCGTCAGATTGCTTGGCAGCGGTTACGGCTCCTGTGATGTCCATCGTGCCGGTTGCGTCAATAGCCTTGCTTTGAAGGACGATTTTCGTCAGGCTGCAGTCCGACAGGTATTTATCGCCCTTCTTAATGGTAAGGTGAAGCCTTGCAAGGGCGTGGTTCATCTCCATGTTCACGGACTTGTTAGAAAACGAAACATCTTGGGAAGTAGCATACAGGTAGTCCGTGCCGTTCAGGGAAGACTCCACTGGAATGGCCGTGAGGTCGGTCGCATCAGCATTGTACGGGAAGTAGCCGTAGAGCTTGCCTGTGGTGTTTGACAGGTATATCGGAGATGTGGCACTCCATTTCGTGCCGTTGTAAGTGTACCTGATGTTTGAATAACCTTCAGTCTTGCCGTCGTATGCGCCGCCGTCACTTGCAGTAATGAACAGGCCGAGGCCCTTGTCGGCCTCTACCGAAGGCAAGGTCTCACCGCTTATCACTGCTTTACTTGCTGGCTCCTGCATCAGAGCGAATGGCGAAATGCCGCTGACGGATTCTATCTGCAGGGCACTGTCAGGATTGTACTGGAATTCTTCGGTCTTGCTGCAGCCGGCAAGCGCAAGGGCTGCGAGAAGGATGATTGCTGATTTGCTATATTTTTCCATGACCGTTGTTTTTCTGATTTAGTCTTGTGAAGGAATTGCTGATATCTTGTCGGAATACATACTCCATCCAGACTCGGATTGGTAAGCTTCAACACTGGATGAAGGGACATAGATATTCTGGATGTTCGTCAATGCCGTGTTGCCACTTTCGTTGGCAATGGCAAAGAGGCCATCGTCCGCCTTCATATTCGGAGGCGTTGTGCTCAAGGATGTCACAGTCTTGAGCTCGTTGCAGTTGTTGAACATCTTCTTTCCAAGGAAAGCTCCGTCCTCTATAGTGAGGGTTTCGATGGTACAGGACTTGAAGGCATCTGTCCCGACGGTCTTAAGGGCGGCAGGCAGCGTGACGCTTTCAATCTTTGCGGCTTCGAATGCATATTGGCCTATATCGCTCAAGGATGAAGGCAGAACCAACGGCATCTTGGCAGCAACACTCTCCTTACCCATTCCCCAGAAAGCATTGTTGCCAATGGAAGTAAGTGTTGATGGAAGGGTGACGGAAACAAGCTGAAGGCAGTAGTCGAATGCACTTTTCCCGATTCCCGTGACGCCCTCCGGGATTATGACGCCCGTGAGGGGTTTGCCATGGAATGCATCCTCGCCAATGGTTGTGAGTATCCCGTCGATGGACACAACACCGCTGCCGTCGCTGAACGTGGACCGTGTCTCGTCGTACGGGAAGCCGAAGGCGTCAGTCTTGTTGGGGATTACCTTCTCTGATGCCGTGTATTTGATATATGTACCGAATCCCAGATTGACCGTAACATCTTTCGTAACGTCCTTGACGGTTATGATGCCGCTGAGCTCGTCGTGTACGAAGGTGCAGCCCGATATACTGCCATTGAACACGAACCTGTAGTCCGGAACCGTGCTCTTGTCATAACAGAAGATGACCGTAGGCATTTCGGCATACGTAGTCTCGCCCGGGATTGCAGTTGACTCGGATTCGGTATGCAGTTCGTACTTCAGGCCAGCCGGGCAGTTGAAGGTGACGGTGTGACCGTCAACCGTGGCTTTGTTGCCGCTTACATTGGAATCAGTCCAAGGGGAGACTCCAACTGATACCACTTCAAGCTTGTTGTCCTTGATGTTGAGCACGATGGTTGACTTGGTGTTACTGCGGATAATCACGCCCTTCTCGCTGCCGGTGAGGCTGGTGCTGTAAGTCTTGCCGTTGTAAGTGCATTTGATGTAGAAGTCCTGACGGACATCGGCATCGGTTCCGGTCTTCACGGGAACGAGCAGGCAGTCGGCGATTATCTTGCCGTCAGTCATCGTCAGGTTGACATCCTGCGAGAACGGGCTGTTTGTAGTGACCGCAGCTCCGGGAGTGAGCGCACCTTCTGTGGTTGCATCCATAGTTCCAGATGCTGAGAAAACGTTGTCACCTCCAGCTACCGTGACGTTGGCCATAGTCCCTTCGGGGCCGGAGATATTGAAAGTTATCTCCACCAGCGCGAGAGCGTGATTGAGTTTCAGGTCGATAGAGCGTTTTGCTGCGCTGACGCCCTCTATCGGGGTGGCCCACATCCAATCACCGCCGCAGATGGAGGATGCAACAGGGATTTGTGCTACATTGGAAATACTTTCATCATATGGATAGTAGGCATACACCGTTGCGGTCTTGCCCTCAATGAGTTCGATCTGCGGGTCTGTGAACTTGTCGGAGCCTACGGGCTTGGTGCATTTGATATTCTTGTACTTTGCATCAGAATAGCCGTCGCCTACAACGAAAAGGCCGACACTGACTTCCTGTTCAGTCGGGAACCTGGTCTCCTTGATTGCAGCCTTGGTGGGCTCCTCTCCGGTCTGCTCGACAGAGGCGGAGTTTATTTTCAGGTAAATCTTTTCAATCTCCTGCCCATTGATAGGAGGTGTGATTTCGCCTTCATTCTCCTGCTTCGAACAGGAAAGCGCCGTCATCGTGATGGCGGCAAGTATCCAGATTGTCTTTTTCATATCACCATCCTCCTTCTTCGTCCATATCGCTCTCGCTGGAAGAGCCAGATTCCCATTGATTGACGGGGTCACTGACGCTCAGTATATGTGAGCGGGTAGAAATCTTCACCATCTTTACTCTTGGCGGAACGTATCGTTCGTTTGATTCTTGATTTATTTTCATATGCAGATGACTCAATTCGAGTATAATCCTGAAAAGATACTCAAAATGAGTGGTATTTACTCCATTTTCTCCTTGTTTCCGACATTTTTCTATTCACCAATAAACAATAAACACTTATGACAGGATTCAATCAAATCGAGAGAAGCCGCAGGACGGCTATCTACATCCGCATCTCAACATCCCAGCAGCAGACCGACCGCCAGGAAACCGAGCTCAAGGAGTTCGCTCTGCGCAACGGTCTTAATTTCAATGAAAAGACGGATATGTACATCGACATCATATCCGGATTCAAGGAAGGAGAAGCCAGGCCGCAGTATTCCATCCTCAAGAACAAGGTGGAAGCCGGTCTGTACCAGCAGATTCTTTTCAGCGAGTTCAGCCGACTTGACCGCAAGCCCTCCAACCTTCTCAAGTCCATCGAGTATTACCAGTCCAAGAACGTCTGGCTGTGGTTCGGCAAGCAGCAGATGTGGGTGCGTGACAAGTCCGACATCTCCACGCAGATTATGATTTCCGTGCTTGCGGTAATGAGCCAGTATGAGATAGAACTGCTCACCGCCAGAAGAATGGACGGCAAGATATCCGCCATCCGGTCTCACGGCATTCATATCGGAGGCTTTACCCCATACGGTTATGCCGACAACCCGGTTGACCACAAACTCGTAGTTAATCCTCAGGTCGCGAGGGTGTTTACAGCGAGCATTTTGATGCTCGCGGCCCGAGCAGCAGGGCTTTAGCCCGCCGGGGCCGAGGTAGTCCGTAGGATATTTGACTTCTTCATTGACGGGAAGTCATCCTACGATATTGTGACAATTCTAAATGCGGAAGGTGTTCCCAGTCCGTTTCGGACAAGATACCTTGAATCAATGGAGAGACGCCGGGCAAAAGGTCTTCCGGAAAAGAAGTACCATCGTTGCGAAACTCCCGAAGAGTTCGTCTGGACCATTGCCACCATCAATCGCATTGCAAGGAACACAATATATATCGGGCAACGTAGTTCCATCTTCCACGAACCGGACCCGGCCAATCCTCTCCCGGCATACAAGAGAAATAATAGAAGGGTTTATCTTGAACTGAATGTCGAGCAGCCGGATCTGCGTATCATCGATGACGAGAAATTCCTTCAGGTCGGAAAGATTATCGATGAGAGGATGTTCAACAAGAACGGAGGCATCCGTCACGACAATCTTCTGAAGCATCTTCTGCGCTGCGGGGAATGCGGGAGCCGGTTCACCTCCGCTATGTGCAAATACGGCAGGTCGTACAAATGTACCGGGAAGATGCCGACAAAAAGGCGCCCGCGCATCTGCTTCCTCGGAGCGGATGTCTTGATGTACAAACTTGACGGGCTGGTAATACAGCTCTGCATACGCAAGTTCACGGGCTATGACCTGCGCCGCAAGGCTATGGGAAAGGTCGTGGAGCTCGAAGGTGAGATTGAGTCCAAACGCGCTCTCCAACAGTCATATCGCGACATCGCACAAGGGCTTCACGAGAATTACTCCGCCGTAATGAAAAGAATCATAAGGTTTGCAAAGGACGATGCCGAGGCGGAGAACTGGATTGCTGCGGAAAGGAGTGAATACGAACGCAAGTGTGAGGAAAACAGTAAGATCATCGACACACTGAAGAATGAGATTGCCGGTCTCAACCGCAGGCGCACGAGCCTTCTCAAAGTGGAGGATAAGCCTGAGTTCGCAGACCGTCAGGCAGAGATCCTGATGGACCGGAGTCTTGTCAAGGAATACATCAACGAATATATCCAGGACATTGTGATGTACAACCCGTCAAATATGTGGATTCTGGTCATCGTTCACTTCGTGGACGGCAGCGAACGCTGGGGAACCATCAAGAAAGGCAAGTACGGCAGAAGCCAATCCGGGCAGGAAAAGATATACACCGGCTGGTTCATCGACAACGATGACCATCTGTTCTCATATGACCGCGAGGCACATAACATCACCGAGAAGATAACCAGTCTTGTGCACAAGACCTACACCTTCGAAGAATTCAACGAAATCGCCACCGCCCGCGGCTGGATGGGAGAATTCAAGCCGTATGAATTTTAATGATAATGCAGTGAGTTTACCAATTATGATAAATTTGCAAAAACAGATGCCCTTATGGCTACGAAGAATGATAACATAGAGACTTTTGAGCCCATTCCCGCGCAGGAATTCAATTCGTTGATCACCGACTCGGAAGCAATCATCGAACAGGCTCTCGTATCGGCATACCGAACGGTCAATATTCTGCTCGTCAAGCGCAATTGGCTTCTCGGAAAACGTATAGCAGAAGAAGAGTTGAAGGGAGAAACAAGAGCCGAGTATGGGAAGCGTGTAATTCCATGCCTTGCAGATAGGCTGACCGCCAAGTACGGACAGGGCTTTGACAGGACAAATCTCTATTACTATCTGGATTTCGCCAAAGTATATCCAACATTGTTTGATGTGGATAATCAATTGAAAAGAATTGTCCACACGGCGTGTGGAGAATCTGATGGCGGAATTATCCACACATTGTGTGAACAATCTGACATCTATTCGTCATTGGTGTCTGAAACTCCCATCCAGATGTCCTGGTCACATTATCGA
>JAZLFC010000012.1:0-25990 GCA_045615565.1 Candidatus Cryptobacteroides sp. | reverse complement strand
CCTTCCCGGATTGAGACTGCATGATATTGATGACGCCGATGATGTAAGGACATATTGCGAAGATGTTCTCAATACCGCTTTGATTAAAGACATCATCCTTAAACACAAGATCAGAAATGTGTCTTTCCTTTATAATCTTGTGAGGTTCCTCGCGGACAACACAGGTAAACTGATTTCAGCAACCTCCATCAGCAAATATATGAGAGGACGCGAAGAATCGGTTTCAACCGACCTTGCGCTGAAATATATCAAGTACCTGTGTGATGCGTATATCGTGCATAAGGTGGAACGTTTTGAGATACGAGGCAAGAAACTGCTGGAGAGCAATGACAAATATTACTTCGAGGATGCCGGAATACGTAATACCCAGACCATGGTAGGCCGTGACAAAGACATCGAGAAGGTAATAGAGAACATTATCTATCAGCAGCTTATCCACAACGGATACAAGGTGCAGGTCGGGCAGCTGCAGGCAGGTGAGATAGACTTCGTATGTACGAAGGGAACTTCCAGAATATATGTTCAAGCGTCATATCTGATCGCCAGTGAAGATACCAGGGAAAGAGAATTCGGTGCATTGAAAAAGATAAAGGACAACTATCCGAAATATGTCATATCAATGACACCTCTGGTGACAAGAACGGACGATGACGGAATAATCCATTTGGGTCTTCGTGAGTTTCTCGTAAGAGGTTGCTGACACACGTCAATTCAGCATCCACACAAGTTATTGAAATTCATTAAGGCGTGGTTTGGAACAGCCTGTCCTCGAAGTCCGGGGACTTGCAGTCCATTGCATCATAGATCTGCATATCGTTCATCGGGAGGATGCAACATTCCCTGCAAAATTCTTTCAGCGAGTCCATCAGTTTATTTCGGGGAAAATCTTTCCTTAGAATGTACGCTGAATCCGCTACGGACAAATATGATGCATACAATCTGTTATTGCCAGAATTGTAACAGGAAAAAATAGTGCTGGCAAGATTGGAGCCCTTGCAGAGCATCTGCAAGGGCTTTTCGCTTGAGTTGAGATAGAAGGATTCGAACCCTCACTGACAGAGCCAGAATCTGTAGTGCTACCATTACACCATATCTCAATGTATGTCCCTGAAATAGGGATTGCAAATGTACTGCAATTTCTGAAAATTGCAAAAATTTCTTATAAGTTTTGTAACAATACCACTGCCCAGACTTCGCAGCCTTCCCCTCTGCCGACAAAACCCAGCTTTTCCGTGGTCGTGGCCTTGACGCTGATTCTGTCAACGGATATCCCGACGGCAGAAGAGAGCGATTCCCTCATACTTTCGATGTAGGGTGCGATTTTTGGAGCCTGGAGGGCGATGGTGATGTCAGCGTTGGCGACGCCCCATCCTTTTTCCCTGATCATTGAGATTACCCTGCGCAGCAATTCTCTGCTGTCAATGCCCTTGAATTCGTCCGACGAATCGGGAAAATGCCTGCCTATGTCACCCAGCGCCAGGGCGCCCAGGATAGCGTCGCACAGCGCATGAATGGCGACGTCACCGTCAGAATGGGCCACAAACCCTTTCCCGGACTCGATTTTAACCCCGCAGAGGAGCATTGGCAGCCCTTCTTTCAACGAGTGAACGTCATATCCTTGTCCAATTCTGTATTCCATCGCCGCAAAAATAAATAAAATACTTAATTTTGTAAAAGAATCGGAAAGTATGGGACTTTTTAATTTTTTCGGGGACAGCGAACACAGGGTGTTCAACTACAAGCCTGTTTATTACAATCAGGAGGAAGAGGAGCGCAAACGTATGTTCGGCGCCGTGGACGGTACGATGGATAAGGAGAAGAAGGAAGGGACATATGTGCCGGGTTCATATATCAAGGGCTCGATGCGCAACGGAGCCTATTCCAGGACGCACAACCATACCACCAAGGTACAGACCATCATCGGCATAGTCACGATGATCCTGATTTTCGTCTCGCTGTATTTCATAGCGAAATTCTATTCGATGTTGTAGCGGTTGTTGAATGGGGAAGCTTAAGGTACTGCCAGCGAACATTGCGAACATGATTGCCGCCGGAGAAGTTGTCCAGCGGCCCTCTTCTGTCGTTAAGGAACTGATGGAAAATGCCGTGGACGCAGGCGCGACGCAGATAGACGTGATTGTCAGGGATTCGGGACGCACCCTGATACAAGTCATCGACAACGGCTGCGGTATGAGCGTGACGGACGCTGTGCTTTGCTTCGAGAGACACGCCACGTCCAAGATTGCCACGGCCGAGGATCTCGCCGGGATACGGACTTTCGGTTTCCGCGGGGAGGCGCTGGCCTCGATAGCGGCGGTGGCGGAAGTCACACTCCGCACAAGAAGGGGGAAGGATGAAACGGGAACGCAGGTGGAGGTGCGCTCTTTCAACGAAGTGAAGACCTCGACCGTCTCCGCACCCGAAGGCTCGAGCTTTGCCGTCAGGAATCTGTTCTACAACACTCCTGCTCGCAGGAAATTCCTGAAATCGGACAACGTGGAGCTCAGGCATATCGTTGAAGAATTCACGCACGTTGCCCTCACGCGCCCGGAAACAGGTTTTTCACTCAACCACAACGGAAAGGACATATATTCCCTGAAAAAGGCAAAGACTCTCAAATTCAGGATTCTTGACCTGCTGGGGGAGAATGTGGTCGGAGACATAGTAGATCTGGAAGCTGAGACCTCCATACTGAAGATAAGCGGTTTTGTAGGCCGGCCCGACACTGCCAGGAAGACTCTGGGGAACCAGTTCTTTTTCATCAACGGCAGATACTTCCACAGCGCATACCTGCACAAGGCGGTTATGAAGGCGTACGAAGAAATGATGCCGGAAGGTCTTACTCCTTCGTATTTCCTGTATCTTGAGGCGGACCCTCACACGATAGACGTGAATATCCATCCCGCAAAATATGAGGTCAAGTTCGAGGAGGATGCCGTAGTCTTCCAGATAGTGTATGCCTGCGTCAAGGAAGCTTTGGGACGGAATTCTTTCGGGGCAAGCATCGATTTTGACACTGAAGGCGCTGTAAACCTCCCTCAGTTGGGAAAGAGTTTCGAGCAGTACAGGGGTGGGGTGAATGAGCCTGCGGTGGATTTCGATCCGGATTACAATCCTTTCGAATCTTCCGGGAAGAACACGGTCGGGACCCCGTCATCCACTCATTATGGCGAAAGGCGTGAGGACTTCAGCAGGCTCTTCGAGCCGGCCCCGGCCCCGGCGTCAAAGGCAATAGTCCTGCAGGGCAGGTTCGTCGTTTCACCGGTGCCTTCAGGTCTGATGGTAATCAATGTCAGGCGGGGCAGGGAGAGGATTCTTTATGAACGCGCCCTGAAAGCGCTTTCTTCCGGAGTCCATATAACACAGACGGCCCTGTTCCCTGTCAGAGTTGAGGTCGGTGTGCCTCAGAGGCTGCTTTTCGACGAGAATGCGGATATGCTGTCGAGACTTGGTTTTGACATAAAGCCGGAAGGGAACGATGCCGTTATCGTCGGCGGAGTCCCGGAAGGATACAGTTGTGAAGAAGGAAAGATAATCCAGATGGTATCGGACCTCACTCTCATATTGTCCGACGCCAGGACCGGCCTTCCTGAGATGATGCGGCAGAGTATGGCGGAAAAAATGGCCGCGCTCGGTTCGGTGAACTTCGAGCCGCTTGAATCTCCGCTGGAAGCGCAGCGACTTATCGATGCCCTGTTTGCTTGCGGGAATGCGGAAGTCACTTCTTCAGGAAGGAGGATAATAACGATAATACCGACAGAAGAAATAGAAAAGAACTTTTAGCGTATGTACTATACAGAAAGACCCCAGATTCCTACAGTAACGAAGAACTTGTTGATTATTAATGTAATAGTGTTCTTTGCCACTCTTGTCAACCGACGGTTTATGGTTATGAACTTCGCATTGTTCTGCCCCGGGTCCGAGTTCTTCCGCTGGTGGCAGCCCATAACCCATATGTTTGTACACGGAGGCTGGGCGCACGTCATTTTCAATATGTACTCCCTTTTCATCTTCGGCTGCGTGGTGGAAAGAGTCATCGGCAGCAGGAAATTCATTTGGTTCTATATGATCTGCGGACTGGGGGCTGCTTTTTTCCATATATCCACGTGCCTGATAGGAGGAATAAACATCAATACCCCCACGGTGGGTGCGTCAGGAGCAATCTACGGGGTGCTGATTGCCTATGCGATGCTTTTCCCGGATTCAAGGCTCACTTTGATATTCCCGCCTATCAGCCTCAGCGCGAAAAGCTGGGTTTTGATTTTCCTGGCTATTGATTTGTTTACAGGAGTCACCGGCACGGCCGACGGAGTGGCGCATTTCGCTCATCTTGGAGGCGCCCTGATCGGATGGCTGCTGATTTTCCAATGGAAAAAGAGAGGAATTTTATTTGACAATGACAGATTATAAGGAAATTCTGGATGTCCTTAAGCGGGGAGGCATCATTCTGTATCCCACGGACACGGTTTGGGGTATAGGCTGCGATGCGACCGATGAAAAAGCCGTCGCGAGGGTGTTTGAAATAAAACGGCGCTGCGAGGCAAAGTCGCTGGTCCTGCTCGCATCGGACCTTGATATGGTAGCGATGTATGTCAATCAGATTCCGTCAATAGCCATTGACCTGGTCGAAGTGAACGATGCTCCTATGACAATCATATATCCCGGGGCCCGGTATCTTGCGCCGAATGCCGTGGCGGAAGACGGTACCGTAGGCATAAGGATACCTTTTATCGATGAGGGTGTCACGGAAGGTCCGGCTGTCTTTTGCCGTGAACTGATCAGAAGATTGAGACATCCGCTGGTGTCCACTTCAGCCAACATTTCCGGAGAGCCGACACCCCTGTCATACAAGGAAATCAGTCAGGAGATAAAGGATGCCGTGGATTATATCGTCAGCCCCAAATTGGAAAAAGGTTCCACAGGAAGGGCGTCACAGATCATAAAGTTGGGATTGAAAGGAGAAGTCCGGATTATCAGACAGTAGTGGAACTATTTTTCAGTAATAACATTGCGGGAGGCCGATGCATCCTTGATGCAGAGGAGTCGGTCCATTGCGTCAAAGTACTCAGACATCGTGAGGGTGATGAGATCAACGTAATCGACGGAGAAGGCACGATGTATCTCTGTCGGTTGACTGACGCCTCCCCGAAGTCCGCGCAGGCCCTTGTTGAAAAGGAATGTCACGGATTCGGTTCGCATCCCTATCATTTGACTCTGGCCGTGTGCCCGACCAAGAACAACGACCGCTACGAGTGGTTTGCGGAAAAGGCGACAGAGCTGGGGGTTGACGAAATAGTCCCTGTGATAGGGGATCGTTCGGAGAGGAAAGTCTTCAAGACGGAGCGTCTGCGCAAGATTCTGCTCAGCGCTGCAAAACAGTCCCTCAAGGCATCGGTTCCGTATGTCCGTGAGCCTGTGACGGTGAGGGAGTTCATAGCCGGAGCCGATGAAGATGCCTTGAATATGATAGCATACTGCTTCGAAGACGGGCAGCGGAAGATTTCAATAAGCAGGATGCTGGATGTCGATTCACGTAGAAAGATATGCGTACTGATCGGTCCGGAGGGGGATTTTTCCCCGGTGGAAGTTGAAGAGGCGCTCAAAAAAAGATTCAAGCCCGTGCATCTCGGCCCGTCAAGGCTTCGCACGGAGACAGCGGGGATAACAGCTGCGGAAGCGGTTTATCTGAAATACTCATGTATATAGGCTTGATATCGGACACACACGGTGTCTTTGACGATGAATTCAAAAGGTTTTTCGAACCTGTCGATCAGATCTGGCATGCCGGTGACTGGGGTGCAGGCGAGGAGTTCACGCATACCATATCTGATTTCAAACCTGTCGTCGGCGTATACGGGAATTGTGACGGACAGGATATCAGATATCTGTACCCTCACCATCAGTTTTTTCAATGCGAAGGGAAAAGTGTACTTATCACGCATATCGGGGGATATCCCGGAAGATATGACCTCAGGGCCCGGGCCCTGATAGAAAGTTGCAGGCCTGAAATCTTTGTGTGCGGACATTCTCACATCCTCAAGGTAATGAATGACGGATATTACAGGATGCTCACCGTCAATCCCGGAGCGGCAGGACTTCAGGGATGGCAGACTGTGAGGACGGCGCTGCGGTTCAGAATCGGAAATGACGGGATAAAAGATATGGAAGTTTTTGAATTGCCAAGAAATCGCACCGTCTTATGATTTTTTTTTGGAGAATAATACAAACTGACTATTTTTGCACTTTAACGTTAAGAACGTTCGTTAGAATCTATCATTAAAAGTTAACTATCATGAAGAAGGTCATTATGATTATCGCAGCTGTTGCTACAATGCTTGCAGTAGCTGCATGCGGAAACAATCAGTCCGCACAGGACAAGGCAGCCGAAGCTACAGAGTGCTGCGAAGGAAATTGCGAAGGGTGTGCAAAGGATTGCGAAAAGGATTGCGAGAAAGATTGTGAGGGTGAATGTGAGAACTGCGAGAACTGCGAGAAGCAGGCAGTTGCCGAATAATTCCACCTTAATATTCCAAAAGAGGCCGATTGGATAATCGACCCCTTTTTTTGTGGGATAAGGAACATATTTAAAAATTTTTACTATATTGCGGGGTACGCAACTTATTGTTGCTCGGTTAGTTGTAAATATTAGATTGTCTGTGTTGGTGAAATTTGCTACAATTTATAAGCATTTCAACGGATTTGCTTCCGAACTGTTATTGGTTTTATTGATATTATGCATTTCCGTTTCGGAAGCGTGTGCCCAGCGTGCCGGCGGCTCTGCTGTCGTATCCGGTGTAGTTACCGATGCGGGAAGCAAAAAACCTGTCGAACTGGCTGTCGTTGTCCTTTTGCCGTCCCAGGCATATACGACGACGAACGCAAAGGGCGAATACAGTTTCTCAAACGTTGATGCCGGCTCTGCCACCATTCAGGTGCTGTATACCGGAATGGAGACACAGACTAGGGAAATTGAAGTCCTTGCCGGGAAAAACAATATTTTCGATTTCCAGTTGGCGGAAACCAATTTCAGGCTTGAAACAGTCACAGTAGTCGCCACGCAGAACAAGAGCGGCAGTTCCACGGCTTCCAACATTTCCCGTCAGGCAATGGACCATATGCAGGCAAGCTCTCTTACTGACCTTATGGGTTTCCTGCCCGGAGCGGCACTCTCGAATCCGAATCTGTCTTCTGCAAACCAGTTCAATATCAGAACCGCTTTCGACGGTACGGGCGGAGGGGCTGCGTACGGGCAGAATATGAACAGCCTCGGCACCTCCATCATCGTGGACGGGGCACCTGTATCGGCAAACGCAAATCTTCAGGCACTTTCTCCTTCAATCGAAGGCGCAAGCGGTTCGACACAGGGCGGACTTGACGCCAGAGGCATTTCCACAGACAACATAGAATCCGTGGAAGTCATCCGCGGTGTTCCGTCCGTGGAGTACGGAGACCTTACTTCAGGAGCGGTAATCGTACATTCCAAGGCCGGCCGCGAGCCTGTGAGCGTCCGGGTAAAGGCCAATCCGTACACCTATCAGGCGGCCGCGTCCGGTGGCTTCTCATTGGGAGAGAAGGCCGGCATCCTGAATATGGCGGCTGACTATGCCTACAGCACCGCATCTCTATACCAGGCCTATTCTTATTATCAGAGACTCAACCTCAGGGCGTCCTGGTCAAAGACCTTTGCCGAGAGGTTTTCAACCTCCACGTCGCTTACCCTGGGCCTGAACAAAGACACCACCGAGCCGAACCCTGATGATATGATGAACAACGTAGCCGCAGACGGGAAGGAAAAAAACGTCAGATTCAACACGAACGGTACCATTTCAATAGACAAAGGCTGGCTAAAAACCATAAAATACACCCTGTCTGCATCCTATGCCGACAAGTATCAGTACTACCAGTCCAATTTCAACGGGGACAAACAGCTTTACACGACCATTCTTACAGACGGAGCCGTAGCCTCAAACGTTCCCGGAATGGATGTCTATGACGTGGACGGCAGGAAGATCACGAATATTCCTGCGGGTGATATGGACAAGAGCATCTACTTCATCAGCAAGGGCCTTACGGCATACGAACTGCTCGGAGACGAAATCAATGCCTTCGGTCAGATCAAGATGGATTTCAATAAAAAGTGGGGAAACATCAACAACCATATACTCATAGGTGCCGATTTCAAGACCGACGGCAACCTTGGAGAGGGAAAGGTGTTCCGGGGAGAAACTCCTCCGTCATATATGGGTGCTGAGAACTATGCATCCTACAGGACCAGGGCGTACAAGGACATTCCTTTTGTCAATCAGTTCGGCGTTTTTGCCGAAGACAGCTATCGCCATTTGATTTGCGGAAAGAACGAGTTGAACGTGAAGATAGGGGCCAGGTATGACAATATCAACGGCAAGAGCGTGATTTCCCCTAGAATCAACTCGTCCGTAGAGATTGTCCCGGGAGTGGTAACGGCCCGTTTCGGATGGGGAGTAAATGCCAAGGCCCCTACAGTTATGTACCTTTATCCTGAACCGGTTTATTTCAACATTTCCAATTACATCAGCCCTGATGACAAAGTCAATGTCGGGACAGTGCGCACCTTCAACACCGAAAACAGGGATCTGGAAATCGCGACACTCAGAAGAATTGAGGCCGGGCTGGATTTCAGGCTGTTCGACAGATTTTCCGTTTCCATAACGGGATTCGATGACCGTATGGACAACGGATACAATATGAGCCGCAGTTCGGATACATACAAACTGGCGCAGTTCGCAAGGTATCTTGCTGTCCCTGACGGAAAGGGAGGGTACAGCCCCAAGTATGACAATACCTACAACATATTCCTGGGCTACAACGCGCCTATGAATACAATCAGGACGGTGGACAGGGGTATCGAATATGAGATTGATTTCGGAAGAATCAATGCGATCAGGACTTCGTTCTACCTTAACGGTGCATACATCCAGTCCAGATACACGGATATGGGAGAAACGGTCCAGAAGGACAACAACAATACGATAGAGCGGGACCTGATAGTATACGAGGGAGGCAGATACACAAATGCGAAGGACAAGTTCCTGACAACCTTCAGAATCACGCACAATATTCCGGAACTCGGTTTCGTCATATCAGTGATCTCCCAGGTGAACTGGATGGAAAAATATTGGATGGAGTCCAACGTCGACGACGACACCGTCATTTCCAGATGGATTTCCTGCAGGGACGGAATCATCCGGGATTACGATTACAGTCTGGCGGACACTCCTGAATACAAATATCTCAAAGGCGGGACGTTCCCGGGCAACAGGTTCACCGCAGAGGACTATTTCCCTACGGTATTCTTCAATATCAATATTTCCAAGGAAATAGGGGACTGGCTGACAGCATCGTTTTTTGCGAACAATTTCCTGAACAACAGGCCTCAGTACAAATCCAAGGTGGATCCGGGCAAGACGTTCACCCTGCTTTCCGACAATACCCTGTTTTTCGGGTTCGACTTGAAAGTCAATATCAAATAATCAATAAATAATTAATCAACCATGAAAAAGTATTTAGTTATTCTTGCAATTGCTGCAATAGGGTTTGCAGCGTGCAACAAGACACAGGAAGCCAAGACTTTCTCTGCAAACATTGTATTGAGCTCTTCTGAGGCGGGCATCCCGATGCCTTCGGAATTCAGTGTCAAGGTTACTTCCCAGGATGGAACAGTAGTTTTTGACCAGACAGTGGCTGCAGCAGGATCATCGGTAACGGTATCAGGCCTGATTGCCGGCAATTACAGCATCAGCGTATTCGGCGCTTCGGATTTCGGTGGACGCATTTATAATTTCAGCGGATCTGCAGTCGCCTGTGCCATTACACAGGAAGGGCAGAATGTTGAAATAGTTCTTAACGTGTCCAAGGAGACAGCATTGCTTTTCAAGGAAATCTACTATACAGGTCCTTCAGGTTACAAGGAGGAAGGCGCGTCAACTCCATACAGGGATGACAATTTCTTCGAGATTTTCAACAACAGCAGCACCGACGTTTATCTTGACGGCCTTTGCATCGCCCACGTTGCACCTACCACTGCTACTGAAACATACAGCTGGGAGCTTGACGGTGGAAGGGACGCAAAGGATTATGTTTATTGTCCTGTCATCTGGCAGTTCCCGGGAAGCGGCAATCAGTATAAGATTCCTGCCGGCAAGTCTGTCGTAGTTGCATCAGTTCCTATCGACCACACAAAGAAAATCGATGGGTCCCTCGACCTCTCTTCTGCAGATTTCGAGTTCTTCGTAGAGAACCAGAACATCTATACCGACAATGTCAATATCCCTAATATGGTTCTCAAGTTCGGTCAGTTAGGTAATGGAGCCGACCGTTATCTCCCTACAGTAATGGGTCCTGCAATGATTCTCTTCAACCCTGAAGGAAGCATTGACAACTCGACTTTCGTATCACCTGTCGGAAAGGATGACAAGTGCAAGGAGATTCCTGTTTCCTGGGTTGTTGACGGTGTTGAGGCTATCAATACAGCTGATAAGATTGAATTCAAGCGTCTGCCGGCTTCAATTGACGGCGGTGCCGTATATATGACTGAGGGAATCGAGTACGAACCGATTCCGGGGTATCCTCTCACAATGACAAGATACGATCACACTAGCGTAAGCTTCAGCCGCAAATTCAAGAACGGTTCCGACATCAGCGAAGGCTTTATGGATACCAACAACTCCAGCAACGATTTCGTAGCCAATCCGGCACCGGCAATCAGAAGAGGTCTCTAATGAGAAGATATTTACCCGCCATTATCATAGCGCTGGCATTCGGGACGCTCCCTTTGAGGGGGCAGTCCCCGGCCGCGCTTGAAATGGAAAAAGCAAGCGCCGTCTGGTTCAATTCCAGCAATGCTGCAGGTATGACGGCAACATCGGTAGCTCCTTTTGAAGTCATCGGTGCGGAGTATTACATATCTGAAGGGGAATATAGAAAATATACTGACGGAAACGACCGCAATCTTGACATCAGCGTTGAAGGCGCGACTTCTCTGTGGAAAGGGCAGGTCTGGGGAAAGTTTACGTACAGCAACATCACGCAGCGGGACACAAGGTACAATGCGATGTTCCTGAACCTTGACGAAGACAATCCTTTCTTTGTTGCCGACAGGGAACTCAGCTGGTGGAAGAAACAGAAATATGACCTCGAAATGAAGGCTTCCACCCCGTTCTTCCGGGACAGGGTGGCCTTCGGCCTCGAGGCGCGGTATTTTACGGAAAGCGGAGCGAAGCAGATAGACCCTCGAGGCTATGGCAGCGAATACGGCATTCTTGTGAGGCCTGCAGCTCTCCTGAAGCTTGGCAAAAGCTATGTCGGGATTGCGCTTGAATATGAAGGGGGGAATATGAGGATGACCCCGATAAACAACGCCTATATGAACTCGAAGGCCGCATACATCCTTCGCGGACTTGGCAACAGCGAAGCAACTGTCATTTCTCTCCTTACCACCGGAGTAGGGCAGGTGTTTGACAAAAAGAACCAGTACGGGGCAAGCCTCCAGTACGGTTTTGTCAACGATTCATTCAGAATATTGGCCGACGTGTACGGCAATATGAGAGTCTGGGATTTTTCTCACACTCCAAACAGACCCGAAGCAATCGGTGCCACCAGGAGAACCGACCTCGGAGGGAAAATACAGATGATAGGCGGAAGCGACAGATTCCTTCATTCTCTTGTCGCTTCAGGCTCGATGAAGAGCACTGACGGAATCGAATATGTCCAGGTGTTCAACAAAGATTACGAAGTCCAGGCATACGAGACCGTAGCTGAGAATGTCAAAAGCAAGTATTCTCATATTGAAGCGGCTGTTTCATATGATTTGACGCGGAAAGGCCACGACAGCTACAACTGGGCGGTCGGGGTTGAAGCGGATTTCTATTCAAGGAATGACAGATATCTCATTCCCGAGTCAAGCTACAGTTGTTCACACCTGTACGCAGAACTTCACGGGAAGAAGCAGTTCTTCATTAAAAAGGTTTCAATGATATTGGGAGCCCAAGCAGGCTATTGCCTGGGCCTTGATTCAAATTACAACTATCAGGGCGTATCAGCCAATACGCCGATTGTCACCGATTACTTCCCTCACGAGCTTTCATATCAGAGTGCCAGCTACTTCCTTGCCGGGCTGAACTATGAGATAGCATTCAGGATTTCCGGGGACAAAACCCTTTTCGCGAGGGCAAGGGCAAATATGCTCAAGACGGACAATGAGCAGATGAACGGCAGGAACATAGCCGACTTTACGGTTGGCTTCATTTTCTGATTTTCAAATATGAAGTTTTTATCAAAGACAATATTCGTTGCAGCCTCCGTCATTGTGGCTGCATCCTGTAGCGGGTACAAGTACGAATCCGTTTCCGGAGACCCGCTTGATACAAGAATCTACACTCTTGACAACGGTCTTAAAGTTTATATGATAGTCAACAAGGACGTTCCGAGAATTGACGCCCAGATTGCTGTCAGGGTCGGTTCCAAGAATGATCCGAGGGAGACTACAGGTCTTGCCCACTACTTCGAGCATCTTATGTTCAAGGGTACCGACAAGTTCGGAACTCAGAACTATGAGCTCGAGAAGCCTATGTTGGATCAGATAGAGGCTCTTTTTGAAGAGTACCGCAAGACGGAAGACGAAGCCTCCCGCGCTGCAATCTATCACGTGATCGACTCCATCTCGTATGAGGCTTCCAAGCTTGCGATTCCTAACGAATATGACAAACTTATGTCTTCGCTGGGATCGACGGGAACCAATGCGTATACCAACTATGACGTGACCTGTTACGTCGAGAACATTCCTTCAAATCAGGTGGACGCATGGGCGAAGATTCAGGCGGAGCGTTTCCAGAACGTTGTCCTGCGCGGCTTCCACACTGAACTTGAGACGATTTATGAGGAATACAACATGCACGTCGTGTCCGATCAGAACAAAGCGCTGAGCGCTCTGAATGACGGCCTGTTCGAGCATCATCCGTACAAGGTTGACATTATCGGTCTTCCGGAGCACCTGAAGAATCCGTCGATTACGAACGTGAAGAAATATCACGACCAGTGGTATGTGCCGAACAATATGGCCATCATACTTGTGGGGGATCTCAACCCTTCAAAGACCATCAGGATTATTGACAAGTATTTCTCTGCCCTGAAACCCAATGAAGACCTCAAGACTCAGGAATATGAACCGGAAAAACCCATTGAGGCTCATATCACAAAGGATGTCTACGGCAACGAGGCTCCGAACGTTATGATCGGCTGGCGTTTCCCGGGAGCGACATTTGAGGATCTTGCCGTTCTGGATGTATTCAACAATATGGTTTACAACGGCACGGCCGGATTGCTTGACATTGACCTGAACCAGCAGCAGAAAGCTCTCTATACCTATGCTTCTCTCAGCAAAAGGACGGACTATAATATGTTTTACCTTCTGGGAGGTGCAAAAGCCGGCCAGTCACTTGACGAAGTCAGCGATATGCTCCTTGCCGAGATCGAGAAAATCAAACGTGGGGAGTTCGACGACGACCTGCTTGCATCAACCATTACTGAAATGAAATTGCGCCGTGCCTTGAGGCTTGATATGCAGACAGCCGTGGCGCACGCTGCAGTCGAGTCATTTGTCAACAATACTCCTTGGGAGGATTTCGTGACGGAACCGGAAAGAATATCTTCTGTAACAAGAGAAGACATTATCCGTTTCGCCAACGAGTATTTCCGGGACAATTATGTCCGTGTCAACAAGCATCAGGGCAAGGATCCTTTCGAGAAGAAAATCAACAAACCGTCAATCACGCCTATCTTTACCAATCGTGACACCAGCAGCGCCTATTTGCAGGCTATGCAGGCTGAAATTGCGGCAGTGAAACCAATCGAGCCGGTATTCGTTGATTTTGACAGGGATATGTCGGTGCTGAAGGCCAAGAGCGGAATCGAAATTCTATACAAGCAGAATACGACCAGCGACCTCTATGAGTTTACCATCTCTTTCGAGACAGGCAGTTTTGCAGACAGGATTCTTCCGTTCGCGTGCAGATATCTTGACTATGTCGGGACTTCAACCATGAGTTCCGACCAGATAATGGCGGAGTTCTATAAGGACGGAGTGAAGTTTATGATAGGCTGTGACGAAGAGAATACGGCGGTGATGATGGTCGGGCTCGGAGAGTATATGAAGAATGCAATCCGGACTATGGAGTCGCTCATCGCGGATGCCCAGGCCAATCCTGAAGCTCTTGCCCTGATGAAGGCTGATGAATTCAACGACAGAATCAACGCCAAGGCCAACCAGACAAGCTGTGCCAACCGTCTCCTTTCCTATGGACGCTACGGCCCATCCAACCCTGACAACAATGTCTTGAGCAACGAGGAAATCGCAGCCATTTCCGATCAGGAACTTCTGGACGTAATCCACGCTCTCTTCTCAAAGGAACATAGGATAGTCTATTTCGGACCGATGGAAGCGGACGATTTCGTAGAACTGATAAACGAAGTCCACAATTGTCCGGAGGTGCTCGAGCCTGTTGTCAAGGGCAACCCGTACAGGTATGTGGTTCCTGAGGAGAATGAGGTTTTCGTTGTTCCTTTCGATGCGAACCAGGTCGTTCTTTATTCCATTTCCAATACCGGGGAGTTCTATGACCCGGCGATGGTACCGGCGGCCAGAATGTACAACGAATACTTCGGAGGAAGTATGAATGCCATCGTCTTCCAGGAAATGAGGGAGGCTCGCGGTCTTGCCTACAGCGCGTCCGCACGATATATACTTCCTTCCGATACTGATCACAATTGTCTCTTCCAGGCCGCCATCAAGACTCAGAATGATAAGGTCATTGACGCTATGACGGCTTTCGATGAAATCATCAATGAAATGCCTGTATCGGAGAATTCGTTCAGGATTGCCAAGGAGGGACTGATTTCTACCTACCGTACTGAGCGTACGACCAGAAGCGCAGTGCTGGAGGCCTACGAGAAGGCAGAAAAGCTGGGCCTTGACTACGACATCAACAGAGACGTCTATGCCAAGGTCAGGAACTACACCATCGATGACGTTGTCAAGTTCCAGCAGGAAGTGATAAAGGGCCGCAAATTCAGGACGGTGATTCTCGGACGTGAGAGCGACATTGATATGAAGGCTCTGGAAAAATTCGGCAAGGTCACCGTCGTTCCTATAGAGGAGCTGTTCGGATATTAGTGCCTGACCTGATTGATTATGAAGGCGGTGCTGGAAATGATATGGGCCATTGTAGGCCTTGCTACGGGATTTCTCAGAAACGCGCCGGATTATGAGTCCGGACTGGACACGCAGCTTCTGATGGGTGCAGTGGTGCAGATTGACAGCACGGACAGATACTGGCATCATGTGACGGCGTTCGAGCCTGCATATAAAGGCTGGATAAATGACCTCCAGCTGGTTAAAATGGATGACAGGCAGCTGGCTGAATATCTTGCCGCGCCGAAGTGCATTTGTACGGCCGGGATTGCGGATGTCTATTCAAAACCTTCCGAAACCTCTCAGAGAATCTGTGATCTTGTTATGGGAGATATTCTCCGAAAGACTGCGGAAAAATCGGGGACATGGCATCAGGTACTTCTCCCTTCGGGTCAGGAAGGCTGGGTCAGGGCATCGGATGTCCGGGATATGGAAGAATGGGCGTCCAGCAGGGAGCAGACGCCGGAGAGCATAATCTCCCTTGCGTACAAGTTCCTGGGGAGCACATATATGTGGGGAGGCACTTCTTTCAAGGGAGTTGATTGCAGCGGACTCACGCGCAACGTGTATTTTATGCACGGCATACTTCTTCCGAGGGATGCGAACCAGCAGGTCCGTGCCGGTTTTGAAGTCTCCCTTGATATGGAAGAATGGCAGGCAGGCGACCTTGTGTTTTTCGGCACTCCACAGACGGAAGATACTCCTTTGAAGGCCGGGCATGTCGCCCTGTACATAGGCGGAGGACGGATAATACATTCATCCCAGCTCGTAAGGGTGAGCTCGCTGGTGGAAGGTGAACCGGATTTCTATGAAAGAAAGCCAATTGCAGTAAGGCGTGTGCTGGGGCATGTGGGAGAGAACAACGGGATAAGCGATATACGTACGAACAGTTGGTATTTCATACAATAGAAAAATTGCGTATATTTGCCGGACTGAAAATCAAACAAACACAATATTATGAATCTCAGAGATATTAAGAAAGACATCGAGTATGTACTGAGCGCATTTGCAGAGGATTGCTCCATTTTTGCCACAGTGAATCCAAACGCTTCAGAAGATAGCATAGCGAACCTTCTTGACGAGGCTGTCGCTACCTACAACGAATTCAAAGCTAAAGTGAACGCTAAGAATATTGAAGGCTCAAAGAAGGTATATTTCCTCAATCTCCGCAAGGAACTTCTCCAGAAGACCGATGCACTGTACGAGCAGCTCAGCCAGGCAGTGAAGTCTGCGGTCAAGGAAGATGTGCCTGAAGAGAAGAAGCCTGCTGCAAAGAAACCTGCAGCCAAGAAACCTGCTGCAAAAGAAGCTGAGTAGTGAAGTATAGAGAGATATGCAGGGCCGCGATTCTTCGCGGCCTTTTTGCTGCCACGGCATTGATGGCGGCCGTTCCGCTTTCCGCGCAGAATTCTCTGGAATCGAGACTGCTGACATTGTCTGAAAAAGAGCCCCTGCGTTCTTCAGTGTGGGGAGTGATGGTTGTCAATATGAAGGGAGACACTGTCGCGGCGTTCAATTCTTCACAAAGGATGATTCCCGCTTCCAATGCGAAACTGCTTACTACCGGAGCGGCATTGAATACACTCGGAGCCGATTACCGCTTTGAGACGGGAATAGGGTATACCGGGAAAATCGAGAATGGCTCTTTGACAGGAGATCTGTACATAATGGGAGGCGCGGACCCGACTATCGGAGTACGGGCAAGGGTGGAGGACGTTTTCCGCAATTGGAAAGCGATTCTTGACAAAGCCGGAATCTCGGAGATAAAAGGAAGGATAATCGCCGATTCGCGTTATCTCAGAGACAGAGGGATTGAAAAGTCCTGGCAGTATGAAGATCTGGAATGTGGAGATGCCCTGGTGCCGAGAGGCTTGAATTTCCAGAAAAACGTCAGAGATTACAGACATCTGTTCACAATGGGATTCATAGCCGAGCCGGCACCCGAAGACACTTGCGCAGTCGCTTTCAGTCAATATCTTGTGCAGAAAGGACTTCCTGTCACCGGAGAATGCTTGTCCGGCGGGCCGGATGGTATGGCGGTGCGCGATTCCATCATCCTTCTCGGATCATCCCGTTCCATTCCGCTTTCGGCAATAATCAGAGAGACGAACTGTCTGAGCGACAACTTCTATGCTGAAACTTTGTACAGGCTGATGTCCGACCGCTATGTCCCCGTGCTTGACGCCCTGGAAAAATTGGGCCTCCCGACACGCGGGAACATTCAGCTCTATGACGGAAGCGGGCTGTCAAGGAAAGACTATGTGTCTCCGGCTTACTTCGTGTCCTTCCTTAAAACCATGCACTCGACCGGGGTTTTCGACTGTTTCCTGAAGTCCCTGCCTCAGCCTGGCTCCGGGACGTTGGCCATACGGCTGCGCAAGGCTCCGGAAGATATGAAAAAGAGGATTTATATGAAGAGCGGCTCAATGAACGGAGTATGTTGTTATTCCGGATATATCCTGCCGTCCGGAGGGGATGAAACGGAAACGATAGCGTTCTCGCTGATGACAAACAACGTAGTGGATCCGCAGGGGAGGCTTTCGGGGATAATTGATGAAATAATCATGGCCATTGCGGGAATGAACTAAAATAGTTTTTTGCTAACTTTGTAGGTTATGCGAAGATTTATCATACCTTCTATCATCATGATTCTCACATTGTCTTCGTGCGAGTTCGTGTCTTCACTGATCCATGATGACCAGCTCGTCGCGAGGATAGGGAAGCACAGACTGTACAGGTCGGAAGTAAACAGGTGCCTTCCTGCAAACATCTCTGTCGAGGACAGTGTGAATATGACAATGAGATATGTCAATTCATGGGCGACCGAAATCCTGTATGCCGAAGTGGCTGACAGAAATTTGTCCAAGCAGGAAAAAGACGTCGCTTCCGAGATTGAGGAATACACCCGCTCGCTCATAAAGTTCAGATATGAGCAACACTATGTCAATGACAGGCTGGACACTCTTATCACGGAGTCGCAGATCAAGGACTATTATCAGGAGCACAAGACAATGCTCACCCTCCAGAGGCCGGTGCTGAAGTACAGGTTTGTCTGGCTGTCCAGAGGTTCCGCGGATGCCGACCTTATAAAGAAACTGTTGGGAACGACTGATCCGGATGATGTTTATCTGTTGGACAGCCTCGCAAGGAATTCTGCAATAAAGTACAGCGATTGTTCATCGGAATGGGTTGACGCTTCGGCATTTGCCAAAGAGTTCGGAATGGATTATCCGGAAGTCTTTTCCGGAATGAAAGACAGGAAAATAGAGTTGTCCAATCCCGGAGAATCAAGGATAGCCTGCGTCCTGGACATCGTGCCCGCCGGCAGTGAAGCCCCGCTGGAATTTTGCGGGGACCGGATACGTGACATGATTCTGAATGCGAGAAAACACGAATTGCTTTCAACTTTGGAACAGGACTTGCTGCAGGATGCGCTGGCCCATAAACAACTGGTTATTTATTAGGATGAAAAGTATTACGAAAACAGTAGCGGCATTTGCTCTTATTTTGTTGCAGATTCCGGCATCTGCCCAAAAATATCAGGGCGGACTTATCGACAAGTCCATAGCTGTCATAGGCAATGAACTGATCACAGTCTCCGACCTTGAGGCGGAGATACAGATGGTGAGAAGTGAAGGTTATGCCTCGGACAAGAACATCCGTTGTGAAGTGTTGGAGCAGATGATGCAGTCCAAGCTTTTCCTGATGCAGGCCAGGCTTGACTCTCTTGCCGTGAACCAGGACCAGGTGCAGGCCCAGCTGACACAGCGGCTCGATCAGGTGCGTACGGCTTTGGGCGGAGACGACCAGGTGGAAGCGTATTTCAAGAAGCCTGTTTACAAACTGCGCCAGGAATGGCAGAAACAGCTCGAAGAAATGACTCTTACGCAGCAGGAACAGCAGGAAATCGTCAAAGGCGTTCCGGAACTGACCCCATATGACGTCAAGCAGTATATGGATACCGTGGACACGGAAAATCTGCCGATGATACCGATCAAATACAAGATGAGCCAGATTTGTGTGTATCCTGACAGGGAGGCTGCCGCGATGGCTGTGCGTGAGCGTCTTCTTTCACTTCGCGAAAGAATCATCAACGGAGAAAAATTCTCCACTCTCGCGCGTCTCTATTCGGAGGACCCCGGCAGTTCCAGGAAGGGCGGAGAACTCGGAATGGCTTCCAAGTCCATTTTCTGGCCCGCTTTTTCCGATGCCGCTATGGCGTTGAAGCCGGGGATGATATCTCAGATAGTTGAGACGCCTGACGGCTTCCATATTATCGAAGTCATCGAGAAGAAGGGAGATATGTTCAATGCAAGGCATATTCTGATGAAGCCGAGCTACACTGCTGAGGACAGGACCAAGGCTTTCAATCAGCTGGACAGCATAAAAAATGTCATAGACACTACCGAGCTTACGTTTGAGATTGCGGCAATGTTCTTTTCTCAGGATCCCGCCACCAGGACCAACGGGGGCCAGATGTCGGATCCGAATACCGGTTCCGCTTATTTTGAGATTGACCAGATCAAACCTCAGGATTATGCTGCGGTGGCCGAGCTGGAAGAGGGACAGATATCGGGCCCTATAGAGTCGCTGGACAATGAGGGCAGGGACGGAAACCTTGTCTACAAAATAGTCAGGCTCGACAAAATAGTGCCGGCTCACGCCGCATCGTTTGAGAACGACTATACCGAGCTGCTTGGAGAAGTCCAGATGGCCAAGCAGCAGGAAGCGTTAATGTCATTTATTGACGAGAAGATTAAAAGTACGTACATCACCATCGATCCTTTGTTCAAGGGTTGCAACTTCTCCCGCGAGGGATGGCAGGAAAAATTCAAAAAAGACTGATAGCGGCCCTGGCGGCCGTGCTGGCCGTGATGCCTGTTTCTGCCCAGGACAATACTGAGCGGAAGGACAGTCTCATCAGGTTGGTAAAGGCTTCTTCTCTGCATATCGAAGAGGAGTTCGGCACCAATTACAGAAAGGCCTATGACGCAACATTCCTGCACAATGGAACATATCTGATCTGCGATACTGCAAACTGGAACGTTGACCTGAAAGTTATCAATGCGGTGGGTAATGTCCAGATACTTCAGGATGAGACCTCGCTGGTCAGCGACAAGCTTGACTACTATATCGATGAGGACAAGGCGGAGTTCAGGGGCAGTGTGGTGGAACTGAAAAATAAAGAAAACAACATCCTGAGGACGCGCTGTCTGGATTACAACACAAAGGACAGTGTGGCGGTTTTCTTCAATGGTGCCGCGATGTGCAGCAAGGATGGCCAGATCATTGAGAGCATTGACGGGTCATACGATTCCAGGATAAAGCTTTTCTCGTTCCGCAGGAACGTCAATATGTACACGGACACCACGTTTATCAAGACGGAGGGGCTGGACTACGATTCCAAGCAGAACAGAGTCATATTCACCAACTATGTCGATTTTTGGAATGATGACAATATGATGTCTGCCAACAGGGGCTGGTATGACCGGGACAACGAAGTGTTTTTCTTCAATGACAGGGTGCATGCGACAACCAGGGACCAGGAAGCCTGGACAGACTCTCTTTATGTCTACAGGGGAATAGGGGAAGTCCTTCTTCTGGGCAACGCCCAGGTTCAGGACAGCCTGCACAGTTCGGCGGCATTGGCGGATTATATCCTGTATCAGGATACCGTCTCCACGGTCACGCTCAGAAGGAATGCAGCGGTCGCTCTCATCACGGACCGAGGCACCGAAAAAGAAGATACGGTATATCTGGGGGCTGATACTTTGATTTATCGTTCTGTCAGGAAATGCGATATCGGACAGGAAGAGATAGATGCGGCGAAAACGAGGATAGAAAACATACACGTGGATCCTGTCACCGAGTACAGGGAGCGGGCCGCCCGGGATGCGTCTGAAGCCGCGTCGAAAAACTCGGAGAAAGCTGCAAAAGAAGGGAAGATTGCTCCGGAATCGCTCGAAGAACCTGAAGGGGAAGATCAGGTTGAGCCCGAAGCTGAACCTGAGCCCGAAGCTGAACCTGAGTCTGATTCCGAGTCTGATTCCGAGCCTGAAATACAGGAGGTCCCTGATACTACGAAGATAGGGTTTGCCACGGGACAGGGAAATGTCAGGATATTCCGAAAAGATATGCAGGTCCGCAGCGAACTGATGCACTATAATGACCTTGATTCCATTGCGAGGTTTTACGAAAATCCCATAGTATGGAATGAAGGAAGCAGGCAGTATTCTTCAGACAGTCTGTTCGTGCTTGTGGCGGGAGGCGGTGTCGACAGGGCTAACCTGATGTCAAATGCGTTTATCATCAATCAGGAGGATTCTCTCTTATTCGATCAGATCAGAGGCGCGGAAGTAATGGCATACTTTGATTCTACGTCGGCCTTGAGGCGTTTTGACGCTCTTGGAGGTGCGGATGCCATGTTCTTCCTGAAGGAGAACGACCATCTGGCAACTGTCAACCTTGTGACAAGCAAGATGCTTTCGGCCATTCTTGTGGATGGAGAAGTGAACCAGGTGTATTATTACGATTCCCCTAACAATGACGCTTACCCCGTAGCCCAGCTTCCAAAGGACAAACAAAGGATGAAGGGTTTCAATTGGAAGAACGAAAGCCGGCCGAAAGGAAAGAATGACATCACCCCGTTGCAGATTCGTGCCAGCCAGAGAGAAGAATATGCGTCTCATCCGCGCACGGTGTTCAATCAGACTGACATATATTTCCCCGGTCACATTGAGAGCCTGTACAGGCAGCTTGAGGTACGTGATTCTTTGAAAAAGCTGCCGAAACCGGCGGTTGAGGAACAGGTAGCGGTCGACACTGTCGCCGTTGCTGTCGCTGATACCGTCATTGCTGATACTGTTGCCGCTGCTGTCGCTGATACCGTCGTCGCTGACACTGTCGCAGCTGCAGTCTCTGACACCGTCATCGCTGATACTGTTGCCGCGGATACCACCGTTGTGTCACCGGTCCCGGCGGTGATTGACCCTAGAATTGAAGAACGGGCCAGGAAGAAAGCGGAAAGAGACAGTATCTATGCACTCAAGGACTCCCTGAAAGAGGCCCGTTGGGCTTACCTCGATTCCCTTGATGCTGCAAAGAACCAGGCAAAGGCGGATAAAAAACAGATGAAGAAAAGAGAAAAAACCAGGCGGCAGGTAATCGCTATGAGAAGACGCGAAAACCGGGAGAAAGCCAGGTTGGAAAAGTATGTCCGCTTATACGAGAAGCGCAAGGCCAGGGAAGAAATGAGAAAAAGCAAAATCAAATGATATGGAAAATCTAAAGGACCGTTTCCTGCGTTATGTCGCAGTCGACACGCAGTCATCTGAAGAATCAGAGTCACAGCCTTCAACTGTCAGGCAGTTTAATCTTCTGAATATGCTCTGCAGTGAGCTGAAAGCCATGGGCGTGGAAGCGTCGGTGGACGAGTACGGTTACGTAATGGCCCGAATCCCGTCCAATGTTGACAAAGCAGTCCCTGCGGTTGGCTTTATCGCTCACGTGGATACGTCTCCGGACGCTAGCGGAGCCGATATCAAGCCTCAGGTAATTGAGAACTATGACGGAGGAGCAATCGAGCTCAAGGGAGTACCGGGCTTGAAACTTGATCCGGAAGAGTTCCCGGAGATACTTGCGCATAAAGGGGAGACCATCATTACGACTGATGGAACTACCCTTCTCGGCGCTGATGACAAGGCGGGAGTGGCGGAGATAATGGATGCGGTGCAGTATATTGTCGGGCATCCTGAGTTCAAGCACGGCGAAGTCCGCATCGGATTCACCCCTGATGAGGAAATCGGGCGCGGGGTGGCAAAATTCGACGTTGAAAGATTCGGAGCGGACTATGCATACACGATGGATGGCGGAGAAGTCGGAGAACTTGAGTTTGAAAACTTCAACGCTGCGGCTGCTACAGTCCATATCCAGGGGCGCAACGTTCACCCCGGATATGCGAAAGGCAAAATGAAAAACGCCATACGCATAGGTATGGAGCTCAATTCACTGCTCCCTGCAGACCAAAAGCCGGAACTTACCGAGGGATATGAGGGATTCTTCCATATCATAGGATTCAGCGGCACGGTCGAGGAAGCGACCTTCTCATACATCATCCGCGATCACAGCATGGAGAAATATGAGGAGAAAAAGGCCGTTATGCAGCAGTGCGTGGATGAAATCAACAGACGCTACGGCGCCCTCACCGCCTCAGTCGAGATAAAGCACCAGTATTACAATATGCGCAAGCAGGTAGAGCCTCACTACCACATAGTGGAGAAGGCTGTGAAGGCAATGGAGATGGAGGGCATAAAGGCTCGCATCCAGCCTATCAGGGGTGGTACCGACGGTGCAAATCTGTCATTTATGGGACTGCCTTGTCCGAACATATTCGCAGGCGGACTCAATTTCCACGGAAAGATGGAATGGGTGCCTGTCGAATCAATGCAGAAAGCATCTGCAGTCATTCTCAATATACTCAAACTCTTCGCTGCCTAAGAATCTTTCTTAAGGCAGGCGAAGATTGTGTAGAGTACCAGTCCCGCGAACGGAACAATCGCTATCATTTCTGCAGGTGTAGAACCGCCTGCAGTCACTGTATTCCAGTTTGTAAGCCAAAGATCGACCCCGGCGAACTTCAGTACGGCGCTGACCACTCCCATAAGCGCACCGCCTGCGATGAATCCGCTGGCAATCAAAGTTCCTTTCTCCTGACGGGCGTTGTTGACCTCCTTGTCCTTGCTGCGGGTGCTGACGAACCAGGAAATGGCTCCGCCCACGAGCAGCGGAAGGTTGAGGTCAAGCGGTATGAACATTCCGAGGCAGAATGCCAGGGCAGGGACCTTGCAGAAATTCAATATGATGGCAATTGCGGCGCCTATGCCGTAGAGAAGCCAGGGAGCGTTGCCTCCGTTCATCATAGGCTGTATGACTGCAGCCATCGCATTTGCCTGCGGGGCTACGAGCGCTCCTTCACCGACGAAGCCGTAAGTCTTGTTCAGTACAAGCATCACTCCGCCCACCGTGGCGGCAGCCACAATGGTTCCGACAAATTTCCAGGTTTCCTGTTTTGCAGGAGTGGTGCCTATCCAGTAACCTATCTTGAGGTCGGTGATGAAGCCTCCGGCCATTGAAAGGGCCGTGCATACCACGCCTCCGATAATCATTGCGGCCACCATCCCGGCTTCACCCTTGAGGCCGACAGCCACGAGCACGAGGGCCGTGATAATGAGAGTCAGTATGGTCATGCCGCTGACAGGGTTTGATCCGACTATGGCGATTGCATTGGCTGCCACGGTTGTGAAAAGGAACGATATCCCCGCAACTATCAGCAGCCCGATAAGAGCCTGCCATATATTATTGACAACTCCCCCGAGGCCGAAAAATGCGAATATCACAAGCAGGGCGACAATGATTCCGAAAACGACGGTTTTCATAGGGATGTCCTGCTGTGTGCGCTCAACGCTTGTCTGCTCTGCACCCGGTTTCCTCTTGAACTCACTTGTGGCAAGTCCGACTGCGCTCTTGATGACTCCGGCGCTCTTGATGATGCCGATAATGCCCGCTGTCGCGATGCCACCGATGCCGATATGGCGTGCATATTCCTTGAAAATCTGCTCAGGAGACATCTGGGCTATGGTCTGGGTGATACCGGTACCCATAAGGTCGATAACCTGACCACCCCACAAAATATTCATAAGAGGGATGATGACCAGCCATACCAGAAACGAACCGCAGCAGATTATGAAAGCATATTTGAGTCCTACGATGTACCCCAGACCGAGTACGGCTGCGCCTGTGTTGAGCTTGAGTACGAGTTTGGCCTTGTCTGCAACCACCTGCCCCACGTGTGTGACCGTGGTGCTCAAGGTTTCAGCCCAGGCTCCGAAAGTGGCGATGACGAAATCGTAGATACCACCTATGAGTCCGCTGATCAGCAGGGTCTTGGCTCCTTTACCCCCGCTTTCTCCGCTGACAAGCACCTGTGTGGTGGCTGTCGCTTCAGGGAAAGGATATTTGCCATGCATTTCCTGGACGAAATATTTCCTGAAAGGAATAAGGAAAAGAACTCCCAGCACGCCTCCCAGCAGAGAGGATAGGAACATCTGCATGAAGTTTACGTCGAGCCCGAGAATATAAATGGCCGGCAGCGTGAAGATGGCTCCGGCTACAATCACTCCGGAGCAGGCTCCGATGGACTGGATAATCACGTTCTGTCCGAGGCCGCCTTTCTTGCCGAGGGCCCCTGTGACTCCCACTGCGAGGATTGCGATAGGGATTGCTGCTTCAAATACCTGACCGACCTTCAGACCAAGGTATGCTGCGGCGGCAGAGAAGATAATGGCCATAATGATACCCATAGTCACGGAATAAGGGGTGACCTCGGGATAATTCTTGTCCGCGCCCAGAAGCGGCTTGTACTGCTCGCCCGGCTTGAGTTCGCGGTGTGCATTCTCCGGAAGGGAGAAATTAGTCTTTTCGCTCATATCTTATATAATCGTTATTGTATTAACACCTTTTGTGCATACTCCGGATATTAATTTCTACAAATTTAGAAAATAATTAAAAAAAAGGTTTGCAGGTTTAGAAAAAGTTTATACCTTTGCGTCCCCTTACGAAATGAAGGGAACAGTTCTTTGATAATACTGAGAGAGATTAGAGGTAAGAAGTAGAAAATTGATTAGTCTAATAAATGAGTTTTTTCGTTTAGAGGGACTACAATTTCATAGGCAACGAGTAAAAGAGAGTGCAAGACAGGCGTCTTGCATG
>JAZLFC010000011.1:0-2915 GCA_045615565.1 Candidatus Cryptobacteroides sp. | reverse complement strand
GTCTAAAAAGTTAACCGGTTTTCTAGTTGCAAGGAAGTCTTTTTTTTGAGCCATCTTTGATTTGAAAAGAGGTTTTACCTCCCGTTCAAATACAAAATTAAGAAATATATCTGCATAAATCTATAGTCCGGGTTAAATTTATTATAAAATATGCTTCTGTTTGGTGTGTAAGCCATATTTGTGCCCCAATAATTTGCGCGATTCTTTCAAGAATTATTAAAATCAAAATACACAATCAACCACATACCTCATAAAGCGGTCAAGCCCTTCATCCTCCGCTGAAGCTCCGTCAGAAAGGCTTGATTCCAGCCACCGATTCCGGAGGAGTGATGCAGATTTTCTCCGCACAGAGAGTAGAGTAGTCGAACCCCTTCAGACCTATGAACTTGCGCCTGTGCTCCACGATGCTGGCGAACAGTTCCTTGTCAGCAAGTGCCCTGTCAGCCACCGGAGTCATCATAATCATCACAATGTCATACAGATAAAGCAGCATCCGGCAATGTATCCTCGATAATCGATTCATATTCCACATTGATAACTTCCGGGTCAACCGTGGTGACAGACGTGATATTAACATTGACGCTGAACTTCCCGGCGGGAACGCCCTGCTCAATCATCTTGTCCCTGAGGTCAAACTGCAACTTTTCGCGGACAAAGGAGCAGGCAGCCCTGCGCAGTTTATCGCTGACCTGCGTCCCGCTGTCCTTCTTTGCCCAGCTCTATGAATTTCATAATGATGTGATTGTTTTTCGTATCCATTCAGGTGCAAGCATAATGTCGTGCTTGAAATCTTTTTCCGGCACCTGCCATCCAGCCGGCTTCGGTGTGGGCGCTTCTTCCGCAGGGCAAGACCAGCAAGCAAGTGTCGGCCCAGGTCAATGCCTCGATATCGTTAGCAAACTGCTGCTCGGCTTTCTGGCTTTTCAAGCCCTCACGATACTGGGCGACATTCCAATTCATATAGTCGGCATCCACGTCAGACCAATGGAATCCGCCCGTACCCTGCGGAGGATTACGGAAGTCATAAACCTCGTGACCGGCTGCCCTGAGTTTGTCAACGACCTCAGTGTAATACTGGTTCCGCCAGCTGCTTGCAACGTATATCTTTGACATTATCGGGATTGCTTGTGACATCAAAGGTAGCAATGATTTCCGGGAAAATCGTAAATTTGTACTCATAGTATGGAACACAGCAAACAATACGACTACTTAAGAAGCCATAACGCAACAAAGGTTTCCGAGCTTAACGTACAGGACTTGATAGAATTCGTAAATCTGTTTATGGACAAAGGCTCATATAACTGTTTAACCAGGCTGCAAAGGGAGACGCTTGGAATAACTCCGGACTGGACAGAAATATCAAGGTGGGTGGAGAAGGCTTATGAGTCAGGAAAACAGTTCAGATACGGACTAATTATGGGGGAAGATGTTATAACAGAGGAAACTGTTAGGACAATGGAATCTACAGGAGATAGGCTTGAATACTACCTGTTCTAGGATTTTGCCACAACTGTCCCATGAAATGATATAATAGCATCATCGTTTTACCATGGAGAAGAATTTCTACACCGAAGAAGAAAAATACTGGTGCACTGGCGGCAATACCGGAATGCTCCCTGACAGGATAACGCCATCCCTACAATGGAAGGCCTTGATAACATCAAGCCGGCCGTAGAGCGTTTCACGTCATTCGCCCGTCAGCACAAGGAACTGAAATTCTTCGTCACGGCCATAGGCTGCGGCATTGCCGGGTACAAGGTTGAAGAGATCGCACCGCTTTTCGAGAGAGCCGGATGGCTGGAAAACGTCTATCTGCCGGTAAGTTTCTGGAAGATAATAATGCATCTCAACCTTTCAGCCGAAAACATTAAGGAAGCAGCCACAGGCATCTACAACCTTTGCAGATATATGCACAGGTCCAATGCTCCCACTTGGAACGCAAATACCGATGAGACCATCTTCAACAGCCTTGACCGTTGTCATATGTGGGCCCTGGGCGTAAAACTGGGAGTCATCAGCCCCACCGAAGAAGAACCGCAGACAAAGGCCCTGCCGGAAGAATTGCAGGAAAGGATATTGAATTCCCTCAAATTATTGTAGCAGCTCTCTTAATTTATCAGCACCAACTAATTTGCTCAATGATAAAAATTGAGTATATTTGCGGCGTGAATATAATTTAACGCGAGAGGAGGCAAGCTCTCGTGCTCGATGTACAACAGGACATTTATTTCGTTTTGAATAAATGTCCTGTTTTTGCCTAAACGGATGGAATCTATCTCTAATCATTTTTCCAGAAGACGGAGCAAAGAGAGAATTCTCTTCTCACGGTACGGGTGCTCTCTCAAAGAGAGATTCAGGCGGGTACTTCCTTTCAGCACTGTCGATGCGTGGGTAAATTCGCGGAACCCCCATTCCCCGTGATAGGCTCCCATCCCGGAATGGCCGACACCTCCGAAAGGCACGCCTTTCACCATCATGTGCACACATACCTCATTGATACAACCGCCTCCGTATTGTTGCGAGGCCATCACTCGCTCAGCCCACTTCATATCCTTGGTGAACAGATACATTGCAAGAGGATGTTCCCTGTCTGCAATAACGTCAAGCAGTTCATCGACTTCGCTGTCCCTGAAAGGCACGACGGGCAGCAGCGGGCAGAACAGTTCCTTTTGCACTATGCCTTCGTTGATATCCACCGGATAGATGACCGTCGGTGAATATCTGAGGGCATCGGCATTGCCTTTGCCTCCATACACGATACGGTCACGATATTCTTCGGCGAGAGTTGAGCATTTGCCATACGCCTGCTGAGTAATCAGCTTCGGATATTCCTCGTTGTTCTGCGCATCCTGGCCTATCTGCTTGCGGAACGCTGCTGTTAGAGCTTCCAGGAATTCGTCTGCAATTTCCTGTGC
>JAZLFC010000010.1:0-17161 GCA_045615565.1 Candidatus Cryptobacteroides sp. | reverse complement strand
GAGATTGACCATAAGCCTTGAAATGTCCAAAAGTGACAAATTGCTGCCTTCAGTATATTTCACCAGCAAATCGATGTCGCTGCCAGGGGTCTCCTCACCACGAGAGCACGAACCGAAAAGGAAGGCCCTTTCCACCGGCTCATTTTTGAAAAAATCCCGAATGATAGGAATTATTTGCTGTATTTCACTGTTAGGCATAACACAACTTTTTACAAAGTTAATGAATTTTAACGAATACCGCACCGCCTGTAACGCAAAAGCGGAGAACTCCGTAGAATTCTCCGCCTTTGTAGTCCCGGGCAGAATCGAACTGCCATCTAAGGTTTAGGAAACCTCCATTCTATCCGTTGAACTACGGAACCGGATGGGAATCCAAGGACTGTCTTACTCAGCGTTCTTGACGATGATCTGACGTCCTCTGTAATAACCGCACTCAGGGCATACTCTGTGATACATCACAGTTGCTCCGCAGTTAGGGCAGGTAGCAAGGGTAGGGACAGGTGCGAAATCGTGAGTACGACGCTTGTCTCTGCGCTGCTTTGAAAGTTTGTGTTTCGGATGTGCCATATTAACTTATTTTAATATTTATTTGCTCAAAAATTTCGTAGTTTCACGGTTGCACTCCCCTTCAGGGTGCGTGCGTACCATTGGGAGCGAGATGCAGACATAATCGTAAATATCCTGTCTGAGGTCCACAACATCCACGTCATCGAACTCGTCATCCTCGAAATCCGTATCTACGGAAAGAGTCAAATCCTCCAGGCATCTGTCACAAACCACGACAACGCTCCCTGTAATCCTGCAACTCACTTCAATGGAGAAGTCATCATAATCGACGCAGACATCGATGTCAAGGTCGGCGTCCTTTATATCTGAATTCTCGAATATACCAAAGAACTCTCCGTCAGCATGCCACTTGTACTGGTTTCTGCCGGCCTTCAATATATTGACTGGTATACTAAAGGGTTGCAAAGGTAACAAATTTTTCGGTATTATCAATCTTCGTTGTCGCTATTTCTTTTACGGGCAAGAGGATCGAGCAGTATTTTACGTATTCTCATAAAATGAGGTGTCACTTCGACGAGCTCATCCTCCTGAATATATTCAAGGGCTTCCTCAAGCGAGAACTTGATGGCCGGAGGAAGAACTATCTTCTCGTCGGAACCGGCGGCACGCACATTAGTAAGTTTCTTGGTCTTGCAGATATTGATATTCAGGTCACGCTCGCGTGTGTGCTCCCCCACAACCTGTCCAAGGTAAATGTCCTCGCCAGGATCCACGAAGAAACGTCCACGGTCGAGCAGTTTGTTCATTGAATACGCAATGGACTGACCGGTCTCCAGAGAAACGAGAGAGCCGTTGTTCCTATGCTCTATCTCTCCCTTGAACGGCTGGTATTCCTTGAACCTGTGGGCCACGATGGCCTCGCCCTGGGATGCTGTCAGAAGATTGCTTCTGAGCCCCATCAGTCCTCTGGTCGGGATTTCGAACTCAAGAAGGGTTCTGTCCCCTCTCGGCTCCATATGGATAAGCGCGCCCTTTCTGCGGGTGCTTATTTCAATGGCCGCGCCGACGAATTGCTCCGGAACCTCGATGGAAAGCTCCTCGATAGGTTCACATCGCTGTCCGTTTATCGTCTTGTCGAGCACTTTAGGCTGGCCGACCTGCAATTCGAACCCTTCCCGCCTCATCGTCTCGATAAGCACGGACAGATGCAGCACTCCTCTTCCATAGACGATGAAAGAATCAGCCGTCAGTCCGGGCTTTACACGCAAGGCGAGATTCTTCTCCAACTCCTTGTCCAAGCGCTCCTTAAGATGCCTTGAAGTGACGAATTTGCCATCTTTTCCGAAGAAAGGGGAATTGTTGATGGTGAAAAGCATACTCATCGTAGGCTCATCTATTGCGATAGGAGGAAGCGCCTCCGGATTATCATAGTCCGCGATGGTGTCACCTATCTCAAACCCGTCTATTCCGACTACAGCGCAGATGTCTCCGCAGGTCACTTCGTCAACGTTTGTCTTTCCAAGGCCTTCGAATACCATAAGCTGCTTGATTTTCTGCTTCTGCGTGATGTCATAGCGCTTGCACAGGCTGATATTGCTGCCGGAACGCAGGGAACCTCTGGTGATTCTTCCCACGGCGATACGTCCGACGTAAGGCGAATATTCGAGTGAAGATATGAGCATCTGAGGAGTGCCTTCCACTTTCTGCGGTGCCGGTATCACTTCGAGAATAGTATCGAGCAATGGCGTGATATTGTCAGTAGGCTGCTTCCAGTCGAGGGACATCCACCCCTGCTTTGCCGAGCCGTAAACCGTCTTGAAATCAAGCTGGTCCTCTGTAGCATTGAGGTTGAACATAAGGTCGAACACCTCTTCCTGAACCTCGTCCGGGCGGCAGTTCGGCTTATCCACCTTGTTTATGACCACGATAGGTTTCTTGCCCATCTGTATCGCCTTCTGAAGCACGAACCGTGTCTGAGGCATACAGCCTTCGAACGCATCCACAAGCAGAAGAACGCCATCCGCCATATTCAGCACACGCTCCACCTCCCCTCCGAAGTCGCTATGTCCCGGAGTATCGATAATGTTGATCTTGACGCCGTTGTAGATGACTGAGACGTTCTTGGCAAGGATGGTGATGCCTCTCTCACGTTCAAGCTCGTTGTTATCCATTATGAGCTGCCCGAGATTTTCCGGCTGGCGGACCAGGTTGGCCTGATATATCATTCTGTCGACCAGGGTTGTCTTTCCGTGGTCGACGTGAGCGATGATGGCTATGTTTCTAATGTCTTGCATATAGTACTACTAACACTGCAATAGCCTCAACCGTTGCTCCTGCAACCTGTCGAGGCTATTATCGTGCGCGAGATGAGACTCGAACTCACACAGGTTTTACCCCACTAGCTCCTGAAACTAGCGCGTCTACCATTTCGCCACCCGCGCATTAAAGGACTACAAATATAAGGATTTTTTAGAAAATATATGACAATGACACGATGACATCACTTGGCAGTATGAAATATTTTTCTCCTTCGTCCACGACTGCGCCGCAGTGGGGGCAGGCGTAAGTAGTATATTTCTCGTATCCGCCCCACATTCCGAGTCCGAACTCCATATTGAGATGTTTCCCTATCATATACGAGTAGCCCGCCGTAATGTTCCCTCCGTATCTGTCACCTTCAGAAGTTTCTTCAGAGACGAAACCGCCTTTTGTAAACTCCTGATATTGAGCTTTTCCGGATATCCACCATCCTGAATACACATACCAGGGCCACCATCTTGCCCCCGCGCTTACCAGCCTCTGCCTGTACTGCTTCACCTCATTGCCGGAGCCGTATTTGAACGGATTGTATTTGACTGCCGCATCCAATGTCCAGTGGCGTGCGACCGGTACGGATGCACCCGCATTCACCGTACCAAGCATAGCGTAGTCCACCAGGTTGGTCGACACGGACAGGCTCTGACCTTTCAGACACAGCGGCGACAATGCCAGCGCTACAGCAATTAATGTCCTTTTCATCATTTATACCTCATAAATGCCTGGTTGATGATGCTTGAACTCTCGGGATAGTAATAGCGCAGTTTATGCTGCAATATCTCCGTGTCAATGATGTCATCGGACAACACCGAGAATATCTTATCCAATCCGAATCCCCTTTCGTCCAGAAAGAAGAATATCTGAGGGCTGAACCAGAAGGCGGTTCCGAATAGAGTGTCGCTGTCGGGATATCTTTCCCGGAAAAGCTTTGTCTGGGCATAATAAGCCCACATTTCCGCTATTTCACAATATCCGTGATCCGCTTCGGTGCCCGCCCCGTACTGCACGAAACCGGACGTGATGAATGATTTCAAGAGATACACTACCAATTTGTTCCAGTATGATGCTGTTACTTTGACAAAATGGCTGGAGTGGGCGAACTGATGCAGTGCCTCGGCGTATATCTCCGGATAGTCATTCTTGCCCTTCAGCCCCAGGATTACGTCCGGAAGCAGCATCTTTAGGAGAAAAGAATATCCCCCAAGATAGTCTCCGACTATCGTTCCGTCTATCCCGACCCCCTGCTGCAGCATCAGCGGTGCGCTGGTTCCGAAATCCTTAAGTATCCACAGCCTCAGGTTCGCAGGCGGGAGAGCTACCTTATTATCGCTCGCGTTGCAGGCAGCGCAGTAATCGTATCCCGCGTTATTGACGACACATCTGGAAAACAGACTTCGGTCGGAGTCTTTCGTCACTTCGAGGCTCAATCCTTCAACACTTCCCTTCCCCATCGTAGAAACCGAAGCCTGCACCAGAATGAGGTTAAGTCCTATGGCAAATCCATTCTTGTTCTTAAAAACAAGCCTGTAGCGGGGTTCGGATGTAAAAATCCTGTCCATCTCGTAATATCCGTCCTCGTCCGTATAGCAGTTTGCGAACTTGACGAACAGATTGCAGGAAACCCGCACTCCCGCCACACCTACAGGCTCGTCACTGTATGCCTCGTCCAATATCGTTATCCTTCCTTTGGGCTTTCCCGAACCGCCCGTGCCGGCACGCACCAGGGTGCCGTTTCCCGTAAGCAGGAACGACTCTCTCTCCACAGCCTCCCAGTCAATGTCTCCGCTCTTTGTGCCTGCCTCCTCCGAAGGGATGTAGCAATTGTCCAGAATTTCATACCTTATGCCCGCAGGGAATTCAAAATCCTTGTCAACGACGGCATACTGCCAGGTGATGGAATCCCTGTCGATCTCCGGGTCGTGGTAATAGTCTCCTTCCCTGACAATCTCAAAGTCCACCGGGTGATCAAGAAGGGTCAATCCCATCGATTCCAGCCGGTTCATCTGAGAGTCATTCTCCGGAAGGAAGCGGACATACAGATTTGTCGTACTAAGAGCGACTCTTCCCGCTTTTGTCGGATAGAGCTTTTCCAACGCCTTCGTCATATTCTCTACGGAATACGGATCTTCCAGCCGGTCTCCCAGGACAATCATTTCGTGATAGACTTTTGTCTCCCGGTCCTCTTTCTTTTCATAGCCCATAACGGACAGCACATCCGAGCAGGATGACACTGCAATGACTAATGCAAACAGTTTGATGACATTTTTCATAGTTCACTTTTTATCTGATGCAAAGTGAGCCATAAAAATGGGTTTATCATCAAATGTAAACCCTTATTTGCGATTTCAGCCCCTGCAGATATCTGCAAGGGCTGAAATCCTGCCGGCTTCGCGCCTGATTTGTTGCAAAAGCGCTAGAAGAAATTGACAGTCTGCTGCTCGATTGCGCCCATCAGACTGTTTCCGAGTCTGCTGACGCCGAAACGGAACAGGCTTTTGTCCAGCCATTCCTCCCCGAGCACGGAGGATACGATATAATAATATGCGACAGCATCCTTGGCGGTGGAAATGCCGCCTGCGGCCTTGAATCCCACTTTCCTGCCGGTCTGCTCATAATAGCGCCTTATGCACTCGCACATAACGAATGCGGCCATCGGAGTGGCATTAACGTCAACTTTTCCCGTGGATGTCTTTATGAAATCGGCGCCCGCCTCCATAGCAAGGAATGACGCGTTCGCTATTTTTTCCGGAGTGACCAGAAGTCCGGTCTCAAGAATAACCTTGAGAATGACTTTCCTTCCGAGTGACGCAGCCCTGGAGTCGATGGCGGCTTTCATTGTCCGTATCTCGCCGGCAGCCCTTCCGTAATCTCCCGCAAGGAAAGAATTGAGCGCCAGGACTATGTCAACCTCGTCAGCACCGTCCTCGACGGCCATTTCACATTCCTTGACCTTTACTTCAAGAAAACTCTGAGCCGAAGGGAAACAGCTTGACACAACGGTCACGTGAACGTCCGGGTCCGTTCTGCCCTCCCTGACAACGTGCGCGAAATTCGGATACACGCAAATGGATGCAGGCAGAGGATAATCGGGATATACGGAAGGCAGACCGTTCACCTTACGGACCAGCTTCAGAACAGACTCATCCGTATCATTGGTATGAAGGGTCGTCAGATCCATCAGAGAGAAACATTTTTTCAAGACTGCAGGTGAGACCACACTCTCAAGGCTTCCTGCGACAGCCTGAATGCGTCTGGAGATTGTGTCCTCGGACGGCGCATAATGATACTTCTGCAAATAATCCATTTTCAAGCTTTGATTTGTATGTTGAAACCTTCGTCAAGCAGCGGCCGGACAAGGTTTTTTATCTGCGGCTCACTGAATTTCACCAGTCCTTCCTGAGGCGTGGGCCTGTCTATCGAGTATGCCATAATCAGTCTCGGTTTGAGGAAACGGACAATATCCATCCAGCCATCCATAACCTCCCGGGAAGAAGAGTCGAAATCCCGGCTTTTGAGAAACATCGTCTGCAAAATGAAGTTTCCCCTGAACCTGGCAAGATTGCCGACAACCTCGGCTACGGAATAGTCGGAATTCGGCTTATTCACCCTGCGGACCAGTTCATCCGTCGGAGCGTCAAGCTTCATTATCGGGTTGTCGACCTTCTTCAACGCCTCGAACACTTTCCCGTCACCCAGACGAGTCGCATTGGAAAGGACGGACACCTTTGCGGAAGGATAATATATATCCCTGAGCGTCAGGACGTCATCGACGATCGCGGGGAAATCCGGATGAAGTGTCGGTTCTCCGTCCCCGGCGAAAGTAATGGAGTCCATCGGGGTCCCTTCAAGCATACACTGCGCAAGTTTTTCCTCAAGAGCAGACCTTACCTGCGCTACAGTGGGGAGGACCTTGTCCTCACGGCCGTCCGCATTCCAACCGCATTCGCAATAGATACAGTCGAAATCGCACAGCTTGCCCTTCTGCGGCAAAAGGTTGATTCCAAGCGAATAGCCCAGGCGCCTTGTTTTTATTGGTCCGAAGACAGTTGGTTCTCTAAGCATTTTTTTCTTTCTTCAAGGGTTTCCATAACCTTGTCCACCATCCTGTCGAATTTTTCAGCGTTTTTCAGATAGTGATGCAGGCTGTACTGATAGTCCTCAGTAGTATAACCGTACTTCCTGAAAACGGGCTCGTAAAACAACGTGGTGTCCGCAGTCTTCCTTTCCGAACCGTTGTCCAGGAGCCACTGATCCGCCACGAGCATATCAGCGTATATCCGGATCATCTTTTTCTCAGGAATCTTCCTGGGACCGCTCCGGCAAGATGCGGACAGCATTGCCAGCGCAATCAGAAGGATATGGAACGACTGTCTGCGCATTATCTGAGTTCGGCGTTGAAATCAGTCTTGAACATAGTGAGCAGCCTGTCCATTACACGCTCCGTATCCTGGTCCGTAAGTGTCTTTTCTTCGTCCCGGATCACAAAGCTGAGAGCATACTGCTTCTTGCCGGAAGGAATCTTGTCTCCGCGATACACGTCAAACAGGGAAACACTCTTGACAAGTTTCTTCGCGCTCTTGAATGCGGCCGCGCGAAGGTCCGAGTAATTGACGTTCTCGTCGAGCAGGAGCGCCAGATCCCTGCGCACCTCCGGGAACTTCGGCATTTCCTTGAAGGCGACCTTGTCCCTTTTGACAAGTTCGAAGAGCACCTGCCAGTTGATCTCTGCCGCGAACACCTGCTGCTTTATGCCGAACTTGCGGCATAGGGCAGGATTTATCTGTCCCAGGACAGCCAGTTGCTTCCCCTGACCGGGGAGCTTGTATGTCATACCTTCATAGAATATATCTGAAGGTGCAGCTTCGGTCCACATCTGATATATGTCCACACCGTAACGGCGGAGAAGGAGTTCGAGATAGCCCTTGATCCGGAAATAATCACTCTTCTGCGGCGTAGCCTTCCAGGTCTTGTCCGGGGTTCCGGTCATCATCAATGCAAAGCACTGGTGTTCTTCATAGCTGGCAAGGGTGGTGCCGTCCCCTTCCGGAAGTCTTCTGTACACCGAGCCGTACTCGAATGTCTTGAGAGAAGAAATCTGGCGGTTGACGTTGTATGCCACGACTTCGAGTCCGCTCAGAAGAAGGGTCTGCCTCAAAACGTTAAGGTCGGAACTCAGAGGATTCACAATACGCACGCAGCCCTGCTCAGGGAAGGTCTTGAGGCCGGTGTAATACTCGCCCCTGGTGAGCGAGTTGTTCATCGTCTCGACGAATCCGTTGGCGGCCAGAAAGTTGGAGATATTGTTGCGCACCGCTTCCGGCTGAGGAGTCGGAGAAGCGCAGACTGACATCTTCATATGGTGAGGCAAAGGAATGTTGTCATATCCGTAGATTCTAAGAATCTCCTCTATGACGTCGCACTCGCGGTAAACGTCGATCATATAAGAAGGGGCCGCCACCGTAGCACCGCCCTCGCGTTTGTCAATGAAATCATACCCGAGGTACCCGAGAATCGAATCTATTCTGTCATATCCTATCTTGTACCCTACGAAGGTTTCAATACGGTCATAATCGAGTTCTATGCGTTTGCGCTCGATCTTCCGTGGATAAGACTCCCTGATTTTGCCGACCACTTCTCCGCCTGCACATTCCAGGATGAGAAGCACAGCTCTCTTGAGCGCATATACCGGGACCTCGGGATCCGCTCCTCTTTCGTAACGGAAGGAGGCATCTGTCTGCAGGGTCTGGCTCCTGGCTGTTCTGCGTATGCTGCCGGGATCGAAATAAGCGCTCTCCACGAATACCGAGGTGGTGTTTTCAGTAACGCCGGATTCCTCACCGCCGAATACACCGGCAATGCACATCGGAGCATTTGCATTGGCTATGACCATATCCCTGGCGCAAAGTTTACGGTCAACACCGTCGAGCGTCCTGATAGGCTCGCCTTCGAGGGCGCGGCGGACGATTACCCGGCCGCCTTCCACCTTGTCCGCATCAAAGGTATGAAGCGGCTGTCCAAGCTCGAAGAGCACGAAATTGGAGATGTCGACTATGTTGTTGATAGGTCTGAGTCCTATGCTGACAAGCCTTTTCTGGAGCCACTCCGGTGAAGGGCCCACCTTGACATTCCTGATTGTGATTCCCGTATATCTCGGCGCACCGTCAGGATCCTTCACGTCAACTGCAAGGCCTTCGCCGTCTCCTTCCTTGAAAGCATCGACACAGGGACGGTTGAGTTTGCAAGGAATATTGTTCAGCCTGAGATATGCGTAGAGATCACGCGCCACGCCCCAATGGGAAGCGGCATCCACTCTGTTGGCAGTGATTTCGTATTCAATCACCGCTTCCGTGCCAAGATGGAGATATTCCTTTGCCGGAGTCCCTATCACGGAATCTTCGGGCAGCACCATAATCCCATCATGGCTGGTGCCTATCCCGAGTTCATCCTCGGCGCAGATCATTCCCATCGACTCAACCCCGCGGATCTTCGATTTCTTGATCTTGAAATCCCCCGGAAGAACAGTTCCCAATTGAGCGAAGAGGACTTTCTGACCCGCAGCTACGTTAGGAGCGCCGCACACCACAGTCAAAAGCTCGCCCGTACCGGCATCAACTTTTGTAATATGAAGATGGTCACTGTCAGGATGCGGTTCACATTCTACCACTTCGGCAACAACAACTCCTGCAAGTCCGCCTGGAATCTCCTCCTGCTGTTCGAGGCTGTCCACTTCGATTCCTATGGATGTGATGGCATCAGCTATCTGCTGCGGCGTAAGGTCACACTCTATGTACTCTTTCAGCCAATTGTAACTTAATTTCATATCCGGTTGTTATTTCAGGTCCTCGGGACTGAAAAGCGAGTCCACGAATTCCTTTTTGTTAAAATCTTTCAAGTCTTCTATGCCTTCCCCGACTCCAAGATAGCGTACAGGTATCTTGAACCGGTCCACTATCCCTATCACGACTCCGCCCTTTGCGGTACCGTCAAGCTTTGTGACTGCCAGAGACGTTATATCCGTTGCTTTTGAGAACTCCTTCGCCTGCTGGAAGGCATTCTGCCCTGTCGACGCATCAAGCACCAGCATCACATCGTGAGGAGCGTCCGGAATCACCTTGCGCATCACGTTGCGGATCTTGGTAAGCTCGTTCATCAGGTCAATCCTGTTGTGGAGGCGGCCGGCAGTGTCGATAAGCACTACGTCCGCAGCTTTGGCCACTGCCGAGCTTACTGTATCATACGCAACAGACGCCGGGTCGGAGCCCATTGCCTGCTTCACGATGTCAACACCGGCCCTCCCGGCCCAGATGACAAGCTGATCAACGGCTGCCGCCCTGAAAGTATCTGCCGCACCGATGACAACTTTCTTTCCCTGCGCCTTGAACTTCGCAGCCAGTTTTCCTATCGTGGTAGTCTTGCCGACTCCGTTCACGCCCACCACCATAATGACATACGGCCTGCCGTCCTTTGTCCGCGGACAAAAGTCGTTCCCGGCGTCTTCCCCGTCTGTGACCAAAGCGCCTATCTCTTCGCGGAGCAGAGTGACAAGCTCGTTGAAGTCCATAAACTTGTCCCTTTCAACCCTGTCTTCAAGCCTGTCGATGATTTTCAGCGTGGTGTCAACGCCCATATCACTGGCAACAAGCGCGTCTTCTATTGCATCCAGAGTATCGTCGTCCACCCTGGAGTGACCGGCCACCGCACGCGACAGCTTCTGAAAGAAACTCAGCTTTGTCTTTTCAATTCCTTCCATCGGAGTACAAATATAGACAAAAAAGAGGGGCGCTGCAATCGCAGCACCCCTCTTTTTTATGTAATATCAATTACTTCTTTGCGAAATAATCCTTTACTTTCTCCTCCTCCACGAGATGCTCCGTGAATACATAAGCACCTGTCTTTGGAGACTTCTCCATGCGAATGCACTTTACCATGCTCTTAGCACCGGCCTTTGCTGCGAATGTTGCGACGGCTTTCTTTGCCATAATCTATCCTCCTTACTTAATTTCTCTGTGAACAGTCACTTTGTGAAGGAATGGGTTATATTTCTTAAGCTCCATTCTTTCCGGTGTATTCTTTTTGTTCTTCACGGTAATGTAACGTGACATTCCAGGTACACCGCTTGCTTTCTGCTCAGTGCACTCAAGGATGACCTGCACCCTGTTTCCTTTTGCTTTCTTTGCCATAGTGTAACGATTTAAACAAGGTTAACCAATCCTTTCTTGCGAGCCTCGCGAACAGTGGCATCAAGGCCATTCTTCTCGATTGTTCTCATACCCTTGCAAGAAACCTTAAGGGTGATATACCTCTGCTCTTCCTCGCTCCAGAATCTCTTGTTCTTGAGGTTGAGAGAGAAGTCGCGCTTTGTGCGCAGCTTGGAATGGGCAACATTGTTGCCTTTCATTCTCTTTCTTCCTGTTATTTGACAAACTTTTGCCATAATATTTCGTTTTATTCATTTCTCACAATGGGGTGCAAATATCGCTTATAATTTTCTGATTTCCAAATAGAAGTCTATACAAATTTAAGGAATCTGCGCCACCGTATATTCTTAGGGAACTCAGCCCCGCTGTCAGTTGAGAGCCAGATGAGCACCGGTCTTCCGACTATGTGATCTTCAGGTACGAAGCCCCAGTATCTCGAGTCGAGAGAATTATGCCTGTTGTCTCCCATCATAAAGTAGTAGTTCTGCTTGAATGTGTACTCTCCAGCTTGCAAAGCCGCTTCCACACTCTCGTGTTCATAATCCCTGATCACCCTCTCGTAAAGAGGCAGATTTTCACTTGTCAACTGTACCGTAGCGCCTTTCTGAGGTATCCAAAGCGGCCCGAAGAAGTCTCTTGTCCACCCGCTGTCCTGAGTAAAAGGGAATATTTCCCTGTAGTCCCAAGGACTGGTTTCCAATATCGGTTCCACTGCCCGTACACTCTTGTACGACTTTGTCTTCTCAAGCATTTCCGCCGTGAGGAGAGCAGTGTAACTTCCGTTGGTGGTGGTGACTTCATAGGATAACTGGATGCCGGGATAAACTTCCTGCCGCACACCGTTGATCCACACAAGTCCGTCAATAACCTGCAAGGTATCTCCCGCCGTTGCGACACAACGCTTCACGTAATGGTCTTTCTTGTCCATCGGCCTGACTGTCAATGGCCCCATCTTCTGTACCGCCTCCCGTCCGTACACTCTTACCAGCGAGTGATAGTCCTGTGCCGGCGCGCTGCGAAGTACTGTGTCCCCGTTAGGGAAATTGAATACCACATAATCTCCTTTTCGGACTTCCCTTATTCCAGGAAGGCGCCTGCCTTTAGTCTGCCAGGAAGTGGAGTACGATTCTTTTCCACGGAACGTGTTGTGCGTAAAGGGAATCGTCAGAGGTGTCTGCGGCATCCTCGCTCCATATGTCAATTTGCTCACGAAGAGATGGTCTCCGGTGTAGAGGCTGCTCTCCATTGAGGATGAAGGTATCTTGAAAGCCTGAATAAGAAAAGTGTTTATTATGGTCACTACGACAACAGCAAACAGGATGGCGTCTACCCAGTCCAATATCCAGTTAAGGAATTTGCTCTTGGTGTGGAAACACTTCTTGCGGCTCACCTTACACTATTTTACAGATTTGATGATAGCTTCGAATGCTTTCGGATTGTTCATAGCGAGGTCAGCGAGGACTTTACGGTTGAGACCGATGTTTTCCTTACCGAGTTTGCCCATAAACTGAGAATAAGACATGCCGTACTGGCGTGCGGCAGCATTGATTCTCTGAATCCAAAGCGCGCGGAAATTGCGCTTCTTTGCTCTACGGTCACGGTATGCATAAGTCAAACCTTTCTCATAGGTGTTCTTCGCAACCGTCCAAACGTTCTTCCTTGAAAGGAAATTACCGCGGGTTCTCTTGAGAATCTTCTTGCGGCGTGCTCTTGAAGCAACTGAATTTACTGATCTTGGCATAATTTTACTTTTTTAGAGAACCAACAATTCATTTACCTGTACGCGATTTGCTTTCTCGAGGATTGCGAAATGGTCGAGGTTTCGTTTCTGTTTTTTGGTCTTCTTGGTGAGGATGTGGCTGTGGTAAGCATGCTTCCTCTTGATTTTTCCCGACCCGGTAAGCGCGAAACGCTTTTTGGCACCGGAATTGGTCTTAAGCTTTGCCATTGTCTGGTTGTTTTAATTAATAATAAAAAATATAGTAGGATAAACCTATTTCTTCTTGTTAGGGGCGATCATGATCGACATTCTCTTTCCTTCGAGCACCGGCATATTCTCTGCCTTTCCGAACTCTTCCAGCTCTACAGCAAAACGGAGAAGCTGCTTCTCACCCTGCTCTGCAAACATAATCGAACGTCCCCTGAAAAATATCGTTGCCTTGACTTTAGAGCCTTCGCTCAGGAACTCCCGGGCGTGCTTAAGCTTGAACTGGAAATCATGCTCGTCAGTATTCGGACCGAATCTGATCTCCTTGATAATGACCTTGGTTGAATTTGACTTCATTTCCTTGGCCTTCTTGCGCTGCTGATACAGATACTTCTGATAGTCGAGTATCTTGCATACAGGAGGATCAACCTTATCACTGATCTGCACAAGGTCCAGCTCCAGTTCGTCTGCCAGCCGCAATGCCTTTGATATCGGGTATATCCCCTGCTCAGGGATATTCTCCCCGACCAGGCGAACCTGTGAGGCAGTTATCTGCTCATTTATGTTGACTTCGAACTCGTCGCGCTTCTGCTGTCGCGGGTCCGGTCTGCGACCTCCTGGCTTGAAGGTGGGCTTTGGTCTGTAAGGTCCTGGCATTAAGACAATTCTTCAGCTATCGCTGAGTTAATATATTCAATAAACTTTTCAACGGTCATACTGCCCTGATCGGCTCCCTCCCTACGGATGGAGACTGTTCCGTCAGTCTGCTCCTTCTCGCCGACAATCACAAGGATAGGAACTCTGAGAAGGGAGATCTCACGGATTCTCTTTCCGAGGGTCTCGTTTCGGGCATCCATTGAAGCGCGAATATCGGAATTTTTGAGCAAACTGCAAACTTTTTCGGCATAATCTGCATATTTCTCGCTGACAGGCAATACTTTAACCTGATCAGGAGCGAGCCATACAGGAAGATGTCCTGCCGTATGTTCGAGTACAACTGCGGTGAATCTCTCGATGGACCCGAACGGTGCCCTGTGAATCATCACCGGACGCTGCTTGCTACCGTCGGTATCAATATATTCAAGCTGGAATCTTTCAGGAAGATTGTAGTCTACCTGTATCGTTCCGAGCTGCCACTGACGTCCAAGCGCATCCTTTACCATAAAGTCAAGCTTAGGTCCGTAGAATGCCGCTTCGTCATACTCTACCACTGTAGGAAGATTCTTCTCTTTTGCCGCCTCGATGATGGCGTTCTCCGCCTTCTCCCAATTCTCTTCCGTACCGATATATTTGCTGTGGTCAGTCTGGTGGCGAAGTGATATCTGTGCGCTGAACTCTGTCATCTTCAACGTTTTGAAAACATAAAGGATGAGATCGATGACCTTGCAGAACTCTTCCTTGAGCTGGTCGGGACGGCAGAAAAGATGGGCGTCGTCCTGTGTGAAGCCACGTACCCTGGTAAGTCCGTGGAGCTCACCGCTCTGCTCGTAGCGGTATACAGTCCCGAATTCCGCGAATCTGAGCGGCAGGTCCCTGTATGACCTTGGCGATGAACGGAAAATCTCACAGTGATGAGGGCAGTTCATCGGTTTGAGCATATATTCTTCGCCTTCCTGCGGTGTATGGATAGGCTGGAATGAATCCTTGCCGTACTTTGCATAATGTCCGGAAGTCACGTACAGGTCCTTGCTTCCGATGTGCGGCGTCACAACCTGAAGATATCCGAGCTCCGCCTGCTTTTTGCGCAGGAACTGCTCAAGGGTGTAACGCATCTGGGAACCGCGAGGGAGCCACAACGGAAGTCCGAGACCCACTCTTGAAGAAAAGGTGAACAGTTCCATTTCCTTTCCCAACTTGCGGTGGTCGCGCTTCTTGGCTTCCTCAAGCAGGACGAGATACTCTTCCAGCATGGACTTTTTCGGGAAGGTCACACCGTAGATTCGCGTAAGCTGCTGACGGTGCTCGTCACCTTTCCAATATGCTCCCGCGATGGATGTAAGCTTCACAGCCTTGATATCGTCCGTATGCTTGATATGCGGTCCGCGGCACAGATCGGTGAAGTTGCCGTTCCTGTAGAAAGTGATGGTGCCGTCTTCGAGATCGGCAATCAGCTCGCACTTGTAAGGATCGCCTTTCTGCTCGAAATACTTCATCGCATCAGCCTTTGAGACTTCCGAGCGTTCGAATGTCTCTTTAGCCTTGGCAAGATCTATCATCTTGTCCTCAATAGCTTTAAGGTCAGACTCAGTAATCTGCGTCTCTCCAAGGTCCACGTCATAATAGAAACCTGTCTCGACTGCCGGTCCGACTCCGAATTTCACCCCCGGATAAAGGGCTTCCAGCGCTTCTGCCATAAGATGGGCGGAAGAGTGCCAGAATATCTTCTTTGCTTCGGCATCGTCCCAAGGACGGATAGATCCATCAGTAAATGCGATTGTCAACATATCATTTCAGTATTTATCAGTCTGCAAAGATATGAAATTTTTCTATCTTTGCATTTGTTATGACAGATAAGAAATCAATATGGAACAGTGCCGGGAAAGCAGGACTTGTCCTGGGAGCAGTGTGCGTCGCATATGTCGCGCTCACCTCTATTTCCGCGAAGTTCGGATCGGACAGCAAGATGGTAGCTATGCTGATCAGCCTGCTCAACACCTGTCTATGGATTGCCAAACTCGCAGGCTGCATAGTGCTTATGAAATTCTTTATGAAACGATATGCGGCTTCGGAGGGGCAGGTTACCAACTCCGACACTTTCAGATTCGGTTCAGCGACCGCACTGCTTTCCGGACTGATTTATTCTGCGTTTTATCTTGCCTGGGTGCTTTTCATCCAGCCTGACTCTTTCCAGGAAGCATTTGATTTGATACTTATGAATTCTGCAGTCGACCCGGAAATGTTTTCCGAGCTGGAGAATATACTTCCGAAGATGCCGATGATTTCATTTTTCAGCAATCTGCTGTACTGCTGGTTGTTCGGCACAGTGGTTTCCGCAATTTTCTCAAGGAACATTCCTTCGAGAAACCCGTTTGAGAATAATATTGATGAACAATAATGGACATTTCTGTAGTAGTACCCCTCTATAATGAAGCCGAGTCTCTCCCGGAGCTGGTTTCGTGGATTGAAAAGGTTATGGCCGCGAACAACTTGTCTCACGAGATCATAATGGTTGATGACGGCAGCGACGACGGCTCGTGGAACGTTGTAAACAAGTTGTCGAAGGAATATCCGACAGTGCACGGAATCTCTTTCAGAAGAAACTACGGCAAGTCCGCCGCCTTATTCTGCGGCTTTGACAAGGCTCAGGGTGACGTGGTGATCACAATGGATGCAGACCTTCAGGATTCACCTGATGAGATTCCCGAACTTTACAGAATGATAAGGGAAGAAGGCTATGACGTAGTGTCAGGATGGAAACAGCATCGCAAGGACAATGCGCTCACTAAGAATCTTCCGTCAAAACTGTATAATGCAACGGCAAGAAAGATTACAGGCATAAAGCTGCATGATATGAACTGCGGACTCAAAGCCTATAAGAATGAAGTGATCAAAAGCATTGAGGTATACGGTGAGATGCACCGGTATATTCCTTATCTGGCAAAGAGTGCAGGATACGCCAACATTACAGAGAAGCCCGTTCACCACGAAAAGAGGAAGTACGGAAAGAGCAAATTCGGAATGAACAGATTTGTAAACGGATTTCTTGATCTGCTTTCCCTGTGGTTCCTCAGCACCTTCGGCAAGAAGCCGATGCATTTCTTCGGTTATTCGGGAATATTAATGTTCATAGTCGGTTTCGTGATGACAATTTGGATAATCGTTGCAAAGCTTGTCAATCAGGCAAACGGGACATTGTACAGAGCCGTTACCGATCAGCCGCTTTTCTATCTTGCCCTGGTAGCAATAATATTGGGAGCAATGATGTTCCTCACAGGATTTATCGGAGAAATGATATCGCGAACGTCCTCGGAAAGAAACTCTTATAACATTAAAGCTGAATTATAAGATTCAGCTTTTTTTATGCTCTCAACTCGACGGGGACAAAAAAAAGAGGCCCGAACTGATTTCTCAATTCGGGCCTCCGAAAAGCGGCAGCTACCTACTCTCCCACTTGGTGTAGCAGTACCATCGGCGCTGGTGGGTTTAACTTCTCTGTTCGGGATGGGAAGAGGTGGTACCCCACTGCTATAACCACCGCAGTATCTTACTTGAG
>JAZLFC010000009.1:0-76780 GCA_045615565.1 Candidatus Cryptobacteroides sp. | reverse complement strand
ACTCGCTTCACAGCGTCTTATGGAAGAGGGTATCGGCTTCGGTGCAGAAGGCGACTGGAAGACAGCCTGCCTCTACCGTTCACTCTGGGTAATGTCGCAGGGCCTTCCGACCGGATGTTCATTCCTTGAGGATTATACCCTTAACTTTGCAGGAGACCGCAGCTCGATACTTCAGTCACATATGCTTGAGGTCTGCCCGCTCATCGCAAGCGACAAGCCGAAGCTTGAGGTTCATTTCCTTGGAATCGGCATCCGCAAGCAGCAGACTGCCCGTCTGGTGTTCACGTCAAAGACAGGTTTCGGTATCAAGGCTACAGTCGTTGATCTTGGAAACCGTTTCCGCCTGATTGCCCAGGACGTAGAGTGCATCGAGCCGAAGCCGATGCCGAATCTTCCTGTAGCATCCGCTCTCTGGGTGCCTCAGCCGACCTTCGAGGTTGGTGCCGGCGCGTGGATTCTCGCAGGCGGTACACACCATTCTGCATTCAGCTATGACATCACTGCTGAATATTGGGACGATTTCGCCGAGATGACAGGAATCGAGTTCGTCCATATCGACAAGAACACTACTATCGAAGGATTCAAGAAGGAACTCCGCACAAACGAGGTATACTACCTTCTTAACAAAGCGCTGCAGTAATTATGTGTGATTCCAAGTCAACTATCGTCGAAGGCAAGGCGGTACTGGGCATCGAGTTCGGGTCTACAAGGATAAAGGCCGTCCTGATAGACGGCAACAACAAGCCTATCGCCCAAGGCAGCCATACCTGGGAGAATCAGCTTGTCGACGGCCTGTGGACATACAGTCTCGACGCCGTCTGGAACGGGCTCCAGGATTGCTATTCTGATCTCAGAAAGGATGTTAAGGCTCAGTACGGCGTTGAGATTGAGACGCTTGCGGGAATCGGTATCAGTGCCATGATGCACGGATATATGGCTTTCGATGCAAACGACAATCTCCTTGTTCCGTTCCGTACCTGGAGGAATACCAACACCGGCAAGGCTGCCGCTGAACTGTCAGAACTTTTCGTGTACAACATTCCGCTCCGCTGGAGCATTTCGCATCTCTACGAGTGTATCCTTGAGAATGACCCTCATGTCAAGGACATAAAGTTCCAGACCACACTTGCAGGATACATTCACTGGGCTCTTACCGGGCGCAAAGTCCTCGGAGTCGGTGATGCATCGGGTATGATGCCTGTCGATCCGAAGACAGGAAAGTACGATGCGGAGATGGTAAAGAAATTCGACAGGCTCATCGAACCGAAGGGATACGGCTGGAAACTTATGGATATTTTCCCCGAAGTCCTTTCTGCAGGAGAAGAGGCCGGCTGCCTGACAGCTGAAGGAGCTGCCAGACTTGATGTGTCAGGACATCTCAAGCCGGGTGTTCCGCTCTGTCCTCCTGAAGGAGATGCCGGAACAGGAATGGTAGCCACCAATTCGGTCAGACAGCGCACGGGAAATGTTTCCGCCGGCACTTCTTCCTTTTCTATGATTGTGCTCGAAAAGGAACTTTCCAAGCCATACGAGGTAATAGATATGGTGACCACTCCTGACGGAAGCCTTGTGGCAATGGTCCATTGCAACAACTGCACGTCGGAAATCAATTCCTGGGTTGGCCTGTTCAAGGAGTTCGAACAGCTCTTGGGAATACCCGTGGATATGAACGAGCTCTACGTCAAACTGTTCAGTACTGCCGCTGACGGTGATCCTGACTGTGGGGGTCTCATATCATACAATTACGTGTCAGGGGAGCCTGTTGCGGGACTTATGGACGGAAGACCTCTGTTCGTGCGCTCAGCTACCGACAGATTCAGCCTTTCAAACTTTATGCGTTCCCAGCTTTATGCATCCGTGGCGGTGCTCAAGCTCGGTAACGACATCCTTTTCAAGGAAGAGAATGTGAAGGTTGACAGGATAACGGGACACGGCGGTCTGTTCAAATCGACGACAACCGGGCAGAAAGTGCTCGCCGCTGCATTGGACTCTCCTATTTCCGTTATGGAAACGGCAGGGGAAGGCGGTGCATGGGGCGTTGCTCTCCTTGCTTCCTATCTTGTGAACAACGAAGGCAAACTCAGTCTTGCCGAGTTCCTCGACAAGAAGGTTTTCGCCGGCAATTCGGGTGTGGAAATCGCTCCCGACCCGGCGGACGTTGCCGGATTCAATGAGTATATCAAGAGTTACAAGGCTTGTCTCAGCATAGAGCAGGCCGCAGTAGCTGCAAAGAAGTAATAAGGTGACCGTACGGGATCCGCTTCGTAGAATTGAAGTCACTGCCACACCTGAAGAACAGGTGCGGCAGTGGTTCATTAATGAACTCGTGCAGACCTTCAAGGTCCCTGTTCCGCTGATGATGAGCGAGGTCGCTTTCAAGTTCGGAGGCAAACTGTACCGGGCCGACATACTTGTATATGACAGAACCGGGGAGCCTCTCTGCGTGGTGGAATGCAAACGCCCGGAGGTGAAGCTCAGCGCTTCCGTGATCGAGCAGGCAATGAGGTATAATGCCGTGCTCAGTGTCCGCTTTATTATTCTTACAAACGGGAATATTACCTATCTTTACGAACGGAAAGGGGAAAGGTTCGAGCCTATGGATCATATCCCCGATTATGAGCAGATGGTATGCCGACAGTAACACCTCAATTTCTCAATAAACCTATCTTCCGCATAGTCAGCTCGGTAGCAGCCGAGAGGGGAGTGCGCGCCTTTGCCATAGGAGGTTATGTCAGGGACTGTTTCCTCGGCAGGGAATGCAATGACGTGGACATTGTTGTCGAAGGCAGCGGTATCGATTTCGCCAGGGCAGTTGGAGAAAAAACCCGTACACGCGTATCCTATTTCAAGAATTTCGGCACCGCGATGCTGCATTATAAGGGTGACGAAGTGGAATTTGTCGGCGCCCGCAAGGAATCATACAGACGGGAGTCCAGAAAGCCGATAGTTGAAGACGGAACTCTTGAAGACGATCAGCTCAGACGCGATTTTACCATCAACGCCATGGCATTCTCTCTCCAGGAGGACTCCTTCGGTGAACTTGTCGATCCGTTCGGTGGCATCAGGGATCTTACGGAAGGGATTATCAGAACCCCTCTTGATCCTGATACGACATATTCGGACGACCCTCTGCGCATGTTGAGGGCCATAAGGTTCGCGACAAAACTTTCCACGCCGGAACTTACTTTCAGGATTGTGCCGGAATCTGTGGATTCCATGCGCAGGATGGCCGGGAGGATCAAGATACTTTCCATGGAGAGGGTGACGGAAGAGGTCAACAAGATGCTTTCCACACCGAGACCGTCGATGGCTTTCAGGCTTATGGACGAATGTGGTATCCTTTCCATACTTATGCCTTGGCTTTCCGCTCTCAAGGGTGTGGAAACAGTTGAAGGCCGCGGACACAAGGACAATTTCGAGCACACTCTCGCGGTGCTTGACAATGTGAGCGAGGCAAAGACCGAAGGTGACTTCCTCTATCTGAGATGGGCTGCCCTGCTGCACGATATAGGCAAGCCTGCATCAAAGAAATATGATGCCTCCGTCGGCTGGTCATTCCACGGGCATGAGATCATCGGCTCCAGAATGGTGACCGGTATCTTCAATTCCCTGAAACTGCCTGTCGATGCCGGCAAGTATGTAAAAAAACTGGTCTGGCTGCACCTGAGACCCATCGCTCTCGTGGATGACGGAGTTACTGATTCTGCTGTCAGAAGGCTTCTTTTCGACGCGGGCGACGATATCGATGACCTGATGCTGCTCTGCAATGCGGACATAACGTCCAAGAATCCGGTCAAGGTGGCCAGAATCAAGTCGAATTTCGAACTGGTCAAGCGCAAGCTTGTGGAAGTGGAGGCGAAAGATCAGATCAGGAATTTCAAGAATCCTATCTCCGGAGAATATATAATGGAGCTGTTCGGCATCCCTCCTTGCCATGAAATAGGCATTCTCAAGGAATATGTCAAGGAGTCTATCCTCGACGGAGTGATCGGCAACAATTTTGAGGAAGCCGACGCGCTGATGCGCCGTAAGGCCTTAGAAATGGGACTGAATGCTTCTCACTGATGAATATATAGGGTACGTCCGTTCCGTTCGGAGGTATTCACAGAGGACGGTTGCAATCTACAGCGACGTCCTGAAAGGCTTCTCCGCATTTCTTCCCGGTGAAAGTTCCGTGCCTGACCTTGACTCCATCAGAAATTACGAAGTGTTCCTTCTGGATGAGAAAGGACTCTCCGCGCGTACGGTCAGGATGCATCTGAGCGTGATAGGAGGTTATTGCAGATTTCTTATCAAACGCGGCGTGCTCAGCTCTAACCCGGCACGCCTCGTCAAAAGTCCCAAGGACAAGAAACGTCTTCCCGAATTCTTCAGGGAGGGATCAATGAAAGTATATTTCGAACAGACCAAAGGGGTGCCTGAATTCGGGTCGTATGATGCGAAACTATACAGGACGGTCATCTCCCTGCTGTACGGGACCGGAATACGCCGAAGCGAGCTGATAGGCCTTAACCGTGGCTCGGTTGACCTTTCCCGCCGTGTGATGCGTGTCATGGGAAAGGGAGACAAGATGAGAGAAATTCCCCTCATTCCTGTTCTTTGTGATGAAATTTCATTATATTTACAAACGCTTGATTCTTTGAAAGAGTGCGATTCATCCCGTGATGCGCCGCTTCTTCAGACCAGGAACGGAAACCGGCTTTATCCGGTCCTTGTGGACAGGATAGTCAAGCACGAAATGGGTTCTGTCGAAGGAGTGAGTGGAAAAAAGTCCCCGCACGTGCTCAGGCACACTTTGGCTACGGAGCTTCTTTCCGACGGCTCGGACCTCAATTCCATAAAGGAGCTGCTGGGGCACTCTTCCCTCGCCGCTACACAGGTGTATACGCACAATTCCATAGAACGGCTGAAGTCAGTTTATATTAACGCCCATCCAAGGGCAAAAAACGGAGGTAAAAATGGAAATCAAGATTAAATCCTTGAAATTCGATGCCGATAAGAAGCTTATCGAATTCGTAGAAAAGAAAGTTTCACGCCTCGAAAAATTCCTGGCAGGAGTCGAGACAGATGCAGAAGTGACGCTTACCCTCGAGAAAGATGCGAAAGGAGCAAAAATCAAAATTCCAGTACCGGGCAATGAGTTCCTGATCGAGCGCACTGCCAAAACATTCGAGGACGCCATAACAGTGTGCGTCGATGCGATGAAGGAGAAACTGACCCGCGAAAAGGAGAAGAAATACGAGGCTTAGACCTTACAGGTTAAGAATTTTTGCTGTCAGTTCGACAAGCAAGTCTTCGGGAGGAGTGGCGCTGCCATCTCCTCCTTTTGCAAGATAGTCGTATTCTTTCAGCAGAGCTACGGCTGCCATTGCGCTTTTTGTAGGATAGTTGCGTGTTGCGAGGTCATATTCCCTGAAAAAGAAAGGGTTTACTCCAAGTACCCTGGATTTGTCCTCCTGAGTGGGGAAACGCTTGCTTTCCATCAGAGCGTCATATTTCAGTATCCTGTAGAATTGGGTGTAAAGGGCGCTGACGGCTGCCGGCATCATGAATTTGGCTGAAGTGCCTATGCGACGGGCAATCTTCAGGGCTTTGTCCGCGTTCTTCATTGATATTTCCCTGTTGAGCTCGAATATGCTGTACTGCCTTGAAATGCCGACATTCTTCTCAATGTCCTCAATTGAAACATACTTTGTGCCCTCCGGAATGTTTCCAAGCAGTTTGTCTGTCTCCACCGCGATAGTGGAAAGGTCCGTACCTGCATGCTCTCCCAGCAGTGCGGCGGCTCCAGGGTCAATGGACAGGCCTTTTGAACTGTAGAAATTAATAATCCAATTCGTTATTTCGTAATCCCTTACTGCGGGGGAGTCGATGACTGCTCCGTATTTCAGTGCCGACTTGTATAAGACCTTCCTTTTGTCCACGCTGGCGCCGTGAAGCAATATTACAAGCACCGTGGTGTCCAGGGGGTCACTGCAGTAGTAACTGAGATCTTCCAGACTCTTCATCATCTGGGCCTCCTTGACGACAATAAGCTGCCTGCCGGACATCATCGGATAGCGTCTGGCGGCGGTGACAATCTGCTCTGCATTCACGTCTGCACCGAAACAGATGGTCTCGTTGAAGTCTTTCGAGTCCTCGTCAATGCAGTTCTCGATGATGGCCTTGCATACCATTTCCGGGTAATAGGGCTCGTCACCCATAAGCAGATAAATGGGCTTGAACACGCCTTTGCGAACATCAGAAATCAGTTCACCGCAGATATTGTCAAGATTAATCTTTTCCCTGGCCATCGGATATGAATGTTTTTGCGTGCAAATGTACAAAAAATAGTAACTTTGTCATAGTAATAAGATTGTACGTATGCTAGCAAAGATATTGACTGCTGTGCTCTCACTTGCTTTCGCACAGTTCCCCGGAACCGGTCCCAGCGCGAAATGGAATGCGTATCTGGAACAAAGTGAAGACAACTGTTTCACGCTCGTCCTGACAGGAGATCTGTCGGAGGGATTCTATACCCACCCCATATGCTACGGTTCTTCGATAAACTGCATCGAACTTGATCCCGACTGCGGAGTCCGGCCTCTCGGAACTCCTTACGAGGAGTTCTCTCCAGTTGAATATAAAGGGGAAACCGTTGCCGGCGGCAGATATGTCATCCGGCAGGACTTGAGCCCGTCGGACGGAGCAGAATCAGTGAAAGGCTGCATCGTGTGGCAGTCCTGCATCGGCGATGAATGCAGGAGTCCTGAAGAATGGGAATTCAATGTCCCGCTTCCTTCATCCGGCAGCAACGCAGGGGCAGGCTCGCTGTGGGCTCTGATACTCGAGGCCATACTGTGGGGGATAGCGATGCTGCTGACCCCTTGCGTCTTCCCTATGGTGCCTATGACTGTTTCATTTTTCCTGAAGGGTTCCGACAGACGTTCGGAGGGACGTTTCAAAGCATTTATGTACGGACTTTTCATAGTGCTGCTGTATACTGTGCCCATATGCATAATCATCGGCGCCACCAGAATCCTGGGCGGAGAAAGCGTCACTGCCGACATATTCAACTGGCTCTCTACCCACTGGCTTCCGAACATAATATTCTTTGCAGTGTTTATGGTTTTTGCCGCATCGTTTTTCGGAGCTTTCGAAATCGTACTTCCGTCTCGTTGGACCAACGGCGCTGACAGCCGCAGTGGCAGAAAGGGGCTTGCGGGTGTGTTCTTCCTTGCCCTGACACTAGTGCTGGTGTCATTTTCCTGCACCGGACCTATCGTAGGTACTGTTCTGATCAAGTCCACCCAAGGGGAATTCTGGGCCCCGATGGTCACTATGCTTGCGTTCAGCGTGGCGTTCGCCCTGCCGTTCACTTTTTTTGCTCTGTTCCCTTCACTTCTCAAGAAACTTCCCAAAAGCGGAGGCTGGCTCAATTCCGTAAAGGTCGTCCTGGGTTTCATAGAGGTTGCACTTGGATTCAAGTTCCTCAGTATGGCAGACCAGACTTACCACTGGCATATCCTGGACAGGGAAGTGTATCTGGCCATATGGATAGTGTGCTTTGCCCTGCTCGGTTTCTATCTGTTGGGGAAACTCCGATTCAGGAATGACGACACTCTTGAATACATTTCTGTGAAGAGGCTTGCCCTGGCAATCGCGGACTTTGCTTTTGTGGTTTATATGATTCCCGGAATGTGGGGCGCTCCGCTGAAGGCGCTGTCAGGTTATCTCCCGCCTTTGGAAACCCAGGATTTTGTCGTCGGCAGATACGACGGGGCTGCTTCTGCAGGGATTCCGTCGGAAAGTTCACTGGTGAGTCTTCCTCACGGGCTTTCGGGCTATGACAATATTGATGATGCCCTTCTGCGTGCCGGAGAAGAGGGAAAGCCTGTGTTCGTGGATATCAGCGGACACGGATGTGTCAACTGCAGGGAGATGGAAGCAAGGGTCTGGAGCGATCCTGAAGTGCTTTCTCTGCTCAGGGACCGTTTCGTGATAGCCGTGCTGTATACGGATGACAAGACTGCATTGCCGGAGTCCAAGTGGCTGCGCACCGGCTCCGGAAAAGTGCTGAAGGATGTGGGCAGGGTCAATTCTTATATCGTAAGGGAGCGTTTCGGTGTCAATGCCCAGCCGAACTATGCCCTGCTGGATGCGGAAGGGAATCTTCTTGCTCCGGTGCGGGGATACGACCTGAGTGTTCCTGGCTTTGTGGCGTTCCTTCAGAGCGCCCTCTGACATTTTCTCTTGCTGATTGCATATATCGCCGCCCCCGCTGCATATACGGCAGCGGTGTATATCCACAGTTCCGCCTTGGCGAATTCCGGGATATAGCAGACAAGAAAAACGGCAATCACCGCTATCGGGAGCGGACTGATTTTTCCTCGCGACTTCATATGGGCGATGCAGGTCACGGCCATTGTGAATATGTTGAGCACTGCGCCGAGTGAAATAAGTTCCATTGCCCATTTTCCGGCGAAACAAAGCGCAATGCAAATCACTGACATAAGGCATAAGGCAGAAGTGGGTGTTCCTTTCGAATTGCCGTGCATAAGGAAAGAAGGAAGCATATTTTCTCCGGCGACAGCCTGTATGGCTCTTGCATTCACTCTGAGAAGGGCTATCATTGTAGTGAGCAGCGCTATGGCCCCGCTGACTGATACCAGCTTGGTAAGGAAAGGAAAACCGCTCAGGCTTCCGGCGCTGATTGAAGCCAGAAGGGGAGTGAGCTTCAGTTCGTCCGATTCTTCCAGGCTTTCCATAGGCAGAGTCCCGACTATGGTCACTATGACGGCCGTGTATATCAGTGTCACTGTACCGATGCCCAGGATAAGGGCGAGAGGAATATTCCTTTTAGGTTTGCTGACATCCCCCGCAATGAATGCGATGACTATTGAACCTCCGTATGCCACTATTGCCAGAGGGATGGCGCTGAGGAATCCTATCCGTCCGCCGTTGCCCCTGATAAAGAATCCCTTGAAATTGTCAGCCTCGATGCAGCCTCCCCATACAGCTGTCAGGCAGTAGATGGCTATGGTGGCAAGCAGGATTACTACAAGTGCATTCTGTATAGTCTGGGATTGCCTTCCTCCCGGTATCAGGATGAAGAATGCCAGCAGGCAGGCCGCTATGGACAGGATTGTTTCTGACTCAAGCCCTGGGAAGCCGGCTTTTAGAAAAATGCTGAAATAAATTGCCGAGAAGGCTATGGCGACTATGTTTGACACTATGTATCCCCAGGCGCTGATAAAGCCCCAAACCGAGCCTTTCCTTCCGCCTATGGCTCTCTGAGGGAAGATGAATACGCCTCCTGAACGGGGATAGCGCCCGGCCAGTTCGGTGACTATCAACCCGTATGCGAAATATATGACGGCAGCCAGTATCCAGCTGAGGATAGCTGACGGACCTGCCTGCCACACGGTAAGCCCGGAGATGGAAAAGATAGCGCTTCCCACGCACGCCCCGACAATCAGGGCGACGCAGGAAGCCAAGCTCATTTTCCCGCTGCTGCCGTCCGTCATATTATTTCGTCACTTGTTCTCGTAGAATCAATGGGATAGGTCTATTTGAAAAGAAGCTGCGCGAACTGGTAGAGGCAGCGGCGCCAGGTGAGCCATTCGTGAGCGGTGCCCGGTGATACGTAGAAATGAGCGTTCACTCCTGATGCCTTTACATCCTCAGTTTCCTCCTTAGGGTCTGTACCGTCCCCGAATCCCGGAACCCTGTGCTCGAGTTCCTTGCTTCCGAATCCTACGAATACGACTTTGTTTGTCTCGCGGAATCCCGGAGTTCTGTCCGCATCAGCCACTGTGATGGTGCCGCCGCTGAAGATTCCTATGTTGGAGAATACGTCAGGATGCTTGAGTGTGACCATCTTTGTAATCATTCCTCCCATTGAGAGACCTGCCATAGCGCGGTGTTCGCTGTCCTTGATGGTCCTGAAGGTCTTGTCAATGGTAGGGATGAGTTCGTCTACGAGCACCTTGTCATACGCGGCTCCGAAGTTTGCCATTGAGAATCCGCCTGCCGGACGGCCTGACGGTCTTTCAGCCTGCGGGGCAGGAACGTCACTGCACGCCATTACGACTATGAAAGGAAGGGCTTTCCCTTCGGCGATAAGGTTGTCCATAATCTGTGCGACCTTTCCCTGTGATGCCCATCCGTATTCGTTTTCTCCGCCGCCGTGCTGGATGTAGAGGACAGGGTAGCGCTTGCTGTAATTGTATTCGTACTCTTCAGGTGTGTATACGAAGCAGCGGAGCATTGATTTGCAGGATTCCGACCAATAGAACATTTCGCGGACCTGCCCTTGCGGTACGTTCTTGACAGCATAGAAGTCATCGTCGTATGCCGGTACTTCCACACCGCTTGTCCAATGTCCGGAACCATAGTAATAAAGGGCGGTCGGGTCAGGGATTGTGGCTCCGTCAACGATGATGTGATAATAGTGGAATCCTTCGTCCTGAGGTGCGGATTCTCCTGTCCATATTCCGTTGTCTCCCTTGGTGAGATCATATTTCACGCTTCCGATATCCAATTTGACGGATTGGGCGTCAGTTGCGGTGACCTGTACCCTTACGCATCTTTCGGAATTTACCGCAGGGTATTTCTTGCCGGACTGAACTGTTGTCGAAGGAACGAAGTCTTCCTTTACCTGTGAATTGGCAGTGAATGCTCCGAAGCATAATGCAACTGCCATGATCAATGTTATTTTTTTCATTTTATGTATGTTTTGTCTTATACAAATATAATGTCTGTTTATCTCTTTTCAAAATGCTGGCAGTCCTTGCTGAACCGCCAGACCGCGTCCGTGCTGAATATATACAGGACATCGTCGGCAATAGACTTGTTGAGTACCATTTCTCCTATGATGAAAGTGGATTATATAGGATAGATTCCGGCATGGATGTAGGAGATCAGGTCCTGAGGGGCAATTTTTACCTGCTTCCCCCTGATACCCGCGCTGACATAGATATGCTCATGCAGTAGAGCCGACTCGTGAATGAAAGTCGGGAACGGCTTTTTCATACCGATAGGGGAGCATCCTCCCCTTATGTATCCCGTAACGGGCAGCAGTTCTTTCATGTGCAGCATCTCTGCCGATTTGTTTCCCGAAATCCTTGCAGCGACCTTCAGGTCCACTTCGAAATCCCCGGGGATGACGCATACGAAGCATCCGTTGCGGTCTCCACGGAGCACCAGTGTCTTGAATACCGTGTCTATGTCCTCGCCGAGTTCCGCGGCGACATGTTGAGCCGAGAGATCGTCTTCCGTATATGGATACTCTATCAGCTCGTATTCGATTCCGGCTGCGTCAAGCAGCCTTGCCACGTTAGTCTTGTTCATTTCTTTTCTGAATATTCAGTTTCCACAGCAGATACGGAATATCAAAGCCGGCCGCTATCGATGTTTCCAGACCGCCTGTGAATCTGTGGTAGCCGAATTCGTCCCTGAAAACATTCTGGTCGACATTTACGTGCTCCACACTCAGGCCGTGGCTTTCGAGGCTGTGCCTTACCACATCCTGGATGTTTCCCATCGTTCCGGTCAAAAGTACGTCGGTTTGCATGGTGCAAAGATAATCAAGTTGAAATATATTGCTATATTTGTATGATTGGGACATTTCCCAAGTGTGAAGAAATATGGCAATAATCGAATGTAAGGAAATCTGCAAGAGTTTCGGATCTAAAGTGGCTCTGGACCACATCAGTCTTGATATTCCCGAAAGCAGGATTTTCGGTCTGCTCGGCCCGAACGGAGCCGGCAAGACCACTCTTATCAGAATCATCAACAGAATTACCATCCCCAACTCGGGAGAGATTCTTTTCAACGGCAGGCCCATCAACCAGCGTGACGTTGAAAAAATCGGATATATGCCTGAGGAAAGAGGACTCTACCGCAAAATGAAAGTCGGCGACCAGGCCATGTATTTGGCGCAGCTGAAAGGCATGTCCTCCGCCGAGGCGAAGGCCGAACTCAAGAAATGGTTCGTCCGTTTCGAGATACAGTCTTGGTGGGACAAGAAAGTGGAAGAACTTTCAAAGGGAATGGCGCAGAAGCTTCAGTTCATCACGACAGTCGTTCACAGACCATCCCTGATGATATTGGATGAGCCTTTCTCCGGCTTTGACCCCGTTAACGCGGAAATGATACGCAAGGAGATCCTGCGTCTTAAGGAAGAAGGCGCAACCATCATCCTCTCGACCCATAATATGGAATCGGTCGAAGAGCTGTGCGACAACATAGCCCTTATCGACAAGAGCCGTCTCGTAATCACCGGCGGCGTGGATGAAATCCGCCGCAAGTATGGCAACAACAATGTCGAGCTTGTCTATACCGATGCGCAGGGGCGCCACTCCGAGGTTCTTCCAAGGGAGACGGACGGAGCGTCGACGCTGCGCACATATCTGGAAAAAGGTGTTCAGATCAACTCATACAAGGAGTTGATGCCTAGAATGAATGACATTTTCATCAAACTGGTAACAGAAGGAGAGTAGAAAAATGAATCTGCATACTATAAAAATCATTATCGGCCGGGAGTATCTCAACCGTGTCAAGAAAAAGAGCTTTCTGGTGACGACCTTTGTCGTCCCTGTCCTTATGGCCGCACTGTGCGTCGTCCCAATAGTGATGATGATGAACAGCAAGGAGAAATCCAAGACTGTGGCTTATGTCGATCGTTCCGGTATCGTGGGAGAGTATCTCGAAGATACTGAGACCATCAAATATGTGGATATGACTGACGCTCAGGATGCCGATTCGCTGAAGAACAGGATGGAGGACCTGGGTTTGGATGCGGTTCTCTCGATTTCCGCATTGGACTCGACCAGCCGCTCAGTGAATGCCGACATAACCTCCCGCAAGCCTCTGGGACTTGAGATGAGCGAAAATATAAACAACAGGATCAACAAGGCCGTTGAGAATTACAGGATAGCTTCCTATAATATTGAAGGACTTGAAGATATAATGAAAGAAGTCAAGGCCAATATCCGTCTGCGTTCTTATACTATGGATGATTCGGGCGAAGAGAAGATATCCGAGGCCGGTGTTAATTCAATCCTATCGATGATCCTCGGAATGTTCATTTTCATCTTCGTGACCGTATTCGGAAGTATGGTGATGTCAGCTGTTATCGAGGAAAAAGCCAGCAGGGTGGTCGAGGTGCTCGTTAGCTCAGTCAAGGCAACCGAACTCATGTTCGGAAAGATCATCGGAGTCGCAGCTGTGGCTCTGACCCAGTTCCTCCTCTGGATAATCCTTACGGTTGCCATTGTGGGCGCTGCGGGCACAGTGCTCGGACAGGATATCCTCGGCGGTCTGGATCCACAGGAAGTTGCCCAGACTGCCGGTGTCAACGTGGATGGAGAGACAATAGCGCAGATTGCCGACCAGTCAGAGCTGTCAACCGTTCTCAGTACTATCCGGGGCTTGGATTTCACAAGGATTCTCGTGGTATTCTTCGTCTTCTTCATTCTCGGATATCTGCTGTATGCTTCGATGTTTGCGGCGATTGGCTCTGCCGTAGAGAATGAAGGTGACACGCAACAGCTCCAGTTGCCTCTTACCATTCCGCTGATGCTTGCGTATTTCATTGCAATCTATGCGTTCAGGGCACCGGACAGCGCAATTGCATTCTGGGGCTCGATGATTCCGTTCACATCGCCTATCGTGATGCTGGCGCGTGTGCCTTTCGGTGTCGAGACTTGGGAAATCCTTGTATCCGTGGCTCTGCTGATTGTGACCACGGGCCTGATGGCTTGGCTGTCAGCCAAGATTTACAAGGTCGGCATCCTGATGTTCGGCAAGAAATCTACCTGGAAGGATCTTTGGAAATGGTTAAAGCAAAAGTAATATTGCCTTTTGCTGTCCTGTGCCTCGTGTCCTGCGCACCATACAAGTGGACACAGGTGCCTATGGACGGCAGCCGCGTCGGTGCGGCCATCCCTTCAACCGATAATGTAAGCGAAGCTCTCGGTTATATTGACAACGGCGTATATACGGCCCCGAACGGGAAAACGTATGACGGCATGGTGGCAGATGTGGCAAGGATTATGCTTGACGCCCAGCCGGCAATGGCGCCTGTCAAGGAATATCTCGGATATGCCGACAAGGATATGATAAAGGATTATCCGGAATCGGCCCTGAGCAATATGATAGTTGACTGCGTGATGACTGCGACTCAGGAGGCTGCCGGAAGGAAGGTTGATATCGGACTTATCAACTTCGGAGGTATCAGAGTCGATATACACAAGGGAAATGTCATTGCGGATGACATATTGTCCATGCTTCCTTTCAAAAACAAGCTTTGCTATGTGGCCCTGAAAGGCTCAGACGTCAGATATATGATTGAAAAGATGGCTGCCACGAGTATGCAGGTCTTCGGGGGCGTCGCGATAAGAGTGGAAAACCACAGGGTGACAAGCATTCTGGTAAACGGCGAACCCCTGGATGACGATACGGTTTACGGGCTTGCAACCTGTGACTTTCTCCTGAACGGGGGAGATGATGTGCAGGCTGCCCGAAATGCACGGGAACTCATTATCACTGAGAAACTTGTCGTGGATGCAGTCCTTCCTTACATAAGGAACTTGACGGCACAGGGGAAGTCCATTTCATATCAGACTGACGGCAGGATGCAGATTATTAATGATTGATACCATGGTCAAGACTCTTATTATGATTCTCAGCAGCCTTATTCTGCTGCATTTCAACGATACTCACAGCCATCTCGATCCTCTTTATGACGGCACTGCCGGTGTGTTGGAGCGTGCCGCTTTCATCGACAGCGTGAGGACTGCCAACGGGGACGCCAACGTGCTTCTGCTGCATGCCGGAGATATGGGACAGGGGTCTTCATATTTCACCATGTTCAACGGGGACATTGAAATAGACCTGGTGAACGCTATGGGTTACGACTGCGTCGCTTTGGGAAATCACGAATTTGACAACGGACTTGAAGAGCTCGCCAGACGGATGGACAATCTGAAATGCCCCGTCGTATGTGCAAACTATGATTTCAGCTCATTCGAAGCCGGAAAATACGTAAAACCCTACGCTGTCATCCACAGGGGAGGGAAGAAAATCGGCATTATCGGACTGTTGACGGATATTACAAGGTCTGTCTCCCGGGAAATAGCGGACCGGCTTCCGAAATTCGATACCGTGGAGTCTGCGAACAAGTGGGCTTCATATCTCAAGCATGTTGAGAAATGTGATATCGTGATTGCTCTTTCCCATCTGGGTTTCGACTCGGAAGGCAGGGGAGTGTGCGATGTGGAACTGGTACCTCAGACCGAATGCATAGACATTGTGGTCGGCGGACACTCACATACCAAGCTTGACGGAATAGTATATGTCAAAAATGCCGCAGGACGCAGAATCCCGATCGTTCAGGACTGGTGCTGGGGAATCCAGGCCGGTATGCTGGAGATAAAGTAGCTACAGAATATTCATAGACTGCTCGCGTATCTTCTCGAGCTCGTCTTTCATACGGACCACGCACTTCTGGATGGAGGCGTGGTTCGCTTTTGAACCGGTGGTGTTGATCTCCCGTCCCATTTCCTGTATGATGAAACCCAGTTTCTTCCCCGGATATGGCTCGCTGTCGATAGTGTCCATGAAATATTTGCAGTGCTGGCGGAGGCGGACTTTCTCTTCATTTATGTCCAGTTTCTCAAGATAGAAAATCATCTCCTGCTCGAATCTCTGTTCGTCCATCTTGACCTTCAAGTCTTCCGCAGCCTTCAGTATCCTTTCCCTCGCCGCCGAGATGCGTTCGGGTTCGTACTGTTCTATTTCATCATATAGACCAAGTATGGTCTGCACTCTTGCTGTGACGTCCTTGTACAGAGAAACCCCCTCGTCTGACCTGTATGTGTCAATCTTGTCCAGAGCTTCCCCGATAGCCTTCTCGACCAACGGCCAATTTTCATCGGTGATGATATCCTTTCTTGTGGAATCAATCACGTCAGGCATCCTGAGCAGCGTCTCGAGAAGGTAATTAGGCTCATGCAGGTTGAGCTCTCCCGCTCCGATGGATGCGCTCAACTCCGAAATCCGGGAATAGTATTCACGGGCGAGTCCGACATTGATTTTCCTGGCGCTTTCAGCGGTGTTGGGTTCCCAGCTCAGGAACATATCTATCGTCCCTCTCTGAAGTCTCTCGGCGATTCTGCGCCTTATGTCAAGTTCCCTGTCTTTCGGAAGGAGTGAACTTTTTATGCTGATGTCCGCATTCTTTCCGTTTACGGACCTGAATTCTATTGTGAGTTTCCCGTTTTCGAGCATTGCTTCGGACTTGCCGTAGCCGGTCATTGATTTTATCATCATTTGTTGGTATTTCTTTCACAAAAATACAAATTATGTACGTACTTTTATATTGTTTATTTAAAATGAAAAATACTGACGTGATAAAATACATAAAACATACGTTTCTTTTTATGGTTACCGCGGCTTTCTGTGCATCTCTATGCCCTGACGCATCGGCACAGATAGATACAGCCGGCATATACGGTGAAAGAAAAGATACGCTGGAGGCTTCTGTCTTCGTGGCAAGGCAGAGCGGAAACTATCTTTCCAAGGGCAAGGATCTCAGAACCGAGGTCGTTACGGCCGCCGGCCTTTGCAAGATGGCCTGCTGTAACCTGGCAGAGAGTTTCGAGAATTCGGCCAGCGTGACTGTGGGCTATTCTGATGCAGTCACCGGAGCCAGGCAGATAAGGCTTCTCGGCCAAAGTGGAATATATACCCAGATGCTTGACGAGAACAGACCGGTCATGCGCGGACTGAGTGCCCCGTTCGGTCTGAATTACGTGCCCGGACAGTGGCTTGAGAGCATACAGATTGCCAAGGGCGTCACATCTGTCATCAATGGTGTGGAGTCCATGACAGGTCAGATAAATATGGAGCACCGCAAGCCTACTGATGAGACTCCTCTGTATGTACAGGCGTCCGTGATGAACGATACCAAGTGCGACCTGAACCTGCTGTCGGCAATCCAGTTTGACGAACTGTCGACCTGGAGCACCATATTCCTGGCTCACGTGGACGGAAACTTCAAGTCGATGGATATGAATGGGGACGGCTTTATGGATGATCCTAAGCAACTACAGTTCAGTTTCTCCAACAGATGGCTCTATTTCGGACAGGACGGAGTGCAGGTTCGCTTCGGCGTGCGGGCCATCCAGGACCGCAGGAACGGAGGCCAGATGGAGGAAAAGGGGAACGGACGATGGAAAGCTGATATCCTGAACCGGTCGCTGGGTTCGTATGTAAAGGTCGGTGTGCCTCTTAATGAAGAGAATACCAGCAATTTCGCGCTTGTCGCCGACTATACTTTCCAGAGAATGGACTCAGGATACGGAAACAAGCTGCTTATGGATGTATCCCGTGCATATTCTTATTACGATGCGGGCCAGCATAGTGCATTTCTGAATCTTCTCTATCAGAATCAGGACAATGACAGTCATCATTTCACACTGGGGCTCAGTGAGATGCTGGATGTATACAATGAATCTTTCTGTTGGTCGGATGCGTCAAGGACCGTGCTGAGCAATACCGGAGTATTCGGTGAATACACCTTCCGTGACGAGGACCGTTTCTCTGCAATCGTGGGGCTGAGAGGGGATTATTACAACAATGCCGGTTTCCGTTTTACACCGAGGCTTACACTGAAATACGCTCCGAATGAGAACTGGGTGTTCCGTGCAAACGGCGGAAGAGGAATCCGCTTCAGCACCCCGCTCATCGACAATATGGGCGTACTGTCATCCGGCAAGGCGCTTAACGGAGACCTTATGTCCCACCCGCTCGAGCAGTCCTGGACTTATGGCGCAAACGCCACGTGGTATCTTCCGTTCGATGAGGACCTGAAGACCTATGTAAGCCTGGACTGGTTCGGTACCAATTTCACCGACCAGGTGCTCGTGGACTATTCCGACAAGTCCATTGATTTCTATATGTTGGAAAAGGGTCGGAAATCCTATACCAATAATTTCCAGCTTGACTTCTCGTCCGAGCTGTTCCGCGGCTTCACCGCCACATTGACCGCCAGGGTGACGGATGCTCACCAGCAGCTGAAGAACCAATCGTCCGACATCAAGCCGATGACGAGCCGGTACAAGGGTGTTCTCAACCTTCAGTATGCGACAAGGCTCAATAAATGGATATTTGATTTCACTGCATCCGTGAACGGTCCGTGCAAGGTATGGGACTTTATGAAAGGGATGGACGGGATGTACGGCGACGGCTATACCCCTGTATATCCTCTGCTCTATGCACAGGTGACGAAGCGGTTCAAGGGATTCGATATCTATGCCGGAGGCGAGAACCTGACGAACTACACCCAGCCGAATCCTATCATCTCGGCAGACAATCCTTTCTCCCGTAATTTCGATGCCAGCTGTGTATGGGGGCCGATTATGGGGATAAAGATTTACGCCGGCATAAGGCTTACTATCTGGAAAACCGAATAAATTACTGCAATATGAAAAGAATTTCCATTCTCGTCTGTCTGCTAGCTTTGTCCTGTGTAATGTTCGCCGGAGCAAAGCCGAAGGAGCCTCTTCGTAAAGTTAAGTATGAAACTACTATCGACTGCAATAACTGCGTCAAGAAAGTGACTGAGAACGTTTCCTTCGAGAAGGGCGTCAAGGACCTCAAGGCTGAGCTTTCCGACAAGACTGTGACTATCGTTTACAGTCCCGAAAAGACCGATACCCTCAAGCTTGCCAACGCAATCCGCAAACTTGGCTATTCAGCTACAGTGCTGGAAGACGCTCCGGTAAAATAACAGCTTGAGAGGTTCGGAACAAGTGAAAAACATTTGCGCCGCACACTTGAAGATTTTGCAAAGTTGAGGAAATCGGAATATGCCACATTCAAGAAGGCGGAATAACGCTATCGTCGGGAATCTGGCGTGTTTCACCGCATATGCCATATTCGGCTTCAATATCATCAGTTGCAAAAACATAGCCAATGACGGGAATATCACGCCGATGGCTTTGTTGTGTTTCAGGTTATTCGGTGCAACTGTCCTGTTCTGGATATGGTCGCTTTTTGCGGGGGCAAAGGATAGGATGGACAAGAAAGACCTTTGGAAAGTTGCCGTTGCTTCTTTCCTCGGGCTTTTTTTGACTCAGTCGTCATTTCTCTTCGCAATTACAAAATGCACGGCCATTGACACGTCCATAATGTGCACATTAAGCCCGATTATGGCATTGATAATCTCGGCTGTCGTCATCAAGGAACGCATAACCTGGAGCGGAATAACAGGCATATCATTGAGCCTTGTCGGCGTATTTATCCTTATTTTCAATTGTGCTTCAATCCGTTCCGGAGCTGATTCCACATCAATCTGGGGTATTCTGGGTATGGTGGTGAACACCTTGAGTTTTGCCTCATACGTCGGAATCTTCAAGCCTCTGATTCAGAAATATTCAGTAGTGACATTCATGAAATGGATGTTCTTGTTCTCTTCATTGATGGCATTGCCTTTTTCATTCAGCGCATTCAGCGCATCCGATTTATCGGCCGTTCCGGTGGATGTTATGTGGCAGGTGATTTTCGTGGTGGTAGCAGCTACGTTCATAGCATATTTTCTCATTCCCATCGGACAGAAACATCTGAGACCGGTTGTCGTCTGTATGTACACTTATGTCCAGCCTGTTATTGCTATGGTTATTGCCCTGATTATGGGACTCGATACGCTCAATGGGCTGAAAATTCTGGCTACCGTCCTGGTTTTCACCGGTGTCGGTCTGGTGAATTTCGCTCCGAAGGTTATGCATGAATTGAAAAAGCAGTAATCTCCGAAAAGAATTTTTACTATATTTGCGATAGTAGTTAGAGTATTTGACAACCGTTGTTACCATGGAAGAAGAAGCTAAAAAACTGAATTTTCTGGAAGAGATAATTGAGGATGACCTCAAATCAGGCAAGTACAAGTCCATCCTTACCAGATTCCCTCCGGAGCCTAACGGATATCTGCATCTGGGACATGCGAAGAGCTTGTGCATCAATTTCGGCCTCGCTCAGAAATATGGCGGAAAGACAAATCTCCGTTATGACGATACAAATCCTACAAAAGAAGATACGGAATATGTCGATGCCATAAAGGAGGATATCAAGTGGCTCGGCTTCCAGTGGGAGAAGGAATGCTATGCCTCAGACTATTTCGATCAGCTGTATCAGTGGGCTGAGGATATGATACGGCGCGGCATCGCGTATGTTGACGACCAGACTCAGGAAGAGATCTCTGAAGGAAGAGGAACCGTTGACAAGCCCGGAAAAGAGAGCCCTTACCGCAACCGTAGCGTTGATGAAAACCTCAGGCTCTTCCGCAGAATGCGGGACGGCAAATATGCCGATGGGGAGAAGGTCCTCAGGGCGAAGATAGATATGGCGCATCCGAACATGATGTTCCGCGATCCTATCCTTTACCGCATCAAACACGCTTCCCACCACCGTACCGGGGACAAGTGGTGCATCTATCCGATGTACGACTACACACACGGACAGTGCGATTCCATCGAGAATATCACACATTCCATCTGCACTCTCGAGTTTGACGTCCACCGTCCGTTGTACGACTGGTTTATCGAGACTCTGGGAATCTTCCCGTCCCACCAGTATGAATTCGCGCGCCTTAACCTCACATACACGCTGATGTCCAAGCGCAAGCTCCTCGAGCTTGTCCGGAAAGGATTCGTTTCCGGTTGGGATGACCCTCGCATGCCAACGCTCTGCGGCGTGCGCCGCCGTGGGTACACCCCGGATGCCCTGAAGATGTTCTGCGATAGGATAGGTGTCACAAAACGCGACCAGCTTATGGATATCCAGCTGCTTGAGTGGTGCGTGCGTCAGGATCTGAATGCCCGCTCCAACAGATATATGGTTGTCAGTGACGATCCTGTCAAGCTGACGATTACGAACTGGCCGGAGGGACAGGTCGAATGGTATGACTGTCCTCTGAATCCTGCAGAACCTGAAGGGGCTGCCCGCAAGGTGCCTTTCACCGGAGAACTGCTTATAGACCGCGCCGACTTTATGGAGGATGCCCCTCATAAGTTCTTCCGCCTTAAACCTGACGGAGAGGTGCGCCTCAAGTACACATATATCATTAAGTGCAACGAACTCGTTAAGGATCCGGACGGTAAGGTCGTAGAGATTAAATGTACATATGACCCTTCAACGAAGCCGGGAAGCGGAGAGTGGCGCTCTGTCAAAGGGACTATCCATTGGGTGAGCACGCAGTATATGAAGGAGATTGAACTCCGTCAGTATGACAGGCTCTTCACTCTTGCCGATATGTCACAGGTGCCTGAGGACAAGGATTATAAGGACTATCTCAATCCTGATTCCCTGGTTGTTGCCAAGGGTTATGCCGAGCCGGCTTTGCTCGACGACGCCTCCGGTATAGCTGTCCAGTTCGAGCGTGTGGGATATTACATCAAGGATGCTGACAGTACGGCTGAACATCCTGTATTCAATAAGACTGTATCCCTGAAAGACGGTTACAAGCCTGAGTAAGGCTTGTAACCGTTACATCAGGCCGAGAAGCTTGCTGCGCGACAGAAGACAGTTGCCGATTCCGGCGGCCTTTCTGTCCAGCGTGGAAAGCTTTATTTTTGTATCGGAACTTACGCGGGACAGTGAAAGCTTGTTCACGGCGGTGCGGATAGGAAGCATCAGATAATCTTTGCCGACAATCAGTCTTCCTCCAACGACTACCAGACCCGGATTGAATATGTTGATGATGCCGGCAATTCCCCGGCCGAGCGTTTCCCCGATTTCTCCGATTCCTTCAATGGCGAGCACATCCTCTTCCCTGATGGCCTGAAGGATCTCTTCCAACTCAATCTCTCCCTTCTTTTCAAAGGATTTTGACAAGGACGATTTGCGTCCCTGCTTGAGCTTGTCCACAATCATACGGTGCAGGGCCGAACCGGAAGCTCCAGTCTCGAGACATCCCACCTTTCCGCATCTGCATATGATGTCATTGCTCAGCAGGGGGAAGTGCCCGATTTCACCTGAGAAGCCCGATTTGCCGTAATACAGCTCGCCGTCCAGAATCATCCCCATTCCGAGACCCCATCCCAGATTGATGAATATCATATTCTTGTCAACTTCTCTGCCGAGAGACATATATTCACCATAAGTCATTGCTCTTGAATCATTTTCTATTGTGACAGGGATATGGAGCTCTTTTTGGAACTGCTCTGTAAGAGGGATGTCGTCACTGACAAAATACGTAAGGCTGTAACCCTTTTCCGGATTCACCCTTCCGGAAAGACTGATGCCGCAGCCCAGAACCTTGATCCAAGGCACACCGATGCTGGTGACTTCGTCCTTGATAAGTCTCCCCATTGACTGGAATGATTCCTGATTGGCCTGAAGGACAAATTCAATGTCCTGTATGAAGTGGATGAGCTCTCCCTTGAAATTGGTTACGGCAATGTGGAAATGGTGTCTTGCAACGTCGATACCGAGAAAATATCCTGCATCAGGATCCAGACCGTATATGCTTGGCCTGCGGCCTCCGGATGTGCCGAGCTTTCCTTCATCTTTGACAAAGCCGTCATCCTTCAGCTCGCCGACGAGTTTTGTAATGGTCGGCACGCTGATGTTCAGCTCTTTGCTTAGATCAGAGATGCTGAAACTGTCTTTTTGTATGCAGTATCGCAAAATGTCCCGCTTTATTGCTGCGTTTTTGCTGCCGGTATCGTTCAAGAATGTTGTCATATCACAAAAATATCAATAAATACTTATATTTGTACATTATTATTGAAAAATTTTAAATACATAAATATATATAAATAAATAAATGAATAAGCCGTATTCACGCAAGACAGGCGGAAAAGGATTGTCGATGAGGGCGAAAATCACCCTCAGCTTGAGTGCAATCGCGGTAATGCTGCTTATTTCCAGCAGTATATCCGTTCTTGAATACAGAAGTATGAGTTCGTATGTGTCCGACCTCATCGCGGATGATATCAACAGCATCAGCGTTGCGTATGAACTTTCAAAGTCAAGCGGCAGCTATAATCTGGCGATTCTTGCCGTAATAGGCGACGACACTTCGCTTTCTCTGCCTGACAATGACGAAGAATATTTCTACTCTCACATAGGTACGCTGAAATCTTCCATGGCATCCAATGTCATCGGTCCGTATGCCGATTCGGTGGCTATCTATTACGAGCGGTTCATAGAAACGTCCAGAGAACTTGAAGACGTACTGCTGTCTGATTTCATAGATTCCAGAACCTGGTATTTCCAGAGGCTCGAGCCGGCATTCGACGAGCTCAACGGGTCCATCAGCCTGTTGGTGAATGCCATTTATTCGGACCTCGAGGGAAATTCCGAAGATTTTGACAAAGGCTTTTACAGAAGCATTATGCCGGGTATCGTGGCGGTGGGAGTGTGTCTCCTGCTGGTTATCATGCTGCTGGTATTCTTGCTCAGCTATTATGTCAATCCCATTTACAGGATGCTTGACGCACTGGGCAGTTACCGCCAGTACAATAAAAAATACACTTGCTCCTTTGACGGGGACGATCAGCTCTCCGCGCTGAACGAATCCATATCGGAGCTTGTCAACGAGAACCAGATACAGAGGCGGAGGATCATTATGCTGAAGAACAGGAACAATGAACTTTAAGGCGATAAGCAGAAATATCGGCTATGCGTTGCTCGTGAGCGCTCTGTTTATGCTGATATCGGTTGTGATTTCCGTCATGGACCGGGACAGTGCATACGAACCGATGCTCATCAGTTTCCTTATAACCTTCATAGTGGGAATCTTCCCTTTCATTTTTGTGAGGAAGACTTCCCGGATATCGCTGAAGGACGGTTATCTGATCATTGTCCTGTCGTGGCTGCTGTCATTCGTGTTCGGAATGCTTCCATATGCACTCTGGGGCGGTCCGTTCACATTGGCGAATGCCTGGTTTGAAAGTGTGTCGGGATACACGACAACCGGAGCCACCATACTGAATGACGTAGAATCGTTGCCGCGCAGCCTTCTGTTCTGGAGAAGTTCCACGCATTTCATCGGAGGCTTGGGAGTCGTGGTTTTCCTGTTGCTCGTGATACCTGATTCCAGCCCTATGCGCTTGAGGCTTACGAATATGGAACTTTCTTCGCTGTCCAAGGTCGGGTATTCTACCAGAACCAGCAAGACTGTATATATCTTCGCATACGTCTATCTGGCGCTGGCGGCCCTGTCGTTCCTGTCTTACCTTCTGGCCGGAATGAGCCCGTTCGATGCGATATGCCATGCGTTCAGCGTGTCCGCTTCCGGAGGCTTCAGTACGAAGAATTTTTCGATAGCGTCTTTTAATTCTCCTGCCATTGAGGCGATCACCTTGGTCTTTATGCTGGCGTCCTCACTGCATTTCGGATTGCTGTACCTTTCCGTAGTGAACAAGTCCCTCAAACCTCTCAACAATCCGGTCCTTAAGTTCTACATCTCCGTATTGGCAGTCGTCACTTTCTGTGTCGGACTTTCACTTAAGGCCAAAGGAGTTGAAGAAAACTTTGGAGCGGCATTGTGGAAAGGGGCCTTCCAGACTGTCAGCGCTGCTTCCACAACCGGTTTTGCAATAACCGACAATGCTTCGTGGCCTTTGCTTCCGAGCGCGTTCCTAATGTTCACGGCCGTGATGTGCGGATGTGCAGGCTCCACCACCGGCGGCGTCAAGGCTGACCGCCTGCTGATACTTTTCAAGTCAATGGGACGTCAGATCGGACGCATCCTCCATCCTTCGTCCGTAAACGAAGTGCGTCTCGGCTCCCGTTTACTGAGGGACGAGGAAGTGGCTCCGCATATTCTTTACCTTTCCATATATAATCTTCTGCTCGCATTTTCGGTTCTTGTGGCGATGTCCACGGGAATCGGTGGCATCGACTCTCTTGTAGGGTCGGTCGTGTCACTCGGAAACGTTGGCCCCGCCATCGGCGATATGGGCTATTTGGGCAGCTACAACGCCATTCCGGCAGTGACGAAACTGCTATATACCTTCGATATGTTCCTCGGCCGCGTAGAAATCTATCCTGTGCTCGCGGTAGCGGCAATGATCTTTGATACCAGGAGGCGCTGATGGGCAGGACAGAGTTCCTATATGCGGATTTCCTGAAATCTTTCGGGTATGAGCCTACTGCGTGTCAGGATGCATTGTTCCGTGACATAGCGTCTTTCATTACATCCGATGATTCCGATATCCTGGTGGTCAACGGCTATGCGGGTACCGGGAAGACCACTGCCATAGCGGCGGTCATAGAGTCAATGAAGAGGATGAAAGTACATTCAGTCCTTCTTGCTCCCACCGGAAGGTCTGCGAAGGTTCTGAGCAGTATTGCGAATAAACCTGCATATACTATTCACAAGCATATCTATAAGCAGAAATCGGTGGGGTCTGACGGATTCGGGCAGTTCTCGTTGATTCCCAATAAATCAAAAAGCACCCTTTTCGTGGTGGATGAGGTGTCTCTGATAGGCACTGAAACGGACCGGCAGCAGTCATCTTCATTGTTCGGCACCGGAAACCTTCTTGATGATCTGGTCAGCTTTGTAAGGAACGGGGTCGACTGCCGGCTGATAATGATCGGTGATGCCGCACAGCTTCCACCCGTCGGACTTGATGAAAGCCCGGCGCTGTCGAAAGACTTCATGGACAGTGTGGGAGGAGTAAGGTATTCCGAACTTACTACTGTTGTCCGTCAGGCATCCGAATCGGGAATACTTCATAACGCGACACTCCTGCGCGAAGAAATTACCCGCCATTCCGGCTGTCGCGTCAGCCTGGAAGTGAAAGGGTTTACGGACATTGAAAGGATAGGCGGAGTGGAACTGATTGAAAAGCTGTCTGACGCTTATGAAAAATACGGCGAAGATGATACCATTGTGCTCTGCCGTTCAAACAGGAGGGCCATCAGGTACAATCTCGGTATCCGCTCTATGATTCAGTTCAAGGAGGAAAAGCTGGTACGCGGAGACAAACTTATGATAGTGAAGAATTGCTATCAGTTTATCGAAGATGTGAAGGGAATGGAGTATATCGCAAACGGTGATATAGCCACGCTTGTCAGGATAGGGAAGTACGAGGAAAGGTACGGTCTGCATTTCGCTGAGGCGGTGCTGTCATTCCCCGATTATGACAATCAGGAAATCACTGCGAAAGTATGTCTGGATACACTCGAGTCTGAATCGGCTTCATTGACTTATGAGCAGCAGAATGCGCTGTATCAGGGCGTTTCTGAGGATTATTCGGATATTTCCGGTAAGAAAAAGAGATATGACGCCGTGCGTGAGGACAAGTACTACAATGCCCTGCAGTTGAAATATGCGGATGCCGTCACCTGCCATAAATCCCAGGGCGGACAGTGGCGCTGCGTGTTCATAGATTGTCCTTTCTGGCAGGATGAACAGACAGAAGATGATTTGAAATGGTTGTATACGGCTGTAACAAGGGCGGTCGAAAAAGTATATCTGGTTAATTTTAACGACAGGTTTTTCAAATGATTGGCTTTATTCTGGCGGTAACGCTTTCAATGGTAAATCCGACCTATTCACCGGATTCCACGATGATTGCATTTACAAGGGACAATGACCTCTGGGTGCAGAAGGTTGCTGACGGCACTCAGACAAGAATCACTACGGACGGTTCCGGGACGGTGCTCAACGGTTATGCTTCTTGGGTTTACTATGAGGAGATTCTGGGCCGTGCATCAAATTACCGGGCTTTCTGGTGGAGTCCCGATTCGCGCAAGATAGGTTTCTACAGATTCGATGAAACAGACGTGCCGGTGTTCCCGATATTCTCTCCTTTCGGACAGAATGGGGGATTGCGGCAGACCAGGTATCCCAAGGCCGGTCAGAACAATCCGTCAGTCCGCATAGGAATGGCCGACGTCGAAAGCAACAGCATTGTGTGGGCTGATTTCGATGAAAATGAAGATCAGTATTTCGGAATACCTTTCTGGGACAGCGGCAGCCGTTATTTCTATATAGCAAGGGAGCCGAGACGCCAGAATACCCTCGATCTCTATGCGGTGGATTCCGGTACCGGCAAAAAGCGCGCGGTTTACCACGAAGAGTATCCGACCTGGCTGAATTGGATAGAGGAAGTGATTTTTACGGAAAAGGGACTGTATATGGCGCGCAGTTTTGAAACCGGATGGGAGCAGATTTATTTCCTGTCGTATGACGGAAAGACATTCAAGAGACTGACGGACGGCCCCAACTGGGCTGTCTCACTCTTGAAGGTGGACGAGAAGAAAGGCGACGTGTGGTTCAGCGCCAAGCGCGACTCCAAACTTCATCCGGCGGTTTACCGGGCGGACCGCAAAGGAAGGATAAGCTGTCTTACCGATACTGATTTCTACGCTGACCAGATCAAACTTGATCCGGACGGAAAACATTTCACCGCCAGGCTCTCGACCGCTTCTCAGAACCCCCGCATAATCAGGGGGAACCTTTACGGATATGAGGAGGAGCTTGTGTCCGTCGCCAACGGTGACGTGCCGTTAAGACCGCGTCCCGAGATTCTGAAAATCGAGAATGACGGATATGAACTCTACGGCCTGATTTCGTATCCTGAGGGTTTTGATCCAGGGAAGAAATACCCTGTGCTGATGCAACTGTACGGCGGACCCGGGACTCCATATGTGCGTGACCGCTGGAAAGACCGCGATGCTTCGGATGACTGGTGCTTCCATAACGGCATAATCTATATGGTGGTCGATCCCCGTTCTTCAGGTGAAAACGGACGCAGGGGTATGGACGAGGCATTCCGCAGGATGACGGTGCCGGAACTCGGGGACTATATCGCCTGGGCCGAATATATGCAGGCGCAGCCGTACGTAAAGGCTGACAGAATAGGTGTGGAGGGCTTTTCCTTTGGAGGAACCACCACTTCCATGCTTGTCCTCAGGTATCCGGAATATTTCTGCTGCGGTGTCGCGGGAGGCGGCGTATATGACTGGACACTTTATGACAGCCATTATACCGAACGCTTTATGGACACGCCCCAGGCCAATCCTGAAGGCTATGCAGAGGCAGGTGTGCTCAACTATGTCAAGGGAAGAAGGCCGGGCCGTCTGAAACTCACGCACGGTACAGGAGACGACAACGTGCACTATCAGAATACTCTGCTGCTGATGGACGCGTTGCAGAATGAGGGCATTCAGTTTGACCTTATGCTCTACCCGGACGGGATGCACGGATACAGAGGCGCCCAGCACGAGCACGACCGTGCTTCCGACCATCTGTTCTGGTCACGCTATCTTCTTGACATCAGGGATTAGCTCAGGTAATTCTCCTGCAGACTATCAGTTTCTTTTCGCCGCATACGCTTGCTCCGAAAATGTGAAGACCGTTGCCGGAACGCGTCCCCAGTCTCTTTCTGAGTTCTTCAGAACCGACAGGAATATTCTTGGCGCTGACATCCGCCTCCGGATATTTTCTGCCGGTGCTCCTGATGTTCGCTCCGTTGAAATCCACTGTCTCGACCACGCTGAACGCCTTGCCGAATCCGCATTTCCCGGCAGATCCTGTCTTTGAGTAAAGATGGGTGAAACCGTCAAGCTTTCCGAAAGAGAGGGATTTGCAATATGTATCCGCGTATCCGGATTTCATAAGTGCTGCGGATGGTTCGAAGACGGTGTCTCCAGAGGCAGGAATTCCGGACAGCCCTATCGTCTCCTTTTCAGTGAAAGTCTCTATTGCTGCGACTCCACCGCTCAGCTCTGCGACAGTCGTGCTGAATGCAGTCCGGGCCGTTCTTGACAGGAGGCAGAGCAGCTCCTTGCATTCACCGCCGCTGCCTACGACGTGGACTTCGTCCAGACACCCTCCCAGGCGTCCGGCTATCATCGTGATGTCTGCCATTGGGGACAGCTTGAGCATGATTCTGTCCGTGTGATTCCAGAGTTCAGGCATCAGCTCCAGTACGTTCGGACTGCAGTCTTCGAGCAGGAATACTTTTTTGCCGGCAGCGTCTCTCCTGGCCGGGTCGATATATATCCAGTCGCTATGCCATTCCTGCTCAAGCAGGTCCGAGGAGTCCGTGTTCCTGACCCGGATGTTGCGGGCTCCCATTGTTGCAAAATTCTTCTCCGCTGCAGCGGCCAGGACAGGGTTGATTTCATTGTATGTCACTCTGTCGCATACTTCGGAAAAGGCAAGGCTGTCGACTCCCAGCCCTCCGGTCAGGTCAAACAGGGATACTCCGGAGCCGCTTTTGCCCCTGATGATTCCGGCTTTGTACAAGGCGGTGGCCTCGGAACTGCATTGCTCCAGACTCAGGGATGATGGATATTCCAACCCTTCGGTTTCAGCCCAGGAGGGAAGCTTGGCCTTTATTTTTCTGTTCCGGTCATTCTCGATTGTGCCGAGTATCTGTGCGAAGCTCTTTTTCACACTGCAAAAATAGGTCTTTATCTTAATATTTCTTAACTTTGGATGATATGTTGAAGAAACCATACGGCAGAATATTACTTCTGATGGCGGTCGCACTTTGCAGCTGTTCCAAGGATGCTCCCCAGACAACGGCTTTCAGGGGTGACAGCGTGCTTCCGGTACTCAATACGGATATCCTGACAGTGAGGCTTTCCGATGATGCGGCTCTGTCGGTGCCGTCCGGCCTTCCGGATGAACTCGTCCGAGTCGGAGTCGTCGAAGCAACCCCGGTGTTCGTGGTTGGCGGAAGGTTTGAATCACGCCAGAGGGCTTCCGGACTGCACAAGTGGTATAATCTCAGGTTTGACGGGAAAGCTCCCGATTTTGCGTTGACAAGAGCCGGATTGCCTCCTTCTATAGTTGAATATTGGGAAAAACCTGTAGCCCGGAAAATGGATGCAGGCGCATTCAACGATCCTATGCTGGCGGACCAGTGGTATCTGGCTGAGGGCGGCAGCGTGCGACGGGCTTGGGAAGAGTTTAACGCCGGAGACAGTAAAGTGACTGTCGCCGTGATTGACGGTGGCATCGACCTGCTGCATCCGGATTTGTCAAAAGCCGTGCTTGCCCCCGGAGAGAAAGGCAGCAGGTGCTTCATAGAGGGTATGTCCCCTGACACGATTACTCCTGTCGGACACGGTACCCACGTGGCGGGCATCATAGGCGCTGTCAACAATAACGCCGAGGGTGTCTGCGGTATCGCCGGGGGTGATGACGGTGAGGGAGGTGTCAGGCTGATGTCCTGTCAGGTGTTCCTTCCCGATGATGATACCACCGGCGCATCCGGCAATACTGCTGCGGCAATCCAGTGGGCTGCTGACAACGGCGCGGTCATAGCAAACAACAGCTGGTCCTATGAATACGATTCCGAGGACGATGCTGCACGCGGATGGGTTACAGAGGCCGACAAGGCCGCCATCGATTATTTCATAAGATATGCGGGTTGCGACAATGAAGGCAACCAGTTGCCTGACAGCCCGATGAAGGGAGGGCTGGTAGTCTTTGCCGCCGGAAATGACGGCTGGTCGCACGGCTGGCCGGGAGAATATGACCCTGTGTTCGCGGTGGGTTCCGTGAACAAGGACAATGTCAAGGCAAAGTACAGTAATTCCGGAAGTTGGGTGGATATTTGCGCTCCGGGAGGAGAAATGGAAGGCGGGGATAAATACGGCATCCTCAGCACGTATTATGACGCGGATAAAGGTCATTGCTACGCATATTCGGACGGATCTTCGATGGCTGCTCCGAACGTAAGCGGCGTTGCGGCGCTTATCGTTTCGCAGTACGGAGGCGAGGGTTTCACTGTGGATTCGCTTAAGAGCCTGCTGCTAAAGGGAGCTGATGCTGTATCGGTTACCCCTGACCAGAAGATAGGACCTCTTGTCAGTGCCTACGGCTCTCTTGCATCCGGATTGGAATACGACCTCAGGATATATCCGAATCCTGTTTCCGATATCCTTTTCCTCCAGCCGAAGAAGGATTGCAGGATGGACATTGAAATTTATACTGCAGCGGGCTCTCTTGTCTTTTCAACCTCTGTCAATGCTTCGAAGTCTTCCCCTGCAAGGCTGGATGTCTCAGCTTGTATTCCGGGAGTTTACAATCTGGTTGTGCACATTGACGGGGTGGAATATAAAAACAGTTTTGTCAAGAAATGAAAAGGCTCATCACAGTATTGTCATTGTTCGTGACGCTTTCGTCCTTTGTCCCTGCACAGGAGAAGGTGGTTCCTCAGGGCGTCGGCAATACGGCCATGCAGTTTGTCTGCCAGCCGCGTACCGCCGCAGCCACCGGTATGGCAGGAATCGAGGCGTTTGAAGGCGCTGACTTTTTCCTCCGGGATACCGGGAGGGTGGAGCTGAACGTTTCTTATTCAATGTGGGAGAGGACCGCCTCCGTGGCGACATCCCCGGTAAATGTCATAATACGTTACAAATCAAGGAATTTCATCGGTGCGTCCGTGGATATGCACATCGACAGGATGAAAAGCACCGTGCCGACTGATGAGAATGGTGATTTCCTGCGGAACGGCCGGTACAGGCCTTCCAATTTGAGTCTCGGTCTGGGAGTGGACTTCCTCGTACTTCCGAACGTTGAAGTATCCGCGAAAGCCAAGTACCTGAGAAGCAACTTTTATCTTGGGCAGGATTATGATGCATTCGCCTCCGACGTGACCGCCGCCGCCAGCTTCGGACCGTTCGGCGTTGTTGCCGGTGTCGCGAATATCGGCCCCAAGCTGTCCGGAAAATATGATCTCCCGTCATCCGCTCTCATCTGCGCTTCGTTCAAGCATAAAGGCATCACGGCCGAGGCTGAGGGGGATTATTATTTCTTCGGAGGAATCAGACTGGCAGCCGCTGTGTCATATACATTCAAGGATATCGTCACCGCCGGAGTCGGATACAATATGGGCAAAGGAACGCCTCTGGAAAGTTTTGCTTCGGCCGGACTGGGCGTGAAGGTGGCCGGAATCCAGTTGAACCTTGCATACCTTTTCAGTGACAATCCTCTGAACGGTACTGCAAGCATAGGCTTGAATTATAAATTCTAATTGATATGAAAGAATACGAAATTAATGCCGCAAGCTGGCTTGGAGAGGGATTCGATGAAGAAACCAGATGCGAGGTCCGCCGTATGATGGAAAATGACGCCGCAGCACTCGAGGATGCGTTCTACAGGACGCTCGAATTCGGTACGGGAGGACTCAGGGGCGTGATGGGAGTGGGGACGAACAGAATGAACAAATACACTGTCGGAATGGCCACGCAGGGACTTGCGAATTATATACGCAAGCACGCGGACGTTCAGAAACCGAGCGTGTGCATCTCCTTCGACAGCAGGAACAACAGCCGTGATTTTGCGAAAATAGCGGCTGACGTGATGTCGGCAAACGGCATTGACGTATATATTTTCGACGACATACGTCCGACGCCGGAGATGAGCTATTCCATCCGGCTGAAAGGTGCGGTGGCGGGCATTATGATAACCGCTTCGCACAATCCGAAGGAGTACAACGGATATAAGGTTTCCTGGTCCGACGGCGGGCAGGTCACTTCTCCCGTTGACAAGGATATTGTTGCCGAAGTGGCTGAGATAAAGGACCCGTCAGAGGTCAGGTTCATTCCGGGTGAAAATGCCGGCAGAATCGAAATTATGGGCAGGGAAGTGGACGAATCCTATCTCAAGGATCTTATTTCACTGTCTCTCAGCCCGGAAGCATGCAGGCGTCACGGAGACTTGAAAATCGTCTATACCCCGCTTCACGGCTGCGGTGTCAGGCTTGTGCCTGAAATCCTGGCCGGGATAGGCTTCAGAAACATTATCCACGTTCCCGAGCAGGACGTGAACGACGGCGATTTCCCTACCGTGGTATCTCCGAACCCTGAAGAACCCGCCGCCCTTGAACTTGCCCTGCGCAAGGCTGACGAGACAGGTGCCGACATTGTTATCGGAACCGATCCTGATGCAGACAGAATGGGTATCGCCGTCAGGGACAATGACGGAAAGATGGTGCTGTTCAACGGCAATCAGACGGCATCGATGATGACATATTACATCCTTGCCAGATGGAAGGAGTTGGGCAAGCTTGGAGATGGAAAGTACGTTGTCAAGACTATCGTGACTACGGAACTCATTGCCGATATCTGCAAGAGCTTCAATGTGCCGGTATATAACGTTCTTACCGGTTTCAAGTATATTGCCGAGGTTGTCAAGAGACACGAGAACGACGGTGAATTCATCTGCGGAGGTGAGGAGAGCTATGGCTTCAACGTGGGCCAGTTCGTCCGTGACAAGGATGCGCAGGTAAGCTGCATGATACTCGCAGAGTGTGCCGCCTGGGCTGCCGACAACGGAATGACCCTGTATCAGCTGATGCAGAAGATCTATTCGCAGTACGGCTATCGCAAGGAAGGACTCACCTCTCTTGTAAGAAAGGGCGTGAGCGGTGCGGCGGAGATACAGAAAATAATGTCTGACATGCGCCGGACTCCTCCTGAGAAACTTTGCGGCTCTCCTGTAGTGAAGGTTATCGACTATCTTGAACCGGAAAAGACCGGGCAGCCGTCTTCAAATGTGCTTCAGTTCTTTGATGAGGAAGGGGACGTGGTATCTGTAAGACCTTCGGGCACGGAACCGAAGATAAAGTTCTATTTCGGTGCAAAAGGACCTGACGCTGACGAGAAGATAGGTCGTCTGAAGGAACAATTTGTCAAATAGTTGACTGTTAAGGAAAGATATTCCGGAGTTCTCGCTTATTTTGAGACTGACGTTCCGGTGGCTGAGAGCGAATTGAATTTCGCGGATGCGTTCCAGCTGCTGGTGGCAGTGCTGCTTTCCGCTCAGTGCACTGACAGAAGAGTGAATCTTGTGACGCCGGCACTGTTCGCTGCATATCCGACACCTGAAGCACTTTCGCGTGCTTCTGCAGGACAGGTGCATACTCTCATCCGTTCGATTTCATATCCTAACAGCAAAGCCGAGCATCTTGTCTCAATGGCCGGGGCTCTGACTGAGAGGTTCGGCGGGGAAGTGCCTTCTGACGTGGACTCCCTTATGAGTCTGCCGGGAGTGGGCAGAAAGACGGCAAACGTTGTCGCCTCGATAATCTACAACGTTCCCGTGATTGCCGTGGATACACACGTGTTCCGTGTCGCGCACCGTCTTGGCCTTTCGTCGGGAAAGAATCCCGAGGCTGTCGAAAAGGATTTGGAAAAGTATGTCCCCGAGCGTCTGCGCCCGATATGCCATCATTGGCTGATGCTGTTCGGAAGGTACACCTGCACTGCGCAGAAACCGCATTGTGATGTCTGTCCTCTGACCCGGTTCTGCACTGTTGTCAGACGGTGATGGAGAGGTCTATCACTTTGTCGTCGTGGAGCTCCGTGCACGCTTCTTCGCGGCATAGGAAAACCCTGCCCGGATATTCTTCGACTATGGAGCGGTTGTGCGTGACCATAACGATGGCAGTGCCGTTTTCCTTGTTGATTTTTGAAAGCAGCTGAAGTATCCCCTCCGCTGTTTCCACATCCAGATTTCCTGTAGGCTCGTCGGCGATTATCGCTTCGGGGTTATTCAGCAATGCACGTGCTATTGCTACTCTCTGCTGCTCTCCGCCTGACAGCTGGTGAGGCATTTTATGGAGCTTGTGACCTATTCCCACTGCGTCCAGTACCTCGACAATCTTTTTGTTGAAACCTTCTTTCCATCCGGTTGCCCTCAGTACGAATTCCAGATTGTCCGATACGTTTCTGTCCATAAGCAGTTGGAAATCCTGAAACACTATGCCCAATTTCCTTCTCAGGAAGGGAATTTCTTTTTCGGTGATAGTGCGGAGGTCGTATCCGCATACTGTGCCTTCGCCCTTGTTGAGGCGGTTTTCTGCTATTATGGTACGGATTATGGATGTCTTTCCGGTGCCGACCTTGCCGACGATATAAGCCACGTCACCGCTGTTGATTTCCATATTCAGGTCATAAATGACAACGTTTTCCCCATTTACGATATCCGCGTTTTTGAAAGAAATGATCTGGCTCATAAATTGTTGATTTTTTGTCCTTCCGTACTGCAAATATAGAGAGAATTTTGAGTAAATTTGTAAGATTGCTAACACATTGAACTATGGGAGTCAGAATAGCTGTTTTTATTCTTTCCGTTTCACTTGGGCTGCCGTCTCAATACAGGCAGGCTCTGGAACTGTATAATGCCGGTATGTATGAACGTGCGGATGAGATATTCGCCAGCCTTCCTGACAATGCCCTGACTGACGGCTATCAGCTGCTGTGCGCCCTGAAGATGGATTCTGCCGATTCGGAAAATCTCCTTGCTTCTTATGAGAAGAAATACCGCAGGTCTTCGTTGACGGACAGGATCAATTTCGAATATGCGTCCAATCTGTTTGATTCCCAGGTTTACGGAGAGTCGCTTGAAAGGTTCGGTCGCGTCAGGGAGGCGTTCCTGTATTCAGACCAGAAAGTTCCTTATGTATTCAAGAACGGATATTGTCATTATGCCCTGGGCCGTTATGATGAGGCCAGGGAGTATTTCCTGAGGCTTGAAGGCTTGGGTTTCACGGAACTCAGCGCTCCGGCCCGTTACGCGATGGGCTTCATGGACTATTCGGAAAATGATTTCGAATCGGCGATAAAATGGCTTGAGATGTCTGCGACCGACCCGCGCTTCGAGGAGCTTTCGAATTATTATCTCATCGAGAGTCATTTCATGCTGAAGGATTATGATTACGTAATCCGATCCGGTGAGAAACTTTATGAGAAAGTGCCCGGAGAAAGGAAGTCGCACGTGGCCAGGATGATTTCGGAGTCTTATCTCGTAAAGGGGGATGCGGAAAAGGCGCACTCCTACTATGAACTGACTTATCGTGAGGATATGACCCGTTCGGATTATTTCTTTGCGGGCAATGTGCTCTATGCCGTAAATGATTTCGCTCTTGCCGTCGAAAACTTCACGAGAATGGAAGACAGGACGGACTCCATAGGCCAGCTGGCCAATTATCAGATGGCCAACTCTTATCTTCAACTCAAGAACAAAGTGGCCGCACTCGATGCATTCAAGGATGCGTCCGAATATGGCTATAACCTTGAAATACAGGAAGATGCCTTTTTGAATTATGCAAAGTTGGCATTTGACCTGAATCAGGATGCATCCGGTTTCGAATCCTATATCAGAAAATATTCCACATCCCGCAGAGGCGAACTGATATACGGCTATATCGCCCTGGCCGCCCTTTCAAAGCGTGACTATGCCTCCGCGGTCGAGGCTTATGACAACATTGACGTGCTCGATGCGGAGATGCGTGGAAATTACATGAAGGCAAATTTCCTGCGCGGTATCCAGCTGATGCGGAGCGGTGCGTACAGGGATGCCGTTCCTTGCCTTCGCGCAGCATCCTTCTATCAGTCGAAGAATGACCGTTTCAACCAGCTGTCCCGCTACTGGCTTGCAGAGTGCTATTATAAGACCGGCAATTTCAGCGAAGCCGAAAAGATATACACGGATCTCTACAATCTGCTTGCCCTTGACAGTCAGCAGGAGGGACGTATGCTCCCATACAATCTGGCATATAGTCTGTACAGGCAGAATGATTTCTCCTCCGCGGCAAAATGGTTCGACAAATATCTGGATTCAGGCAATCAGACATTCCGCAATGACGCTCTGGTGAGGAGAGCGGACTGTGACTTCTCTTCAGGGAATTACAAGGCTTCGGTCGAATCGTTCCAGAGGGCGATAGATGCGGACCCTGACCCGAATTCCATCTATCCATACTACAAACAGGGACTTGCCTACGGGCTCAGCGGTTCCAAAGCCGGCAAGGTGACGGCGCTTTCCAAGGTACTGGAAGCCGATCCTGCAACTCCGATGTATGGGGAAGCTCTCTACGAACTGGGGCGGGCATATATGGATGTCAAGAAATCTTCCGATGCCATTTCCGCGTTCACGAAGCTCAAAGACACCTGCAGGGACAGTACCTATGTTGCGAAAGCGCTCATCGGGCTCGGGATGGTCTACAGGAACAGCTCGCAGTACGAAACAGCTCTGGAGCAATATATGCAGGTGGTCCCTATGATGAAGGGTACCGAGTACTCCGACGAGGCGTTGATGGCCATCGAATCCATCTATCAGAAACTTGGGAAACCGGATAAATATCTTGAATATGTCGAAAGCAACACTCTGGCGGCCGACAAGAGTGAGAGTGAAAAGGAGAATATGTATTTCAATACAGCCGAACAGCTGTTTCTTGCGTCCAACTACCCCCAGGCCATCCAGTCTTTGGATAAATATCTGAGTGAATATCCCGACGGCACCAGGAGGGCTCAGGCATATTTCTACCTTGCCGAATCATATCGGGCTGCAGACGAGAAGGAAAAAGCCTGTGACGCCTATTCGGAAGTTATCTCCCTTGCGTCTGAAGACTCTTTTATGGAGGCGGCCATGCTTGCCTTTGCGGAGCTGTCCTATTCGCTCGAGCATTACCGGGATTCCTATTCAGGATACAGGCTTCTGTCTGAAAAGACCAGATTCGACGTAAACAGGGATGCGGCTCTGCTGGGTATGATGCGTTCCGCCTATAGAGCCAAGGAGTATGATTCCGCTATAGAATCAGCCACTGCCGTTGCCGGAGGCATGTTTGCAGATGATATAATCAGAGAAGCGAAATATGTGAAAGCAAAATCTCTTATGGCAACCTCAAGGCGTTCGGAGGCATATCTTGTCTTCAATGATATCAAATCCCAGTCTGCTACCGCAGAAGGAGCCGAAGCAAGTTACCTGTTCATTCAGGATATGTTTGACAGAGGGGACTTCGACGGCGTCGAATCTGAAGTCTACCGCTTCGCCGAGAATTCCGGCGACCAGTCATACTGGCTTGCCCGTGCATTCGTAGTACTTGGAGACACCTTTGCCGAGAAAGGACAAAAAGAGCAGGCGAAGGCTACCTATCAAAGTATCCTGGATGGGTATGAACCGGCCGATGACGGTATTCACGAATCAGTAAAATCAAGAATCGAGAAGTTATGAAACGAATGCTCTGCTTGTTAGCGGCCGTGCTTGCGGCCGGCGTGTGCGCAATCGCGCAGAATATCGATGCCCGGGTGCAGGTGACCAATGATTACCGTGCGTCAGCGGTTGAAGCTGTAAAACAGGATATCCCGGTCTCCGTCCCTGATTCAGTATATAAGTTCGATTATAACTTCGATTATTCAGTGTTCGAATCGCCATATATGGGGGCTTACGAGTTTACGCCTTATGTCGTGAGGGTGGTGCCTGAACCCCGGGAATATGACGGAAACGGATTCTTCCTGAAAGCCGGAGCCGGATATACCGTTTATCCGGTGCTCCAGGCTGTATTCGCAACTGCTCCGCGTAAGAATTTCGCTATGAGCGTTTATCAGGACTTTCAGGGGTATTACGGTGATTACTGGCAGGTGAGCAAGAATGATATGCGACCCATTGAAGGCTCTTTGTATGCCGGATATGACTTTTCGGAAAAATTCGGCGTCGAGGGTTCGCTCCGCACCGATGCGTTGAACTTCAAATGGGGTGTGGACTACCGTGGACTTTATAACTCTGATTCACGGCTTTCTACGCAGTATCATTCCGGAGGAGTCAGAATGAATGTCAGCTCCACCGGCAAGGGAAAATCCTATTTCCTGTATGACGTAGGCATTACTGCCGGATACGGCCTGGATATGCTTGAGCACTATTTCGAGCCATTAGCCACTTCCCAGCATTCTTATGGACTTGATGCCACTTTCGGACCGGTCATAAAAGGGAAGTACAGGATATTGATAGATGTTGACGGCCGTCATGATTCGTATACCGGCATCTCTGCAGGACGCAGCACCTTCCTTCAGATATTCCCGCACGGAGATTTGACATTCAACAAGTTCCGTGTCAGAGCCGGAGTGAAGATGTCAGTGGCCGGAAGCGTGAGATCCTTCAGAATCTTCCCGGATGCAGAGATCGATTATTCCCTTCTGGACGGAGGCCTGGACTTTTTTGCCGGAATAACCGGCGGACAGCATATGAATTCATACGGAGAGTTCAAGGAAACGTATCACAGATTCAACATTTCTTACACTGAAGACGTCAGCGCCGTTACCGTGGACAAGTTTGACATATATCTGGGTGCCAGAGGGCACATAGGCGGCTTTTTCCAGTATGCTCTCAAAGCCGGTTATGCCCTTTATGAAAATGCACCGCTTTCTTCCGTCCTGCTTGAACCTGTTTTTTCCTCAGGCGTCGCTTTCAAGGACTTCTCCCTTTTGTATGCTGATGCGGATTTCAGCTGGAAATCAGAGTCTCTGGATATCACCGGAGGCGTGAACTTCAGGAAAACGTCGCTCTCGGACCCTGTCGACTGCTTTGACCTGCCATCGTTCAGCGGAGATATCTCGGTCGTATACAATTACATGAAACGCATATACGCGGGCGTTTCGTGCGAAGCCTCAACGGCAAGGGGAAAGATTAGGGGCTATGTCGACCTGGGGGCTTGTGCGGAGTATAAGTTTACAAAGTCATTCTCGTTCTGGATCAAGGGAGACAATCTGCTGAATATGTCTGTCCAGAGAGTGCCGGGGTATGTGGAAAAAGGGATTAATTTTACAGTTGGAATTACCGTGAATTTGTAAAAGAATTAGTAAATTTGTAAGATTTAGATAATACTTTGTGCGATGATAGAAAACGAAGAGATGAAGCAGGCGGAGGAACAGTATTCCGCAGGTAGTATTCAGGTACTTGAAGGACTTGAGGCTGTCCGCAAGAGACCGTCTATGTATATCGGCGACGTTTCTGAAAGAGGGCTCCATCACCTTGTCTACGAAGTCGTGGACAACAGTATCGACGAAGCCATGGTCGGATATTGTACCGATATCGATGTCGCCATCCTTGAAGACAACTCTGTAAGAGTCAGCGATAACGGACGGGGAATCCCTACCGGAATGCATCCGAAGGAGCATCGCTCGGCACTCGAGGTGGTCCTGACCGTGCTTCATGCCGGAGGAAAGTTCAGCAAGGACAGCTATAAGGTGTCCGGAGGACTTCACGGGGTCGGCGTGTCTTGCGTGAACGCATTGTCCGACGCTCTGACTGCCGAGATACACAGGGAGGGGCAGGTGTTCGTCCAGAAGTATTCCAAAGGCGTTCCACTGGCACCTGTCGAGGTTACCGGCACCTGCAATGACCACGGCACCATCATAACTTTCCATCCGGACAGGAGCATCTTCACCCAGACCATAGTTTACAGATACGATACTCTTGCAGCTCGTATGCGCGAGCTTGCCTTCCTGAACAAGGGAATAAGAATCACTTTGACGGACGAAAGGGAGCTGACTGAAGACGGAAAACCGAAGTCAGAGGTCTTCTATTCCGAAAAGGGACTCTCCGAGTTTATCAGTTATCTGGATGCCGGAGCCGAGACCCTTATTCCGGAGACCATCTGCGTCACCACGGACAAGGTGATTCCGATCGATATAGCCCTTCAGTACAATAACGGCTACAACGAGAAGATATATTCTTACGTCAACAACATCCATACAATCGAGGGCGGCACTCACCTTCAGGGATTCAAGATGGGTCTCAGCCGTACTCTCAAGCAGTATGCCGAAAGGAACAAGCTTTTGGAAAAGTATAAGGGCGACCTTGCTCCTGAGGATTTCCGCGAAGGTTTGACGGCGGTCATTTCCGTCAAGGTTGCAGAGCCTCAGTTCGAAGGCCAGACAAAGACCAAGCTGGGAAACACTGAGGTCACTTCCGCCGTATCCCAGGCCACTTCCGCCGCGATGGAGACTTACCTCGAGGAGCATCCGAAGGATGCCAAGCTTATCATCGAGAAGATTGTGCTTGCCGCCACTGCCAGAAATGCGGCAAGGAAGGCGCGTGAGATGGTACAGAGAAAGACCTATTTGGGCGGTGTCGGAATGCCGGGGAAACTTGCCGACTGTTCCGAGCGCAATCCTGAGAAATGCGAGCTCTTCCTCGTCGAGGGAGATTCCGCAGGCGGTACGGCAAAGCAGGGAAGGGATAGAAAGACCCAGGCCATACTGCCTCTGAGAGGAAAGATTCTGAATGTGGAAAAGGCCGCTGTGGACAGAGCTTTCGACAGCCAGGAAATCCAGAATATATACACTGCTCTCGGTGTCTCCGTGGCCCGGGAAGATGAGACAGGAGAGAAGCATATGGATCTGAGCAAGCTCCGTTATCATAAGGTTATAATTATGACCGATGCCGATGTTGACGGAAGCCATATCGCGTGCCTGATACTTACATTCTTCTTCCGCTATATGTTCGATCTTATCAAGAACGGATACGTATATCTTGCCACACCTCCTCTCTATAAGGTGGCAAAAGGCAAGGAAGAGGTATATTGCTGGACGGAGGAACAGCGTGAAGACGCGTCTCTCAGACTCGGCAAAGGCTCCGACAAAGGTTATACCGTCCAGAGATACAAAGGTCTTGGAGAAATGTCAGAGCAACAGCTTTGGGACACGACAATGGATCCGGACCGCAGGCGTCTGCGCCAGATCACCATCGAGAATGCAGCCGAGGCGGAGAGAACCTTCTCCATGCTGATGGGCGATGATGTCCCGCCACGCAGGCAGTTCATTGAAGAAAACGCACATTACGCCAATATTGATGCTTAAACGCATTCATATAGTCCTGTCGCTGTTTGCGGTTGCGCTTGTCCTTGTGCTGCTTATGCCAAGGACGGCCAAGTTCAATTTCGAATACAAGAAGGGCTCGCCCTGGAAATACGAAACTCTTGTAGCCCAGTTCGATTTCCCGGTTCTTAAAACGGAGGAGCAGTTGTCCGCCGAGAGGGAAACCGCAAGACAGAAACTCATTCCCTATTTCAAGTATTCACCTGAAGTGGAGACTGATGTCCTGAATTGCGTTGAAGCTCTCGATTTCTCCCAAACAGCTCCGATAGCAAGAAACGTCGTGCTTTCTTCTCTGCACGACATTTATGAAAAAGGGATTGTATCCGATGCGGCCCTCATTTCTGACGTCACTGACGTGATTTTTGTCCAAAAGAACAAGAGGGCGGTCAAGTATTCTGCAGACAATGTCTATTCCCTTACCGCAGCGAAGAAGAAAGTCGATGCGGACCTGTCCAGAGCGCTTTCCGTCCAGTCCTGCGATACCCTTCTGGCTTCCATCGGTGTATTTGATGCCATCAGGGCCGATCTTGTGTTTGACAAGCAGACTACTGAACTTGTTCACGCCGAGACCGACAGTTATGTCTCCCCGACTTCCGGTTATGTCAAGTCCGGAGAACTGATAGTGTCCTCCGGAGAGATAGTAACCTCGGAGATATCCCAGATGCTTGACTCTTACAAGAGGGAATATGAGGCTGAGTTCGATTATGACGGTCCTGTTGCTCTATTCTGGGCCGGCAGTATTCTGATGTCATTGATACTTGTGCTGATCCTGTTCTTCTCAATGTATCTTACAAAGCCGAAAATCCTTCATCAGAGCAACAAATTCTTCTACATACTGTTCATTTACCTGATTTTCACGGTCGGTACGTTGCTTGTGGTCCGTTTTGAACCGGACAAGCTGCTCGCGATGCCTTTTGCACTTGCGGCCCTGTATCTTCAGTCCTTTTTCAGGAGCAAAGTGATCATCCCGGTGTATGTTACGACACTTATCCCTCTTCTGGTATTCAGTCAGTCAGGAGTAATGCTGTTTGTGATTTCCCTGGCTGCAGGTGTTGTGGCTATCTATTCCTACAAGTACTTCAACAGGGGTTGGAAGCAGTTCGTGTCCGCATTGATTGTATTCATAGCAATGGCTGTCGTATATATCGGTTTCAGGTTTGCGGACATTGCGAACGGCAGCTGGGCCATGGACTTCATGATGATGTTCATAGCCTCCCTGCTGACGGTTTTCTGCTATCCTCTGATTTATCTGTTTGAGAAAATTTTCAATCTGGTCTCGGATTCGAGGCTGATGGAATTGTCAGATACATCAAATCCTCTTCTCAGGGAACTGGAACAGAAGTCTCCGGGCACATTCCAGCATTCGCTCCAGGTTATGAACATGTCCGATGCGGTCGCCCGTGCCATTGGGGCAAATTCGCTGCTGGTCAGAGCGGGCGCTCTGTATCATGATATCGGAAAGGTGCTGAACCCTCAGTGCTTTGTTGAAAATGAATCCCTGATCTCGGCTGACGATAAGAGCAAGTATCACTCACAACTGGGACCTCTGCAGAGTTCCCGCGATATAATCAAGCATGTTGAGGACGGACTTGAACTTGCCAGGAAGAATCATCTTCCTGAGGTGATACAGGATTTCATCAGGACTCATCACGGAACCACGGTGACAGCCTTTTTCTACCACAAATATGTCGAGCAGGGAGGTGAACAGTCAAGTGTCGCTGAATTCACCTATCCCGGTCCGAGGCCGCGGACCAAGGAGCAGATCATTCTTATGCTGTGCGATTCAATCGAAGCAGCTTCCAGAAGCCTGAAGGACTACACACCTGAAGCCTATTCCGAATTTGTCGAGGATATCGTCAAGTCGAAAATGGCTCAGGGACAGTTCGACGAGGCCGGCATCACATATAAGGAACTTGGCATTGTCAAGGAGGAGATAAAGAGCTACATCGCTCAGATTTATCACGAAAGGATTGCTTATCCTAAAAGAAAAAGATAATATTCAGATATGAAACTTACAGACAAGAAAATCGATGCTCTTAATCTTGAGCTTACAATTGACATAGTCAGGGAAGACTATGCTGATTTTGAAAAGAAAAAAATCGCACAGCTCCGCAGGACAGCGGATTTCAAGGGATTTCGTAAAGGTAACGTCCCTGAGTCTATGATCAGACGCGTCTATGGTGACCAGGTGCTCGTGGAAGCTGTCAATGAGGTGATTTCCAACGGACTTGACGAGTATATAAAGAATAACAGTCTCCATATTCTCGGTGAGCCTCTTGCGAGTGAGTTACAGCCGGAGGTCAGCTGGAAGGACGGAGAACCGTTCCGGTTTGTTTTTGATATCGCCCTGTCTCCGGAGGTGAAGCTTGAAGTGGAGAATACCGATACTGTCATTTCCTATGATATCACTGTCACAGAAAAAGAGAAGAAGACTATGACGGAGAATCTCACCAAGTACTATGAGGAGAAGAAGGAAGAGAAATCCGCTGAGGATATCGACAAGGAAGTGACGCAGAGACTCGAGTCTCAGTATAAGCAGGAGTCAGAGTGGAGACTTACCAAGGATATACGTGATTATTTCGTTGAGAAGGCTGCAATCGAGCTTCCTGAGGAATTCCTCAAGAGGTGGCTGCTTGCCGCAAATGAAGGAAAGGTCACAAAGGAAGAAATCGAAAAGGATTTCGAAGGGTTCAAAGCCGATTTCCGCTGGCAGCTTGTTCGCGGTTATCTTATGGAGAAGTTCGGCGAGAAGGTTACTGACAAGGATATTCAGGAAGCTGCGGAAGCATTTGTGGCATATCAGTATGCAATGTACGGTATCGGAAACGTGCCTGCAGAGATGATCAAGGAGGCTGCCAACAACGTTATTTCCGACCGCAAGCAGATAGCCCGCATCGAAGAGCAGGTAGAGGATCAGAAAGTGCTTGCCAAGATACGTGAGGCCATTACCATAAAGCCAAAAAAGATTTCTGCGGAGAAGTTCCGTAATCTCAAATAATGAAGAATATCCTTGTAATAGGCTCGACTGGCCAGATAGGGTCCGAGTTGACTATGAAACTCCGCCGGGACCTTCCTGGCGGAGTTACTGTTGCCGGATACATATCCGGCTCGGAACCTAAGGGAAAGCTGCTGGAAAGCGGCCCGGCAGAGCAGGCCAACGTGTGCGATTCACAGCAGATTGCCGATATAGTTGACAAATACGATATCGATACCATTTATAACCTTGCAGCGCTGCTCTCTGCAACTGCTGAAAGACTCCCGCTCAGGGCTTGGGATATACAGATGAACGGCCTGCTCAATATCCTTGAAATAGCCAGGGAGAAGCATTGCGCGGTATTCACTCCGTCATCAATCGGCTCATTCGGCCCTTCTACGCCTCATAAGAATACACCTCAGGATACTATCCAGAGGCCTACTTCAATGTACGGCGTAACAAAGGTCGCCACCGAACTGCTGAGCGATTACTATTTCACCAGATATGGTGTGGACACCAGGTCAGTGCGTTTTCCGGGGTTGATCTCATACACAACGCCTCCGGGCGGAGGTACAACGGATTATGCCGTGGAAGTTTTCTACGCGGCCGTAAAAGGGGAGGAATTCGTCTGTCCTATCGCCCCCGGCACATATATGGATATGATGTATATGCCGGATGCTCTTCAGGCTGCCGTTGACATAATGAGGGCAAGACCTCAGTATCTGTCACACAGAAACTCTTTCAACATAGCTTCAATGAGTTTTGATCCCGAGACTCTGTTTGCTGCCATCAGAAAAGAAATTCCGGACATGAAAGTGCGTTACGCGGTGGATCCTGTCCGTCAGGCCATTGCCGACAGCTGGCCTGACAATATGGATGATTCCTGCGCACGCAAGGAGTGGGGCTGGGCCCCGAAATTCGGCCTGAACGAGATGGTGCACGATATGATTGAGAATCTCAGAAAGAAAAACCGGCACTGATATGCAGGAAGTGCACACTATCATATGTGCATATGACATTCCTTCTCTTCTGGAGAAGGAGACAAAGTTTGTGCTCTCTTATCCTGAATATTCAGTTTCGTTCAGAAGATATTTCCTTTCTGCAAGGGAGCAGAAGGAGCAGATTGGCATCCGTGCCCGCAATGTTTCGTTTGTAGTCCAGCCTGTTCTTGGTGAATATTCTGTTGCCGTATGGATATATCTTGTCAAGGATTGCCCCGTCGAACTTGTATGGCATACCAATCTTTCAAGCGCTTTGCCCGGATCCGGGTCGCAGACAAGGGAAATACTTGACAATTTTGATTCGGAACTTGCCGCCGCAGGACTCAGCATCTCTGAGAACTGCGTAAGGACCTGGTTCTACGTGGATGACATTGACTCCAACTATTCCGGTGTGGTGGTAGCCAGACGCGAAATGTTCGAATCCAGGGGAATGACAAAGCAGACTCACTACCTCGCGAGTACCGGGATAGGCGGAAGGCCGGTTAATGAAGGCTCTGTCGTGCAGATGGATGCCCTTTCGCTGAAAGGAGACTTCTCACAGCATTATCTGTATGCTCCTGAAAATTTCAATCCTACACACGAATATGGCGTCACTTTTGAGCGTGGCGTCGTAGTCGAATACGGCGGTTCCCGCCATATCCTGATTTCCGGGACGGCGTCCATCAACAACAGAGGGGAGATTGTCTGCCCGGGGGATGTATCAGGACAGACATTCAGAATGTTGGAAAATGTTGAGGCGCTCCTTAAGGAAGCCGGAGCCTCTACTGGCGATATGAAAATGATGGTGGTCTATCTGAGAAGACCGGAAGATTACGCTCAGGTATCAAAAATATTCCGGACCCGTTTCGGATCCGGAATACCTTATGTCATCACTCACGCACCCGTTTGCCGTCCCGGATGGCTGATTGAGATGGAGTGTATGGCCTGACTATTTCAGTACGGACAGTCCCTTCCCGACTTTGATGAATGCGGCGATAGCCTTGTCGAGCTGCTCGCGTGTGTGGGCGGCGGACAGTTGCACTCTTATCCTTGCCTGTCCCTTAGGGACTACAGGGTAGTAGAATCCGGTGACGAAAATGCCTTCATCAGCCATAGCTGCGGCAAATTTCTGACTCAAGGCCGCATCGTACAGCATAACCGCGCATATTGCCGACTGTGTAGGCTTGATGTCAAAGCCGGCCGCAATCATCCTGTCCTTGAAATATTCAACGTTTTCTTTAAGCGCTGCGTTCAGGCTTGAATCTTCTGAAAGTATCTTGAAAAGTTCAATTCCTGCAGCTGCAATCATAGGAGGAATGGAGTTTGAGAAAAGATAAGGACGGCTTCTCTGTCTGAGCATATCTATTATCTCCTGACGTCCTGTAGTGAATCCTCCTACTGCACCTCCGAATGCCTTGCCGAGTGTCCCGGTATGTATGTCAATCCGTCCGTAACAGTTGAACTGCTCGGCTACGCCACGTCCCGTAGGCCCTACCACTCCTGCGGAATGGCTCTCGTCAACCATTACAAGGGCGTCATATTTCTCTGCGAGTTCACAAATCCTGTCAACGGGTGCCACGTTCCCGTCCATTGAGAATACACCGTCTGTTACGACAATACGGAATCTTTGCGCCTGCGCTTCCTTCAGGCAGCGCTCGAGATCTTCCATATTTGCGTTTTCGTAGCGATAGCGAACCGCTTTGCAGAGCCTTACGCCATCTATTATGGATGCGTGGTTCAGCGAATCGGATATGATTGCATCCTGCTCTGTGAGCAGTGGCTCGAATACTCCTCCGTTTGCATCGAAACAAGCCGCATAGAGGATGGTGTCATCCGTGTGGAAATATTCTGCTATTGCTTTTTCCAGCTGTCTGTGAAGGTCCTGCTGTCCGCATATGAACCTGACGGAAGACATGCCGTAGCCTCTCTCGTCCATAGCCTTCTTGGCTGCTTCTATCAGTCTTTTGTCATCTGCGAGTCCCAGATAGTTATTGGCGCAGAAATTTAGCGCCTTGCTTCCGTCTGCGAGAGTGATTTCTGCTCCCTGTGGAGAGCAGATCATCCTTTCTCTCTTGTAAAGACCGGCTTCATCAATCGACTTGAGCTCGCTCTGAAGATACTCCTTGAATTTTCCGTACATATAATTGAAAGGTTAGAGTTCTATTTAAGGTAGGTGTTGAAATAATCTACGAACTTGTCCAGAAGATGTCTTCTCCATTTTCTGTCCACATTGTGCTCCGATGCCGGGTATGGGAAATAGTCCAGCTGCACTCCCAGCTCCACGCATCTCTGCACGAAACTGAGGGAATTGATCGGGAGAACAGTGGCATCGTTCATGCCCTGGCAGATCAGCAGACGTCCCTTGAGGTCCCCTGCCCGGTTTATCAGAGAGGTCTGATAAAACCCTTCAGGATTGGTCTCAGGGTTATCCATATAGCGCTCACCGTACATTACCTCGTACCATTTCCAATCAATGACGGGCCCGCCGCAGGCTGCCACCTTGAATGTGTCGGGATAATTTGTAATCAGCGATATGGTCATAAACCCGCCGTAGCTCCAGCCGCTGACTCCTATCCTGTCACGGTCAATCCAGGGGCTTCTGTTAAGAAGCTGTGAAAGCCCGTACATCTGGTCTTCCATCTCAACCTGTCCGCAGCGTCTGTTGATGGCCTGCTCGAATTCAATGCCGCGGTTCTGCGTGCCTCTGTTGTCCTGAACATATACGATGTATCCGTTTTCTGCAAGCAGGAGATCAATGTCCCTTGCTGCACCCTGCCATCTGTCCGTGACCATCTGTGAATGCGGCCCGCCATAGACGTAAACGACCAGGGGATATTTCTTTGAAGGATCGAAATCAAGAGGTTTGACGAGCCGGTAGTAGTTGTCGAAGCCGCCGTCTGCAGACTTGACAGTACCAAGTTCTATCAACGCTCTCCTGTGCTTCAGGAGACTGTCCCTTTCAGCTTCGGTCCTGTCGGAAGGCGGTACTTCGAGGCTGCTCCAGACGTCCTTGTAAGTGCAGTCACCCTTCATCCTTATGTCGTGCCATCCCGGTTCTGGGGTCATCCTCTCGGGCTTTGACTTTTTCTTCCTGAGATCCAGCCTGAAGAGATGGTTCTCGATAGGGGAGACCTCGGCTGAGGTGTAGTAGAGATACCTGCCGTCGTTGCCCTTATATGCCGCATCCGCATCGGCAGGGGTCAGTCTCCGGATGCCGCCGAGCGTGTCAAGCTCATAAAGAAGTCTGTATCCGTCGCGGTTGTTTATCCTATAGATGAACCTGTAGGTCCCCTTTATATTGTAAAGCGGGTCAAGAGGTTCCACCCAGGCGTCGTTATGCTCTGTCAGCAGTGTGCGAACGTATGAACCGTCATCGGCCCTGTACATATTGAGATGCATATTGTGCTGCGCCCTGTCCAGAACCTGGATGAAAATGTACCTGTCATCGGGTGACCAGCTGACTCCGGTAAGATATCTCTCTTCAGTGAAGTCGCTTACCTGCATCGTACTGATGACATTGTCAAGAGTGTCCCTGACCTGAAGCTGAAGCTTCTCGGAAGGCATTCCGTTCATAGGATACGTTACGGATTTCAAACTGCCGGTACGGGTGGAAATGTCCAGAAGCGGAAACTCGCTTACGGCGCTCTCATCCTTTACATACACGGCCTTGAGAGCACCGGAAGGACTGATGAACGTGCCTCCGTTGATTCCGAATTCATTTCTTGATACGCTGCCGCCTACAGTGACCTGTGCCCTGGCGCCGAGGCAATAAAAAGCCAGCATCATTGCTGGCAGTAAAGTCCTGGTCATCATTCTCCGTCAATTATCGGTATCGTCGTTGCCTGATTTGACTGCTCTACGGAGAGTATGCCGTCCACTATGTGCTTCTGCATTCCTCTCCACGGCAGCTTGCCGTTGTACTCGACATAGTGCAGTTTGACGAGCTTGCCGCTGCACTGCATCAGAGAGTCGGCAACAGCCTTGTCCACGACTGAAAAATTGAACTCGTTGGACTGAATCTTACCGTTGCTGTGTGATCCGTTGTTGAACCCCGTCTGAATCAGTCTCCCTTCATAGGTTTTCCAGACCCAGCCTTTGTAGACTATCTGGTTGAGTTCTCCTGCCTTGACTCCTTCTCCGAACACGAAGAAGAACTTGAAATATACGGCAGCGGCTGCCCCGACAATCAGTATCGCTACGATCCATGTGAATATTTTTGTTCTTGTTCTCATACAACTGCAAATGTAATAAAAAATCGTTTCACACAATAAATAAGAGGATGACCTCTAAGTCCTGATGGACTTTTTAGTCACCCTCTTTTTGGCTGAAATCGTAGTGGGTACGGGAATCGAACCCATATTGCAAGATTGAGAATCTTGAGTACTAACCGTTATACGAACCCACCATTCCTGTTCGGGACTGCAAATATACGTATAAAAATGAAACCTGCAAATATTTTACTTCAGGAACGCAAAGAATACTGCCATGATTATCAGCCCGAATGATATGAAATGATTCCACTGTATCGGCTGATTCTTGAATACCAGAGCGCATATCACCGTGAACACAGTGAGAGAAACGGCTTCCTGGATGACTTTGAGCTGCACCAGACTGAAGGGGCCTCCGTTAACGTTGGACCCGAGCCTGTTGGCCGGTACCATAAAACTGTACTCGAACAGTGCGATTCCCCAGGACATCAGTATGATGAGCACCAAAGGCCAGTCCCTGGATGACGGCACTATTTCGGCAAGTTTCAACTGACCGTACCAGGCGAATGTCATGAAAACGTTCGAAACGATAAGCAAAAGTATGGTCCACAACCCGTTAATATTCATATCCCGTAAATATTCGGCCTGCGAATTTACGATAAAAATATCTATTTTTGCAGGATATGTCACTTATTAAATCAATATCCGGTATTCGCGGTACTATCGGCGGCCCTTCAGGGGAGGGCCTTACCCCCGTAGATATAGTAAAGTTCACTTATGCATATTGCGCCTGCCTGAAAGACAGGAAACTGCCCAACGGGCAGAAATATAAAGTCGTGGTCGGACGTGATGCGCGCCTGAGCGGAGAGATGGTTGAACACCTGGTCTGCGGCACCCTGATCAGCTGCGGCGTTGATGTGGTGAAGTGCGGCTTGGCATCCACACCTACTACTGAACTCGCGGTGAAATTCGCCGGAGCAGACGGAGGAATCATCATCACTGCGTCTCATAATCCCAAGCACTGGAATGCATTGAAACTTCTCAACGAGGACGGTGAATTCCTGACGGCCGCACAGGGACAGGCTATTCTGGACCTCGCTGACAACGGAAAATTCGACTTCGCTCCGGTTGATCATCTGGGCCATATCGAATGCTATGATTTCACGGACGAGCATATTGATTCCGTGCTCGCGCTTGAAGACGTTGACTGCGATGCCGTCCGGTCTGCAGGCTTTACCGTGGTCCTTGACGCGGTGAACAGCGTGGGAGGTATCATCATGCCCCGTCTGCTGGAGCGCCTGGGCGTAAGGTGCATAGGGCTGAACTGTGAGCCTACGGGCGATTTCGCCCACAATCCCGAGCCCCTTCCGAAGAATCTGGAGGTCCTCTGCAACGCTGTGGTTGAAAACAAGGCCGATCTTGGAATAAGCGTCGACCCTGACGTGGACAGGCTTGCTTTCATCTGCGAGAACGGTGAGCCGTTCGTTGAGGAGTATACCCTTGTCTCTGTCGCGGATTACCTGCTGGAAAGACACCCGGGAGGAAGTACCGTGTCCAATCTTTCCAGCTCCAGAGCTCTTCGTGACGTCACTGAAAGGCACGGAGGAAAATATTATGCCGCTGCTGTCGGGGAAGTCAATGTCACGACAAAGATGCACGAGGTGAATGCCCTGATAGGCGGTGAAGGGAACGGAGGTGTGATATTCCCTTCTTTCCATTGCGGACGCGACGCCATGGTCGGCGTGGCACTGTTCCTGAGCCATCTGGCGCAGCTGAAGAAGACTGCCGGCGAGTACAAGAAAACGCTTCCGTCATATCATATTGCAAAAAACAAGATAGAACTTTCAGACAAGTCGCTTATCGACCGCATCCTTTCGGAGATGAAGAGTCACTTCCGGGATGAAAAAATCAATGATGTGGACGGTGTCAAGATTGATTTCGAGTCCACCCGCAGCTGGGTGCATCTGCGCCGCTCCAACACTGAGCCTATCATCCGGATCTATTCCGAGGCTCCGACACAGGAGGCTGCGGAGAGACTTGCCGATGAGGTGATAAAAATAGCAAACAGGATCATCAATGTTTAGTTTCAGGACAACAAGGATTGAGGAGCAGCTGGATCGCGGATTGACGGAAGGCAGGGTGGGCGTATTCTGTACGCAGAATTGCTGGAATCCCGAAACCGGTAAATATCTGTATGAGATTTTCCGTGACAGGGGAAACCTCGCAAGAGTGTTCGGCCCGAGGAATTCGGAACTTACCGGGCAGACGAACCATATCGATTTCGAACTTGAAGATATTGAGGGACTTGATGCGGTCGTGGTTGAAATACAGGATGTCGGCAGCCGTTATTTCAATTATACGCGTGACGTGATGAGGCTGGTCAGCACCCGCGCCAGGATGGCCGAAGGCCCGTCAATCTATATTGTCGACCACATCAATCCTGCAGGCAGGGTGGTGGAAGGCACCGTCCCGGCCGTTGATTCCGATATCTGGACCCCAAAAGTGGCTCACAGACACGGTCTTACGCTTGGCGAAACGGTTTCTCTGTATTATGATGAAATTAATGCCAGGTTCCCTTTGCACGTCATTTCCGCCCTGTGCGACTCGGCATCCAGAGAGATAATGCCGTGGACAATAGCCCCTGCGGCCGACATTCCCGGCCTGTTTACCTGTGACCTGTACAGCGGTGGCGCGCTTTGGAACAATACCAATGTCACTCCGGCCATCGGAACTGCACGCCCCTATGAATATTTCGGCGCCCCGTTTATCAGAACTGACAGTGCGGCCGACCTTCCCGTTCCCGAAGGAGTGCTTCTGAGGCCTTGTTCCTTTACTCCAACCGCAGGAATCTACAAAGACGTCGAATGCTTCGGCTACCAGATAATCCTTCTTCCCGGTGTCAGATATCATTCGCTGCTCCATACCCTCCTTCTCATCAGATGTATGGCCGGGCGTTATCCGGAATTCGAAATGTACGACAGCCTGCATACCAAGGTGGCGGACCCTGTGATTTCGGAGTATCTCAAGGGCAATATTACCTACGACATCGTGCAGGAACACGTAAAAATCGAAGAACAGAAGTGGATACGCAAGGCAAAGCGCTATCTGCTGTATGACGATGTTCCTTACAGAAAGAAATAGCCGTTGGATAAATGATAATATTTTTCTATCTTTGCGCCCGATTCTAAAAAACAATTGTCATGAAGCAAGGAATCCATCCCGAAACCTACCGTCTTGTAGCTTTCAAGGATATGTCAAACGAAGATGTGTTCATCACCCGCAGTTGTGCCACCACAAAGGAGACAATAACTATCGAGGGCGTTGAATATCCTCTTGTAAAGGTCGAGATTTCCAATACATCTCACCCTTTCTACACCGGCAAGAAAAAGATTGTCGATACTGCCGGCCGTGTTGACCAGTTCTATCAGAGGTACAAGAACCGCCAGAAATAAGACTGGCGCCTGCAATAGGTCCGAAAGGTCGCAACAAGGTTGCGGCCTTTTTTCTTATATTTGCACCAGTTATGAAAATCGGCGTTATTATAGCTATGAGCAAGGAGTTCGAAATTATCTCCGGACTCCTGGGGGGAAAGCCTTCCGGAACGTTGAACGGAAATGAAATCGTACTCGCCCGCAGCGGTATCGGCAAGGTCAACGCTGCAATAAAGGCTGTGGAGATGATATCAGTGCATCGTCCGGACTGTCTGGTAAGTACAGGATGCGCCGGAGGTGCCGATTTGTCTATTCAGGTTATGGATGTTGTGGCTTCCAGCCAGGTTGTATATCACGATGTATGGTGCGGGGCAGGGAATGAATACGGCCAGATACAGGGATTTCCTCCAAGGTTCGATGCTGATGCAGGTCTTCTGAAAGCGGCTTGCGAAGCTGGAGCGAAGCCGGGACTCATAGCCAGCGGAGACATATTCTGTACCAGGGATGAGGAAATAGAGCAGATCAGAAACCGTTTCCCGGATGTCAAGGCTGTCGATATGGAGTCCTGCTCAATCGCGCAGGTTTGTCATCTTGACAGCGTGCCTTTCCTGAGTCTCAGGGTCATAAGCGATAGCGTGGGAGGTCATGACAGGGTGCTTCAGTATGAGGATTTCTGGGGGAGCGTGACCGGGAAATCAGTGGAAACGGTGCAGCGTTTCCTTGAAACGTTATAGCGGATCCACATCTATGAAGCAGTCTTTCGGGCAGGAGGCTGCAATTTCTTTTTTCCTTTCGGCAAGGTGACTGTCCTTCCGGAGAAAATAGCGTTTTACCGGTTCTTCCCGATTCCTTTTCCTGATTTCCACAAGCCTCGTATATGGAGGAAATCCGAACTGCTTCCTCTCTTGAAGCAAGGTTCCGACCGATTTGCCGCATACTTCGGATGCCTTCGTCTGGATGATCAGGCGGCCCTTGCATCTGCTGCGCAATATCTCGATGGTCCTCAGATATTTTTCATCAGCTCTGAAATCGGATCCCGAACTCAGCATCTCGGCGTGAAGGACAGCAATCAGGTCATATTTCCCCAGACGCGTATTGATAATCCTGCCCAGTTCCCAACTGTTTGTCTCCAGGTATCGGCCTCCTTTGGAACTGATCTCCTCTTCCGCGGCGATGAGCTTTCTGCTGCGCTCTCCGACCATACCGTTCCTGCGGAACTCAGCATCGGTGTCTATGACTTCAATTTCAGAGAGTTCCGGCTTGTCCGCCTCTTTTATCCTGAATCTTCCGCACTCGACGTTAAGCAGTGTCTCCAGCGATGGTGTCAGGGAGCCGATGATTACGTCGGCGCCGTGAATCTTTGCCAGCATTATCGCTGCGTCCCTGCCGTTGAACCTGGGTGCGGAGCCGTTGTTTTTGTATGACGGGCTGCCCTCGTCATCGATGATTATAAGGCCCAGTTTGGTAAACGGAAGAAATATGTTGCTCTTGTTCCCGTCAATCACCACAGCCTTATCGGAACGGACGGCTTTTGCATATTCGCGCCTCGTGGCGAATGATTCTCTGCTTTTCCCGGACCGGAGGATCAGCACGTCCCGTCCGTTTGAAAGTGTTCGGGAAATATACTGCTCGTAATATCTGTTCCTGTTTGCGCCCCGTATCAACAGAGGTTTGTCAGTGTTCTCCAGCTGCAGTGCTCCCTGTGAGGCTCCGCAACACCTGATTTCAATCTTCTTTCGGGACTTCTTTCCCTCCGCTTCGATTTCTCCTGCGGGATACGCGTATCTGTAAACCTCACCTACGCTGCACAGGTAATATTCTGATATGAATCTCCAAAAAGTTAATTCGGAAGGCAGAATCTTCCCGAGGTCTTTTATCACACTTTCAACCGGCTTGATCTTCTGTATGTCAAGTTCCGGTGTGCAGCCCACCCTGCTCACTACTGCGACATATTCTTTGCCGGCATTCTTTACGAGCACCCTGTCTCCTTCAGTCACTTCCTCTTCGCAGATATACCACGGCTCCCATGCCAGACGGAGGGGAAGAATGACCTGTATGCAGCTTTTTGTAAGCATACGCGAAATTAGAAATATTTTCTTTCTTAAGTCAATAAAAATTTGTGTCTTCTCGAAAAATATCTATATTTGCAGTCCCGTTGAGATAATGGTGCTGTAGCTCAGGTGGTAGAGCAATGGACTGAAAATCCATGTGTCACTGGTTCAACTCCCGTCAGCACCACGTTTGGAGGCCTCGGAGATAGTCCGAGGCCTTCTTGTTTTGAAAATTCCAGATAATCTGTTATGTTTTCTTTCCTTCTGTGTGTATGTGCTTTGCTGATCGGCTACGTTTTTTACGGCAGATTCGTTGAAAGGGTGTTCAAACCTGATTCAACCAGGATTACGCCGGCTTTCACCAAGGATGACGGAGTTGACTTTGTGCCGATGCCGAGTTGGAAAGTCTATATGATTCAGTTCCTTAACATTGCAGGGACAGGACCTATATTCGGAGCAATTATGGGGGCCAAGTTCGGCCCCGCATCATATCTTTGGATTGTTTTCGGCTCTATTTTCGCCGGAGCTGTTCACGATTATTTCACTGGTATGATAAGCATACGTCACGGCGGAGCGTCGCTTCCCGACCTTGTCGGCAAGTATATGAGCAAATCATCAAGGACGGCTATGCTGATAATATCGCTGGTACTCCTCCTGCTTGTGGGGACTGTATTCGTGTATAGCCCCGCCATCATCCTGGGCGATATCGCAGGGAACGGTACAAAGACTTCCATTATGATCTGGACGGGAGCCATTTTCCTGTACTATATCCTGGCTACGCTTCTGCCGGTCGACAAAATCATAGGAAAAGTTTATCCGTTCTTTGCTGCATCCCTGCTGTTTATGGCCATATCACTTATGGTCTGCCTTATCATAAAATGGCCGTCACTGCCGGAGATTTGGAACGGGCTTTCCAATATGGGTGCTGAAGCGGGTTTGCCGGGAATGTCGGCTCAGAGCATATTCCCTTGCCTGTTCATAACAATAGCATGCGGGGCCATAAGCGGTTTTCACGCTACCCAGAGCCCCATTATGGCAAGATGCCTGATGAACGAGAAGAACGGCCGTGTCGTATTTTATGGTGCAATGATAGCGGAAGGACTTGTTGCTCTTGTTTGGGCTGCGGTTTCGTCCTATTTCTTCTTCGACGGTGGCGCCTCAGAGGTTGGATCAGACCTCAATGCCGCCGCTCCTACCGTTGTAACCAAGGTCGCCACCTCCTGGCTCGGAATATTAGGTGGAATTCTTGCGATTATAGGCGTCGTAGCTGCTCCTATCACCAGTGGAGACACTGCATTCAGAAGCGCCAGACTTATCGTTGCCGATTTCTTCAAAGTTGACCAGAAACCAAAGAAAAACCGCATCTTCCTTGCTGTCCCTCTTTTTGCGCTTACTATTCTGTTGCTTTGGTTCAATGTGTCCAACGAACAGGGTTTCAATATTATATGGAGATATTTCGGATTGGCGAACCAGACTCTGGCGGGATTTACGCTATGGCTTGCGTCAATCTACCTGGTTCAAAAAAACAAAAGGTGGTATTTCCTCATCACCGCCATTCCGGCCAGCTTCGTGACTTCCGTGGTCGTGACATATTTCTTCGTAGACAATATTTGCCTCGGCATTCCGATGCGATGGGCGCCTGTCATCGCTATCGCTGCTTTTTACGTTTCTTTTTTACTGTTCCTTCAATGGAGGCGTTACTATAACCGCAAGCTTGGCTGAATATTGAAACTTTTTGTTTATATTTGTAAACGTGACGTTACTTAAGCAATAATAACCATTAATAATTTTTATCATGAAAGAGCTTATCGCAAAAATCAATGCTGTTGTTGACGCTATCAAGGTTGACATCGTTAAGGAAGGCAACAAAGCCGCCCAGGCACGTGTGCGCAAGGCTACTCTCGAGCTCGAGAAACTCGGCAAAGAGTATCGCAAGGCTTCAATCGCAGCATCGAAGAAGTAGTTTCTTGTTTGCTGATGAACGACGGAGAGCTTGGACGTATCAGACTCTCCGCCGTCTTTGTTTTTGTCCGATAGGTTCTGCCAGATATGATTACTCCTGATTTCTTATACAAAGGAGACCGGATCTCCATAGTCGCCCCGGCTTATTGTATGCCTGAGGAGACGCTTGCCGGTGCCTGCGACACCATAGAGAGTTGGGGTCTGGTCCCGGAATACAGCGATCTGGTGCTCGACAGTTGCAGACGGTTCGATTGCGGAATGGAAAAGTATGCCGGAACCGCGGCCGAACGCGCGGCTGATCTGGAGGCGGCATATCTGTCCGGCTCCAAGGCCATACTTTGCGCCCGTGGGGGATACGGCACCATACATTTGCCGGAACTGCTTGACAAAGGGTTGTTCCGCAGTCATCCGAAGTGGCTGCTCGGCTTCAGTGATATCACTACCCTGCATGCCTTGAGCCTGTCCGAGGGCGTCAGGAGCATTCACTGTCCGATGTGCGCCGGACTCAACGGTGAAGTGCGTGATATCCTGTCCGGAAAGTCGGCCGGTTGTGTGGCTTTCAGGGGAGACCATTTTGTCGAAGGCAGTGCCGAGGGTGTCCTGGTGGGAGGAAATATGATTACCCTTGCCGCACTTCTTGGGACAGACAAGGATATGCTTTCACGAAACGGTGTCATCCTGTTCCTGGAGGAGGTTGGAGAAACCTATCACGCTGTCGACAGGCTTATGCATATGATTGCCGGCAGTAATTCATTCCGCAATGTCAAGGGTATCGTATTCGGCGATTTTACAGACTGCGTCCGTGACCTTGAATATTGTTCGGTCACCGAAATGCTGCTGGAGTCCGCCGTCGCATACGGTATTCCTGTTGCAACGGGATTCCCGGCGGGCCACGGTGCAGTGAACAGGCCTTTTATCGAGGGCTCGGATGTCTGTCTGACTGTCGGCGGGAATGGAGATTCTGAATTGAAATATTTTTGAATGCAACTATGAAGAGATTTTTTTTGTTGTTACCGATGCTGCTGCCGTCAGCCCTGAATGCCCAGTCTTTCACGGAATGGCAGAATCCTGAAGTCAACCAGATAAACAGGATGCCGATGCACGCACATTTCGGTGATCCTGAAACGTGCGGATACAAAACCGTATCACTGCACGGCATCTGGGATTTCAAATGGGTGGAAAGCGCCGACCGGAGGCCTTCAGGCTTCTGGAAGCCGGATGCCGATGTTTCAGACTGGGACAGGATTTCCGTTCCCGGCATATGGGAGCTCAACGGATACGGAGACCCTATGTATACCAATGTCTCGTATCCTTGGGCCGGCTGGTATGAAAACAATCCTCCGTATGTGCCTGTAGAACATAATCATGTCGGCTCGTACAGAAAGGACATATTTATCCCTGAAGATTGGAAGGGGAGCCAGATTGTCGCCCATTTCGGCAGTGTGACGTCCAATATCTATCTTTGGGTCAACGGCAAGTTCGTCGGCTACAGCGAAGACAGCAAGCTGGAACCTGAGTTCGACCTGACCAAATACATCGTGCCGGGCAGGGACAATACCATAGCCTTCCAGATTTTCCGCTGGTGCGACGGGTCATACCTTGAAGATCAGGATTTCTTCCGTCTGTCCGGAATTGCACGTGACAGTTATATCTTCAGCCGTCCTGCCAGACATATCGACGATATAAGGGTTACTCCTGAACTCGATGAGGACTATAGGGACGGACAGCTTTCCGTCAGCGCCAGCCTTAGCTGCAATGCGGAGGTCAGATTTGTCCTGAAGGATGCTGCCGGCTCAGCTGTCGCATCCGCCGAAGCTTCCGGTAAGAATGTCCGGGCTGTAATCTGTGTGTCGGCTCCTGAAAAGTGGACTGCGGAAACACCATATCTATATACCCTTAATACGGAACTTTACGACGGAGGCAGGATGACGCAGTCCATACCCGTACGCGTAGGTTTCAGGAAGATTGAGATTAAGGATGCGCAGCTTCTCGTAAACGGTCAGCCGGTTCTCATCAAAGGAGCGGACCGCCACGAGATGGATCCTGACGGAGGATATCTGATATCCCGTGAACGTATGCTGCAGGATATCTCTCTCTTCAAGAAGTTCAATCTGAACGCGGTACGCACAAGCCATTACCCTGATGACAGTTATTGGTATGACCTGTGTGACGAATACGGCCTGTACGTTGTGGCGGAGGCTGATGTGGAATCTCACGGAATGGGCTACGGGGAGCAGACCCTTGCCGCCGTCCCTTCATACAGAACTGCTCATCTGGAGAGAAACCGGCGGAATGTGCAGCGCAATTTCAATCATCCCTCAGTGATAGTATGGTCTCTTGGCAATGAGGCAGGCTTCGGAAAAAATTTCATCGACGCGTATGACTGGGTGAAGAAGAATGACCCTTCAAGACCTGTCCAGTACGAAAGGGCGCTCGGGGAACCTCAGACTGACATTTTCTGCCCGATGTATATGGATTACAACGACTGTATCAGGTATTGCGAGGATCCGAACACCACCAAGCCCTTGATACAGTGCGAGTACTCACATGCGATGGGCAATTCCTGCGGGGGCTTCAAGGAATACTGGCAGCTCGTCCGCAAGTATCCGAAATATCAGGGCGGTTTCATATGGGATTTTGTGGACCAGTCGTTGAGGTGGAAAAAGAACGGTGTGGAAATTTATGCCTATGGAGGTGATTTCAACGGTATGGATCCTTCCGACCAGAATTTCTGTGACAATGGACTGATAAATCCGGACCGCGTCCCTAATCCCGAGATGTACGAGGTAGGTTATTATTATCAGAATATCTGGACAAGAGTTGCAGCAGACCACAGGCTTGCAGTTTTCAATGAGAATTTCTTCGTGCCTCTGGACAATGTTTCTCTCGAGTGGGAACTTTTGCGTGACGGACGCCCTGAAAGAAGGGGCTGTGTCGCCCGTCTTGGCGTTCCTGCACAGAAAGAGGGGATAGTTGACGTTGACTGGGGCGTGACAGACAATGACAGTGAATGGGTGCTGAATGTGCGTTATGTGCTCTCTGAAGCTTCCGGACTTCTTCCTGCAGGCCACGTCTGCGCCTATCAGCAGTTCATACTCGGTGGGGAGGCCAAGCTTCCGGAAGTTCCGCAATGGCATCCGGACAATGTTGAGGTCTGCTTCAGCGAAACAACAGGTTTCATGGAAAAATACCGCGTCGACGGAGTGGATTACCTGGAAAAGCCTCTCACTCCAAATTTCTGGAGGGCCGTGACCGACAACGATATGGGAGCATATCTCAACAGAAGGTTCTCTGCCTGGAAAAATCCTGAAATGATTCTCAGGTCTTTCAGCGACAAAGTTCGTGACGGCCTGAGATATGTACGCGCTGAGTATGATATGCCGGGTGTAAATTCTTCGCTCATACTTGATTATGTTATCTCGCCCGATGGAGAGATATGCGTTGCCCAGAACATCAAGGCCGATGAACCGGGCGCGAGTGTCCCTGAAATGTTTCGTTTCGGAATGCAGATGCCTATGCCTGAAAGCTTTGAGTACATCCGTTATTATGGCAGGGGGCCTGGAGAAAACTACGCAGACAGGCATGACGCTTCACTCCTTGCTGTATACGAACAGACAGTCACACAGCAGCCTTTCCCATATATCAGGCCGCAGGAAACAGGCAACAAGACTGACATACGCTGGTGGGAGATTACTGACGTGAGCGGAAGAGGGCTTCTCATAGCCGCAGATGAAGCGTTCAGCGCCTCCGCCCTGCATTATACCATTGAATCACTGGATGAATCTGATGGCAAGAAACAGCTTCACTGGCAGGAAGTGGAAAAAGCGAACCTCACCAATCTGCTGATTGATAAGGTTCAAATGGGTCTGGGCTGTGTCAACAGCTGGGGAGCTATGCCTTGCGACGAGTATCGTCTCCCTTATGGTGATTATGGGTTTACTTATCGTCTGATACCTCTACGTAACCGTCATTAGTCTCTGCGTCCAGATGAGCGGTGTACCATTTGTCACCGTGGCGGCGTTTCAGAGTGATGAATTTTCCGGGGTAACCGTCTATGAAAACAGTCTCGTCCCATGTGGTCGGGACTGTTTTCAAGAATTCTATGGCCTCAGACGGAGCATCAGTAAGGTTGTTCGGAGTGATTGCGACGAACTGGATAGGATTCTGGAATATTATTTCGGTTGCAAGTTCGAAATTGACGCTTGTCCGTCTTGTCGTGCCGAATCTGTTGCTTCTGTGGAGTTTTCCGTTAAGTACGCAACCTCCGAATTCCATACAGCCGACTGCATTGCGGATGAATGGATGCAGACACGCGTTGAATGCTTCCATATCGCAGGCGTGCTGGCCGAATACGAGATTCTCGGATGCCAGAACGGCTTCGCTTCCGACGTAGTTCGGATACATCCTCTCCCATCCTCTAGGCAGTGTGCAGCCGTGGAAAATACACATCAGTCCATGGTCGTCGGCGTCGCTGAGCACCTGCTCGTACAATCGCATCGTTTCCTGCTTGTCCCCGCCCCAGAAATCTATCTTGATGCCTTTGACTCCCTGACTTTCGAGCCAGGCCATTTCCTTCTTGCGGATTATGCTGTTGTCCATCCTGTTCACGGGACTCTGGCTTATGTCATTCCAATATCCGCTGGATGAGTACCAGAGGAATACGTCAACGCTCTTGCTGTGGGCGTATCCGATAAGTTCCTCCATCTTTTCATATCCTATCTGCTGATCCCATCCGGCATCGATAAGTATGTATTCGAAGCCCATTTCGGATGCAAGGTCGATGTATGCGACCTGGTCGTCCCAGTTCATGGATGCATCCTGCCAGATGATCCAGCTCCAGGTTCCCTTCCCGAACCTGTAGTCATGCTTGGTTTCATACAAAGGCTCTACTGTGTTCCACGGTGCGGTGGTTTCCACAATAGGCTTTAGAGTGCTTCCCACTGTGATGGTTCTCCACGGCGTCGAACCCGGAAGGGAGAATGCCGGCTCCACGGTTCCGTTGCCGTTGTTCTCCTCAGGCATAGGGAAGGCTATGGTGTAAAGTCCTCCTTCCTTGCAGTCGCTGAGGTGCGACCCGCAATATCTGCTGTCGACTCCGGTTTCACTCACCAGTATCCATCCGTTGTCTCCGACATGGAAAAGACAAGGGAAGGTATATCCGTGGCCATATCCTGAAGCGGTGTCCATGGCTGCGTCAGCCCTGTATTCCTCTTCGTAGCTCGGCTTGCTTCTCTTCCATCCTATCATTGCATCGCTCTGCGGACAGAGAAAGGTTGTGGTGCCTTCCGGAAATCTGAATCCCGTGGCTTCACTCATGATTCTGACACTTCCGGTATCTCCGTCCTTCGGAATGTTGTAGCGTATGGCGACGTCATTGTCGCTGACCCTGAATTCAATCTCGATTTTCTGGCCGGCTTCATTTCTGAGCTCTCCTACGAATTTGTTCGCACTGTAGCGCACCTCGGAGGTCTTGATTCTGCTCAGGCTGTAGGTCTCGTCAATAACCGACCTGTGGGACTCGGTGAGTGTAAGGTTCCCGCTGAAGTCTCCGAAATTCGCAGTAAGTCCGACAGGAGACGTTTCAAGCATTGTTTTGCCATCATATTCAATTGAATAAGTGGATTCTGGAAATGACAGCCCGACCTTCAGTTTTCCGTCCGGACTGCTTATTACGGTAGTGAAGGCGGACAATAGTATGAGAAATGTGTTCATGATGAGTAATGTTTGATGCTAAAATAAAGATTTTTTATCAAAATTATCTATATTTGCGGTCGAATGCGCGGTTCCTTCCGTGTTAACCAAAACCTTTTTTATGAGGCCTAATGAGAAGAACATTATTATCGTTTGCAGTTTTGATGCTGCCGTGCTTTCTTGCGTTCTCGCAAGAGGCTGAGTCTCTCGGTAATAAACCCGAGTTGACTGTTGTTGCAAGAGCTGAGTACTCTTCAATTCCGGAAGGCTATCATCTCGGTAATTCTTCCTTTTATTTCCTTATTGACGGCACTTTTTCCGAGCGGTTCTCGTATGGAGCTTCGCTTCATCTCCTTTCCTCCGACCCCGGGTCCCTTTATTCGAACACTCTGCGCAGTGACAATGTAAACTGGCTTGACTGGGCGTGGATTGCCTATGACTTCGGTCAGTTCCAGTTTTCTCTTGGCAAGGACTATATAAGAATAGGTACTTGGGAATTTGACGGATATGATTTTGACGCCTATTATGAAAACGCCAGTGCCTTCTGGCTCAATCTTCCCACTTACCAGTGGGGAGGTATGCTGACCTGGTCCCCGTCCGAAGATTTCTCCCTGTCGGCTCAGGTCACTGCTTCTCCTTATGGAGAGAGACCATTTGCGAGCGGTAAATACGCCGCTTCCCTTGAAGCAATGACAACAGGGTGCGAATGGTACAACGGCCTTTTCTCACTGAACTATATTGACGAATTCCTTTTTGCAATGGGACACAAGTTCCTTTTGGGCAAATGGGAACTCGGTCTGGACAGCGTTACGGAACTGCGACAGGGGTATCACGGTTCCAATACTTTGAATTGTACATTCCGCCCGACTGAGAAACTGTCATTTACCGCCAGGGCGTCATACGAGAACGATGTTCTGCCTGATTTCCTTGAGGAATATGATTCGAACAGGTTCTCCGGAAGCCTTGTGGCAAACTGGTTCCCGATAGAGCAGCTGCGCGTTCACGCCCTTGCCGAATACAACAATATTCTGAAAACTCCTTCATTTAACCTGGGCGTTACATGGACAATGTCATTATAGATCTTCAGCACGTCAGCCATAGTTTTGGTGGCAAACAGGTCCTGGATGACATAAATCTTCAGATACGGCAGGGTGAATTCGTCACGTTGCTTGGACCTTCCGGCTGCGGAAAAACCACTACTCTGAGGCTTATCGCCGGTTTCCTTTCTCCTGAGGAAGGGACCATTTCGCTTGAGGGCAGGAACCTCAAGGACGTGCCTCCTTTCAAAAGGCCTCTGAATACGGTTTTCCAGAGGTATGCACTCTTCCCGCATCTCGATGTATATGACAATATCGCTTTCGGGCTCAAGCTTCGGAAGGTGCCTTCGGACGAGATCGACAAAAGGGTTCGCAAGGTACTCAAAATGGTTTCTATGACCGACTACGAGGACAGGAATGTCGACTCTCTTTCCGGCGGGCAACAACAGAGAGTTGCCATTGCCAGGGCCCTGGTGAACCAGCCTAAGGTGCTTCTCCTTGACGAGCCTCTGGCGGCTCTTGATTTCAAGATGCGCAAGGATATGCAGATAGAACTCAAGGAAATGCACAAGAAGCTCGGCATTACCTTCATCTATGTGACTCACGATCAGGAGGAAGCTCTCACCCTGAGTGATACCGTCGTTGTTATGGACAAAGGTCGCATCCAACAGGTCGGTTCTCCTATTGATATCTATAATGAGCCGAAGAACTCGTTCGTTGCGGATTTTATCGGAGAGTCCAATATTCTCAACGGACTCATGATAAGGGACCGCAGAGTGCGTTTCGCCGGTTATGAGTTCGACTGTGTGGATGAAGGCTTCGGTGAGAACGCGCCTGTTGACGTTGTGGTCAGACCCGAGGACGTGCAGATCAGAAGGGATCAGAGCAAGTCGATGTTCTTCGGGACTGTGACATCCTGTACCTTCAAAGGCGTCTATTATCAGTTATTTGTCAATACCGAGACCGGATATGAGCTGATGGCTCAGGATTTCAAGCAGTTTGAGGTCGGCAGCAGGGTCGGTCTTTTCATTCTTCCCGAAAATATCCAGGTTATGAAAAAAGAACGTATCTGCAATACTTTCGAAGCCACCGTCATTGATGAGAACCACGTCGAGTTCCTCTCCTGTGAATTCGAATGCGGACATACGGATCTGCCTGCCCTCTCAAAGACGGAAGTCGCAGTGTCATTCGACAAGGTTGACCTGATGGACCATCAGGATGACGGAATGATTGCCGGAGAGGTCAATTCCATTATCTACAAAGGCGACCACTACCATATCACGGTGCTTCTCGACAACGGAGAATATATTTATGCCGATACACAGGACATATGGGACAAGGGGGATCTGGTAGGTGTCAATATTCTTCCTAAGGATATAAACTTTGTTTCGGCCGATGATTAAGAGATCTACCTGGGCCTTGCCCTACCTGATCTTCATGATCCTTTTCGTGGCACTTCCTCTTGTGCTTATCCTTGTATATGCGCTTCAGGACGGCAGCGGAAATTTCTCGTTCGAAAACGTTCTGCGTTTCTTCTCGGATTCAGATGCCATAGCCACCTTCGCACTTTCGCTTGAGGTGGCGATTGAAAATACGGTCCTGTGCATCCTGATAGGATATCCTGCAGCATGGATTCTCTCGAATAAAAAATACAACAGAAGTGCGGTGACGGTAATCCTGTTCGTTCTTCCGATGTGGATCAATGCCCTGATGAGGACGCTCGCCACTGCGGAACTTTTCAATGTTCTCGGCTTCAGACTAGGCAAGGGGACATTGCTGTACGGTATGGTGTACGATTATCTTCCATTTATGATTTATCCCATCTACAATGTGCTGAACAAGATGGACAAGTCATTCGCCGAAGCCGCGGAAGATCTCGGTGCAAATCCTTTCCAGGTATTCTGGAAAGTGACCGTGCCGCTTTCGATGCCCGGTGTCAGGAGCGGTATCCTTATGGTGTTTATGCCTACCGTGAGCACTTTTGCAATTTCGGAATTCCTTACCAACGGCAAGATAAAGCTTTTCGGTACCATCATTCAGGAAAACATCAATTCCTCAATGTGGAATTATGGCGCTGCGTTGTCTCTGATAATGCTTGTGATCATAGGTCTTACAACAATTATTTCCGGCGATGACGGAAAAGCGGCGGTAGGAGGCGCGGCGGTATGATGAAAAAGATACTTGCGAAAGCCTATATCTGGCTGCTTGTCATACTTCTGTATACCCCTCTGATTTTCATAGCAGTATTTTCTTTTACCGAATCAAGGGTTCTTGGAAACTGGACCGGTTTTTCCCTCAGACTTTATGATAATCTGTTTACCGGTGGCATGCAGGGAGCGGGCTCTCTGCTGGCGGCTGTCAAGAATACTCTGCTTATCGCTGTTGCGGCGGCCACGGTGTCCACTGCCCTGGGGACGATAGCAGCGATAGGAATATATAATATGAAGGGAAAGTTGAAGAGTACAATCCAGTTCCTGAACGGAATTCCGATGATCAATCCGGACGTCATCACAGGCGTGTCCCTTTTCCTGCTGTTCGTATTCCTGCATTTCTCCCAGGGCTATCTGACTGTTATCCTGGCTCACGTCACTTTCTGTACACCTTACGTTGTGCTAAGTGTACTTCCGAGACTGTCCCAGATTAATCCAAACATATACGAAGCGGCCCTTGATCTGGGGGCCACCCCGGCCCGGGCTCTCAGAAAGGTTATGATTCCCCAGTTGAAACCCGGAATGATCAGCGGTTTTATTCTGGCTTTTACAATGAGTCTGGACGATTTTGCAGTCACTTTCTTTACACGCGGGACGATAGGGCTTGATACACTTTCCACCTACATTTATACCGATGCCAGAAAGGGTGGACTCACGCCTGAACTCAGGCCGTTGATGACACTGATTTTCCTTATTATTCTGATACTCCTGGTGGTAATAAACTTACGCCAGTCCAAACAACAAAAATCAATTAAAAAGTAATGAAAAGAATCATTTACATTCTTTTGTCTCTGTTCGCTTTGTGTTCCTGCAGTCAGGACCGCGCTCAGATCATCAAGGTTTACAACTGGTCCAACTACATCGACGAGGATGTGATCCCTATGTTCGAGGACTGGTATGAGCAGCAGACCGGAGACCCGATCAAGGTTATTTATCAGACTTTTGATATCAATGAAACCATGCTTTCAAAGATTGAGAAAGGACACGAGGATTACGATGTCACCTGCCCGTCGGACTATATTATCGAGCGTATGCTGAACAACGATATGCTCATACCTCTTGATTTCGCGTCCCTGCCGGACAGTATCAACTATATCAGGAACAACAGGTCTCCTTACGTGAGTGACATGTTCAGAAGGATCAATCCACAGATTGATGCCAATGATTATGCCGTTGCTTTCATGTGGGGTACCGTAGGAATACTATACAACGGCAAGTATGTGACGGATGAGGAAGCTTCTTCCTGGAATATTTTCCGTGATCCCAAGTTTGACGGCAAAATCTTCATCAAGGATGCTCCGAGGGATGTGTTTACCCCGGTGCTGATGTGCCTCAAGCAGGATGAACTCAAAAGCGGAGCGCTTTCTCTCGATGAACTTACCAAAGATTCTTCAGACGAGTCCGTAGCTGCAGTCGAGTCTTTCATGAAAGAAGTAAGCCCGCTGGTGGCAGGATGGGAGGCTGATTTCGGCAAGGAGCAGATGACCCAGGAAAGGGGATATGTCAGCCTTAACTGGAGCGGTGATGCCGTGTGGGCGATAGAAGAGGCCGAGGAAGTCGGCGTTGACCTCAGGTACGTTGTGCCTGAAGAAGGGAGCAACGTCTGGTTTGACGGTTGGGTGATACCCAAGTATGCCAAGAACGTCAAGGCTGCCACCTATTTCATAGATTTCATGTGCCGTCCGGACATTGCGATCAGAAATATGGATGTGACCGGATATGTTTCGGCCAACGGTGATCCGTCAGTGCTTGAATCCCAGATTGACGAGTCTCTCGATCCTATTGACGTATCATACTTCTTTCCGGGCAGGGATAGCGTTCGTGTCAGTCCTGCTCTCTATCCGGATGCCCACACCATCGGGCACTGCGCGCTTATGCATGACTGGGGTGACGATACCTACAAGTTGATTGAAATGTGGTCACGCGTGAAGGGGGATAACGCAAATGCGATGACCTTGGTAGTCATCGCACTCGTCGTTGTGGCATTCGCCGCATTCGGCTTCGTCAAAGCCCGGAACAATAAAAAGAAACACTCGAAGAAGCGCCGTTAGGCCTGCTTCTTTGAGGGATCCTTGAAGATCAGCATAAATATCAAGCCGACAACAAATGAATATGCGGCAAATACGTACCACGCCTTGCTCCAGCTTGGCGTGGCTGCGTTATATACCAGGGCATCCACGACAGCGCCGGCGATAAGGGTTCCGAATGTGGCGCCCATTCCGTTGGTCATAAGCATGAAAAGACCCTGAGCCGAAGCCTTTATGTCCTGACTTGCATTCTGGTCTACGTACAGGGACCCTGAAATGTTGAAGAAATCGAACGCAACGCCGTAGACGATGCAGGAAAGGATGAAAAGAATGACTCCCGGCATATCAGGCTGGCCGAGGCCGAAGAAACCGAATCTCAGTGTCCAGGCGAACATTGAGATGAGCATGACTTTCTTGATTCCCAGCTTTTTCATGAAGAAAGGAATCATAAGGATGCATAGCGTTTCGGATGCCTGCGATATGGCGAGAAGGGCATTTGAATTCTTTACTGCGAAAGTGCCTGCGAGTGCCGGATCCGACCCGAATGAGCCGAGGAAAGTGTTGGCATAGCCGTTCGTAATCTGAAGGGATGCTCCGAGAAGCATTGAGAAAATGAAGAATATCGCGAACTGCGGATCCTTGAAGAGTTTGAATGCCTTAAGGTTGAGGGCATCTGCAAGTGATCTGTTCACAGTCTTGTTCACCGGGCATTCCGGCATTGTAACAGCGTATCCGCAAAGGATGAATGAAAATATTCCCGAAGATATGAGCTGATTGTATGAATCCTGCATGGCAACGCCTCCGATCTTTACCCAGTTTGTGCACAGCATGCTTATGATAAAGCCGATGGTGCCGAACACCCTGATAGGAGGATATGCCTTCACGGGATCCTGGCCTGCCTTTGACAGCGCATTATATGCAACTGTGTTGCAGAGGGCTATTGTCGGCATAAAGAATGCGACGCTCAGGCTGTAAAGGGCGAACAGCGGTCCGAAGGCAACGACTGCACCGGCCGTCCTGCAATACAGCCCGGCACTGACCATGAACGATCCTGCGAATGCATGGCAGAGGGACAGCACTTTCTGGGCCTGGATATGCTTGTCTGCGATGATTCCGGTCAGGGCGGGCATAAAGATTGATACGATGCCCTGCATTGCGAAGAACCATTTTATCTGAGGCCCCATGCCGATCTGTCCCAGATATCTTCCCAGTGATGTCAGATATGCGCCCCAGACCGCGAACTCAAGGAAATTGAGTATGATGAGGCGAAGTGATAGGTTTGATTTTTTCATTATGAGTTTTTGTTTGATTTGCCGATTGACAAAAATAAGAGTTTTTCCTTAGAAATATTTATCTTTGAATGATGAAATTCGAGATTCTCCATACCGATCCGCTCTCGTCTGCGAGAACAGGCAGGATTACAACCTGCCACGGTGTGATAAATACTCCCATATTTATGCCTGTAGGGACTGTGGGGTCGGTCAAAGGCGTTTATCACAGGGATCTGAAGGAGGACGTCGGGGCTGAGATCATACTCGGCAACACCTATCATCTGTATCTCAGGCCCGGCTTGGGCATATTGAAAGAAGCCGGAGGACTTCATAAGTTTGAAGCTTGGGACCGTCCCATTCTTACTGACAGCGGCGGGTTCCAGGTTTTCTCCCTCTCCCGGATCAGGAAGATTACGGAGGAAGGCTGTACGTTTCACAGCCACATAGACGGGTCCGGACATCAGTTCACCCCTGAAAACAATGTCGACACTCAGAGAGTTATCGGAGCCGACATAATGATGGCGCTGGATGAATGCTGTCCGGGTGATGCCGATCATGCATACGCTGCCAAATCACTGAAACTCACTGAAGGATGGCTGGAACGCTATGCGAAGAGATTCAGCGAGACCGAGCCGGTTTACGGATATTCACAGACTTTTTTCCCTATCATCCAGGGCTGCGTCTATCCTGACCTTAGGATCGAGGCGGCTGAACACGCTTTGAAATATGCCGATGCGGGCATTGCCATAGGCGGACTTGCAGTAGGCGAACCTACCGGGCAGATGTATGAGATGATCGAGCTGCTCGATCCGGTCATTCCTCAGGATATGGCAAGGTACCTGATGGGCGTGGGCACTCCTGAGAATATTCTGGAGGCGATTTCCCGGGGCGTGGATATGTTCGACTGCGTGATGCCTACCAGAAACGGCCGCAACGGCATGCTTTTCACTTGGAACGGCATAATGAATATGAAGAATGCCAAATGGGCGGACGATTTCTCCGAACTCGACCCGGAAGGAATGTCCTTTGTGGACCATACTTACACCAAGGCGTACCTCCATCATCTTTTCATCGCCGGTGAAATGTTTGCGGCCATGCTTGCCAGCGAACACAACCTCGCATTCTATCTCGATCTGGTCAGGCAGGCGCGAAAACATATTGAAGCAGGTGATTTCGTGTCGTGGAAGAACTCTGCCGTCAAGAAAATATCGTCCAGACTATGATTGATATCAGACCGCACAAACTTGATTTGTACATAATGAAGAAGTTCCTTCTGTCCTTCTTCATATCAATTGTCGTGATCATAGGTATTGTGATTATCTTCGACATATCTGAAAGAATTGATGACTTCGTGGCAAACGAAGCTCCCCTTCACGATATAGTCTTTTATTACTATATGAACTATATTCCGTATTTCATAAACATGTTTTCGCCTTTGTTTGTGTTTATCACGGTTATTTTCTTCACTTCAAGGATGGCCGCCAACTCGGAAATCATCGCCATTCTGTCCGGAGGCATCAGTTACCGGAGAATGCTGGTGCCTTATCTCATATCTGCCGGTCTGATTGCTTTGCTTTCCCTTGGACTGAATCTGTATGTGATTCCGAAAGCCAACGCGACGAGAATCAGCTTTGAGTCAGTATATATCAAGCATCACAACAACTACAAGCGCCAGAATATCCATTATCAGATTTCTCCCGGACAGTTTGTCTCCGTCGAGTCCTACAGTTCCTGGAACAATACGGCGTATAAGTTCACCCTCGAGGAGATTGAGAACAATGAACTTGTCAGCAAACTGTCAGCCGAGACGGCTATCTGGGACACTTCTTTCGACGGATGGAAACTGCGCAAGTATTTCATCAGGAACTACAGGCCCGGTGTCGGAGACGATATTGTTACAGGCGAGGAACTTGACACTGTGATAGCGTTGACGGTGACGGATTTCTATCAGAACGAAAAGACCGTGGAGACTCTCGATAATGCCCAGCTGCATAATCTTATCAGTACGCAGAAAATGAGAGGCGATGCCAACGTGATGTACGCTCAGATCGAGCAGCAGAGGCGGCTTGCCCTTCCTTTCTCCGCACTCATCTTGACTATTATCGGTGTTTCCCTGTCTTCAAAGAAAAAGAGGGGAGGCACGGGGTGGAACATCGCCGTGGGTATCGCTCTCGCCTTCTCCTATATCCTGTTCCTCAGATTCAGCGAGATGTTTGTATATACCAATACGCTGCCGCCTGCCATTGCCTTGTGGCTGCCGAATCTGATTTATGCCGGGATAGCCGCATACCTGTACAAAATAGCACCTAAATAGCGATGAAAGTCAAAGTTGTCAACAAATCAAGAAACAGTCTTCCTGCATATGCGACTGAATTTTCCGCCGGACTGGATGTCCGTGCCGATATTGCGGAACCTATAGAACTCGGATCCCTTCAGAGGGTTATGGTGCCTACGGGACTGTTTCTCGAGATCCCGGCCGGATATGAGATCCAGGTGCGTCCGCGCAGCGGTCTTGCAGCCAGGCATGGCATCACGGTCTTGAACAGCCCCGGTACAATCGATGCGGATTACCGCGGAGAAGTGAAAGTCATTCTTGTGAATCTTTCTTCAGAGACCTTCGTTATTGAGCCCGCAGAGAGAGTTGCACAAATTGTCCTTGCAAAGCACGGTCATATTGATTGGGATGAAGTGTCCGAGCTTTCTGATTCCGACAGGGGAACCGGAGGTTTCGGCAGTACCGGCACAAGATAGCCTACCATTCCAACTTGTATTGTATTTTCAACTCGGCCTTCGGTTTTTTCGGACCGGCAGGGTACTGCGTCGTGGCGGCTCTCAGATACAGATTTTTCCATCTGAACACTATGGATGCATTCCAGCCTCGTCCGTAATAGGCGGGTACATTGAAACTTGACGGCGCATCCCTTTCATATACATATATCCTGTCGTCCCAATTGTCGATCAGAAACAATGTGCCTCTGAGATAGGCGTATTTGCGATCCTTTCTGTAGCCCGCTTCAATGTAGCCCAACGAAGCCGCGGACTTGTTCCACAGCACGTCCGCCCTGACATTCAACTCGAATCCGTTCCATTCGTTCCGCGAGTCGATCCTCAATTCGGTCTTCCATCTGCCCTGCTTCCCGGCTGTTGCCTTGAGTTCCAGAGCGGATTGTATGGCTGCTTCTTGAGGAGTCAACTGCTGACGGCCGCTTAGAATGATTTTTAGGTATTCCTTCTTTCGTTCTGCCGTTAAAGAATAGGATTTGTACTGCGCTCCGGCAGCCAGGGCGTAGCCGTCTTTCCCTTTGCTGACCCTTCCTGCACATCTGATCTTATATGCTATGTTCCATACCGCTCCCGCTGTCATATTGAGGCCTTCCGCGGTATATGCCACGTCTGTGAATAAGTCCGTTTTCAGCAGAGTCCCTCTTCCTGACAGGCCCAGGCCCCAATTCCCGGAACCTTTGTATGCAGTGAGATCCAAATTGAAGCTTTTTCCGCTGAATCCTATATTGCCTCCTGCAAGTTCCATATATGAGTAAAATATGTCTCCTGTGAACCGTCCGGTTGCAAAACTTGCAGCCAGACCCCTGTATTTGTTTCCCCGGCTGCTTGAAAAACTTCGGCTTATCCCGGAAGGCTTTCTGTATATCGCATCCACCGTGGGGATTCCGCTCAGAGAGAACCCGCTCCAAAGACATGCTCCCTGTCCGTAACTGAGGTTGTAGTCTCCGAGGACAACGAACCTTATCGCTTTCCTTCCTGAATACGTGACGCATACTGAACCGTCAGCCTGTCCGTTGTATTTGAAGCCGGCATTTATGCTGCAGGTTCTGTTGTCATAACTGTATCTGGCTGAACCTGATCCTGCGGTTCCGTCCGATTTTCGGAAGCTCCCGTTCAATGTCAGCTCGCTTCCTGAAGACTGCTTTGCCCTCTGGCCGGGTGAATTCCCTGATTCAAGCGAAATGAAGGGCATCAGCGCCCTTGCAGTCTCAGGGGAGAACCCGTCAATAAGGCCCAGCTCTGTTTCTGACAGGACAGCCCCGGTTCTGTCTCTGTACTCTATCAGCGATGCGGCCTGGAATGCGCTCATAAGCCCGGATTCTTTCAGTGCGTTTTGGCTGCAGTAATTGATCAGTACCGGGAATGATTCCAATCTTTCGAACCTGCATACCGTCTCCTCGTCCAATTCCTCCAGACTGGAGGCTCCTGTCAGATAAAGGATAGCCTCCACCACAATAATCAAGTTTTTCATAGCGCACAATTATATGCGTTTAATGTGAATAATTCGAAAAGAATCGGATAATTTTTATTAAATTTACGAGGATATACCTTTTTTGTTTCTATGGAAGAAAGATTGAAATTCCATGATAAGGTTTTCAAACCTTATATGTGTCAGGAAGAGATAGAAAACGCGATACAGTCAATCGCCGACAGGCTCAACGGAGAATTCTGCGGGAAGGATGAAGTCCCGATGTTCCTTTGCGTTCTTAACGGAGCGATTATGTTCACTGCTGAACTTATGAAGCGGACAAAGTTCCCCGCAGAGCTTGTGTCAGTCAAGATGTCATCATATACGGGTACCAGATCCACAGGTACAGTGCTTAATGTAATGGGGCTCACTTCTCCTGTTGAAGGCCGTGTTGTGCTCATCTGCGAGGATGTCGTGGATACGGGCAACACTATTGTCGCCCTCAAGGAGCTGCTTCTTTCCAAGGGGGCCGCGGATGTCAGAATCTGTACCATGCTGCTGAAGCCGGACGTTTATGACAAGCCGGAAAAAGTGGATTATGTGGGGAAGGAGATTCCTAATGATTTCATCGTTGGCTACGGACTCGATTATAATGAGCTCGGTCGCAATCTGAAAGATATTTACGTGATAGAATAGCATATTATGAAGTATTACATTCTGTTCGGCCCTCCGGGGGCCGGGAAGGGCACACACGCTGGTGCGATTTCTGAAAAGTACAACCTCAAGCATCTTTCTACCGGAGAACTACTCCGCAATGAGATTGCCGCAGGCACCGAGCTCGGCAGGCAGGCAAAGGATCTCATAGAGGCCGGATCCCTCGTTCCGGACGAAGTGGTGGAGGGTATGATAGAGTCTGCATTCGACACTATTACGGGCTACGATGGTTTCCTTCTTGATGGCTTTCCGAGGACTCTTGCCCAGGCGGAAGCTCTGGATTACATCCTCGCAAAGAAAAATGACGGGGTCACTGCAGTGATTTCCATTATGATTCCTGACGACCTTATCCGGCAGCGTATCGCTCACCGCGCACAGATAGAAGGCCGTGCAGACGATGCGAAGGAGGAGACTATAAATCATCGTATCAGTACTTACCATGCTCAGACAGAGCCTCTTATTGATTTTTATAAGAAAGTGGGCAAATATCATGAAGTGCTGGCAGTGGCGGATACCATTGAAGAGAACAGGGTTTCTGTCATGAAACTTGTAGATTCAATAAACAGATAAGTCCTAAGAGAACATATGAGAAATATCACACTTAAAGCAGCAACCGTACTGCTGACTGCGGTTTCATTGTCATTCACCGCTACCGCAAAGTCACCAAAATATGTATTCTATATGATCGGTGACGGTATGGGAATCAATCAGGCCTATGGGGCTCAACTTTATAACAAGGCTACTTCCAACGGTCCGGAGTATGTCAATTTCTTCAATTTCCCTGTAAGAACGTTTGTCTCTACGTATTCCGCCTCATCGCTTGTGACTGACTCGGCCGCTGCAGGCACCGCTCTGGCGACGGGAGTCAAGACATACAATGATGCTATGGGCGTGGATGCGGATACTGTTGCCGTAAGCAGTGTCGCTGACTGGGCCAGGAATGCCGGGTTCGGTGTGGGAGTCGCTACCACGGTAGGTATAAATCACGCTACCCCGGCCGCATTCTATGCGCATGCCAAATCCAGAAACGAATATGAGAAGATTGCAAGTCAGTTTGCGGCTTCAGGGATTGATTTCGCCGCTGGCGGAGGAGTTATCAACGAGAAGAGGAAAACCGGACACGATTCTGCATTCCTTGAGGATATGATTTCAAATTCAGGTGTCACCATTCTTCGAGGAGAGCAGCTCAGGACCGCCGCTTCTCACAAGGAGAGAGTGCTTTGTCTGGGAAACAATACTGAAACCACGGACCTCGCTTATGCCATCGACAGGCAGGAAGGTGATACTAAACTCGCCGATTTCGTGCAGGCAGGAGTGGACTACCTGTTTGCAAATTATGGAAAGAAAGGTTTCTTCTTTATGGTGGAAGGCGGCAACATTGACCATGCAGGACACGGTGATGACGGAGTTGCCGATTTCTGGGAAATCAATGATTTTGCAGAGGCTATCGACGTTGCGCTGGCTTTCTACAATCAGCATAAGGACGAAACGCTGATTGTTGTGACTGCGGATCATGAGACGGGAGCATTCATGCCCGGTGCCGGCAAGTATTATATGAATCCCGAACTGCTTGCAGCCCAGAATTGTTCAGAAGATGTTCTGAATGCAAAGTTCAGGGAATTCTCCAAGGTGCAGGAAGGCGGGGCAGTTCCTTCTTGGGAGGATGCAAAGGCATTCTTTGCAGAGCATCTGGGACTCTGGGACAGCATAAGGGTTGACCCGCGCACTGAAATGGCATTGAAGGATGCTTATTTCAAGTCATTCAGGAAGAATGGAGAAGGCAATGTCGTTTCCCTTTATTCTGTCAGCTCAAGGGTTGTTTCAGACGCGCTGGATTATTTTAACAGGGCTGCAGGGTGTCTTTGGCCGCATGGAGTCCATACCGGATCGCCTGTGGGACTTTATGCCTTGGGGGCCGGTGAACTCGAGTTCGTCCGATGTGTGGACAATACTGATATTCCCAATACTATTGCCCGTGTGGCAAAGTATAAGAAATAAGTTTTTTCTCATTAGGGACATCTTCTTCACCGGAGATAAATGTACAAAAGAATCGCTGTATTTGTAAGGTTATGGCCGATTCAAATTTCATAGACTACGTCACAATGCTATGATTTTCAACCATAGCGAAAAATACAAAAACATAGATAGACGGCCTTCTACGGCCGTTTTTCATTTTCACCCTCTTATGCTTACCTATGCTTAAAACTCGTTTTCAACTACACTTTTGTTACTATTTTGTTACTCCAAAATAGGACAAAAACGCAATTTCATACACATATAAAGCCGTTTTTACTGAATAATCGTAAGCAGATTGCTATTGCAAATGTTGTTATATTTGTCTATCTTTACCTATGTTTATTTAGGTTGTACGAACAATGAGAGTGAAAGAAGACAAAGAGAAAAGCCCTGTAACCATACG
>JAZLFC010000008.1:0-71951 GCA_045615565.1 Candidatus Cryptobacteroides sp. | reverse complement strand
CTGTCAATGGCGGTACCGTTCTCAATACAGGTGTCGAGCTCGAACTCGGTTGGAGAGACAATATCGGTGATTTCTCATACAGCATCAACGGTAACTTCTCATCACTTCACAACGAAGTTCTCTCCGTTGCAGACGGTGCAGCACGCATTACCAACAGTGATGCAAGTTCAACCAACTACAAGATTCAGACTGCATTTGAGGCAGGTTACCCTATCTGGTACCTCCGTGGATACAAGTATGCCGGAGTTGACGCCAGCACAGGTGCTCCTAAGTATTACAATGCGAACAACGAGGTTGTAGAAGCCGGCGCTGTCACTGACGGTGATATGGACTACATCGGATCTACAATTCCTACCTACACATTCGGTTTGAACATCAACCTTGCATACAAGGGCTTCGACTTCACACTGAACGGTTACGGACAGGGCGGCAACTCAATCGTTCCTGTAACCCACCGTACCGGTACAAAGAATAACTTTAAGTACTATGCACAGAATTCATGGTCAAAGACAAATCCTAACGGAACACTTCCTGACCCTGCTTCAGTAAGAGGTGCAGACAATGCATTCTGGTCATCAAGTGGAAATATGTTTAAGGGAGATTACTTCCGCATTCAGACCCTCCAGTTGGGCTACACCCTTCCTTCAAATCTTACCAAGAAGATTGCCATCAGCAATCTCCGCTTCTACGTATCTCTTGATGACTTCTTCACAATCACCAAGTATCCGGGACTCGATCCTGCTACCGCTTCTACCAACAACTCAACCGGTGCCGGCCTCGACTGGGGTTCATATCCTACAATGCAGAAGCTCATCCTTGGTATCAATCTTACATTCTAATCTCGTAAAAGACAAAGAATATGAAAAAGATATTATACTCAATTCTTGCTGTAGCTGCAGTATTCGCAGTCTCATCTTGTGAGAAGAATCTTGATATTCCTCAGAAGGGTGTCGTTACCCCGGAAGAGTTTTACTCTTCAGATGCTGAAGCAGAGGCTGTTTTGACAAATATGTACGCCAGTTGCTTCGGCGGCCATGGTATTGCCGGGTCTGAAGGTATCTACAACAACCAGTTGATGGTTTTGAACTACTCATCAGATGATATTCTTGCAGCCGGTGGTGATGCAAATGACCACTTGGACTTCCGTATCTTCGACGAATTCCGCTATGACAATGCTAGTGGAGTGCTGAGGAATCTCTATGACGGCTACGCTCAGGCAATATATGCAGCCAATGTTGTGATTTCAAACTTCACCAACGAGAACAAGGACAAGACCGAGCCTAAGTTCACCAGCGACTTTACCGCTCAGTGCGTAGCTGAGGCACGTGTATTCCGTGCTTATATGCATATGATGGAGGCTCTCATCTGGAATACACCTTGTATTGCTGACCGTACCTATGAGTACGAAGAGAGACCAGCTCAGGCTTCAAGCCAGAAGGAAGTTCTCGACTGGGTTATCGCAGAGTGTGACAAAGCCATCAAATCCGGCAAACTTCCTGTTCGCGCCGGCGCCGATGATAAAGATGCCACTGCCCGTATGACCAAGGGTTTCGCTCAGTTCGTAGCAGGCAAGGCAGCTATGTTCAACAACGATCCTGCTACAGCTCGCAATTATCTCGGAGCCCTCATCTCTGAGGGTGACTACAAGCTCGTTGACGGAAAGGATTTCTGGAAGCTCACACACGCAGCCGGTGACGGTAACTCAGAGGTTCTCTTCGCCCCTAACTTCCATGAGGACGCAGCCCTTACAAACGGAGGCGGCGGTTGGGGTTCAGGCGCTCCTATTCAGCGTGGTCGTTGGATGATTGCTGACGTTCTCTGCTGGCGTACTGACGCTATGGCTTCTACACCAAGCGTAGTAAACACTCTTCCTTTTGCTGGTGGTGGCTGGAACGGTGGTGCAATCACCGAGGCCTTCGCAAAGAAGTTCGAAGCTCATGACGGCAAGTCTCCACGTCGTCTCGCTACATTCCTCAACGAGGAAGAATTCCTCTATGAAATGGATTGGAGCGGCTCTGCAGTAAACGATGGCTCAATTGATGATAAGAAAATAGATAAGCAGCGTGGAATTTCAGGTGCGAACGGTGTTTACAGTCACAGTAAATATTTCGAATGGAAGCGTATGTCATTCAACAGTGTTCCAAGACTCCTTGCCGGAGCAGAGGCTTCTTCTCTTATTCCGGACAGCTTCGGCCTTGGCCCTAACTCAAACCAGTCTAACCTTTGCATGGCAAGATACGCAGAAGCACTTCTTCTCTATGCTGAGGCTTGTATCGGAAGTGATAAAGCTGCTGAAGGAAAAGCAGCTCTCAACGCCGTACAGAAGCGTGCAGGCGTACCTGAGACAGATCTCACTTTCGAGAATGTAATGGATGAAAAGCAGTACGAGCTCTGGTTCGAGGGATGCCGTTTCCATGATCTCGTTCGCTGGTCAGCTCAGGGCAAGGTCAATCTTGATGACATCTTCAATAAGTCAGGAATTCATGACAATATTCCTACTGTTAAGGATAAGTTCTTCCCTGTTAGTAAGGAGGGAATACCTAGCGCTCCAGAACATGAACTTGTTGTCACATATACCAAGGCTATCTTCAATCCATTTGAAGTAGGAAAGCACGAATATCTTCCTTTCCCACGTGACGTGAAGGCCGTTAACCCTAACATCCAGGATGTTCTCGGTTGGAAATAATCTCGGATAGATCATAAATACTCTGTAATCTAGGGCGCCTCTTCGGAGACGCCCGATTTTTTTCTATACAGATTTTTACGAATCTTTTCCCCGGGTTGTTGATTTATACGTTTCTTTTCTCTTTTGACGATTTTGCGTCTCATCTTTGGCTCAGTAAATTTTAATACTGAGCGGCTATGAGAGATTTTCTAAACACAAGGTTCGCGGACCCGACGGTGGACTTCGCATTCAAAAGGATTTTCGGGACGGAACAGTACAAGAAGGCAACCATCGGGCTACTTAACAGCCTGTTTGATGAGGTGGACATCGTTGACGTGAAGTTCCTGAACAACGAACTAATCGGCGATACTTTCGAGAGCCGAAAGGGCTTCATTGACGTACTGTGCGAGGACTCCTACGGCGACACATTCATCGTGGAGATGCAGAACGCGAGACAGGAGTACTTCAGGGAGAGGACAATCTTCTACAGTTCCAAGATTATTGCAATTCAAGAGCCGAAAGGCGACTGGGATTTCAAGCTGCAGCCGACCTACGTGGTGGCGTTCCTGAACTTCCCGCTGCGCAAGCTGTCGCCGGAATTGGAGAATGAGGGCAGGTATATGTTCCGATACCGGACGAAGGAACTGGAGACCGGACATAAGATGCCGGGGAGCACGGAGTACGTGTTTCTGGGGATGCAGGACTTCGATAAAAAGTATGAAGAACTGGAGACATATCCGGAAAAATGGCTATATTGCATGCGTGAAGCCGTCACGATGACGGAGGTGCCGTCCGAGCTGAAGAAGGAGGCCGAGTTCGAGACCTTTTTCGATGCGTGCCGGAGGGCAGGTTTCACGAAGCAGGAGGAACAGTTATACATTACGGATATGATGACGGAACGTGATATCAAGAATGCCAAGGACCTTGCGGTGCGTGAAGGCCGCGAGGAAGGACGTCAGATGGGCCTTGAGGAAGGAAGAGCAGAAGGAAGAGCAGAAGAGGCGGCCAAGATTGCAAAGGCCTTATTAGATAAAGGGGTGGATAAAAACGTGATTTCCGAATGCACGGGACTTACTCCTGAGTCAATTCAAATTTTGTAGAGTTTCGGGCGCCTCTTCGGAGACGCCCGATTTTTTGTTCTCGCAAGTTTAAGTTTGGCTCGTTGTATCCGGGGACGATTTGAAGAATATTAGGAACAATTGGTATGATCATTTTTCACGTTATCGCCTATCCTACGAAGGAGAAACTGCCGGACTGAGCATCAGTGCCACTATGTCTGAGAATGGGGCTGACATAATAGTCAAGATTGTCAATTCCGGTGAAGAGTACTGCCATCTCACAGTCAAGGGTAATTGGAATGGTATCACAGGCGGAAAATATGAGTATTATGCGCCCGGAGACCTGAAAACTGCCAACAGTATGGAAAACAAGAATGCTGTGGCTCTTAAAGCGCAAGAAGTTGCAGTAACCGAAGGTGCAGTGAAGATCGGGGTCGATCCTCTGAGCGCCGGTGTCCTGGTGATACACAGGAAATAATCACATCCTGAACTTTGACATATCGATGCCCTCGGCCTCTTTCTCCCTTATCTCAGTGGAAGAAATGTCAACTACCGGGGCATCGATAAGTTGAATGTTGTACATAGACTCAGGCAAATCCTCGAAGCCTATGTTGCCGTCCATTACCCTGGTGACATAAGGGTCCAGAACGTATGGCGCGGGGGCGTGCTGGATTTCTTCCTGAAGCTGACGCTTCATCTGTACCATGTCGTATCCTACTCGCGGGTAAACCACTACTCCGAATTCGTTGAGAAGTCTGGGGAAATCCCTCCATTTATGGATGTTTACCAGATTGTCCGCACCTATCACCAATGTGAAATCGTTCTCAGGCTCCCTCTTCTTAAGCGCATCCAGAGTCTTCACGGTATAGTGCGGCGGCTTCATTTCAAGTTCGATGTTGTCCACCCATACCCTCAGCTCCGGGTGTTTGCGCACTGCTTCAATGGCGTCGCGGTAGCGCTGCTCCCCGGTGAGGGCCTTGCCCTTGCTCTTCAGCGGGTTCTGAGGAGAAATCACCAGGTATACCCAATCAAAGTCCTTGACTCCTGTGAGATACTCCATAATGGCGAGATGGCCTATATGGAGAGGGTCGAAACTACCTGAGTATACGGCAACCTTCATTTTTCCAGAAATTCTTTCACCATATTTTCCGCATCGCGGTATGCTGTCTGCAGGTCGTCATTGACAAGTCTGCGGTCGAACCTGCCTTCCGCGAAATCAAGCTCGGAAGAAGCTTTGTCCAGTCTCATCCTGATGTCCTGCTCGGAATCGGTGCCTCGTCCCCTGAGCCTTTGTTCCAGAACTTCCAGACTCGGAGGTACTATCAGAACTGACAGTGCGCTGTCACCGAAATATTTTTTCAGGTTCACGCCGCCTTTGACGTCAACGTCAAACAGTATGACATTGCCTTTTGACCAGATTCTCTCGACTTCGGACTTCAACGTGCCGTAGAAATGATCACTGTACACTTCCTCATGCTCGACGAAAGCGTCCCGGGATATTAGTTCACGGAATCTGCCGGCGCTGATGAAATAATACTCCACGCCGTCTTTTTCCTCCCCTCTGGGCGCTCTGGATGTGGCGGAGATTGAAAACTCAAAGTTGTCGTACAATTTGAGAAGATGTCCTACTATCGTGCTCTTGCCGGCTCCTGACGGAGCGGAAAATATGAGAACTTTGCCGGTCATTAACTTTAATATTTATGCAAAAATAACTAAATTCGCGGGATTTTCTGTTTGACAATACTAAATCATTCATAACAATTATGGTATCTTATAAAGATCTGGGTCTCGTGAACACCCGCGAAATGTTCGCAAAGGCAGTAAAGGGCGGCTACGCTATTCCTGCATTCAACTTCAACAATATGGAGCAGCTCCAGGCTATCGTTATGGCTGCAGCTGAGACAAAGTCTCCTGTTATCCTTCAGGTCAGCAAGGGAGCCCGCAAGTATGCAAACGCTACTCTTCTCCGCTATATGGCCGAGGGCGCTGTAGCATATGCAAAGGAACTCGGTTGGGAGAAGCCTGAAATCGTTCTTCACCTTGATCACGGTGACAGCTTCGAGACTTGCAAGGACTGTGTGGACAGCGGTTTTTCTTCAGTGATGATCGACGCTTCTTCACTTCCATATGAGGAGAATATCGCCCTTACGAAGAAGGTTGTAGAGTATGCACACCGGTTTGACGTTACAGTTGAGGCTGAGCTTGGCGTTCTCGCAGGAGTTGAAGATGAGGTTTCTTCAGCCGTTTCGCATTACACAAAGCCTGAGGAAGTCATCGACTTCGCCACCCGTACAGGATGCGATTCTCTCGCAATTTCAATCGGAACTTCACACGGTGCGTACAAATTCACTCCTGAGCAGTGCACACGCGACCCTAAGACCGGCAAGCTCGTACCTCCACCGCTTGCATTCAACGTGCTTCACGAGGTTGAGAATAAGCTCCCGGGATTCCCTATCGTACTTCACGGATCATCATCAGTCCCTCAGGACGAGGTTGATACAATCAACGCATACGGCGGAAAGCTTCCTGACGCTGTAGGTATCCCTGAAGAACAGCTCCGCGAGGCTTCAAAGAGCGCAGTCTGCAAGATCAACATCGACTCGGATTCACGTCTCGCAATGACAGCGGCAGTCCGCAAGCATCTTGCCGAGAATCCTGGTCATTTTGATCCTCGCCAGTACCTTACTCCTGCCCGCGACAATATGAAGAAGATGTACATTCACAAGATCGTGAACGTACTCGGATCCGACGGAAAGGCTGCCTAAAGCATCTTTTTGTGTCTGAACAGCAACCAGGTGGCGGTCACTATGACCGCCATTATTGCTATTATTCCGATCCAGGCGAACCTGAAATCCGCGAACGGCAGTCTTATGTTCATTCCGTAGATGCTTGCAATGAGAGTAGCAGGCATGAGGAGAAGTGAGATGAACGTGAAGGTCTTCATTATCCTGTTCTGGTCCAGGTTGATGATACCGACAACGGTATCCTGAAGATATTCGAGTCTCTCGAAAGTGAAATTGGTGTGGTTGATCAGCGATGCGATATCCTGGATGATGACGTTCATGTCGTCCCTGAGATCCTTGTCCTTTGGACAGAGCTTGCTCTTCATGATGTTGGACATCATCCTCTGCTTGTCCACGATGTTTTCGCGGATGAGCATGGCGTTTTCCTGCAACTGATTGATGTCCAGAAGGAATTCTTCGTTGATATCCTCCTGCTGGTTGATTCTCTTGCTGAACCGGGAGGTGTCCTGGGACACGAGTTCCACGAGGTCGGCATCCAGGTCCACTCTCTTGTTCATTATCTCTACGAATACGGTCCATCCGTCCGGAAATTCTTCAGGACGGGCCTGCATTTTGAGCTGCAAAGTATTGAAGGATCTCAATGGAATGTCCCTGAGCGTAGTCAGAACGCCTTTTGACAAAATGAATGAAACCGGGTCCATTGTCATTTCGTCATCAGCAGGGGACATGAAATTGGTGTTGGCGAAGATTACTCCGTCTTCCTCTGAAAAACGTGATGAACTTTCGATTTCCTCGGCTTCCGCGCGGCTCTGTATTTCAGCTCCGATATACGCTTCGACTGTCCTCTTTTCATCTCCCGTCGGCTCGAAGAGATCTATCCAAAGAACATTTTCTTTGCTGATAGTAGCAAACTCCGTTTGAGACTGTCCGAAGAGAATCTCCTCTCCGCGTCTGTAGAAATACTTGATCATTTTACCTTCCTGTTTATCCCGGCACTTTCGTCGGAAGGGTTTGACTTACGGGTTAGCCGACATCACGGAGAAGCCGGCGCGCAAAGATATAAATCTTTTCGGGATTGACAAACATTTATTGCTGAGGCTTAAAAGGTTGCCTCCCCAGAATCGATCTGCCGAGAGTCAGGCTGTCAGCATATTCCAGATTATCCCCGAAACCCAGTCCTCTGGCAAGTGTGGAGACCCTGCATCCCAGGCTTTCGATCTGCCTGTATATGTAGAAGGCTGTGGTTTCTCCTTCCACGTCCCCTGGAAGTGCAAGAATGATTTCCTTTCCGCTGTCCACCCTCGTCACCAGCTGGCGTATCGTAAGGTCTGAAGGCGCTATGCCATTGATGGGGGAGATGATGCCGCCGAGCACGTGATATACCCCGTGATACTGTCCCGTAGCCTCGATGCTCATTACGTCCCGGACGTTCTCGACGACGCAGATCTGATTATGGTCCCTGCTGTTGTCCGCGCAGATGGAACAGGTGTCAGTATCCGAAATCATCATACAGGATTTGCAGTATCTGACTTCATCGGCCAGCCGGTCGATTGCGCCTGCAAACCGGTGGATGTTTTCTGACGGTTGTTTCAAAAGGTGCAGGGCGAGCCTCAGCGCGCTCCTCGAGCCGACGCCCGGAAGTGAACTGATAGCTTCTACGGCCTCCTGAAGCAGGCGTGACGGATACTGCTCTTTATTGTACATATTCTCCATTCTTCCGCCAGTTGATGTATCCGATGACAGTCGAGATTATGTATACGGAATACAGTATGCCTATTCCAACCTTGCCCTGTGAAAAGTTGAGTATGACGGCGAACGAGTCGGCGACAAACCATACGAACCATTGGGCAAGATATGATCTGGTAAGCCAGTATGAACCGACCAGACTGAGCACGAGCGTGGCGGCATCCAGGAACGGGGCCGGATCATTCGTGCCTGCGAGAATGAAATATACGGCGGGACCGCCGATAAACACTACGCTTGCGCTGACAGGGATTGCCTTGCGGCTGAACCTGGCGATGTGTATGCTTCCCTTGCCGACTTTCTGCTCCGCTTCCCTCCATCTGAATATTCCCAAAACGGCCATGGCTATGAAATACAGATTGAGCAGAGCGAAGGCCCAGATCCTGCCGTCAATGGCGACGATCATGGCTGCCGTAGATGTGGCAATCTGAAAATACCACATCCATTTGTGCTGGAAAATCTGCATGATGATGAATACCACGCCGGTAACCAGGGAAAATATCTCTAAAATATTCATATATCGCTTGTTTTGAGTTGCAAAGATAGAATATTTTGTCTATTTTTGCACCCCTTTGTACAACGAATGTGCGCACGCGCGGAGTTGTCGGGACGTGTTTTTAAGTTTAACCATTTAATTTTGTTACTCACCTGTTATGGCAGAGACAAAGAAAACTGCAGTTGAGACTCCGGTAGAGGAGGCTCCAGTCAAAAAGACAACTGCAAAGAAGGCTCCTGTAAAGAAGGCAGCCGACAAGGTCGCTGAGGAAACTCCTGTAGAGGAAGCTCCAAAGGCAAAGAAGACAACAACAAAGAAGGCCCCTGCAAAGAAAGCGGAGGAAGCACCGGTAGAAGCCGCTCCGGCACCGGAAGAAGCTGCGCCTGCAGTGGAAGAAGCCGCTCCGGCACCGGAAGAAGCACCAAAGGCAGAGAAGAAGGTTGCAGAGGCAAAGCCTGCGGCAAGACTCAATGCATCAATCGCCCCTGAGGATTTCGACTGGGAAGCATTCGAGGGAGGAGACATCTACGGTGCAGACAAGAAAGATATTCAGGCAGCTTACGACGCAACGCTTTCAAAAGTCGTTGAGAACGAGGTTGTTGAGGGAGAAGTTACCTCAATCAACAAGCGTGAGGTCGTAGTTACCATCGGAGGCAAGAGCGAAGGTGTCATCGCGGCTCCTGAGTTCCGCTACAACCCGGACCTCAAGGTCGGTGACAAGGTGGAGGTTTACGTAGAGTCCGCAGAAGACAAGAAGGGTCAGCTCATTATCTCCCACAAGAAGGCACGCGCACTCAAGTCTTGGGACAGGGTGAACGAGGCATTCGAGGCAGACGAGATCGTAAAGGGTTTCGTGAAGACCCGCACAAAGGGTGGTATGATTGTCGATGTATTCGGCATCGAGGCATTCCTTCCGGGCAGCCAGATCGACATCAAGCCTATCCGTGATTACGATCAGTTCGTCAATCAGACTATAGATTTCAAGATTGTCAAGATCAACCAGGAATTCCGCAATGTAGTCGTATCTCACAAGGCTCTTCTCGAAGCGGAGCAGGAGCAGAAGAGAATCGAACTCATCGGCAAACTCGAGAAGGGACAGGTTCTCGAAGGCGTTGTCAAGAATATCACCAACTACGGTGTATTCGTTGACCTCGGCGGAGTTGACGGTCTCATCCATATCACAGACCTCTCTTGGGGTCGTATCAATCATCCAGAGGAAGTTGTCGCTCTTGACGAGAAGATCAAGGTCGTTGTCCTTGACTTCAACGAGCAGCAGAAGAGAATCGCTCTCGGCCTCAAGCAGCTCACACCTCATCCTTGGGACAACCTCGATCCTAATCTCAACGTAGGTGACAAGGTTAGCGGAAAGGTAATCCTCCTTGCTGACTACGGTGCATTCATCGAGATTCAGCCGGGCGTGGAAGGACTCGTACACGTATCGGAAATGTCCTGGTCACCAAGACTCCGCTCTGCTCAGGAATTCCTTAAGGTCGGTGACGAAGTTGAGGCGCAGATCCTCTCCATCGACCGTGATGCACGCAAGATTTCTCTCGGAATCAAGCAGCTCACAGAGAACCCTTGGGAGAATATCCGCAGCAAGTATCCTGTAGGAAGCCAGCACAAGGCAACAGTCCGCAATATCACCAATTTCGGTGTATTTGCAGAGCTTGAGGACGGTGTTGAAGGACTCGTTCACATCAGCGATCTCAGCTGGAACAAGATCAAGCATCCGTCAGAGGTAGTCGCTTCAGGTGACGTTCTTGACGTTCAGATTCTTGATTTCGACGAGACCAACCATAAGCTCAGCCTTGGCCACAAGCAGCTCACCCCTAATCCTTGGGACGAGATCGAGGCCAAGTATCCTGTAGGCGCAACAGTTGAAGGCACAGTCGCTTCAATTACAGACAAGGGTGCAAACATCACTCTTGACGGAGAGGCTGAAGGCTTCGCATTCACCCGTGAGATCGTCAAGGAAGACGGCAAGCAGGCTGTTGCAGGAGATGTTCTTCCATTCGTGGTTGTAGAACTCCGCCGCTCGACACGCCGCATCCTCCTCAGTCATCTCCGCACTTATGCAGAGATAAAGGAGAAGGCAGCCGCCGCTGAAGCAGAGAACACCAAGAAGGCTGTAAAGAAGGTCAACGCCAACGTAGAGAAGACCACTCTCGGAGACATTGACGCTCTTGCAGAACTCAAGGCAAAACTTGAGAAGGGCAACTGACAGTAATGAATTTTACTCTGACTATAATGGGCACAGCTTCGGCTATGCCCATTTCTGATAGAAATCCAAGCGCCCAGATGCTTAACGTTCACGGGCGCTTGTTTTTGATTGACTGCGGTGAGGGGACACAGCAGCAGATAAGACGCAACCATCTGTCCTTTCTGAAAATCGAGGCTATATTCCTCAGCCACGTCCACGGCGATCACGTGTTCGGAATATTCGGCCTCCTGTCCACTATGGCCATGTACGGAAGGACTGCAGAGTTGCATATCTGCGCCCCGCAGTCTTTCGGCCCGATACTCAGGTTCTTCCTGTCCTATTATGGCGATGAACTCAATTATGAGATTATCCACCACGTTGTCAAGTCAAAGGAACCCGAAGAAATCTATGTGTCCAAAAACGTACGCGTATCCGCATTCCCGCTGCACCACAAGATTGACTGTTACGGGTACAGGTTTGATGAGACAGTGCCCGAACGCCGCCCGGGAAACCCTCCTTTCATTCCGCGCAGTTTTGCATATTGCAGCGATACGGGACCGTTCGCTGAACTTTCGCAGTGGGTCAAAGGCGTCAACGTCCTCTATCATGAGGCTACATACCCGAAAGAAATGGCTGACAAGGCTTTGTCCAGATACCACTCCACTACTGCCGATGCCGCGGAATGTGCGCGAAATGCCGGAGTTTCAAAACTGGTTGTGGGACATTATTCATCAAGGGTTACAGATTTCGATATATTCCAGAAAGAGTGCAGGGATATCTTCCCGGAAAGCTATGCCGCGCAGGATGGGGATATTTTTGAAATTTAGTATATTTACGCTATGAAAATCTTTATGGCAGTCCTGTCTGTATTTGCAATGCTTGCGGCGGACCGGACACCGCAGGAAAAATACATTCAGCAGTACTCCTCCGTCGCAGTAAGAGAAATGCGCAGGACCGGCGTGCCGGCAAGCATCACTCTTGCCCAGGGTATGCTGGAGTCGCGTTACGGCTTGTCCTCATTGGCCACGGAAGCCAACAACCATTTCGGTATCAAATGTCACAATGACTGGGACGGTGACAGGTATTATCACGATGACGACAAGTCATCGGAATGTTTCAGAGTGTACCGAAGCGCCGATGAATCATTCAGTGACCACTCTGACTTCCTGCGCTACAGGGATCGGTACAAATTCCTGTTCGATTATCCCGTAACGGATTACAAAAGTTGGGCGGAAGGATTGAGCAAGGCCGGATATGCCACCGATCCGCAATATCCTGCAAAACTTGTCAGGCTTATCGAGGAGTACGACCTGTGCAGGTTCGACGTCGTCGCGGAGGACTTTGTGGAAGAGATTCCAGAGGCCCCTCTTTCCATAGAAAAGCCGAAAATACATATTGTGAAACCTTCTGAGGAATACAGGTTCCCTATGTCCAGAAAGGTATATGAAGAGAACGGAGTGCCTTTCGTATATTCTTTGGAAGGGGAGAGTTATCAGAGCATAGCAAAGTCCAACAACCTTTTCCTGAAAGAACTGCTGAGGTTCAACGACCTCTCTGTCGAAGAAACGCTTGAGCCGGGTACAATCGTATATCTGCACACAAAGAAGTCCAAAGCTCCGCGCGGACTTGAGAAATACATTGTGGAGGAAGACGGTGAGTCTCTGCGTGAAATCTGCCAGAGGTTTGGCGTGAAGATGTCTTCTGTTCTGAAAATGAATAAAATGACCTCCGGCAGCGTGTTGTGTCAGGGTGATACGATAAAATTGAGATAAGGATGAAAAAAGTAGGCACCAAAGTAATAGTATCAGTCATTCTGGCACTTCTGGCATATGAAGGCACAAAGGTGCTGCTTTGGCTGATTGACAACAAGATCCCTAATTTTGAAGGGACTGCCGAGCTTTTTGTCTATCCTGAAACATCTGTGGATGAGGTGCTGGTACAGATTGATACCCAGCTTGTCATCAGGCGTCAGGCCAGTCTGAGGCGTGCATTCAAAGACAAGCAGGTGTCGGAATACTTGCAACCCGGGCATTATGTGATAGAAAACGGATCCACAAGCGTCTATGTCGCACGAATGCTGAATAATTGCTGGCAGACTCCTGTCAACCTTGTTCTGTCAGGAACACTCAGAAAGAAGAATGAAATAGCAGGAAAGATTGCCCGCCAGATGATGGTGGATTCTTCGAGTGTGATTGCAGCCATGAAAGATCAGAAGTTTCTTTCCAAATATGGATTTGATACGGTCAATGTGTTTTCATTGCTGATGCCGGATACTTATCAGATGTACTGGACAGCAACGGTAGAAGAAATTTTCGACCGTCAGAAGGAGGCTTATGATGCATTCTGGACGGAGGACAGACTCAAGAAGGCAAAGGCTCAGGGACTGACTCAGAAAGAGGTCTCCATCCTGGCGTCCATCGTGAAGGGGGAGACGAATTATGAGCCGGAAATGCCCAAGATTGCAGGTGTATATCTGAATCGACTTCACAAGGGAATGAAACTCCAGGCAGACCCGACAATTGCCTTCTGCTATGATTACAACGTTAACAGGATTTACAGGAGAAACCTTTCCTATGATTCGCCGTACAACACTTACAAGTATGCCGGTCTGCCTCCGGGACCGATCTATGTCCCTACCAAGGCTTGTCTGGATGCCGTGCTCAATCCGGAAGGAGGAAAGAATCTCTTCTTCTGCGCAGACCCGTCATTCAACGGATCACACCGTTTCGCAGCTACCTATTCTGAGCATTTGAAGAATGCCCGTGCATTCCAGAAAGCACTGAACCAACGGAAGAACGCGAAATGAAGTGAGTCGGCTCGGGCATATCGTAAACAGCTTTCCTGAGCATTTCCCCATATTCTTTGATGTCAGTGATGCTGTCCTGGGCATCTACTGAGATGGCCTCTCCTATGCCGAGTCTGACCGGTTTCCCTTTTTTGTTGAATACTTCTCCGGGAAGCCTGGTTACACGCAGCTTCCAGCTGATGAGCCCGAGCGCATAGAAATATGCAGAATTCCTGTCCAGGAAGTGTACAGGGACGATAGGGACGTGGCATTTCTTGATAAGCCTGATGACTTCGCTCTGCCACTCGCGGTCGCGCACACCTTCTCCGAACTTGAAATCAGAAACCGCTCCCGACGGGAAGAATCCTACAGGATGGCCGTCGTGAATGTTCTGGAAGACTGATCTTACTCCCTGTATGCTTTCTGCCTTTACTCCGTCTTTCCTTTTGCCTGTCGGAATGACTGTGATCCAATTGTCATTCAGTCTTTCAATAATTGACAGGAATTTGTTGACCATGACCTTGAAATCAGATCTGAAATGGCCGAACAGATCCACCATCATTATGCCGTCAATGCTTCCGTATGGATGATTGCTGATTGTAATGAACGGTCCATCAGGAAGAACCGAAAGCCGTTCATAATTGCCTATCTGATAGTCCACTCCGATATTCCGCAGAAGAGCGTAGGCAAAATCGGGTCCGAGTAAATCGTTTGCGGAGTCATAAAGTTCGTTGATTTTGTCAACGGCTGTCAGTCTGGCTAAAATATCGAACAGCCATCCCGGAAGACCGGGGATGTTGTCCTTGGTCAGTACGGGCATTGTGTCATTTCTTTTTTCTGAATATCACCCATTCACCCATGGCGAAATTGAAAACGCCTGAGAAACAGAGGGCTATCAGGTTGCAAATCACTACGTCCGGGACATTGATTCCGAAAATGCAAACTGGGTCCGGAATGCCGATGGCCCTGAATACCCTTTCTGTAAGCAGAAGAAATCCCATCTTGATAAGGAAGCCTCCTGTGCACGAAAGGTTATATTTCCAGTAATAGCGGAGGAAGCATTTGCTCTTTTCCCTGTCGATCCGTCCTCTCCAGATATAGAAATATGAGCAAAGGAAATTGGTTGTGACAGCGCACTCGAATGATATGACCGGTGAGATGACATAAACTCCCGCATAGCTTTCAAAAAGGAAATGCGAACATATCCACAGTACGGCCGTGTCAACGACAGTGCCGAGGAAATTGGCTATTATGAAGGAAATGATTTTACGAAGCATTGTCTCTGAGCGGCTCTTCTCTGGCGTACTCCCTTGCATCCCTGATGACGCTGATAATAAACATTACGAAGAGCACTATGGCAATTGTGGCACTTAGTATATCAAGGAGGCTGGCATTGACTTCTGTGCCGAAAACATTGAATATGTGGTTATAATCCCTTAAAGGTTTGATATGGAGGAACAGGAGTGTCACTATCAGGATGACGAGTCTGAATTCCGTCGGTCCAACCTTTGCGTAAGTAAGTTTGAACTCTCCCTTGAGATGTGCGCTTGTGAATACGTAAACAGTAAGAAGAAGGTAGCATATGAGTACCATCAGCGCGATGTCAAACCTCATCAATACACTCAGTCCGCAGCCTACGAACATCATCACTTCGTTGATGCAGTCCATCATATGATCAAGGAAAAATCCGTATTTGGGTCTCTGACAGTTCCTGACCCTTGCGAGAGTCCCGTCTAAAGAATCCCCGAACCAATTGATGAACAGACCGAGACAAGAGAACCAAAGGAATTGGATGCTTAAGGGTGTGAGAGCATACCCGAGACCGAACATCAGGGCTCCTGCAGATCCTGTGAAGGTAAGCATGTCGGAGTTTACCCAGGACGGCATCTTACCTGCCATCCATACAAGGACCTTCTTTTCCGGCCCGTTCAGGATGGATGTCTGTATCCTTTTGGACTGTTTTGCTTTCGCCCCCATAACTGCTTACAAAGATACTAATTATTTTTTACAGCCTCTTGACTTTTATTATCTGCTGGCTCTTGCCTATCTTGGAAACCACCTTGTCGAGCTCGGTATTGGATGGAACCAGCAGCTTTATTGCTATCTCCAACGTGCCGTGAGCATTGTCTTCCTTGACATTGAAAGATTTGAGAGTGACCCTGAACCGGGTGACCGCATCCATTACGGATGTCAGCACGCTGTGATCCTGATGCGCGAGGACCTTGAGATTGCAGATGAATTCCCCGCTGGACGAAGTCTCCTGCCATACCACTCTCTGTATTCTGTACGGATATCTTTCAAGCAGTCTGGATGCGTTCGGGCAGGACATCCTGTGAATCTTGATGCCGTCTGTCCTGGTGACGAAGCCGAATACGTCATCTCCGAACACCGGGTTGCAGCAATGAGCCATCTTGTAGTCCAGGCCTTTTACGTTCTTCGCATTGATTACGAGGATGTCATCTCCGTGTATGCCGTCTTTTGACGATACTGCGGCTTTCTCCTCCTGGACTTCGGAAGGGGCTCCATAGCCGTTGATGTATTCTTTCAGACTGTTTATGTCAATCTGTTCGTCCGCGATGGCGGCCAGGAAAGCAAGTACGGAGCCGTACTTGTATTTCTTCATATATTCCGAACGCATATCGTCCGGGAACTCGAGCTTCCAGTTCTTCAGCCTCCTTTCGAGAATTTCCCGCCCTTCAGCCGCTTTTCTCCGCTCTTCATCATTCAACTCGACCTTGATGCGGCTGCGGGCTTTGGTGCTGACGACCCAGTTGAGCCAGTCTTGGCTTGGCCTCTGGTTCTTGTTGCTCAGGATTTCAACTACGTCTCCTGTCGAGAGCTTATCCTTGATGGAGACATTCCTGTTGCCGATTCTTGCGCCTGTGCACCTTGAGCCAAGGCCGGAGTGTATGCAATACGCGAAATCCAGGACAGTGGCACCTGCAGGCAGGATTTTCAGTTCACCGCTAGGGGTGAAAACGAAAATCTCCCTGGCAGGCGGCTGAGGCATATCTTCTGCGCTGACCGCTGATTTATGCTCAAGATTGTAACGGACCGAAGCCAGCCAGGAGTCAAGCGTGCTGTCACTCTTGATACCTTTGTACGACCAGTGGGACGCGAGACCGCTTTCCGCAATGTCATCCATCCTCTTGGTCCTTATCTGAACCTCAAGGTAGTTGCCTTCCTTGTTCTTGACCGTGATGTGAAGGGATTCGTATCCGTTCGGTTTGGGTTGGGTGAGCCAGTCCCTGAGCCTCTTCGTGTCAGGCTCGTACTCTTCCGTCACGTAAGAATACACTTTCCAGCAAAGATCCTGCTCCGTTTTCCTGTCTCCTTCGCAGTCTATGATGAATCTGATGGCAAATACGTCAAAGACACCGTCGAAATCCACCTTCTGCTTCTGCATTTTCTTGTAAATGGAGAAGGCGGTCTTTGTCCTTACTTTGAGTTTGTAATTTATGCCGGCATCGGAAAGAGTCTTTTTCAAAGGCTCGATGAATTCTATGGACAGCTTTTCCCTGTCCTTCTCCGTAGCCTTCAATTTATTTGTTATCAACCTGTACTGTTCCGGGTCCGAATAGCGGAAATAGATATTTTCCATCTCGCTCTTGATGTTGTACAATCCGAGCTGGTGAGCCAGAGGAATATAGAGCATCAGAGTCTCCAGAAGCTTCTGGTCCTTTGAGTTTTTGGAAAAGAGAGAAATGTTTCTGAGTACCTCGAGTCTGTCAGCAATCTTGATCACGGTTACGCGCGGGTCGGAGGAATACCGGACAATCAGTCTCTTGTAATTCTCGGCTTCAAGTCTCGTGTCCTTGGGCTTGATGAAGGATATTTTGGTAAGTCCCTCGACTATGGTGCGCACTTCCGGCGGGAATGACGACAGATCCACCTCCGGGTGGAATCTGCTTGCTTCATGTAGGTATATGGCAGCTATGCTCATTTCATCCAGTCCGATCTCGTCACGGACTATGGCGGCCACTCCGTCAGGGTGTTCGATGAAAGAATGTCCGTTGCTGCGGACATCATCTTTGAGTGCTTCCACGGCAATCATCCTTGCCTTTTCAACTAATCCTTCCATACTTTCAAATATTGTTGCAGAGCCCACATCTCATCACGGAAATGCGCTGCCTGCGTGAAATCAAGATCCGCAGCAGATTTCTGCATGCGTTTCCTGTCAGTTTCTATCATTTTTTCAACCTGGCTTCTCGACAGTGACCTGATTACCGGGTCCTGAAGCACGGCGGCGAGGTCCGCCCGAACGTATCCATCTACAAAAGCAGTGCCGTCAGGTCTCTTTGAGTCGTGTCCGAATCCGACTGAAACAGTGCCTGTCCCAAGGTCTGAAGGATTCGGAATATAAGTGGGGTCGTCGTAAGAGTTGGCCGCGCTGACTCTGCCGGTGGTTCCGTTCGTGAGCCGGGATGCCAGCACGTTCTGACGCAATTCCACCTGCTTCGGCGTTATACGGTTGAGTTTGTTGTATTCTATCTGCTTGGTCCTGCGCCTGTTGGTCTCCCTTATGGTTTCCTCCATGGACCGGGTAACGGTATCCGCATACATTATTACAAGACCGTTGACGTTCCTGGCCGCCCTTCCGGCAGTCTGGGTAAGCGACCTGGTGGTACGCAGGAAACCTTCCTTGTCTGCATCAAGAATGGCTACCAGCGAGACAGTAGGTATGTCCAGCCCTTCCCTGAGCAGGTTCACGCCTACAAGGACATCGAACATTCCGTTTTTGAAATCCTCGATTATCCCGACCCTTTCGGTCGTGTCCACATCGGAATGGATATATCTGACACGTATTCCGATGCGCCTCAGATATTCGTCCAGCTCCTCGGCCATCCTTTTTGTCAGAGTGGTGACAAGCGTACGCTCGTCCTGCTCCGCGCGTTTCCGTATTTCCTCGACGAGGTTGTCCACCTGGTTCTCTGTCGGCCTGACTTCGATAGGGGGATCAAGAAGACCCGTGGGGCGCACAACCTGCTCGATAATCAGCCCTCCGGATTTTTCGAGCTCGTATTCGGCCGGCGTTGCGCTGACATAAACTTTCTGGCCCGTGATTTCCTCGAATTCCCCAAAGGTCAGCGGCCTGTTGTCGGATGCGGCGGGAAGCCTGAATCCGTATTCCACAAGGACGGATTTGCGGGAATGGTCACCTCCGAACATCGCATGTACCTGCGGAAGGGTGACGTGGCTCTCGTCTATGAAGGTGATGAAATCCTTTGGAAAATAATCAATCAGGCAGAACGGTCTTTGTCCGGGCTGTCTGCCGTCAAAATATCGCGAATAATTTTCAATGCCGGGGCAGTATCCCATCTCCTTGATCATCTCCAGATCATATTCGACCCTCTGCTTGAGCCTCTTGGCTTCCAGACCCTTTCCTATGCTTTCGAAATATTCCAACTGTCTGGAAAGGTCATCCTGAATATGGCTGACGGCGGCAATGCTGCGCTCTTTCGTCGTCACAAAATTGTTTGCCGGATAGATACTGATCTCGTCAATCTCTTCTATCCTGCCTCCGGTCATCGGGTCGATAAGGCTCAGCTCTTCGACCTCGTCGCCGAAGAACTCTATGCGTACGGCATCGTCGGCTCCTGCCGGATATACGTCTATCGTGTCGCCCTTGACCCTGAAAGTGCCTCTGGTGAAGTCGGCCTCGGTGCGGTTGTACAGGGCATCGACAAGTTTGTAGAGCAGGGAAGTGAAGTCTCTGGTCTCACCCTTGCGTACGACTACGGTCTGGTCGTGGAAATCATCGGGATTACCTATGCCGTACAGGCAGCTTACGGATGAAACTACTATTACGTCCCTCCTTCCGCTCAGCAGGGCTGATGCTGCGGAAAGCCTCAATTTCTCTATCTGGTCATTGATGCTCAGGTCCTTTTCGATATACGTATCGGTAGTCGGAATGTAGGCTTCCGGCTGGTAATAGTCGTAATAGGAGACGAAATATTCCACAGCGTTGTGCGGGAAGAAAGTCTTGAATTCCCCGTACAGTTGAGCGGCAAGGGTCTTGTTGTGGCTCAGAATCAGGGCCGGGCGCTGAAGCCTCTGGATAACGTTTGCCATTGTGAAGGTCTTGCCCGAACCTGTCACGCCCAGAAGCGTGACGTCACCGATGCCGGCGTCAAGTGCCGCGCACAGCCTGTCTATGGCTTCGGGCTGGTCTCCGGACGGTTTATATGCTGATTCAAGCTGGAACTTCATAATACAAATGTAACAAATATAATTGTTGAATTTAGAACATTATTATTTATCTTTGTATAATATAGGTAAAATGGATAATTACGGTCTGGACATGCATTGCACCTTGATACTCGAGGAGTATCAGGCGACCCGGCATATATATGAAAGGATGCTTGACATAGTGAAGCGGGCGCTTGAGAGCGGGCTTGGGGAGATGGGCATATATGTCAATGCCGTCGAAGCCAGGGTAAAGACGGAGAAGAGTGTCGTCGGCAAACTGGAACTCAAGGGCTTCAAGTATAATATGCTTTCAGATATGACTGACATACTCGGCGCCCGGATAATCACTTTCTACACTGATGACGTAGACAAGGTGGCGGCCATGGCTGATCGTATTTTCAATATAGACTGGGAAAACAGTGTGGACAAGAGAAAGATGCACGAGCTTGACAGCTTCGGCTACAACTCTCTTCATTATATCTGCCGTATTCCGAAGAAACTGTATTTTGACCCGGAGTGCCCTGAAATCAACGAATTGCGCTTCGAACTCCAGATGCGTACCGCGCTCCAGCACGTATGGGCGGTCATCAATCATGATACCGGCTATAAGACCGGCGTAGAGGTGCCGCAGGAGTACCTGAGGAATCTGAACAGACTTGCCGGAATGATGGAACTGGCAGACGAACAGTTCAGTATTATCAGGACAGGTATCAATGACTATCGCCGCAAGGTCCGGAATCTTGTCTCGGACGGCAAGTTCAAAGAAGTCCCTCTCGACGGCGATTCCTTCAAGAGCTACCTCGATCTCAAGCCTTTCGACAAGCTGGCAAAGAGAATCGCTGCCATCAATCAGGCAGAGGTCCATGAGTCTTCACCTATGCCTTATCTGAGGATACTCAAGGACTTCGGACTTAAAACACTCAAGGATCTCGTCGATTTCGTCAGCGAAAATACTGAAGACGCTTACCAGTTTGCAGTATTTCAAATAAGCAATACGGATATAGATATCATTTCATCCACTGTGGCTGTCCAGGATCTGTGCATCGTGCATATACTCAAGAGCGGCGGAGGTGTAGAGAAGCTGAAATCCATGTTTGACGATCTCGGAGTCCGCTCTGAATATAACAGGCAGCGTGCAGAACGTATTGTCGGGACTGCGAATCAGTTGTCATTCATGCATAAGTGATTATGGGAAACAAGTATCTTGATACGAAATTCGTTGATGAAGCAATCAGGTTTGCTGTCGATGCGCATTCGAACACAGAGAGGCGCGGCAAGGGCTTTCCTTACGTGATACACGTACTGGAGGCGATGGAGATAGTGGCTTCCATCACCAATGACAAGGAACTGCTTGCTGCGGCTGCTCTCCATGATACCGTTGAGGATACTGACGTTACTGTGGAGGAAATCAGATCCCGTTTCGGAGACAGGGTGGCGTCCATCGTCGCAGCCGAGTCCGATCAGTTCGAAGCCGGGGTCAGTGAGGAGGACAGCTGGAGGGGACGCAAGCAGGCTGCGATTGACCGTTTGGCGGCGGCTTCTCTCGATGCCAAGACAGTCGCGTTGGGTGACAAACTTTCAAATATGAGGGCTATCGCCAGGGATTACAGGCGGCAGGGTGACGAACTCTGGAACCTTTTCCATGCACCAGGCGGAAAGAAGGATCATGAGTGGCATTACCGCGGCCTTGCTTCTTCGCTCAAGGATCTCGAGGGTACGGACGCATACGAAGAGTTTTGCAGTGCAATCGAAAAAGTTTTCGGTCACAATGAGCCGGAGCTGATAGATATGGCGGATTATGAGGAGAGCGGCGACGGGTTCACGGCCGTCAGTTACAATCACAAGGACGGTGAGAGAATGATCAAGCTTTACGCGGGATTCATCCCTGAGTCCGTTCCCGGACGCGAACTGAAGGTGGCAAATGCTGTCGCGGGCATGGGCCTGCCGACCCCTGCAGCACTCAGGATGGTTACTGACGGAACCCGCACCGGTGTTGAATTTGTCAGAGTCAAGAATAAAATATCATTCGCCAGACTTATTTCCCGGGAACCGGAGAAACTTGAGGAATACTCGAGGGAGTTTGCCGGATTCTGCCGGGTACTGAATGAAACCAAGTGTGACACTTCCGTCTTCAAGCCTGCAAGAATGCGCTTTCAGGCCGCAATCGCGAACGTTGACGGATACACTGAGGAGCAGAAGAAAAAGATGCTTGCGTTTATCGACAGTATTCCGCTGAAAGATACCTGCGTACACGGTGACATGCACATCGGGAACGTGCTGCTGGCTGACGGGAAGAAATATTGGATCGATTTGTCCGATTTCGGATACGACGACCCGCGGTTCGATCTTGGAATGTTCTATATGACAAGCTATTGTATCCGAGATGACGCATTGTCTGACAAGTTGTTCCATATCAGCGCCGGGCAGCAGTGCCGTGTCTGGGATTATTTCGCTGACGAATATTTCGGGCACAGATACAGCAAGGAGGAAATCCGCGAAATGATAATGCCTTTCGCTGCTCTGTATATGGTGCATTTCCTGTCAATGGGAATCAAGGATTACCCTGTAATGAAAGAATATATTAATAAATACCTTTTGGATAGATAATGAAAAAGAGATTCGATCCTGTCGAAGGCAGGAATGCTGACATTATCGAATGCCTGATGTCCAGCGAAGAAGTTATGTCAATCGCTGATGATTTGCAGTTCAAGGTGCGTCTATGTGTCGAAGAAGTGGAGGAGAACATCCTTTCCTATTCCGGTTCTACCTGGGTGGACGTATGGGCCGAGAAAAACGGTGAATTTCTGGAAATAGGCTTCCGTGACGGAGGAGTCGAATTCGATCCTCTTGCAAAACCGGATCCGGATATAAATGCGCCATTGGAGGAACGTAAAGTCGGCGGTCTTGGCATCTTCCTCTGCAAGCAGATGATGAATGTGCTTGACTACCATTTTGAAGACGGCTGCAATGTATTCATAATGAAACTCAAATGCCAGTGAAAAGACTTGTTTCCATATTCCTTGCTTTGTCCTTGGTGACAAATGCGATGGCCCAGAAACTGACATTCATGCCTCAGTGGACACCTCAGGCTCAGTTCGCCGGTTTCTATATGGCGCAGGAAATGGGGTTCTATGCGCAGGAAGGCCTTGATGTCGAGATACTCCACATCAAGGCCAACTCTACCGAATCCATTCTTACACAGCTGGTCGGCGGGAAAGTCCAGATTGCCGGTCAGCAGCTTCTGCAGTCCATTATCGCGCGTTCCGATGGACAGAAGATATTGAACGTGATGCAGATTACTCAGAAGAGCGGTCTGTGGTGCGTTTCGCGCACACCTGTCTCCAAGCCTGAGGACCTTCAGGGGATGAAAATCGGCAGGTGGAAGGCCGGCTATTCCGAATTCTGTGATATCCTGGAAACATATAACAACCTGCGTATCGATTGGGTCCCGTTCATCAATGGAATCAACCTGTATGTTTACGGAGCCGTTGATGCCACTTTGTGCTACAACTTCAGCGAATATATTGCACTTCAGCTCGCAATAGGAGATATCCCGGACAATCAGGTGATTAAATTCTCCGATTTCGGTTATGAATGTCCGGAGGACGGGCTGTATGTGACGGAAGAGTATTATTCCCGGAACAAGGATGCAGTCGACAAGTTCGTTCGTGCCAGCAAGAAGGGCTGGGAATATGCCCGCACCCATAGGAAGCAGGCACTGGATGTCGTGATGCGTCTCTGCAACGAGAATCATATAGTGACCAACAGAGCCATGCAGGGAAGGATGCTGGACAGCTATATCAGTCTTCAGACAAATCCTGCCACCGGAAAGATTGACTATGCCCCTGTGACGGAATCCGCCTATAATAACGTCGTCAGGGCTTTGCTTGAAACCGGTTATATTGTGAACAGGCCCGAATATAAGGAGGTGATAAGATGAAAAGGCAAAAGTCATTCTCAACACGACTGAGTCTCAATGTCCTCTTTGTCACTTCAGTCCTTTTCCTTCTGGCAATCGGCGTAGCGTCGGTGTCGGCGCATCTGCTCATTGCGGATGAGGCTGAGAATTCGGCAGGAAACCTTTTGGATGCCACGATTGCCAAGATAGAGAAATCGCTTATGGAAATCGAAACTGCAGTCCAGGTGACCGCCTGGATCGCAGACGAGAACAAGGACAGCAAGGCGTACCTCTATGAACTGACCAAGGCTGTGGTGGAAAAGACAGACAAGATCCAGGGCTGTGCCATAGCTTTTGCGCCGTATTATTTTGAAGGGGAGTATTACTTCTCACCATATTCAAGCAGGAATCAGCAGACAGGTGAAATCCAGACCATCCAGTTGGGCAATCCGTCCTATGATTACTTCTATATGGACTGGTTCCAGATACCTTCCCTCAGTGGAAACCCCTGCTGGAGCGAGCCGTATTTTGACGAAGGCGGCGGACGTTTCTATATGACTACATACTCATATCCGGTCAAGGACAGTGAGGGGAAAGTGATAGCGATTGTAACCGCTGACGTCAGTGTCGAATGGATAGCTGATATTCTCGAATCGGTCCGTCCGTATACCTCGTCCCATGTGTCTCTGGTCAGCCGGAGCGGAGCATATATCAATATCGACAGCGGAAGCAGCATTATAGGCGAGACCGTTTATTCTACGCTGGCATATGTCGATGACGACGATGACGACATAGATTCGCTTGTGATGAGTATGATGAGCGGTACCAAGGGAATGAGAAAGTATTCCCGCGGCTCAAATCTGTCATTCGCCGTTTTCGGCCCTCTGGCAAACGGCTGGATTCTTTCCATATCCTGCGACTACAGGGAAGTGCTTGCAAGGACGTCAAAGATGCAGGTCATCCTTATCTTTATCGCGCTGATAGGCCTTCTGCTGATATTCATATCCTGCTACGTGATTATCAGGAAGTTGACTAATCCTCTTGTCAAGTTCTCCGAGTCTGCAAGACAGATAGCGAAAGGCGAATTCAATACTGAACTTCCGGAAATCAAGTCGGAAGATGAAATCAAACAGCTGAGAGACGCGTTCGATGATATGCAGCACTCTCTCAACGAGTATATCGAGAACCTCAAGAAGACTATGGCTACAAACGAGCGTTACTCAAGCGAGCTCAACGTGGCCAGCAGGATTCAGATGGCGATGCTGCCGAAGAATTTCCCTCAACAGGAGAACTTTGACCTCTGTGCATTGTTGAAGCCCGCCAAGGAAGTCGGTGGAGATCTTTATGACTTTTTGCAGAAAGGTGACAAGCTGTATTTTACTGTCGGAGACGTATCCGGAAAAGGCGTCCCTGCATCGATGTTCATGGCTGTCACCAGAGCGTCATTCCATTTTCTGGTGAATATGGGCATCGAACTTGATGAGCTGGCCGGAACTCTCAACAATGCCGTGTGCGAAGGAAACGATACCGGGATGTTTGTGACTATGTTCATAGGTTGCGTTGACCTGAAGACGGGAGAGTTCAGGTACTGCAATGCAGGGCACAATCCTGTTGTTGTCAATGGAGAATTTCTTGACGTCAAACCTAACATCGCGCTCGGGTTGTTCCCCGGATTCAAGTTCCGGATGCAGACCGGCAGACTTGAACCGGGTGCCCACGTCATTCTTTATACTGACGGCGTCACTGAAGCGGAACGCTCTGACAAGCAGCAGTTCGGTGATGCGGCTCTGCTGGAATGGGCGAGATCGCATTCGGGACTCGCCACGCAGAAGGAAGCCTGCTGCAACCTCCTTGATGCCGTTCATACTTTTACGGAAGGGAATGAGCAGAATGATGATATAACAATTATGACTTTGAAAATAAAATAAATCAGAATATTGCTATGGACGTTTCAATTGTAAAAGAAGGCGCAAAGTCGCTTGTAAAGCTCTCAGGAAGACTTGACACTACCAATGCTGACAAATTTCAGGCTGACATCACTCCACTTATGGAGGATCCTGATCCGGACATTGAATTTGACTGCAGTGAAATGGAATACACTTCAAGTCAGGGACTCCGCATGTTCCTTCTCCTTCAGAAGAGCGTTTCTTCAAAGGGAGGAAAGATGGTTATGAAAGATATGAAGCCTCAGGTAAAGGAAGTGTTTGAGATTACCGGCTTTTCAAATATCATCAAGATTCTCTAGTTTTCTTGGACTATAACTTCAAGACTCAGGGCATTGGCTTGAATACCGTAATCAATGCCCGTGAGCTGGGCGGGTATGTCCTTCCTGACGGAAGCAGAATCAAGCATGGCCTTCTCTTGCGGGGAGGTGCCCTTGACGAGGCTTCTGACGAGGATTTGGCCCTCCTGTCGGAAAAATACAGAGTCAAAAGAATCTTCGATTTCCGCACGAGCGGCGAAGTGGGATATGCTCCTGACAAGTATTTGCCCGGAGCCGATTATGTGTGGATGCCTGCTTTTGATGAAGAAAGCAATATGATGGAGCAGGTGTCTCTCCCGAAAGAGGCATATCGTGACCTCAAAGGCTGGCTCTCCAAAAATGCGTGGAGGGAGGACGTTCAACGGGTTGCCCGGGAGATGTATCCGTCAATGATGTTCAGCAGCTTCACCAGAGTCCAGTATTCGGGTTTCCTCCACAATATTCTGGGCACGACCGACGGCGCAGTGTATTGGCATTGTTCCCAAGGGAAGGACCGGACAGGTTTCGGAGCGGCTGTGCTGCTTGCCACCCTCGGAGCTGACATGGATTTGATAATGCAGGACTATGAAATCTCCAATGAATTCTATGTCAAGGATGTGCAGGAAGCATGCAGCCATGTCGGCACTGACGCGGAAAAAGAGGCTATCCTGACTTTTGTCGGGGTGAACAGGAAATATTTCCTCGGAGCTCTGAATATGCTCGAGAAGGAATGCGGCTCAATGATGGGATTCGTCAAGGAACAGCTCAATCTCACGGACGAGGATATCAGAATCCTTCGGGAAAGATATCTTGAATAACGGCATTCATCCTTTCCGTTATCCTGTCATTGCACAGATTGCCGATAGAGCCCTCGTGGGTATGATGCAGTTCTCCTTTGAACTCGAAAACACCGTTCAGAATGTCCTTGCCCACCTTTTTATAAGCGTCCCTGAAAGGCATGCCTTCGGCTGTGAGGCGGTTTACTTCCTCCACGCTGAAGGCGGCTCTGTATTTCGGGTCATCCATCAGACCTTCCTTGACCGACATGTTGCTTATCGCGAAGAGAGCTATGTCCAGACAGTCATCAAGTTCTCCGAATACCGGCAGATATGCTTCCTTGAGTATCTGCATATCCCTATAGTAGCCTGACGGAAGGTTGGATGTTATAAGCTTTATGGTTTCAGGAACACCGCAGATTTTATTGCAGTGTGCCCTGATGAGTTCGAATACGTCCGGATTCTTCTTGTGAGGCATTATACTTGAGCCGGTAGTCAGCTCGTCCGGAAGACTTATGAAGCCGAAATTCTGGCTGTTGAACAGGCAGCAGTCTGCAGCCAGCCGTCCAAGGGTTTCCGCTATGCAGGACAGTGCGAATGCTGTTTCCCGTTCAAGCTTGCCTCTTCCCATCTGAGCTGCGATGGAATTGAATACCATACTTTCAAATTCCATCAACTCTGTCGTCTTCTGCCTGTCCAGCGGCGCGGAAGAGCCATAGCCTGCTGCGGATCCGAGAGGATTGCGGTCGGCAATCCTGAGCGCTGCGGAAAGCATCTGCAGATCATCGGACAGGGTCTCCGCATACGCTCCGAACCAAAGACCGAATGAAGACGGCATTGCTACCTGTAGATGTGTGTACCCCGGCATCAAGACGTTCCTGTATTTCTCGGATGCTTCGATGAGGGCATCGAAAAGCGCCTTGACCTTGCGGGCGGTCTTTTTGATTTCCGCACGGGTGAATAGCTTGATGTCGAGCAGGACCTGATCATTTCTTGACCTTCCCGTGTGGACTTTTTTCCCCAGCTCACCCAGCTTGTCAGTAAGCATAAGTTCAACCTGAGAGTGAACGTCTTCAATATCATCACTGATTCGGAAACTCCCGTCCTCAGTTTTCTTGAGTATGTTTTCCAACTCTGCGGCGAGAATTTCCAGCTCCTCTTTCTTGAGAAGCCCTACGCTCTCCAGCATTGTTATGTGGGCTATTGTGCCCCGGATGTCATACGGGGCAAGAAGGAGGTCGAGTTCCCTGTCCTTGCCTACAGTGAATCTGTCTATCTTCTCGTTGACGCTGAATCCTTTGTCCCAAAGTTTTGCCATATTTCTACAGTGTTAATCCGTCAAGGAGCCTGAAATATACGTCAGCCCCATGCTCTATCTCTGATATTTTGATGAATTCGTCGGCGGTATGCGAGCGTGATGACTCTCCCGGACCGATTTTGACGGTGTCGAAAGGACATACCGACTGGTTGCTGGTTGTGGGGGAGCCGAAACTGCCCAATCCCAGAGAGAGGCCTCTCTTGACGATAGGGTGGTCCATATTGATAGAGGCTCCGTTATGACGGGTGGATCTCGGCTTGAAATCGCAGCTTACGTGCTCTTTTATGATGTCAAGTATGTCCGTATTGCTGTATATGCCGTTTCCCCTGATGTCAACCACGAAATCACAACAGTCCGGCACCACATTGTGCTGGCTGCCGGCATTGATTTGCGTGACGCTCATCTTGACCTCCCCGCAGAACTCCGAGACTTTCTCGAACTTGTAGCTGCGGAACCATTCGATATCTTCGAGAGCCTTGTATATGGCGTTTATCCCTTCGTTTCTGGCAGCGTGACCGCTTTTCCCGCAGGAGCGGCAGTCCAGAACCATCAAGCCCTTCTCCGCTACGGCCATATTCATTCCCGTAGGCTCTCCGATAATACCCAGGTCTATGTGGCCGATATGCGGAAGTATGGCCTCGATGCCTTCCGTGCCACCAACCTCTTCCTGAGCTGCAAGGGAATAGATCAAACGGTACTGCTGCGGCTTGGAAGTCAGCCTTTTGAATGCTTCAAGCATGGCGACGAGCGAACCTCCGTCGTCGTTGCTGCCCAGCCCATATATGATGTCCCCTTCCTGCTCGGCGCAGAACGGGTCTCCGGTATATCCTGATGACGGCTTTACGGTATCAATGTGGGCATTGAGCAGTATTGAGGGCTTGTCGCTCTCAGACTCTGATTCAATCCACAGATTGTTCAGAACGCGTCTCGGCTCGAACCCTTCAGCTTTCAGATAAGTCTCAAGAAAATCTGCAGCTTCCTTCTCCTCTCTGCTGAAAGCGGGAATTGATATGAGCTTTTTCAGAAGGTCTGTCATATAATCTCAGTACCTGAATCCGTTCCCAGATTCTCGGCGTTGGTTATCACTACTTTGTTTACTCCTGCGTCGATGGCGGCAAAGGCATTGTCCAGTTTCGGAATCATTCCTCCGCTTACGATTTCTTTCTCCAGCAGTTCCTTATAGTATTCTCTCCTGATCTCGGGGATGACGCTGCCGTCATCGTCCGGGTTGGAAAGGACTCCGTTCTTTTCGAAACAATAGGTGAGCGTGACGTCATATGCGGACGCGAGCGCTGACGCCAGGCAGGAGGCGATTGTATCTGCGTTGGTGTTGAGAAGCTGCCCCGTTCCGTCGTGGGTGATCGGACAGAGAACAGGTACGGCACCGGCATCAATCAGCACCTGCAGCTCTTTGGTGTTGACGGATTCCACGTCTCCGACAAAACCGTAATCTATTCTGGAGGCAGGACGTTTGGCGCATCTGATGATGTTGAGGTCGGCTCCGCAGAGGCCGATTGCATTGATCCCTTTTGCCTGGAGCTCTGCAACGATATTCTTGCTTACAAGCCCGGCATATACCATAGTGACAACCTTCAGCATCGGGGCGTCTGTGATTCTTCGGCCTTCAATCATATGGCTTTCTATTCCAAGCTCGGCTGCAATCCTTGTGGCTGTCCTGCCACCGCCCGTAACCAGCATCTTGTTCCCTTCGATTGCGCAGAAAGCAGACAGCAGGCTGTTCAAACTGCTGTCATCTTCAACCACGCTTCCTCCTACCTTCACTATATTGAGACTTGCCTTCATAGCATCTCCTCCAACATTCTTTTCATTACAACCTGTACGGAAACCACTCTGTTGGCGGCTTCCGGAATCACGAGACTCCGAGGGGAGTCAATAACCTCATCCGATACGATCATATTCCTGCGAACCGGGAGGCAATGCATAAAGAATGCATTGTCGGTTACGGCCATGTGAGAGGCGTCAACCGTCCATCCCATATCCTTACTGAGTATGCTGCCGTATTGGGACGGGTCTTTGACTCCCGGACAGCTCCAGTTCTTCGCATATACGAAATCGGCACCTTCCAATGCCTTCATCTGGTCATATTCGATGCGGGCCTTTCCGGTGAATTTCGGGTCGAGCTCGTAGCCTTCCGGATGGGTGATGACAAAATCCACATCCGCCGCATTCATCCATTCGGCGAATGAGTTCGGGACAGCCTGGGGAAGAGCTTTCGGATGTGGAGCCCAGGTCATAACCACCTTGGGCCTGTCTGTCTTCTTGTATTCTTCTATCGTTATCAGGTCTGCAAATGCCTGACAAGGGTGAACTGTCGCCGATTCAAGGCTGATCACAGGCTTGCCGGAGTATTCGATGAACTGCCTGAGGACGGTCTCATTGTAATCATATTCCCTGTCCGTGAGTCCGGCGAAGGATCTGACTCCTATGATGTCGCAGTAGCTGCCAATGACCGGGATGGCTTCGCGAAGGTGCTCGGACTTGTCGGAATCCATAACAACACCTAGTTCCGTCTCGAGCTTCCAGCTGTCTTGACCAATATTCAGCACAATGGGGCTCATTCCGAGGTTGAGCGCTGCTTTCTGTGTGCTCAGCCTGGTGCGGAGGCTGCTGTTGAAGAACACTATCATTATGGTCTTGTTTGTGCCCAGGCCTTTCCAGGCGAATGGATCAGCTTTCACCTGTTTTGCTTCCTCTATTGCTTTTGCGATGTTGCCTATGTCACTGGCGTGGAAGAAAGTTTTCATATGAGTTGTGTCAATGAGTTGATGAATGTTTCAGCTTCGGATTGTTTGAGAACCAGAGGAGCCAGAAGCCTGACCATATTCTTTCCGGCAACTCCGGTAAAAATATGTTTCTCGAAAAGCAGCCTGCTTCGTATCTCCGCTACGGGTTCATTGAATTCGATTCCTATCATAAGGCCCCGTCCGCGCACTTCCTTGATCTTGTCGCTCTGCGGTATGGCCTCTTTCAGATAGTCACCGACCTTCCGGGCATTTTCTATCAGATTTTCCTCCGTGATGATGTCGAGCACGGCATTCGCCGCTGCCATAGCCAGATAGTTTCCTCCGAAAGTGGTCCCGAGCAGGCCTTTCGATGCCTTGAATTCAGGGGATATCAGTATCCCTCCACAAGGGAAACCGTTGGCAATGCCCTTTCCCATTGTGATGACGTCGGCTTTGATGCCGGCCCATTGATGAGCGAAAAATCTGCCTGTGCGTCCGTATCCGCTCTGGACTTCATCAGCTATGAGGACCGCCCCGTACCTGTCGCACAGCAATCTCAGATCCTGCAGGAATGAATCTTCAGGCACGTTGATGCCTCCGCATCCCTGGATGCCTTCGATTATTATCCCGGCAACGTCACCCTTCTTCAGTTCGGTTTCGACTGCCTCGGCATCGTTGAGGTCGCAGAATGTTACTTTGTGATTGGCGTTGAAAGGGGAGATGATCGCAGGATTGTCCGTGACGGCCACTGCCCCGGATGTCCTTCCGTGGAAACTTTTGTGAAATGCTATGACTCTGTCTTTCCCGGTATGGAAGGATGCGAGTTTGAGCGCGTTTTCGTTGGATTCGGCTCCGCTGTTGTCCAGGAACAGTGAATAATCGTCGTAGCCGCAGACCTTGCCCAATTTGTGGGCGAGTTCTGTCTGGAGAGGATTGATTACGCTGTTGGAATAGAATCCGATCTTGTCAAGCTGTGCCTTGATTGCCGCTGTATATTTGGGGTGCGAGTGACCTACTGATATCACAGCGTGTCCGCCGTACAGATCAAGGTATTCTATGCCCTTGTCATCCCATACGGTGCATCCGCAGGCTTTTACGGGTGTTACGTTGAAAAGTGAATATACGTCGAATAGTTCCATATCAGAATGCTGATGCCTTGAGTTTTAGACCGGTGGTTTCTGGCAGGCCGAACATTATGTTCATATTCTGAACGGCCTGTCCGCTGGCCCCTTTCAGTAAGTTGTCTATCGCTGCCGTGATTACCAGTTTGTCTGAATGTTTTTTTATGTGGAGGATGGCTTTGTTCGTGTTGACTGCATCCTTGAGGTCAATAGGACGGCTGCAGACGAAGGTGAATGCTGCGCCGCTGTAGTATTCCTTATAAAGTTTGACGGCCTCTTCTTCGCTGAGAGTGCATTTTAACACCGCAGTGGCGAAGATGCCTCTGGCGAAATCCCCTCTCATCGGCACAAAATCAATCTTCCATCCAGTTGCCGGTGGGGGGTCTGTGGACCGTGCCATTTCTTGCATCGACGGATTGACCCGCAGTTGGCTAAGTGGAGTGTCAGTTGCCGGTGGGGGGCCTGTGGACCGTGCCACCCTCGGCATCGTAAGAGGGGGGACCGCTTGCGGTGGGGCCGAGCGGAGCGAGGAGTCCACAGACCCCCCACCGGCAACTGACACCAATGCCAGGTTTCTGTTTATTTCCAGCAGGTGCTGATGCTCAAAAACCTTATAGGTTGAAATATTGTTGTTCCTCCAACTGAAATGAGTGGACGCTCCCGGTTTCACTCCGGCCCCGGTACTGCCGGTGACAGCAGTAACATTGATGTCGCCATCCAGAAGACCTGCCGCCGCCAAAGGAAGAAGGGAAAGCTGTATGCAGGTGGCAAAACACCCGGGATTAGCCAGCCTATCCGTGGCAACTATCTTATCTTTCTGCCATTCGGGCAGACCATAGACATAGCCGTCGTGCTCATCCCTGAAGTCCTGGGCGAGATCAATAACCTTCAATCCCTCCGGCTTCTCGTGTGTTTTCCAGAATTCATCACTCTTGCCGTGTCCCGAACACAGGAACAGCACATCTATGCTTCCGAGGTCATATTCCTGGCAGAATGTCATATCAGTATCACCGAGCAGGCCCTGGTGTACGTCGGAAATCGGATTCCCGGCATTGCTTTCGGAGTGGACAAACACCAGCTCTGCCTCGGGATGGTTTACAAGAATCCTTATCAACTCACCTGCGGTGTAGCCGGCACCTCCTATGATTCCAACCCTGATCATATCTCTTTCTCAATCTTGGAAGCCTCGTCAGGATGGCAGGCATAATATGCCCTCAATGCTGTTGAACTGACCTTGATGAAGCCCTTGGCCTCTTCGCTGGTCCACCCTTTCTGCATCTCCCCGTATTCTCCGAACTTGTTCTTTACAAGATCATTCGCGGAATCGACTCCAACCGTCTCGAAACAATATGGCCTGAGAAGCATCTCTACGGTTCCGCTGACATTTCTCTGACTGCTCTCGAGCATAGCCTCGATATCCCTCATAACAGGCTCAAGGTACTCGCTCTCATGCAGGAACATGCCGTACCAGCCGGAAACCTGCTCCTTCCAGTACTGCTGCCATTTGCTAAGAGTGAATTTCTCAAGGAACTTGTGTGCGGCGATAATCAGCATAGGTGCGGCAGCTTCAAAACCGACGCGTCCCTTGATACCTATTATCGTATCACCCACGTGCATATCGCGGCCAATCCCATATGGGGCGGCAATCTTTTCAACCTCCCGGATAGCCTGGACCTTGTCACTGTACACCGTACCGTTGACACTCTTTATCTCCCCATTTTCGAAACCTATCCTGATACTCTGTGAGCCGTCTTTTTCGATTTGTTTCAGATATGCTGATTCCGGGAGCCCCTGCTTGGAATCCAGAATCTCACCTCCGCAGATGGAAGTGCCCCACAGTCCTACATTGTAAGAATATTTCAATTTCTTGAAATCAGCTGCAAAGCCGTTCCTGTTAAGATAATCCACCTCGAACTGACGTGTCAGGGCCATATCCCTGGTAAGCGTAATAATTTCGATGCCGGGAGCCATGACAAGGAAAGTCATATCGAAACGTACCTGGTCGTTGCCGGCTCCGGTAGAGCCGTGTGCGATTGCGTCCGCGCCGATCTCTTTTGCATATCTGGCGATTGCCATAGCTTGGAAAATTCTCTCCGACGATACAGAGATCGGGTATGTGCCGTTTCTGAGAACATTGCCGAAAATCATATATTTCAGGCTTTTGTCATAATATTCTGCGGTAACGTCAAGGGTAACGTATCCTTTTGCCCCGAGTTTATAGGCGTTCTCTTCATTGGCTTTCAACTGCTCGGCGGAAAATCCTCCCGTATCGGCGCAAGCCGCGTATACTTCGTATCCCTTTTCCTTTGAGAGATACATGACGGTAAAGGAGGTGTCAAGACCTCCGCTGTATGCCACTACTACTTTTTTTGCCATAATTGCTTGAGTATTTTTCTGTATTTGATTTTATCTGTCAATGTATCCAGTTTGTGCTTGTTCGGGTCATACAGCATACCTGTGCACAGGCATTTCGAATAGTTCGTACGCTGCAGAACGTCATAGTTGACACAGCTCTCGCATCCTTTCCAGAAGTCTTCGTCTGTGGTGAGCTCTGAGAACGTGACCGGAACATAACCGAGCTTGGTGTTGATTTTCATAACTGCCAGGCCGGTGGTAAGGCCGAAAATCTTTGCATATGGGAATTTGACTCTCGAAAGCTGGAATGCCTCTTTCTTGATGGCCGATGCCAGACCGTTGCCCCTGTATTCTTTCTTGACGATAAGTCCGGAATTGGCCACGAACTGACCGTGCCCCCAGCACTCTATGTAGCAGAAGCCGACAAACTCGTCCCCGTGCATGGCAATGATTGCCTTGCCTTCCTTTATTTTACTCTCAACATACTCCGGTTTTCTTTTGGCAATACCGGTCCCTCTGTCCCTTGCGGCATCCTCAATTGTCTTGAGGATTTCCGGGACATACTTCAAGTGCTCCTCTGAAGCCACTTCAATAATGAAATCTGTCATATTATCTTGCTTTTTATATTCGGAATTGCAACTGAAAATGCATCCATCGCTTCGGGTAGACTGTCAGCGCTGCGCAGAATGACCAGCACGGTGTCGTCACCGGCGATGGTGCCCATAATGGCGTTGCACTCCACGACAGTATCGATGGTGGATGCAACGGCCCCGGCAAAGCCGGGACCCGTTTTGATTACAACGAAATTGGATGCGGAATCCACGCTGAGTATCCCGCTGTTTCTTGCTGCGTTCAGGTGCTTGTCGGAATGGATCTGATATTTATATCCGTCGGCTGTGTGAACCTTGACGATCTTGAGCTCCTTTATGTCTCTGGAAAGCGTAGCCTGGGTCACGTTGAAGCCTTCCCGGTTCAGCTTTTCCAAAAGCTCGTCCTGGTTTGAAACAACTTGACTGCCAATGACGGCGGTAATAGCGGCGAGCCTTTCGTTTTTAGTTCTCATATTGTATAAATATACACCAGTATTGAATATTTATGCAAAAATACACATAATTTGTACAAATGCAAATATTAAATTTGAATAGTTTTTGTAACTTTGCGCAGAACAAACAGGAAACTAATAATGGCACAGCTGATTGATGGGAAAAAACTGTCTCTGTCATTCAAGGAGGAGATGAAAGCCGGTATGGCAGGACTTGAAAGCCGCTTCGGACGGAAGCCTTGCCTCGCGGTAATAATCGTGGGAGACAATCCGGCAAGCCGCTCCTATGTCAGGGGCAAGATCAAGGCGGCGGAGTTCGTCGGAATGGAGAGCAGACTGATCGAACTTCCCCGGGAGGTTTCGGAAGAGATACTCCTCTCGGCAATATCGGAGCTCAACGCAGATGAGAAGGTTGACGGGATCCTTGTGCAGCTTCCGCTTCCGGGGCATATCAATGAGGACAAGGTCATTGACGCGATATCTGTGGCCAAGGATGTGGACGGATTCCATCCGTCAAATGTCGCAAGTCTCTGGCTTGGCAGGAAGTGCATTGTCCCTTGCACCCCAAAAGGCATAATTAAAATGATCGAATCCACAGGGGTGGAGATAGCAGGGAAGAAGGCCGTGGTAGTGGGGCGCAGCAACATAGTCGGGAAACCTGTCGCCAAGCTGCTTCTTGACAGGAACGCTACCGTCACGATAGCCCATTCCCGTACGAAAGATCTTGCTGCGGTGTGCCGTGAAGCTGATATACTTGTCGCAGCCGTGGGACGTCCGAAGATGATAACATCCGATATGGTTAAGCCGGGGGCAGTGGTTATTGACGTCGGCATCAACCGTGTGGCTGACGGCACATTGGTCGGAGACGTCGACTTCGGACCGGCATCCGAGGTTGCCGGATACATCTCACCGGTCCCGGGAGGTGTGGGACCGATGACTATAACTATGCTGATGGAGAATACAATCGAATGTTTCCTGTCAAAGTGCCCGGTGGGCAATGTCTGACCTGAAGAAAAGATTGTCGCATATTACGGCGCCTACAGTTTTGTAGGCGTTTTCTTTTGCCTCCCGGATATTCCCGGCCCTGGCTACGCACATCAGCACCCTGCCGCCTGCGGTGACAAGTTCCCCTTCCTTGAGCGCCGTACCCATATGATAGACAGTGGCATCTGACGGGACAGTCAGGCGGAATCCTTTTTCGTAGCTGCCCGGATATCCCTTCGATGCCATCACAACGCCCATAGTCACGTCGGAACTCCATTTGAGAGGAGTAGCCTGACGGCCCTCGGCGACAGCCTCGAAGATGTCGAATACGTCAGAGTCGAGCAGAGGCAGCACCACCTCTGTCTCCGGATCTCCGAAACGGGAATTGAACTCTATTACCTTGATTCCCCGGTCCGTCTTCATCAGACCGCCATAAAGGACTCCGCTCAAAGGAAGGCCTTCTTCAACCATGGCATCCGCCGTCTTCTGCAGAACATTTTTCAATGCGAACTCCACTTCTTCGTCAGAGATGAACGGCAGACCCGTATAAGCTCCCATTCCTCCAGTATTCGGCCCCCTGTCTCCGTTATAGGCGCGTTTATGGTCCTGGGACAGAGGCATAGGGTAAACCCTGTGTCCGTCCACAAAGCACATAAATGAAAATTCAGGTCCTTCGAGATAATCTTCGACAACGACTTTGCCCTTGCCGAAACTCTCTCCGACAAGCATTTCCTTCAGTGCGCGGTCAGCCTCTCCTTCGTCAGCGGCAATGACCACACCCTTGCCGGCTGCGAGCCCGTCATATTTCAGAACTGCCGGGAACGGCCTGCCCTTGACATACTCCAAAGCGGCCTCATAGTCGCTGAAACTGCGGTACGAAGCGGTAGGGATGTCATATTTATTCATTATTATCTTGGCGAATTCCTTGCTGCTTTCTATTCGGGCAGCAGCCTGTGTGTGGCCGAATATCTTCAATCCTTCTGCACGGAAACGATCAACCACTCCGACGGAGAGAGCCGCTTCCGGACCTACCACGGTAAGGTCGATATCATTCTGCCTGGCGAAGGCCAGCAGCCCGTCGACATCCGTATCCTTGATAGCGACGCATTCGGCCTGTGCGGCGATGCCGGCGTTGCCCGGTGCACAGAAAATCTTTCCTACCTGATTTGAACGGCTAAGGGCGTCAACAATGGCGTGCTCACGTCCGCCTCCTCCGATTACAAGGACCTTTTTCATTTATTCTAATGTTTGAAATGTCTAACTCCTGTGAAAAGCATAGTGATGCCCAGTTCGTCAGCCTTCCGGATGGACTCTTCATCGCGGATGCTTCCGCCGGGCTGGACAATTGCCGTGACACCGTATTTCGCGGCCAGTTCCACTGTGTCCCCGAACGGAAGGAACCCGTCAGATGCGAGGACCAGATCTTCGGTGAATCCGGCTGCCTTTGCCTCGTTGAGGGCAATTTCGGCGGATCCTACTCGGTTGGTCTGCCCGGCCCCGACTCCGACGGTGCGGTTGTCCTTGACTACTGCTATGGCGTTGGACTTGATGTGCTTGACTATCTTCCAACCGAAATCCAGTTCCTTCAGTTGGGATTCAGTAGGCTTGACTTTGGTTACGCACATCTCAGACGAAATATTTTCGACCCGGGTGTCAAGCTTCTGTGCAAGCATTCCACCGTTCACGCTGATAAACTGAGGCACATCCGCTCCGTTCTTTGTCATATCCACCTGCAGGACTCTCAGGTTCTTCTTCGCAGCCAGAATCTCAAGTGCCTCGTCCGTGAATGAAGGAGCAATCACTATTTCAAGGAATATAGTCTTCATTCCCTCAGCTACCTTCGCAGTAAGCTCGCGGTTAACAGCCACGATGCCTCCGTAGATGCTGACTTTGTCAGCCTCGTAAGCGGCTTGCCAGGCTTCTTCAATCGTCGGCGCAGTGGCAGCGCCGCAAGGGTTCATATGCTTGAGCGCGACGCAGAAAGGCTCGTCGAAGTCACGTACAACGTTGAGTGCTGCGTTGGCGTCCTGTATATTGTTGTAGCTCAGCTCTTTGCCTTGAATCTGCCTTGCGAAGGCAAGAGAGAATGGCGCTGGCTCGGTGCTTGCAAAGAACTCGGCCTCCTGATGAGGATTCTCCCCGTAACGCAGTCCCTGCCTGAGATCATACTCGAGAAACAGTTTCTTGTTCAGACCTGCCTTTTCGCGCATGTAGGTAGAAATCATCATATCATACTCGGCTGTATGGGTGTAGGCCTTCGCGCTGAGTTTGAGTCTTGTTTCGTCCGAAGTCCATCCATCGGCGCGGAGTTCTTCAAGTACCTTGTCGTAGTCGAGCGGATCGCACACTATATTGACGTCCTTCCAGTTCTTAGCCGCGCTCCTGACCATTGAAGGTCCGCCGATGTCAATATTTTCGATGGCATCTTCCATCGTGACGCCCGGTTTGGCGATGGTCTGTTTGAAAGGGTACAGGTTCACGCAGACGAGTTCAATCGTCTCTATCCCGTTTTCCTTGAGGGTCTGCATATGCTCCGGGACGTCCCTGCGGGCAAGTATGCCTCCGTGAACCTTTGGATGCAGGGTCTTGACCCTTCCGTCGCATATTTCAGGAAACCCTGTAACCTCGCTGATGCCGACGGTCTTGATACCGTTGCCGTCCAGAAGTTTCCGGGTGCCTCCGGTGGCGATAATTTCCCATCCAAGCTCCTGCAGGCCCTTGACGAAATCCACAAGTCCTGTCTTGTCGCTGACGCTGACCAATGCTCTTCTTTTCATTTATCCGATTAATTTTAGTATTGTTTCAACATATAATTCATGTTCGATTGCCTGGCCGAGTCGGTGTACCTCCTCCGGATCGTTGCCTTCGTACCCGAAAGCCCTCTGCGCTATGATTCTGCCTCCGTCCAGACTCTCGTCCACCCAATGTACGGTCACCCCGAATACTTTGACGCCGTACTCAACGGCCTGTTCCACTGCGTGGGCACCTCTGAATGCGGGGAGCAGTGAAGGGTGAATGTTGATTATGCGTCCTCCATAGCGGGAGAGAAGGACCTTGCCGATGATGCGCATATAGCCGGCCAGACAGACCAGGTCAATTCCCAAGGCATCCATCCGGTCTGCGATCTCCCGTTCGAAATCTTCCTTGCAGGCATAATCCTTAGGGTTGAAGACGAAAGTCGGGGTGCCGAACCTGCCGGCACGTTCAATGACGAAGGCACCGGGTTTGTCACAAACCATAAGAGCGATGTCAGCGTCCAGACGCCCCTCAGCGCAGGCCTTGGCAATAGCTTCGTAGTTACTCCCGTTCCCGCTTGCGAATACAGCCAGTTTCTTACCCATCATCAGATAATGTTGACGCCTTCACAATCCGTAACACGTCCTATCACGGATGCTTTTTCACCGTGAGAAGCGAGAATCCCGACAGTTTTTTCAGCTTCGGATGCATCAAGGATGACAACCATTCCGATTCCCATGTTGAAGATGTTGAACATCTCCCTGTGAGGTACCCCGCCCCATTTCTCAAGCATGCGGAATACAGGGAGAATATCCCAGCTTCCTTCACGGATTTCCAGGCCCTGACCCTTGTGCAGTACTCTCGGGATGTTCTCATCGAAACCGCCGCCTGTGATGTGCGCGACTCCGTGAACGTCACACTGTCGGATCACGTCAAGCACCTGCTTGACATAAATCCTTGTAGGAGTGAGCAATACGTCGCCAAGTCTTCTGCCGCCGAATTCCGGTATCTCATCCTTGAAATCAAGTCCGGCATCGGCAACAATCTTGCGGACAAGGCTGAAACCGTTCGAGTGCACACCGCTGGAAGCTATGCCCACCAGGACATCCCCGGCCTTGACTTTGGAGCCGTCGATGAGTTTCGACTTTTCCACAACTCCGGTCGTATATCCGGCGATGTCATATTCTCCGTCACTGTACATGCCTGGCATCTCGGCTGTTTCTCCTCCAACCAGCGCGCAGCCTGCCTGTCGGCAGCCTTCCGCAACTCCTGCGACAATGGCCTCCACCTGAGCGGGGATGTTGTGCCCTACGGCTACGTAATCGAGAAAGATCAGTGGCTCAGCCCCCTGTGCAAGCACATCATTGACGCACATTGCGACAGCATCTATGCCTACGGTGTCGTGCTTGTCCATGGCGAATGCGATTTTAAGCTTGGTCCCGACTCCGTCAGTTCCGCTTACCAGTACCGGCTCCCTGACGCCCAGTGAAGAAAGGTCGAACATCCCTCCGAATGAGCCGATGCCTCCCATCGAACCGGGCCTTGCCGTGGATGAAACGTGTTTTTTGATGCGGCTTACCACTTCGTAGCCGGCTTCGAGATTGACTCCCGCGTTTTCGTAACTTTTAGCCATTGTTATTCTTCTGATTCGTGTTCATAAAGTGCTGTCGGATATTCGCCGTTGAAGCAAGCGAGGCAGAGCTCCGAGCATCCCCCGGTAGCCATCACCGATGATTCGCAGGAAACGTAACCCAGAGAGTCCGCTTCAATCATGCTGCAGGCCTGCTGCAGATTCCTGTTGTAGCAGAGCAGTTCTTCTGAAGTCGAAGTGTCGACTCCGTAGAAGCACGGGTGCTTCATCATAGGACTTGCGATCCGGACGTGAACTTCCCTGGCTCCTGCCGCCCTCAGCATCTTGACGATTTTCAGGCAGGTGGTGCCCCTGACGATGGAATCATCCACCAGAACAAGCCTCTTCCCGTTTACGATGCTCCGGACCGCGGAAAGTTTCATCTGAACACCCCTTTCCCTCATTTCCTGAGTCGGCTGGATGAAGGTGCGGGCGATGTATCTGTTCTTGATAAGTCCCATTTCATACGGGATTCCGCTCTTCTCGGCATAACCTATGGCAGCGCTCAGACCGGAATCCGGGACACCTACAACGATATCCGCCTCGGCAGGGCACTCTTCAGCCAGTCTGCGTCCGACATCCTTTCTGAAGGCGTGAACGTTGCATCCGTCTATGTCGCTGTCCGGTCTTGCGATGTAGATATATTCCATAGCGCAGACCTTGTGCTTCTTGAACTGTGAATACTGACGGCTTCTGAGACCGTGCACGTCAATCGTGACAATCTCTCCCGGCTCTACGTCACGGACAAATTCCGCTCCGGTAAGATCGAAGGCGCAGGTCTCGCTGCTGATGACCCAACCGTCTCCCAGACGGCCTATGGCGAGCGGTTTGATGCCGTATTTGTCCCTGGCCGCATAGATTCGGTTCTTGGTCATAATCATAAATGCGAAACCCCCTTCCATCATATTGAGGGCGTTGATGATATTGAAGATTCTGTCTTCAGTACCCGTCTTTTTGATGAGGTGTGCGAGAATCTCGCTGTCAGTGGAAGTATGGAACAGGCAGCCGGTGCTTTCCAGATAAAGGGCTATCTGTTCGGAATTGATGAGGTTGCCTTCTCCAGCTATCGCGAAATCTCCGGATTTATGACGGAAGAACAGGGGCTGGACATTATTGAGTCCTCCCTTTGAGGCATTGGCGTACTGAGTGCTTCCAATTCCTATGCTTCCGTCCAGATCCTGCAGGTCCTTCCTGTGGAAGACTTCGCTTGCAAGGCCCAGCCCGCAGTGGTGATACCAGCTGCCGTCTGCATTGCAGGTGGCTATGCCGGCTCCTTCCTGGCCGCGGTGCTGAAGCGCGTGAAGTCCGAAATAAATAACCTGTGCGGCATTGTTTATGCCGAATGCTCCGAATACGCTCATTGCTCAGCTGATTTGGTAAGTCTTTCCATAATGGTCCTGTATGATACGCATACATCGCTCATATCGTGTCTGAACCTGTCCTTGTCCAGGATCTCGCCGCTTTTCTCATCCCATAGACGACAGTTGTCGGGGCTGATTTCATCCGCAATGATGATATGACCGTCAGCATCCTTCCCGCATTCCATCTTGAAATCCACCAGTTCGATACCGGCCTTGTGGAAAGTGTTTTTCAGAACGTCGTTTGTGCGCTTCGCCAGATTGAGGATTTCGTCAACCTCTTCGTACGAGACTATCCCAAGTGCGACTGCGTGGTGCTCGTTGATCATAGGACTCCCAAGGCTGCTGCAATTGTACCTGAGTTCAAGCACGGTATTGCGGATCTCGGTACCGTTTTTCAATCCGAGCATCGCTGCGGTGGAACCTGCCAGCCTGTTCCTGACAATAATCTGCAGCGGAATCATTGTGACCTTCCTGCAAAGCTGCTCCCTTTCGTTCTCCAGACTGATGAAGTGATTCGGAATGCCGGCGGCGGTCATAGCCTTGAAGGCGAAGGCAGAAATGGCATTGTTGCATTTTCCCTTGTCTTTAAGTGATGCGGTCTTTATGCCGCCGTATGCGGAGGCCACGTCCGTATAATGAATAAGGACTACTTCGGGGTCCTCAGTGGAGTATACTTTCTTCTCCTTCCCGTCTACTAACATTTCTTTGGTTGACATGGCTGTTTCTGTCTGAAGTAATTAACTGCGTTTTCAAAGAGAGGCTGGCGCATTTCCTCGCTTATGTTCTTGAAAAGTCCTTCCTCCCATCTCTCAGAATGGCCCATCTTGCCGAGGATCTGTCCGTCAGGGCTGATGATGCCTTCAATGGCGTAATCTGATCCGTTAGGATTGAAAGGAGATTCCATCGTAGGCTCTTCGGTGCCGGGGTCGACATACTGGAAAGCGACCTGTCCGTTTTCGAAGAGCTGTTTCGCCAATTCCCCGCCGACCACGAACTTGCCTTCTCCGTGGCTTACGGCTATCGCGTGTACCTCACCTGTTTTCATCCCTGAAAGCCACGGTGAAGCGGTTGTGGCTACGCGTGTAGTAACCATCTGGGAAATATGTCTGTTGATGTTGTTTCTGAAAAGAGTAGGCGAGTCCTTTGTCACGCATCCCAACCTTCCGTACGGAAGGAGACCGCTCTTGACGAGCGCCTGGAAGCCGTTGCAGATTCCCAGAATCAAGCCACCCCTGTCCAGGAGTTTGTGAATCTGCTCGGCGACGTACTTGTTGTTGAGGACATTGGCGATGAACTTGCCGCTTCCGTCCGGCTCGTCACCTGATGAGAAACCGCCGCTCAATGCAAGTATCTGACATTCTGAAATGTCCTTGCACATGCGTTCGATGGATTCGAGCACATCCTTGCCGCTGAGATTGCAGAATACTCCGAAACGGGTGCGGGCCCCTGCCTTTCTGAATGCCTTTGCGGTATCATAATCGCAGTTGGTTCCCGGAAATACCGGAAGATACACGAGAGGGGAGTCCGTCCTTTCGGCCGGTTTTGCCATACGTCCTTTTCCGGCAGCGACCGTGATGCCGGGACATTCCTTGGCATCAGCGGCAGCTGTCTGAGGATAAACGTCATTGTATCTCCTGCACCATGCGGCCTTGAGAGCGTCGAGAGACAGTTTCTCGCCGTTGACGTGAAGGTATCCGTCCTCTCCGTCGGTTACTTCTCCAAGCAGTACGGCATCAGGAAAATCAAGTTTTGAGTTGCTTTCGACAATGATGGAGCCATAGGAAAGATTGAAAAGCTCGTCTTCCGGGCAGTTTACCCTGACACCGAATTCATTGCCGAAACACATCTTGGACAGTCCTTCCGCGATTCCTCCGAAACCGAGAGCCCAGGCTGATACGATGTTCCCGTTCTCGATTCCTTTGTGAACGAAGTCCCAGTTTCTCTTCAACCGGTCAATGTCAGGCATAAAGTCGGCCTTCGGGGTATGCTTGATAAGATAAAGCTTGTCCCCGTCCCACTTCAGCTCCGGTGAAATCACCTTGGAGGCCTTGACAGTGTTGATGCCGAATGCAATGAGCGTAGGTGGAACGCTGATGTCCTCAAAAGTGCCGCTCATCGAATCCTTGCCCCCGATGGAAGGCAGGCCCAACTCGTCCTGCATCTTGAGGGCTCCGAGCAGTGCACTGAGCGGTTTGCCCCAGGAATGAGGGTCGTGCGTCATTCTTTCGAAATATTCCTGATATGAGAATCTCATTCCCGACCATTCTCCTCCGGCGGCCACCAGCTTTGCGCAGGCTTCCACAACCGAGTACGCGGCACCGTGGAAAGGACTCCATGAAGAGATGTCGGGATTGTATCCGAATGTCATCATCGATGCGGTGTCCGTGAATCCGTCGACAGGCAGTTTCTGCACGGAAACCTGCGTCTCCGTAGACTGCGTCATTCCTCCATAAGGCATCAGTACGGTGGACCGGCCGATGGTGGAGTCGAACATTTCAACAAGTCCCTTCTGTGAAGCGACGTTCTCCGAAGAAAGGCAATTGCAGAATTTTTCTTCAAGCTTATCACCCTGCTGAGTACGCTTGAACACGTCAGTGTTTTCCACGGCACCTATGCAGGCTTTGCTGTAGTGCCTTGCTCCCGCACTGTCAATGAATTCTCTGGACAGGTCGGCAATAAGTTCTCCGTAGTTGAACATCCTCATCCTGCCCCTGTCGGTGACGTCAGCCACATAAGTTGCTTCCACGTTTTCGCTGTGGCAGTATTCTTCGAATTTCTCCCTGTCTGCGGCTTCCACTACCACAGCCATCCTCTCCTGGGACTCGCTGATGGCAAGTTCCGTGGAATTCAAGCCACTGTATTTGACAGGGACCTTGTCGAGCCTGATGTCCAGGCCGTCTGCCAGCTCGCCGATAGCCACACTGACTCCTCCGGCTCCGAAATCGTTGGATTTCTTGATAAGTTTGGTCACCTCCGGACGTCTGAAAAGTCTCTGCAGCTTTCTTTCCTCAGGTGCATTTCCTTTCTGGACCTCGCTTCCGCAAGTCTCCAGGGAATCGGCATTGTGCTCCTTTGACGAGCCTGTGGCTCCACCGATCCCGTCACGTCCGGTCCTGCCTCCGAGCAGGAGAATGACGTCTCCCGGTGCAGGGCTCCCGCGCCTGACATTGTCAGCCTTGACTGCACCTACGACAGCTCCGACTTCAAGTCTTTTTGCGACGTATCCCGGGTGATAGATTTCTCTCACGTGGGTGGTGGCGAGACCTATCTGGTTACCGTAGCTTGAGTATCCGCCGGCGGCCTTGCGGCTGATGACCTTCTGGGGAAGTTTCCCGGGCATTGTCTTGGAAACAGGCAGGCAGATGTCTCCGGCTCCCGTGACTCTCATAGCCTGATATACGTAGGAACGGCCGGAAAGAGGATCCCTTATGGCTCCTCCGAGGCATGTGGCGGCACCTCCGAAAGGCTCGATCTCTGTCGGATGGTTATGCGTTTCGTTCTTGAACTGGAGCAGCCAGCGTTCATCTTTGCCGTCCACGTCCACGTTAATGAATATGCTGCAAGCATTGTTCTCATCGCTCTGCTCCATATCGTCGAGGAGACCCTTGCTCCTGAGATATCTTGCTCCTATTGTGGCAAGTTCCATCAGACACAGGCTCTTTCCTTCTCGTCCGAGTTCACGTCTCATATCGTGGAATCTTCCGAGTTCGCTTTCAATCTCATTCTTGATGAAGGAGTCGTCCACGGTAATCTCTGTCAGCTCTGTCGTGAATGTCGTGTGCCTGCAGTGGTCGCTCCAGTATGTATCCAGGATGCGGAGTTCCGTTTCCGTCGGATTGCGGCCTTCCTTCGTGAAATAGTACACCACCTCGCGCAGGTCGTCAGAATTCATGGCCAGGCCCCATTCCTTGCAGAATGTGGAGAACTGCTTCTCCTTCATTTGTGTGAAACCGTCAAGCTCGGCCAGAGGCTTGACGTCCGCCTTGTCTTCCTCCCGGAGCCTGCTCAGGTCCTTTTCCCTTGATTCGACTGCATTGATATAATAGTGTCTGACAGCATCGATGTCCTTGCCGGACACGCCGTCATCAAATACGAGCAATCTTGAACTGCGTATTCTTACGTCAGCTCCCGGATCGATCAGATGGACGCAGTCCACGGCAGAAGATGCCCTCTGGTCAAACTGCCCCGGGATGTATTCAACTGCAAGATAATTCTTTCCCTCAATGGAAAAATCGTCGCTGACAGTATCAGTGACGACTTCTCCGAAAACGGAATAGCGGCATTTCTCAAGCAGTTCATCGGAGAATCCGACGAGGTCATAGACATTCAGGAGTCGCAGGTCGCGTATGTTCAGGCCCAGGCTCTCGTTGAGCTCGCCACGCAGACTTTCTGCTTCGACCCTGAATCCCTGGTTCTTCTCTACAAAAATTCGGGTGATGTTTTTCATTCTGATCTTAGATTTCGGCAGCTGCGATGGCATCTGCCTGTTTCTTCCGGAATTCTTCAAGCTTTTCTGCTGTTCCGTTGTCACTTACGGAAATGATGGAAGCGGCCAGCAGTGCGGCGTTCTTTGCTCCATTCACTGCAACTGTGGCAACCGGAATGCCCGAAGGCATCTGAACCATGGACAGGAGTGCATCCATCCCGCCGAAGGCCTTGCCGTTGATAGGGACGCCTATAACGGGAATGGTGGTGAATGCGGCGGTAACCCCCGGAAGATGGGCGGCTCCGCCCGCACCTGCGATTATCACGTCCAGTCCGCGTTCCCTCGCGCTCCTTGCATACTGCGCAAGAAGGTCAGGTGCGCGATGCGCGCTGATCACCTTTTTCTCGTATGGAATGCCGAACTGTTCAAGAACGGCAAAAGCAGCCGACATGACTTCCAAGTCACTTGTCGACCCCATAATGACACCCACTTTCATATGCTATCTGGCGAAAAAGAGTTTTGAAAGTGTCATAGGGTCAACGTACTCGCCGTCTTTGTAGACGCGCATGTTTCCGGAAGCTATCTCGTCGATGAGCATCACGTTTCCGTCTGCGTCGTATCCGAACTCGAATTTGATGTCATACAGGACCAGTCCCTTCTCCTTCAGATCGTCGGCGACAATCTTTGTAATCTTCTGTGTCTGGGACTTGATGTCATCATATTGTCCGGCAGTCATGACTCCGAGCGCCACAAGCGCATCCTTTGTGACAAGAGGATCTCCTTTTTCGTCGTTCTTGAAAGTGGTCTCCACATAAGCCGGAAGATCGGCCCCGGTCTGAATGTATTCACCGTAACGGCGGATGAAGCTTCCCACTGCCTTGTAGCGGCAGATGACTTCGAGACCGTTTCCGAATACCCTGGCGCGGCGCACCTCCATGGTGGTGTTCTTCAGGTCGGCGCTGACATAGTGCGTCCTGATGCCGGCGGCATTGATTTTCTCGAAGAAATAGATAGACATACGGAGGTTGACGTCACCGACACCTTCGATAGTAAGACCTACTGAATTCTCACCCGGATCGAAAACACCGTCTTTGCCGGTGCAGTCATCTTTGAATTTCAGAAGACAGTTTCCGTTCTCAAGAGCGTAAACGTTTTTGGTTTTGCCTGTGTAAAGGAGTTCCATATATGTGATGTTTAAATGAGTCACAAATTTACTATGAAAATACAGTATGAGAAAAATAAGTTATCAACAGGCCATTGTTGAATAATTCTCCAAAAAAAACAAACGATACTATTGGAAGATAATTCTCTATTTGCTTATCTTTGCAGAAATACAGACGATAATGAAACAGGTGTTCCATACAGACAAGTCTGCGGTATGCAGCAAGAGAGTTTCAGGGATATTTGTTTCATTTGTTTTTTGACGGCTTCTGAAAGCCGTCATTTTTTTAATATGGCCGACCGGAACACAATCACTATCCCTGCCCTCGCCGACGTGCACGTACACTTGCGCGAGCCCGGTTATTCTTACAAAGAGACAATCAGAAGCGGCAGTATGGCCGCAGCTGCGGGTGGATACACTTGCATCTGCCCTATGCCGAACCTGAATCCCGTCCCCGACAGTGCGGAGCATTTGGAGAGGGAGCTGGAGATTATCCGACGGGATGCTGTCATAGACGTAAGGCCCTATGCTTCGATTACAAAAGGAAGAAAAGGCAGGGAAGTCGTCGATATCACCTCCCTGAAAGGCTCGGCAGTCGCATTCTCTGATGACGGGAGCGGAGTCCAGGACGAAAAGGTAATGCTCCGGGCTATGGAACTTGTCGCCCTGAACGGTTGCATTCTGGCTGCCCACTGCGAGGATAACACGCTTCTTGACGGAGGGTATATACACAAAGGACGTTATGCTGCAGCGCACGGCCACCGGGGAATCTGTTCCGAGAGCGAGTGGAGGCAGATCGAGCGCGACCTTAGATTGGCCGGACAGGTTGGATGCGCGTATCACGTCTGCCACATCTCAACGAAAGAGAGCGTGGATATTATCCGCAAGGCGAAAGACAGGGGAGTGAACGTCAGCTGTGAAACAGGACCGCATTACCTGCTGCTCTGCGAGGATGATCTCCGCGAGGAAGGACGCTTCAAGATGAATCCGCCCCTCAGAAGCAGAGAAGACAGGGACGCACTGATTGAGGGATTGAGGGATGGTACGATAGACATGATCGCCACAGATCATGCCCCTCACAGCGCTGAGGAAAAATCCAAAGGCCTGAAAGGGAGCGCTATGGGAATCACGGGACTTGAAACGGCGTTTCCGGTACTTTACACCGGGCTTGTACGTACCGGCATCATCAGCCTCGACAGGCTTGTCGAGCTTATGAGCACGGCCCCCAGGAAGAGATTCCGTCTCGGAGAAGCGGCTCGGGACCGGGCCGTGTTCGATATCGGCACCGCTTTCAGGATTGACAGCACTACTTTCCGGTCAATGGGCAGAAGCACGCCTTTCGATGGGTGGACCGTGTACGGGAGGTGCTTGGAAACCATACGTGAAGGAAAAACAATTTACAGTTACGCACAGATATGAAAGACAGAGTGAAAATGAAGCTTGTCCTCGAGGACGGCAGGGAATTCAGAGGCTTCGGACACGGGGCCGGGTTTCCTGTGGCGGGGGAAATTGTTTTCAATACCTCGATGGTAGGGTATCAGGAAATCCTTTCCGACCCGGCCTATTCGGGGCAGATAGTCCTTATGACCTATCCCCTCATCGGTCAGTACGGCATTACGGACGAAGATTATGAGTCCAGGATGAGGGGTCCTGTGGCACTGGTCGTCAGGGAATGTTGCGGTACGCCGTCCAATTTCAGATATACCAAGACTCTGTCCGAGGATCTTGAGGATCACGGAGTGGCCTGCCTGGAAGGAGTGGATACCCGAATGATAACAAGAATCATCAGGGAAGGCAAAGTCAGGATGGCCGCCATCGTAAGTGAAGAAACCACGGTGCAGGAGGCATTGGAACTGATAAAAGGGAAGACGGGAGACGACAATCCCGTTGCTGATGTAAGCTGCAGGAAGAGATGGTTCTCGCGCACCCCGCAGCACAGTTATGACGTCGTGGTGATTGACTGCGGCATGAAACACAGCATAATATCTGTATTGAACAGCCTTGGATGCAATGTCACGGTCGTGCCGTTCGACAGTACGCCGGAAGATATCCTGGCATTCAATCCTGACGGAATCCTGGTATCCGGAGGGCCCGGCGATCCGGCGAAACTCGATTCTGTCGTAAAGGTCATCAACTCCCTTAAAGGAAAGCTGCCGATATTCGGGATAGGACTCGGGTGCTGTCTGGCGGCCATTTCATACGGGGCAACCGTCAAGAGAATGAAATGCGGCCACCACGGCGGGCATCCTGTCCGCAATATGGCCGACGGTAAAATATATACATCGGAGCACAATCACGATTATGCCGTGAATGAGGAGTCCCTCGGGGACACTCCTCTTGAGATTACGTACAGGGATGCGGCAGACGGTACGGTTGAGGGACTGGAATGCGTCCGGGACAAGGTCAGCCTGGTGCAGTTCTATCCTGAAGGAGGCCCTGGACCGAGAGAAACCTCGTATTTCGAAAGATTCATAAAGATGATGGAGGACTAAGCTATGCCTAAAAGAACTGATATAAAGAAGGTTATGGTGATAGGATCAGGCCCTATCGTCATCGGACAGGCAGCCGAATTCGATTATGCCGGCACACAGGCCTGCCTCGCTTTGAAGGAAGAAGGCTATGAGGTCGTGCTGGTGAACTCCAACCCGGCCACCATTATGACGGATACACATATCGCCGACAAGGTATATATGGAGCCTCTCGATCTGGAGTATGTAGCGAAGATCATACGGTACGAGCGTCCGGATGCAATTGTCCCCGGACTTGGAGGGCAGACGGGACTCAATCTGGCAGTCAAGCTTGCCAGGAAGGGCGTGCTTGACGAGTGCCGTGTGGAGATACTGGGCACATCTTTCCAGAGCATCGAGCAGGCAGAGGACAGGGAACTTTTCAAGGAGTTGTGCATCAGCCTCGGAGAGCCCGTCATCCCGTCCCGCATATGCTACAACATTGAAGAAGCGCTTGAAACTGCAGAGAAAATCGGCTATCCTGTAGTGCTCCGTCCTGCCTTCACCCTGGGAGGCACCGGCGGCGGATTCGCGTCAAATGAGGAAGATCTCAGGGAAATGATGAGAGGCGCACTTGCCCTTTCTCCTGTGCATCAGGTTCTTATCGAAAAGAGTGTCAAAGGCTACAAGGAGATCGAATTCGAGGTGATGCGTGACAGTAATGACACGGCGATTACCATCTGCTCTATGGAAAACGTAGACCCTGTCGGCATCCATACAGGAGATTCCATCGTGGTCGCTCCTGTCCAGACCCTTGCCGACAAAGAGTATGAAATGCTGCGTGAAAGCGCCCTGAAACTTATCAGAGCCCTGAAGATCGAAGGCGGCTGCAACGTTCAGTTTGCCCTGGACCCTCTGTCATTCGACTATTACATAATTGAGGTCAACCCGCGCGTGTCCCGCTCTTCAGCCCTGGCTTCGAAAGCAAGCGGATTTCCTATAGCCAGGGTTACGGCAAAGATTGCCGTGGGGTACACCCTGGATGAGATAAAGGTCGCCGACGCACCGGCGTGCTGCGAACCGGCGATAGACTACGTGGTGAGCAAGGTCGCACGCTTCCCGTTTGACAAGTTCAGCGAGGCCACGAACGAGCTGGGTACTCAGATGAAGGCCACCGGGGAGGTGATGAGCATAGGCCGCACCATTGAGGAAAGCCTTCTCAAAGCCATCCGTTCGCTTGAAATAGGAGCCTGTCATCTCTACAAGGGCAAATTCCTGAAGATGACGGATGAAGAGCTCTTCAAATACATTGTCAAGTTCCCTGATGACCATCTTCTGGCCATCACCCAGCTTATCAGGAACGGCGTTGATATCCGTCTCATATACGATGTCACGAAGATTGATATGCTGTTCCTCGATAAAATATGCAACATCGTCAAGATGGAAAGGCAGCTCGAGGCGAAGCCTTTTGACCCTTCAGTTATGAGGGATGCCAAGAGGGTGGGATTCAGCGACAAGTTCATAGGCCAGCTCTGGGGAAAGACTGAGAAGGAAATCATAGAGTGGAGATGGACTCAGGAGATACATCCGGTCTATAAGTTCATAGACAGCTGCGGTGCGGAGCACGATGCTGACGTGCCGTATTTCTACTCCACCTACGAACAGGAGAACGAAAGCATCGTTTCCGACAGGGAGAAAATACTGGTGCTTGGTGCGGGCCCTATCAGAATCGGACAGGGAGTCGAGTTCGACTACTCCACCGTGCATGCCATCTGGGCTATACGCGAGGCCGGATATGAGGCTATCATCATCAACAACAACCCGGAAACCGTTTCTACGGACTATACCATTTCGGACAAGTTGTATTTCGAGCCTCTGACTGTTGAAGACGTGATGAATGTCATCAGGTTGGAGAAGCCGAAGGGCGTGATAGTCACGCTCGGAGGCCAGACCGCCATCAATCTTGCCGGTCCCCTTGCGGAGTTCGGCGTCACTATCATCGGAACGCAGATCGAGGCGATCGACAACGCCGAGGACCGCAAGCTATTCGAGGCGATAATGCGCAGGACCGGAATCCCCCAGCCGAAAGCCAAGGCCGTGACCGATGTCGAGGACGGCGTCAGAGCGGCTGAAGAAATAGGGTATCCTGTGCTCGTGCGCCCTTCATTTGTGTTGGGAGGCCGCGCGATGATGATAGTCGGCAATGAGGAAGCTCTCCGCCATTATCTGCACAACGCTGTGGAAATCAATGAAAAATCCCCGGTCCTCGTGGATAAGTACATTATGGGCAGGGAGACCGAAGTGGATGCAATCTGCGACGGTAAGGATGTGTTCATCCCTGGTATAATGGAGCACGTGGAACGTACAGGAATCCATTCCGGGGACTCTATCAGCGTGTATCCTTCATTCTCACTGAGCCGGAAGGTCAAGGAAAAGATCATAGACTATACCTGCAGGTTGGGCCTCGAGATCGGAATAGTCGGTCTGTTCAACATCCAGTTTATCGTGGACAGCAACGACGAAGTCTACATAATCGAAGTGAACCCGCGCTCTTCGCGCACCGTACCTTTCCTCTCCAAGTCCACGGGCATCCAGATGGCCAAGATAGCCACTCTGGTTATGCTGGGACATTCCCTCAGGGAGCAGGGGTTTGATACTGTGTATTTCCCTGAAAGGAAACGTCACTATGTCAAGAGCCCTGCATTCTCATTCGGAAAGATCAAGGGAATAGACACATATCTTTCACCTGAGATGAAATCCACCGGAGAGGCCATAGGATATGATGACTCTCTCACCAGAGCGTTGTACAAGTCATTGCAGGCATCCGGAGTGAACGTGGTCAATTACGGGACCATTTTCGCGACAATCGCCGACAAGGACAAGGACGATGCCCTGCCGCTCATGCGGAGGTTCTATAACCTCGGATTCAATATAGTGGCGACCAAGGGCACGGCCAAATTCCTTAAAGACAACGGAATACGCACACGCAGCCTCGGAAAGATCAGCGAAGGAAGCGGTGATATCATAGCGGAACTTCGTCAAGGGCATGTCAGCTACGTCATCAACACTATCGACATCGACCAGCATAGCACAAGGCTTGACGGATACGAGATCAGAAGGGCGGCTGTTGAGAACAACGTGACGATTTTCACGGCTCTGGAGACTGTACGCGTGCTGCTTGACGTGCTCGAGGAAATCACTCTCGGAATTTCAACGATAGATTCAGAGTATGCCGAAAGATAGCAGATACAAAGTGATGTCCAACAGGGAAGTCGCTTTCCGGACCTGGCAGATGCGTCTGGACGGGGATACTTCTGCCTTCTCCCGGGGAGGACAGTTCGTAGACGTAGCCGTCCCGGAGCATTTCCTGCGCAGGCCTTTCGCGGTGCGCGAGTGGGATGACAAGGGTTTTGACATAATTTACAAGGTCATAGGTCACGGCACGGAGGATATGTCCCGGATGCAGCCGGGAACGGTACTGGACATACTCACAGGACTCGGGAACGGATTCGATGCATCCCGCTGCAAGTCTTCGGCGCTGGTTGTCAGCGGAGGACTCGGGGCTTCTCCGGTTTTCTCCCTTGTCAAGGACCTTGTGGCTGAAGGCAGGAGAGTGACTGCAGTAATGGGATACAACACTGCGGATGACATTATCCTTTACGATGAGTACAAGGCTTTGGGCGCGGATATCCATATATCAACCATTGACGGTTCGGCAGGAGTGAAGGGACTAGTCACTGACGTCATCGACAGACTGCGGGACGACTGGGACTGTTTCTATACCTGCGGACCCAAGGTGATGATGAAGGCCGTTTGCGAAAAGCTGGAAATACCAGGGGAAGCCAGCCTTGAGGAAAGGATGGGCTGCGGCTGCGGAATATGTTACGGCTGTACCTGCCATACGTCGAAAGGACCGAAGAGAGTGTGCGCGGACGGACCGGTTTTCAGAAAGGAGGACATAATATGGTAACAGAAGTCAATCTCTGCGGCATCAGGCTGAAGAACCCGGTCGTTCCTGCCAGCGGCACTTTCGGTTTCGGCATCGAGATGGCCGGAATGTACGACTTGAATGTGCTTGGAGGCATCTCCCTGAAGGGAACGACTAAAAATGACCGTTACGGAAACGAAAGCCCCCGCATAGCCGAATGCCCTGGCGGAATGATAAATTCCGTGGGGTTGCAGAACCCCGGCATCGATACCCTGCTTGAAGACAAAGTGCCGGCGCTGCGCAAAATATTCGGCGGGGCCATAATAGCGAATATCAGCGGCTTCAGCGTCGAGGAATATGTGCATTGCTGCCGGAAGGCGTCAAAGAACCCGGAGATAGATATTCTTGAGGTGAACATCTCCTGTCCTAACGTACACGGCGGAGGCATGGCGTTCGGAACATCGGCTGCCGCCGCCGCGGAGGTCACAGCTGCAGTGAAGGCTGTGAGCGGAAAGCCCGTATTCATCAAGCTCAGCCCTAATGTCACGGACATAGTGGAAATAGCCAGGGCCTGCGAGAATGCCGGTGCAGACGGACTGACACTTATAAATACAATTCTCGGAATGCGGATAGACCTTGCCCGGAGAAAGCCTGTAGTTGCCAACGGATACGGCGGATTCAGCGGCAGGGCTGTTTTTCCGATAGCTCTGAGAATGGTGAATCAGGTGGCTTCAGCGTGCCGTGTCCCTGTTATGGGATGCGGTGGAGTCTCCAGCGCCGAGGATGTGGTTGAAATGATGATGGCGGGAGCCACTGCCGTGCAAGTGGGAGCTGAGAATCTCCGCAATCCTTTGGTATGCAAACAGATAGTTGAAGAGCTCCCACAGGTGATGAATAAATACGGTATCAACGATATCAACGAAATAATCAAGGCGGTATGAAAGACGTAATAGTTGCATGTGATTTCAGCAGCGCAAAGGATGTGCTGGATTTTCTTGACAAATTTGCAGGATGCGAGCGCAAGCCTTTCGTCAAGATAGGGATGGAACTTTTTTATGCTGCCGGTCCGGAGATAGTACGGGGAATAAAGAGCCGTGGACACAGGATTTTCCTTGATCTCAAGCTCCACGATATTCCCAATACGGTCAGAAAGACTATGAAGGTGCTGTCCTCCCTTGATGTGGATATGACTAATGTCCATGCGGCGGGTACTGTTGATATGATGAAGGCTGCGCTCGAAGGTCTTACCAGGGAGGATGGCACACGCCCTCTTCTGATAGCGGTTACCCAGCTTACTTCTACGTCGGAGGAGAGAATGAGGGAGGATCTGCTGATTGACAGGCCTATCGCGGAGGTGATATCGCACTATGCCTTAAATGCAAAGCTGGCCGGTCTGGACGGAGTCGTATGCTCTCCGCTGGAAGCGTCGGAAGTCAAGTCCGCGTGCGGCCGGGACTTTATGGCGGTGACTCCGGGAATCAGGTTCGCGGATGCTGCATCTGACGATCAGGTGCGGGTTACGACTCCTCTGAAAGCGAGGACGATGGGATCGGATTTCATTGTTGTCGGACGCCCTATTACCGCTGCTGAAGATCCGGTTGCGGCTTATGACAGATGTGTAAACGAATTCTTATATGGAAAAGGAAATTGCTAGACAGCTGCTCAGTATAGGAGCAGTTTTCCTGCGCCCGGAGGAGCCTTTTATCTGGGCCAGCGGCATCAAGAGCCCGATTTATTGTGACAACAGGCTCATTCTCTCTGCACCGGAGGCACGAGTGGTGGTTGAACGGGCCATTGCTGATACGGTGAAACTGAAATTTCCGCAGGCGGAGTCGCTGATGGGTACAAGCACCGCCGGCATAGCCCATGCTGCGATTGCCGCATCCATTCTCGGGCTGCCGATGGGATATGTCCGCGGGGAGGCAAAGACGCACGGCCGGAACAACAGAATTGAAGGACGTCTGGAGCCCGGTATGAAGGTGGTCGTGATAGAGGATCTCATATCCACCGGTGGCAGTGCCATTGAAGTGGTTGATGCATTGCGTGAGGCTGGTGCCGATGTGCTCGGAATAGTGAGCATATTCACATACGGAATGAAGAAGGGCCTTGACAGGCTGGCTGATGCTGATGTCACTAACTATTCGCTCTCAAATCTTGACACTCTTGTCGATGTGGCTGTCGAGCAGGGACTCGTCGCTCCGGAGTGGAAAGACAGGATACTCCGTTTCAGAAACAACCCTTCCGATGAAAGATGGATTAAATAGCAGCACATATGAAACATTTGATTGACCCTACAGACATTACCAAGCAGGAGACTGACTCCATCATAGCCCTTGCTGAAGATATCATAGCCAACCGCGAGAAGTACCGCGACTGTCTGAAGTACCACAAGCTTGCTACTCTTTTCTATGAGCCCAGCACCAGGACGAGGCTCAGTTTTACTTCTGCGATGATGGAACTGGGAGGTAATGTGCTCGGTTTCTCCGATGCCAGCAATACTTCTGTGAGCAAGGGTGAGACTGTGGCTGATACAGTGCGTGTCGTCGAGAATTTCGTGGATATCATTGCGATGAGGCATCCTTTGGAAGGTGCGCCGTTTGTGGCTTCCACTGCTGCTGGAATACCTATCATCAATGCCGGTGACGGATCTCACGCTCATCCGACCCAGACCCTTACCGATCTTTTGACTATCAAGAGAGAACTCGGTCATATTGACAATATTACGATAGGATTCTGCGGCGACCTCAAGTTCGGACGTACCGTGCATTCTCTAATAAAGGCTCTTTCGAGATACAAGGGAGTGAAAGTCGTTCTGATTGCGCCTGATGAACTGCGTCTGCCTGACTATATCAAGAATGACGTTTGCGACAGGCAGGGCATCGATTACCGTGAAGTGAAGACTATCGAGGAAGTTATGCCGGAGCTTGACGTTCTCTATATGACCCGTGTCCAGAAAGAGCGTTTCCTTGATGAGGAGGAGTTTGAGCGTGTTAAGGACAGTTTTGTCCTTGACAATGCGAAGATGTCTCTGGCCAGGGAAAAGATGTGTGTGCTCCATCCTCTCCCAAGGGTCAATGAAATCAAGCCGGAGGTCGATGGTGATCCGAGGGCCGCTTACTTCCGTCAGGTGGGGAATGGTAAATTTGTGAGGATGGCGCTGATATACAGCTTGCTGCAATGGAAAAACGATCCTGCTCACACCATGCCTGAGCATCCTGACCGCTTTGAGGATCCCGCTTTGGAGTGCCGTAATTCAAAGTGTATCTGTAACCACGAGAAAGTCAGGCCGCTGTTCCACCGGACCGAATCCGGAGCAGTCCGCTGCGCTTATTGCGACAGCCTGATCAGATAACTGTCACCGGGGCCGTGGTGCATGGTCCCGGCGGACTCGTCAGGTTACAATTTGCTGCGCAAATCAATTCCTCCCTCACCGGGACCATGCGCCACGGCGTGAAGGTTTCTGATATTTTGAGAGGAACTACTCTGAGGTGTAGTTGTCGAAGTATCCCTGAACCAGCACGATAGGCGTTCCCTTGTCTCCTGAGCCTGAGGTAAGGTCGCAGAGCGAACCGATAAGGTCGGTCAACTGGCGCGGGGTGGTACCTTCCGAGGCCATATTCCCCTTCAGGTTGGCGTCCTTTGCCTTGATGCTCTCGGAAACCGCTTTCTTCAATTCTTCTCCGCTTAACGAAGCGAATTCGTTGTCTGCCAGGTACTTGAGTTTTAGTTCATTAGGCGTTCCATTCAACCCGGGGGTATGGAAAGGGGAAACCACGGGGTCTGCGAGCTCCCATATCTTCCCCTGGGGATCCTTGAAAGCTCCGTCACCGTAAACCATCACTTCCACGTGTCTGCCGGTTGCTTCCAGGATAGTTTTCTGAATGTCATTCACAAGATCCTGACTTTCGCGCGGGAACAGCTTCACGGTTTCCTCAGTGGCCTTGTTGGATCCCAACAGTCCGTAGTTCTCATTGAAGCCGCTTCCGTCCACTGAGGAGTTGAGTATGTCGTCAAGTCCCAGCACGGTTTTCGCTCCGGCGTTCCTCAGGATTCTCTTTGTGCGCTGTCTGGTATGAATGTCGCAGGTGATGACAGTGTCGGTGTAGTCAAGGATGGTCTTCGGCCTGTTAGCAAAAATAATCTCCACTTCGGCTCCGCACTCCCTGATAAGGTCACCATAGTACTCCACATAGTCCACTCCGGTGAATTCGTGCTTGCCGTAGCCGAAAAGCTCACGGTATTTTTCAAGGTTGAGGACGTCGGAATAAGGGTTCACACCCGCTTCGTCCAGCCTGTCGATATTTACAAGGCTGTTCCCGACCTCATCGGAAGGGTAACTGAGCATAAGCACTACTTTGCGGCATCCGGATGCTATGCCCTTCAGACAGATGGCGAAACGGTTTCTTGAAAGAATAGGAAAGATGACGCCTACAGTGTCTCCTCCTGTCTTTGCCTTGACGTCTCCGGCAATGGCGTCCACGGACGCGTAATTGCCCTGGGCACGGGCCACGACGGATTCGGTGACAGCGATAACATCCCTGTCGCGCAATTCGAATCCTTCCTCTGAAGCGGCGGCGAGTACGCTGTCGCTGACTATTTTTGCAAGGTCGTCACCCTCTCTGATGATTGGGCAGCGTATACCTCTGGACACAGTCCCGACTTTTCTCTCGTGATTTTTCATAAATTAAAAGTTGAATTCAAAGATACTAATTGTTGAAAACAATGTTGAAAAAATATTCAACAAATAATTAACAAAGAGATAAAATCAGTAACTTTGCGAATTGGAAAATTATCAAGATTATGTCATTTATCGATGAACGAATAGCCCTTGAAGGACTTACTTTTGATGACGTTCTGCTTATTCCGTCGTACTCGGAAGTGCTTCCGAGAGAGGTAGACCTCAGGGGAAGTTTCTCCCGCAACATCCATCTCAACATTCCCATCGTATCCGCTGCCATGGATACAGTGACCGAGGCTCCGATGGCCATTGCTCTTGCCAGAGAGGGCGGAATCGGTGTCGTTCATAAGAATATGTCGATCGCCGCCCAGGCTGCCGAGGTGCGCAAAGTCAAGCGTGCCGAGAACGGAATGATTATGGACCCTGTCACGATCCACAAGGACCAGACAGTAGGGGAGGCACTTCAGATGATGAGCGAAAACCATATCGGAGGTATTCCTGTGGTGGACACCGACAATGTCCTGGTGGGAATAGTCACAAACCGTGACGTGCGTTTCCAGACCGATATGGATCTCGTGATAGAAAAGGTGATGACCAGCAACGGGCTTGTCACTATCAGAGACAATCAGACTGACCGTGAGTATGTCAGGAAAGTGCTTCAGGAGAACAAAGTCGAGAAACTGCCTGTTGTGGATGCCGCAGGAAAGATTGTCGGACTCATAACTTTCAAGGATATCACCAAGGAAAAGCTTCATCCGAATGCATGCAAGGATTCCAAGGGACGTCTGCGTGTGGCTGCCGGTATCGGCATCACGAACGACGCGCTCGAGAGGGTGACGGCGCTTGTTGCGGAGGGCGTTGACGCTGTCGTGCTCGACTGCGCCCACGGCCACAGCAGGAATGTCTTTGATAAACTCAAGGAGATAAAGGCGGCATTCCCTGCACTTGACGTCGTGGTCGGGAACGTTGCCACAGCAGCTGCCGCGAAGGCGCTCGCAGAGGCCGGAGCCGACGGAATCAAGGTCGGTATCGGCCCGGGTTCCATCTGTACGACACGCATTGTCGCCGGAGTCGGCGTACCTCAGCTGACAGCCATATTCGAGTGCGCGAAGGAGGCTCACAAACTCGGTGTTCCCGTTATCGCAGACGGAGGACTCCGTTACAGCGGTGACGTAGTCAAGGCTCTCGCGGCAGGTGGTGACTGTGTTATGTGCGGATCCATGTTCGCCGGCACGGAGGAGGCACCTGGCGAGACGATAATATACAACGGCCGGAAGTTCAAGACATACAGGGGAATGGGTTCCCTGGACGCTATGGCCGCAGGGTCTAAGGACCGTTACTTCCAGTCAAACGTGGAGACAAAGAAACTCGTCCCGGAGGGTATTGTGGGACGCGTGCCTTATAAGGGGACACTTGAGGAAACTGTTTATCAGCTTATCGGCGGTCTCCGCTCCGGTATGGGATACTGCGGCGCGCATAATCTTGCCGAGCTGCAGACTGCCAGGTTTACAAAAGTGACGTCCAGCGGTATGGCAGAGAGTCATCCGCACGATGTGACCATAACCAAGGAGACGCCAAACTATTCCAGGGGAGAATAATTTTTATACACAATGTATAACGGAGAAAAAATCAATCCTGCGCAGTTCGTAGAGAATGCGATAAAGGAAATCAGGGAACAGGTAGGTAACGATACCGTTGTTCTCGGACTGTCGGGCGGTGTTGACTCAACTGTCACAGCGCTTCTGGTTGACCGTGCCATAGGTCACAATCTTGTATGTATTTTCGTGGACCACGGTCTGCTTCGCAAGAATGAGTTTGAAGACGTGCTTGCCCACTATGAGGGCATGGGCCTCAATGTTGTCGGAGTGCGTGCGGCTGATCGCTTTTTTGCGGCTTGCAAGGGAATCAAGGACCCTGAGCTCAAGAGAAAAGCCATAGGCAAGACGTTCGTGGATGTTTTCGCTGACGAGGCCCGTAAAGTCGAAAATGCAAAATGGCTCGCGCAAGGCACGATCTGGCCTGATATTGCAGAGTCACATGGCGACAAGGGTACGATTAAGAGTCATCACAATGTGGGAGGCCTTCCTGAGGACCTGAATTTCGGTCTTGTGGAGCCTCTCAAGTATCTTTATAAGTATGAGGTTAGAGAAGTGGGCGCGGAGCTCGGGCTTGACAGCCATTTCCTTGGGCGTCATCCTTTCCCGGGACCGGGACTGGGAGTGCGTTGCCTCGAAGAACTAACCCCGGAGAGAGTACACATCCTTCAGGAAGCGGATGCCGTATTCATCGATATGCTTCGTGAAGAGGGCCTTTATGATAAGATATGGCAGGCTGCAGTCGTTCTTCTCCCTGTACGCAGCACGGGAATCAAGGACGGAGCCAGAACATATGAAAACGTTGTCGCCCTGCGCGCTGTCAATTCAGTGGACGCAGTGACGGCAGAAGTGATTAACCTTCCATTCGATTTTCTTCAGAGGGTCGCAACTGCAATCATCAGCAAGGTCGATGGTGTCAACAGAGTAGTATACGATATTTCACCTAAACCGCCTTCAACAATCGAATGGGAGTAAATACCATTTGTAATGAGTATTGAAACCATAACAGGAAATAAGTATCTGAACATGGTAAGGCTGGGCGCATCAAGGCTCGGCACCTGCCGGAAAACAGTAAACGATTTGAATGTCTTCCCGATCCCCGATGGAGATACGGGAGACAATATGTTTATGACCATATGTTCCGGACGGGACTCTGCCGCGGCGTCGCATCATGACTCACTTGCCCTGACAGCATCGACGGTGTCTTCAGGAATGCTTTACGGAGCGAGAGGCAATTCCGGCGTGATTCTTTCCCGTATCTTTTCAGGAATAGCCAGAGGACTCGGAGATGCGACGGAAGCGGATCTCAATCTCTGGAAAGCCGCGATGCTTACTTCTGTCGAGGAAGCGTACAGAGCCGTCGCCGTGCCGGTGGAAGGAACCATGCTGACGGTTCTAAAAACGGCCGTGCATGCCGCAAACGACGGCGGCGCAGCTGATCTGCAGGAATATTTCCGGGTACTGTGCACGGAGATGTCGAAGGCTCTTGACCGCACTCCTGACCAGCTGGATGTCTTGAAAAAAGCCGGCGTGGTGGACAGCGGAGGTGCGGGGCTGGTATATATCTTCGAAGGAATGAGGGACGCGGTTGACGGCAGGAACTATGACGGGCAGGAGGAAGACAAAACAGGCCCGCAGACGTCCAATCGTGACCTTTCCGCTTTCACGGAAGACAGCGAACTGGAATTCGGTTACTGCACGGAATTCCTTCTCAGGCTCCAGCGGTCCAAAGTCAATCTTGACAGCTTCGACGAGTCGGTAATCAAAGACTGTCTCGAGTCGGCCGGTGATAGTCTCGTGTTCTTCAGGGATGGAAGCATCATAAAGGTTCACGTTCATACCAGAAAGCCGGGAGACATACTCAACCGATGCCAGCAGTGGGGCGAATATCTCACAATAAAGGTTGAGAATATGACCCTTCAGCATCACGAGAACCATATGGAAGAGAAACTGGGCAAAGCTCCTCACAAGGCTACTGCCATTGTTGCAGTCGTATCGGGAGAGGGCATTGCCGGAACTTTCGGGGATATGGGAGCCGACGAGATAATCGAGGGAGGACAGACGATGAATCCTTCCGCGGACAGTTTCGTGAAGGCATTCTCCAAGGTAAATGCCGACAGGATTTTCGTGTTCCCGAACAACTCCAACGTGATTATGACTGCCGAACAGGCGGCATCGCTGTACAAGGAGTCGAAGGTTTACGTGATTCCGACCAAAACGGTGGGCGCCGGATATGCCGTGCTCGGGTCCCTGGATTTTTCCGAGCAGGACAGCGATGCCCTTCTCTCCCGGGCGGAGGAAGTGATAGGGTCAGTGAACGTGGCAATGGTTTCCAGAGCCGTGCGCGATACGGACGAAGTCAGCAGGGACGATTATATGGGCTTTGTGTCAAACGATATCATCTGCAGTTCCGCAAGCCGTCAGGAAGCGTCCGAGACGTTGTGCGAAAAACTGGATGCGGCATCATTTGACGTAATCCTTGCGTTCAAGGGCAAGGACGTGTCCGAAGAAGAGGCGGAGTCGCTGCGTTCATCGCTTTCTTCCAGATACAGACGTTCTGAGGTGATAATGATTGACGGCGGACAGCCGGTATTTGACTATATTTTTATTTTCGAATGATATGTGGACTTATTTTACAGACACTGACACTGATATAACGCCCGAAGTGGCGCGTGAATATGGCTATAAATTGATCAGTATGCCATACTGCGTGGATGCAAAGAATGTTTATCCGTTCGTTGATTACGAGAAATATGATTCGCACGCATTCTACGACAGCCTGCGCAACGGAGCCCTTCCTACCACAAGCGCAATAAGCGAGGAAGAGTATATCAGATATTTCGAACCTGAATTCGCCGCCGGGAATGACATCCTGTATGTGCATTTCTCTGCAGCTATGACTATGACTTTCAACAATATGCACAAGGCGCTCGAGACACTCAGGGCCAAATATCCCGAGCGGAAGTTCATAGGCGTCGATACCAAGGGAATAACGATTGTAAGTTACCTCATAGTCCGTGAGATAGGTGATCTGCTCAAGTCAGGCGGGACTCCGGAAGAGATTGAAGAATGGGCTAAGACGGAAGTGGACCATTACAGCCAGTACTTTTTTGCAGATGACCTCAAGTTCTTCCGCCGCAGCGGCCGTGTGGGAGGCATTGCAGCCACTATGGGCGGGCTCATAGGTATCAGGCCGATAATCTATATGAGCCAGGAAGGCAAGATGGAGAGCATAGGTAAGGAGAAAGGCCGGATCAAGGCGATGGACGCCCTGTTGAAGTACGTGGAGGAACTTGGGGATGACATCAAGAGCCACCGCTTCATAGTGGGCCATACGGATGCTGAAGACCTGGCGCGGGAGTTCGGGGCAATGCTCAAGGAGAAGTTCGGTGACGACCTTGAAATAGAATATGTCGTTACAAACCCTACGGCCGGAAGCCATTGCGGCCCGAATGGTGTGGGCGTGGCATTCCATTCAAAACGCAGATAACTCAGTCATGATTGAAATCAGAGAAGTGAAAACCTGCTCTCAACGCAGGGAGTTCCTCAATTTTCCGAACAAGCTGTACAAGGGCAACCCCTGCTATGTTCCGCCTCTCTATATGGACGAAAGGAAAATTTTCCGCAAGGATTACGTTTACCACGATACCAGTGAGGACGTGTACTACAATGCCTATAAGGACGGCGTGATGGCCGGACGCATCAGCGGTATCCTTCAGCATTCTTCCAATGAGAAATGGGGGCAGAAGCGTGTCCGCTTTACGCGTTTTGACGTAATTGATGACTTTGAAGTGGCTGAAGTCTTGTTCAAGGCTGTCGAGAGATGGGCTCGTGACAAGGGTATGGAGGAGGTTGTGGGGCCTCTGGGATTCTCTGACCTGGAAAGGGAAGGCCTTCTGATCGAAGGCTTTGACCAGATGTCGACTTTCGAAGAAGCCTATAATTATGAATATTACGGAAAGTTCATAGAGAGATTGGGCTATGCCAAGGAGGTGGACTGGACAGAGAGCCAGATACGTTATCCGAAGGACCCGGAATCCATAGAAGAGATGAGCAGGATGGCTGATTTCGTGCTCAGGCGCTATAGGCTCCATATCGGAGAGGCAAAAAGCGGAAAGGACTTCCTTAAAAAATATGCTGACGGGTTCTTCGAAATCCTTGACAAGTCATATGAAAAGGTTTATGGCACCGTTCCGTTCTCCGATGGGATGAAGAAACTCCTTATCGACAACTTCAATCTGATTATCGATGAGAAACATGCCATAGTGATACTTGACGACCGGAACAGGCCTGTTGCCATGGGTGTATGTTTCCCTTGCATCGCAAAGGCTATGAGGACAGCAGGCGGACGCCTCACTCCTCTTGCCCTGATCAGGGTGTTGAAGGCGTTGAAACATCCGGAAGTGATAGATCTCGGACTGATCGGTGTGGATCCTGAATGGCTCAACAGGGGAGTGAGCGTGATTATCGCCAATGAGCTTGCACGGATGCTTGCCGCTCCGGGAGTGAAATATGCGGACACAAATCTGAACCTTGAGGACAATGCGGCTATCCTGAATCTTTGGAAGCGTTTCGACGAGACCAGGAACAAACGCCGTCGCTCATATGTAAAGAAAATCGTATGATAAAGATAGTGGTTGACTGCTTCGGCGGAGACAACAGTCCGAAGGCAAATATCGAGGGAAGTCTTTCCGCCCTTGACAAGTTCAAGGACCTGTTCCTGATTCTTACCGGGGACGAATCCGTCATAAGGGCCGGTCTTGAAGGCAAAGAATATGACGGAAGCCGGCTGCAGATTGTGCACGCGCCGGATGTTATTCTCTGCGATGAGAAACCTACGGATGCCATACGTCTGAAGAAAGAAAGCTCCATGATCAAGGCAATCAGGCTACTCCGTGACGAGGATGACATTGCCGGGATGGTCAGCGTGGGCTCCACCGGAGCTCTGGTGGCGGGAGCCCTGACGCGCATAGGTGTCCTGGAAGGTGTAATCAGGCCTGCGTTCTGTCCAATTCTTCCGACTATGAACGGGGGAATCGTGGGCATTTGCGACAGTGGAGCGAACGTGGAAGTGACAGCGGCTTATCTCAGGCAGTTCGCCATTATGGCATCCCTCTATCTGGAAAATGTCTATGGCATCAAGAATCCTCGTATTGCTCTTCTCAATGTCGGGAAAGAGGCGGAGAAAGGCGACAGTATCAGACAGGAAACCTACAGGACATTGTCTGAATTGCCTTGCATCAATTTCGTGGGCAATATGGAAAGCCGCGACCTCCTTTCAGGGTCGTATGATGCGGTCATCTGCGACGGTTTCTCCGGAAACGTGCTTGTCAAGACCACGGAAGGTACGGCGGTGGAACTTCTCCTGAAGGTCAAGGAGACTATTTTCTCACGCACCGTTTATAAGATCGGCGCTCTTTTTCAGAAGAAAATGTTTGCAGATCTCAAATCATTCATGAATTATCAGAATTATGGCGGAAGCGTGCTCCTGGGCACATCAAAGGTAGTCGTGAAGGGGCACGGAAGCAGCAAGGCAGTAGCGGTGGAGAAATGTATCGAGCAGGCATACAGGATGGAAGCCGGTTCACTTTCGGAGAAGATTACCGCCGCTCTCGACAAATATGATCATTACGAAGGATAGATATATGTTTGAAGAAGTTCAGAAAATACTCGCAAAGCAGTTGCGTATAGATGCATCCGCAGTGCAGCCGTCATCACGCATCAAGGAAGACCTGGGAGCCGATTCTCTCAATATCCTCCAACTTCTTATGAAAATCGAGGACGACTATGGAATAGTCATCCCCGATGAAAAGCTGGCCGATTTCGAGACGGTCCGGGATGTCGTGGATTACCTGGACGCTCAGAAAGAAGCCTGATTATTTGATAAGTTCCTGGCTTCTGGCGATAAACTCTGCCAGAGCCTTTCCTTTCAACATTCCGTTGCCCAGAAGCGCCAGATCCACGACCTGGTGCAGGAGTTCCTTCGTACCTTCGCGGTCACCCCATATCTTGGCGATCAGAGGATTCTCCATATTGACTTTGATGTTGTATCCGGCAGGCATCTCGCCGTAGAAGTTCATTCCGCCTCCGAGAGCTGACATTTCGCGGTATCTGCGCATGAATTCGCTCTGGGTGATTAGCACCGGTGCGGCGTTTTCTCCCAGATTCTCGGCTTCGACTATATAGTCGTTCCCTTCAGGAAGCACTGACTTGAACAGCTCGTCAAGTGTTTTCTTGTCCTCATCGGACATTTCGGGCTTTGCCTTTTCCTCTGTAGGGATAAGGTTGTCGACGGCGTCGCTGTCCACTCTGGCGAATCTGCTGTCCTTGATCTTGGTTTCGAGCAGGTTTACGAAGTGTGAATCAAGTTCGCAGTCCATAAGAAGGACGTCGTAGCCCTTGTTCTTTGCCGCTTCGATCCGGCTGTACTGGACTTCCGTGTCGGTGGCGTAGAGGTAAACGACTTTCTTGTCCTTGTCGGTCTGGCTTCCTTCGATAGCTTTGCGATAGTCCTCAAAGCTGAAGTATTTGTTCTCTGTGTTCTTGAACAGGGCAAAACCCATAGCTCTTTCTGCGAATTTCTCGTCGGTGAGCATACCGTATTCGATGAAGAGTTTCAGGTTGTCCCATTTCTCTTCATATTTTTCTCTCTGTTCCTTGAATATCTCTTCAAGTCTGTCTGCGACCTTCTTGGTGATGTAAGTGCTGATTTTCTTTACGTTGGAGTCTGACTGAAGGTAGCTTCTGCTGACGTTCAGCGGGATGTCCGGAGAGTCGATGACTCCGTGGAGGAGTGTCAGGAAGTCGGGAACGATGTTGTCTACGTGGTCTGTGACGAACATCTGGTTGCAGTAGAGCTGAATCTTGTTCTTGTCGATGGACATCCTTTCCTTGATCTTGGGGAAGTAGAGTACGCCCGTGAGGGTGAAGGGATAATCTACGTTGAGGTGGATCCAGAACATCGGCTCTTCGTCCATAGGATAGAGTTCACGGTAAAATTTGAGATAATCTTCGTCCTTGAGCTCTGAAGGCGTGCGTGTCCAGATAGGTTCGATGGAGTTGATTACATTGTCCTCGTCGGTTTCGACGTTCTTTCCGTCCTTCCATTCTGTCTTTTTGCCGAAGGTGACAGGAACGGGCATGAATTTGCAGTATTTGTTGAGAAGCTGGCTGATTCTGCCCTTCGCTGCGAATTCTTCTGCGTCGTCATCGAGTTCGAGGGTGATGACGGTTCCCCGGTCCGTTTTCTTTCCTGCGGTCATCGAGTACTCGGGGGAGCCGTCGCACGTCCATTTTACGGCTTTTGCGTCTTCTTTCCAGCTCAATGTGTCTATCGTGACCTTCTTTGCTACCATGAAGGCAGAGTAGAATCCGAGGCCGAAGTGGCCTATTATACTGGCCATCTGGTCTTTGTATTTCTCCAGGAATTCGCCTGCGCTTGAGAATGCAATCTGGTTGATATATTTGTCGACTTCCTCTTCTGTCATTCCGATTCCGTGGTCGGTGATCTTGAGCACTTTCTTTTTTTCGTCGAGCTCGACTTCGACTTTGAGGTCTCCGAGTTCTCCTTTGAAGTCTCCGCTGCCGGCCAGCGCTTTGAGTTTCTGGCTGGCGTCGACTGCGTTTGCGATGAGTTCGCGGAGGAAGATTTCGTGGTCTGAGTAGAGGAATTGCTTGATGACAGGGAAGATGTTTTCAGTTGTTACTCCTATCTGTCCCTTCAATGTCTTTGTTGCCATAGTGTCTGTATTTTTAGTTTTTTGTTTTCTTTTTTTCTCTTCAGCGGGTTCCTCCGACAGCCCTCCTGCCTGTACACCTTCGGTAAAAGTCGGTCTGCCGGAGGCCCCGCTGAATTGTCCCAAAGCCAAGCCGGCTGTCAGCACTTCCAGTCAAAAGACTGTCTGCCGGAGGCCCCGCTGAAAAAGCCAGCTATCTGCTCCCGGCAGGATAGCTGGCAATCTTTATACCAGTGACAATTTGTCACGGATTATTTGTAAAGGAAGCGCTTGATGCTCATCTTCGGGGTTTTTTCGAAAGGGGTAAGGATGAGCTCGACCTTCGTGATCTGGCTGTAGGAAGGGAGCTGCCTGTTTGAGTTGACCCTGACGCTTTCGGGGATATCGGAGATTGCTTCGTCGTCCAGGCCGGCTTTCTTTATGGCATCATTGTCAAGAAATACCAGAGCTACCAGCTTGCTGTTCCTGTCAACTACGACGGATTCGGCTACGTAGTCATGGGCATTGATGATCGCTTCAATCTCTTCGGGATAGATGTTCTGGCCGTTGGCTGAAAGAATCATGTTCTTGCTGCGTCCTTTGATGAAGAGATTTCCGGCCTTGTCCATGATGCCGAGGTCTCCGGTGCGGAAGAATCCGTCATCCGTGAATGCATTTGCGGAGGCCTCTTCGTTCTTGAAATAGCCGCTGCAGATGTTGGCGCCTTTGACCAGGATTTCTCCCGCTATGTTCTGCGGGTCATCTGAGTCTATCCTGATTTCGCAGCAGTTGATGGCTTTTCCGCAGGATCCGGGTATGTATTTTTCAGGATGTTCGAAAGTCAGCAGAGGAGAAGCCTCTGTCATTCCATAGCCTACCGTATATGGCAGTCTGATGTGCTTGAAGCATTTTTCGACTGCCGGGTTGAGGGCGGCTCCTCCCATAATGAAGATTTTGACATTTCCGCCGAATGCTTCTTTCAACTTGTTGCCGATCTTGCGGTACAAGGCTCCCTTGATGCCGGGGATTGCCAGCAATACCTTCATGCACCATTTGCTGATGGTCGGCTTTATGCTGGATTTGTATACTTTCTCCATAACGAGGGGTACACAGATGACCATGACCGGTTGTACGTCCTTCATCGCTTTTAACAGCAGGGTAGGAGACGGTGTCTTGCCGAAATAGTAGATGGTCGCGCCGAAACAGAGAGGGAAGATGAATTCGAAGACAAGTCCGTATATGTGCCCCATCGGGAGCATTGAGACTATACTGTCCTCGCTGCCGATTTCAACTTCATTTATTGCGAAATTGACCATTGTGCTGAAGCACTCATACCTAAGCATGACACCCTTGGGGGCACTGGTGGTGCCGGAGGTGTAATTGATGACCGCCAGCTCTTTGTCTTCCGGTATGTCGAAATTGACGTTTTCGCGCTCGTAGCCGAGGGGGAAGCGGGCTTCAAATGCTTCTTTCAAGCCGTCGAACGCCTTTTTTATGGAATCGTCGGCATAGTATAGGAGAGTGTAGTCATTGTTGTTTATGACAGCGCGAAGGCCCGGTATCTCAGACTTGTCAAGCCTGGCCCAGATTTCCGCATCAGTGAACAGGACTTTCGACTCGGAATGGCTGACCAGATGTGATATTGAAGAAGGGTGGAATTCGTTCAGAAGGGGGACTACCACTGCTCCGTATGTGTTGATGGAGAGAAAACTCGTAGCCCATCTTGCGCTGTTCTTGGCGCAGAGAGCGATTTTCTGCCCTTTTTCTATGCCGATATTGTTGAAGAAGATATGGAACTTTTCAATCTTGACTGCAAGGTCGCGGAAGCTGATTTCTTCACCTTTATAGTTGCAGAGAGCCGCTTTGTTCCAGTTCTTCCTGATAGTGTCCTGAAGAATGGATAGGTATTGTTGCATGTTTGTCTTCATTTTGCTTTTTGCGCTTCTGCAAAAATACTCTCCGCACAGACGGAAACAATGGAAATATTGCGTTTTGTGGCGAAATTTCAGCATATTTGTGGCGAAACCTTCAAATTTGTGGTGAAATGAAGAAGCCTATTGTTGCAATTATTTATGATTATGACGGGACGCTGTCTCCCGGCAATATGCAGGAATTCGGTTTTATCCAGGCTGTGGGCAGGACAGCTCCCGAATTCTGGGATATGAGCAATGAGATTGCCATCGGCCAGGATGCAAGCAATGTACTTTCCTATATGAAACTGATGTTCGATGAGGCCCATAAGTCAGGTATCACCCTGAGACGTGAGAAGTTCCGGGAGTTCGGAAAGCACATAGAACTTTATGACGGGGTTCGCGAGTGGTTCGGCCTTATCAACGAATATGGCGAGAAGCACGGAGTCAGGGTGGAGCATTATATCAATTCCAGCGGGTTGAAGGAAATAATCGAAGGCAGCCCGATTGCCGGAGAGTTCAAGCATATCTTCGCAGGGTCATTCATATACAATGAGAAAGGGGAAGCCGAGTGGCCGGGTGTCGCAGTCGACTATACTGCAAAGACGCAGTTCCTGTTCAAGATCAACAAGGGTATTTTCAGCGCCCAGGACACAAAGATGGTGAATTCATCCATAGCGGATGACAAGAAACGCATATCTTTCCCACATATGATATATATGGGCGACGGGGAGACTGACGTGCCTTGTATGAAGATTGTCGGAATGTTCGGCGGACACTCGATAGCAGTATTCAATCCTGCGGACGAGAAGAAGAGCAAGACTGCCGCCAAGCTCCACAGGCAGGGGAGAGTGGGCTTCGTGGCCCCGGCGGTCTATACGAAGGATTCAAGGGCGTACCGTATCGTGACGGCCATCATAGACAAGATAAAGGCCGACAGTGAGCTGGAAGAGCTGGGACGCTGATTATTTTCTGATAAGTTGCAGGAATTCGTTCCTGGTCCTCTCATCTTTAAGAAAGATTCCGCTGAAAGCGGAAGTGGTGGTGATGGCGTTGGACTTCTCGACACCTCTTATCTGCATGCAGCTGTGGCTGGCTTCGATGACTACGGCCACGCCAATAGGATGCAGAGCCTCCTGGATACAGTCCCTGATCTGGACTGTGAGTCTCTCCTGAACCTGAAGCCTGCGGGCATAGGTCTCCACGACTCGTGCGATTTTACTGAGTCCGGTGATTTTTCCGTTAGGAATATATGCTACGTGACATTTGCCGATGAAAGGAAGCATATGATGCTCGCAGGTTGAGAACAACTCGATGTCCCTGACGAGAACCATCTGCTGGTACTCCTCGTCAAACATAGCGGAACGGATGATTCCGATGCCGTCTTCGTGCTGGCCCTTTGTAAGGAACTGGAGGGCCTTTGCCACCCTCTCCGGTGTCTTCAGAAGCCCTTCTCGCTCAGCGTCTTCGCCTATGAGCCTGAGAATCTCTTTTACGTGGCCGGCGATTTCCGCGGTCACTTTCTCATCATACAAATCTCCTCTGGAATATGCCATATTCGATGGTGAATCAAATGTCAGTACAAAAGTATGTAAAATAAATTGCTCTTTCGTTTTTTTCTCTATATTTGCGACCTAAACAAATTCGCTATGTTTTGGACTTTAGAATTAGCCAGCAGCCTGGACGATGCACCATGGCCGGCAAGTAAAGATGAACTTATTGACTACGCAAATCGTTCAGGAGCCCCAGAGGAAGTGATTGAGAACCTCCAGGAACTCGAAGATGACGGTGAGATCTACGAGGCCATCGAAGACATCTGGCCCGACTACCCGACCAAAGACGACTTTTTCTTCGACGAGGAGGAGTATTAGACTGATAATCAATCACTTACGCACTGAAAATCAAATAATTGCGTAAATAAATCACTTACCAAGGGCGTTTCGCAAGAAATGCCCTTGGTGCGTTTTTATCACATTCAATCACATCCTGTCACAAAGTTACTT
>JAZLFC010000007.1:0-5951 GCA_045615565.1 Candidatus Cryptobacteroides sp. | reverse complement strand
TCCAACCAGGCAAGCGTTTTCTGTATCTTCTCTGACGGCATATACGAATCTGTCTGCTATGCAAAAGTACATAAAATCTGCCCTTGCATCAAGATATACGCTGCAGATGCTTTTCATATTGCGAAGTTACGCAAAATGTGTATATTTGCATCGGTTCATCGCAGGGCATTGTCCTGCTTTGGGCCCCCGCTGAAGTCAGACTCGAATGATTCTGGCTTCTTCTATTTTGTGAGTATCAGAGTTCATCCGTCTGGACGAATGAAGTTAAATTATGAATTCCGTTTCAGAAGAACCAGGACGTCCCCGTTTCTGAGAATCGTGTTGCCGTTAGGAATGATTCTCTCATCGCCACGCTGAATCATCACCAGAAGGCTCTTGTCGCTTTTCGGGTATTCGCTCACCTTGTGACCAGCCCATCTGCTGTTTTCGGAAAGCGGGTGCTGGATAAGACGGTCTGTCGATTCGTCCTGATATGAGCGGGTGCATATAACCACTTCGTCGCCGGCGTCCAGCAGAGTGTCGCCTTTGGGTACAATCCGTTCGTTCCCCTTGACAACCAGGGTTATCAGGCAGTCCTGCGGCAGGTCAAGTTCTTTGATGCAGCGGCCAGCCCAGCTGCTGGATTCCTTGATGCTGATGGCTCCGAAGGACATCTCCGCATTTTCGCTGAAATCGCTGAACGTGGTCATCACGTCCTCGCCGGTGTCGGTCATCCCGGTTCCCTTGGCAACGACCGGAATCAGCGAGCCCTGAAGGGCGATGGACACCAGTACGATGCAGAAAACAATGCTGAAGATGTCGTTCTGAAGAGCCACTCCGGAAGTCAATATTGTGATGGCGAACACTATCGATGCCGCGCCGCGAAGTCCCACAAACGAAATGAGTTCCAACTGCCTGAAAGGATATTTCCTGAAGGGAGCCAGCACGCCGCAGACGGCAAGGGGTCTCGCGACAAAGGTCAGGAAGAGGAAAATCAGCAGTGCCGGCAGCAGGGAATGCAGCAGGGCCGACGGTATGGCAAGCATTCCGAGCAGGAAGAAAATCACAATCTGCATCAGGCTGGTGATTGCATCAAAAAAAGACACGAGGGGCTTGCGTTCCGGGAATTCAGTATTGCCGAGGAATATACCCACTATGTAGGCGCTCAGATATCCGTTGCCCCCTACAAGGTCAGGCAGCGCATAAGAGAGCAGCGCAATTGAAATGAAGAGCAGCAGGTCGAAACCGTTGTTATGGAAGCTTATCCGGCGCAGCAGGAATACCGCTCCCGTCGCGATGACAAGACCGGCTCCCGCGCCGAATACAATCTGCGAGAATATCTTCCATATTACGCCTCCGGCAGAGATGCCGCCCGTAAAGAGGGACAGCATCACAGCCGTAAGCATATATGACATCGGATCGTTGGAACCGCTCTCCACCTCAAGCAGCGGAGCGCTGTTGTTCTTCAGTCCGAGCTTGCGTGTACGCAGAATGGAAAATACCGTCGCCGCATCGGTGGAACTTATCACTGCACCCATCAGAAAGCTCTCCAACCAGGCCCATTTGAGCACAAAATGGCAGAACAGCCCTACGAATGCGGCCGTCAGCACCACGCCTACAGTGGCAAGCAGGCCAGCCTCTACCGCCACCGGTCTCGCGGACTTCCATCTTGTTCCGAACCCTCCATAGAACATAATGAATATAAGTGCTATGGTGCTGATGTCTCCGACCAGCCATCCGGAGGTGGAAGCGAACTCGTCGTAGCGGCTTCCGCAGAGAAGGCCGAGCATAAGGAAGAACAGCAGGACGGGAATCCCGATTTTGCCTGAAAACTTGTTCAGGAATACGCAGGTTACTACGATGATGGAGAAAATAAGCAGGTACAGTGCCATAAGTTGATTCCGATGTTTATGATTGATATTTCAGGAGTGTATTGATTTGCTCTTCGCCAAGTTCCGACAATTTGCTTTGGGCTGTATAGACGTTGCCTTCATAATCATACAGCTGACCGAACTGCTTTGAGCGGTCTTTCTTGAAGTACCATTCGAGCAGCAGACCACCTTTCTTGAACGGATCGACATTCAGATTTGCGGCATTGCCCTCAATATAGTCTTTGATTTGTTCCCTGCACTCCTGTGGGAGCAGAATTTCCTTTTTGCGGAAAATACCCTTCTGGGAATCTATTACGTATCCCGTTCTATAAAAAGGCAGCATAAAAGCAGCAGTAATCAGCAGAGAGATTCCCAACCAGCTCCAGGATGGAATCACGAAGGTAAACAGCAAGCCGAAAGCGAGAATAGCAACTGAAATCAGAATATCAGAGAGGCTATGAACCTTTTTCACTTGTTTCTTTTCCATATCTTCTACAGTTGTGAGGTGAGTTTGTCCGCTTTGTCTCCCTTGAGTTCCACCACTTCTGTGGCAGGCTCATAAGTGTAGTTGCAGAAGTCGTACAGCTGTGCATAAGCCACACCTTCGGCTGTGTTGTAGTACACATCAAGACGGATGCTGCCGCCTTCGTTGCCTTTCTTGACAGCAGGGATGCAATCCTTGCCGCCGAGAAATTCGACAATTGAACCCTTGCAGGCTTTGCAGAGGTCCTCGGACTTCTTTGTGAGGAGTATGCCCTGTCCGTCTTTCTTGTAGCCACCCTTATAGATGAGGAACATTGCTAGGCCGCACACGGCTATGAAGATGCCGAGGCCCTTATTGACAAAGAAGAGGCCGATGCCGGCGAGAAGAACTATTGTTGATATTGCGAGGTCCTTTCCTGTATGGACCCTCTTGAAATTGATTTCCATTTGATTGATGTATTAAATTTTTGTGAAAAGATAGTAGTAATGGCAGATGCTCCGTCAACAAGCCAGTCTGCGCCGAGGACTATAAGCCCAAGGCCGACCAGCAGCAAAAGTATTGTCATTACTGATGTTCTATAAGTTGATACTATGTTGATTTGCTTGAACTGGAGACAACGTCCGGTTTAAATCAGAAGGCAGCAAATCGTGTGGATGTATCTTCTTGTAGAATGGGTTCCTGTCTGGAACTGAAGAAGTTCCGTCAGGAAAATATAGAAATTGTGTCGGTCAATGACCTTTCCTGCCTTGACTATGCGGAAAGGATATTTCTGCGACACCTGCGTTCTGCGACTGGAGCTCGTCGATCTTACTGACGGTGTGACATTGGTGTTTTCACCGGAAAACCTGGCAGACTGAACGGGAAGAATAGCCTGAGCATTATAGTTCGGATTGCTGTCCGACTGATTCTGCTTGGTGGTCTCAACAATTGTCGATGAGAACTTTGCGCACTGCTCTGCATCAGAAATCCGCCCGTCACTGAACAGACAGGACAGAAAGAACGAAAGTATGAGCAGCAGTTGTTTCATCGTTATCGCTTCACAAAGTTAACAATAATGTCTGGAAATATTCAGAAGAGTGATGTGAATTCATTCGTCTAGACGGATGAACACAACAGACATACTTTGTCCCGCTAAGGAAATCAGTTTTGTTCCCCAAGAAATAGACTGAGAGAGCGGAGAGCATCAATAGAGAAGGCCTCCGATATCGGAAGCCCTCCCATCAACCTATCACCTTCTCAGAATCTGCCTGGACCGCCGGGGCCGAATCCGCCGCCACCACCAGGTCCCGTCTGTGAGCCTATGGTTGTAATCTTGTTTGTCAGAGTGACAGTCTGATAGGTTGTCTCACCGACAGAGATGGCATATTTGCCATTTTTGACGAATTTCGAACTGCTGAGAAGAACCCCGGCACTTTGAGACCCCTGAGGCGAGGTAACTGCGAGAATCTTGTTTCCGCTTTCATCCTTCACGGCAAGTTCCTGAGTTGTTGACAGAGGGCATCCGTTATAAACGATGCAGTACTGTGCGCTTGTCGAAGTCGGAGCATATACTGTTCCGCCAATACCTATGATTTCTCCGCCATCAATGACAAAGCTGCTGTTCACACCCGGATTGTCATTATCCAGGGCCGCCTCCATATTGGCAGCTATGGAAGTGACTTTTCCTCCGGTAATCTTGATGTCTCCGTTGGAATCGATACCGTCGTTATGGGTTGAGAGGCAGAAAGTTTCTCCTCCCGTAAACTTCACCAGAGTTGCGGCATTCATCGCATCATCATAGGCCATCACATCAATCTTCCCCCCGTTTACGGTGAGTGTCGATTTGCTCTCGATGCCTTCCGAACCTTCGCATTTCCCGACACAACGCACTGTGATATCCCCACTGTTGATGGTAATGTCTCCGTCAATCTTCAGCCCTTTCGGGGATTCCTGTTCACCTTTGTCATCCGTGCCGTATATGCCGCTGGTGTTGATTACAAGGCGACCTCCGTCAACGACGAGCGTACTGTCGGTCTTCACGCCCTTACCTCCTGCAGTCGTGTTGCTGGCATAGAAATATCCCCCGGTGAAATGAATCTCATCGTTGCAATGCAGACAATTCTTCGCGGCTCCGATAACGACAACCGTAGGGCCCGGGCGCATATAGAAATCATTGTCCACACTGATTGCGTGCTTGTAGTTGCCTTTCACAGTGAGTTTTCCCTTGCCGCTAACGACTACCGCCTTTTCAGAGAAAAAGCATCCCTTACGGTCTTCGACCGCACTTGTCTTTCCTGTAAAATAGTATACGTCATCCTTGTACTTCGCGCAATCTTCAAGATAGTTTTCCGTCCCGTCAGCCAGATGCAGGAACAGACGCTTGCCTGCCTGGTAGTTGATTGCGGGGCCGCGCTGGGATTTGAGCGAGACACCGTTAAGGGTAAGTTTCACTTTCTTGCCGGCTTCCTTGTCATCCGGATTGGTGGTGCAATAGATTTTTAGAGATCCGTTGTCGGACGTGCCGGAGAGAATGATTTCGCATTTTTTGACTTCGTCTCCATTAGGATAAATGACTACGTCCGAGCCGTCAATGGTGCAGGTAAAAACCTCCTGCGCCTTCTTGTTGAAGTCAACCTGTGCGCTCGAACCGTTGTATGTAATGCTGATGGTATTCTTGAAAGTCCCGTCAGATTCCGCCTCTGCTTCCCAATAGATATCGGAGTCCGATTTGTCGATCACTTCGTCATCGCTGTCAGTGGCAAGCTGGCCGTCATATTCTATCGTTGAGAATTCGTATGTGCTGCCTTCAGTTCCGGGAGGCATAGGCTGGTCTCCTCCCGGGCCGAAAGGGCCGAAGGGGTCCATTCCATTGGTATTGCACGCACATACTGACAGTGCGGCAAAAATCAAAACAGGTAATTTTTTCATAATTCTCATAATCTGTAACTCGGATACAAAGTTAAGCCAATGTTGTGCCAATGCTGTCCTTATTCACGTCCGTAAAGGTCATAAAAATGTTCTATTCGTTACTTAACGGAGAAAATCAGTATATTTGCCACCTGAATAATATTCTATTTTTACAATGACGATACAACCTCAGGAGTTCTCAGTACAATCCATCAGACAAAAAGCAGCCTCGTTGCCGGACACATATTATGGTGAAGAATGCAATGTCTCCCTGAATTCACAACACGTCACACTGATGTCGGCCGCAGACGGAGAACCTTTGCGTTTCGACAATTTCGGAATATCCCTTTGCTGCAGGGGAACAGTTTCGTCAGAAATCAACCTGAACGGACAGACCGCAGAGGCCGGAGACTTCGAACTGATTTATCCCGGAACAATATATAGACTGAAAGAAATCAGCGAGGAGTGCGAAATCATAGGAATCGCCATATCTCCCTTTCTGCTTGAGGAGGTCCTCCGGGATGAGGATATGAATTTCTTCAGCAAGGTCGGGAGAAACATCAGGATAAGGCTCGAGGAAAGCGAAAAGGGGGCTCACCGCCAAAAGTCCGTGGGAGATATGTTGATTAACCGAAGACCTTGCAGATTCTGAAGATAAAGAAAGGCAGGTCTCTTATTCCCCGCAGTTGTGCTCTGAAGGCTTTGAGTTTTGAGTTGAAGGATTCTGCGGA
>JAZLFC010000006.1:0-31423 GCA_045615565.1 Candidatus Cryptobacteroides sp. | reverse complement strand
CAAGAAAGTTCTTTGACATATGCGATAATTTTCGTAACTTTATGATAGTTAAGAAGATGCGCAAATGGGATATATCGAAAAGACCAAACGGAACGAAGCCTTGCTCTTTCCAGAATACCTGGACGACTATGTTGAGAAAGATTGCCCCGTACGGTTGTTTGACGCTTTTGTCGATTCGTTGAATCTGCAGGAGCTCGGGTTCGGGAAAAGTACTCCCGAAGTAATGGGAAGACCGTCCTACGACCCCAGAGACTTGTTGAAGGTGTTGCTTTACGGTTACTTCTATGGAGTCCGTTCATCACGCAGGCTGGCGAGGGAATGCCGGTGCAATGTTGAGCTGATGTGGCTTACCGGGAAACTCACTCCCGACTTCAGAACCCTGTCAGACTTCAGAAAGGACAATATCGACTGCATGGAACCGGTGTTCAAGGAGTTCAATCGTTACTGCATGAGGCTGAAGATATTGTCAAAGTCGTTCATATCGATAGACGGCAGCAAGTTCAAGGCCGTAAATGCAAAGGACAGGAACTTCACTCTGAACAAGTTGGACGACCGTCTTGCGTGGCTGGACTCCAATATCAAGCATTATCTTGCGGCATTGGAAGAGGCGGATGCCGAGAACGATGAGCGCAAGATGACCAGAGATGAGATAGAGGCGAAACTCAAGACACTTCAGGAGAGAAAGGAACGCTACGAGGGGTATCTCAGAGAGATGGAGAGCACAGGGCAGAAGCAGAAATCACTCACTGATCCGGATGCGAAGCTGATGAAATGCAATGAAGGATACTGCGTTGGTTACAACACCCAGACGGCAGTTGAAGACGGAAGCCACATGGTGGTAGGGTTCAAGGTTACGAACAGCCCGACCGATCACGGTCAGATAACCTCTCTGGCAACAGAGGTGAAGAAGGATACAGGAGCGGACGTCATCGAAGCTGTTGCAGACAAGGGTTACCAGAGCTCGTCAGACATGTCAGCGGCATTGGAGAACGGCATAGTGCCGAATGTCATCCAGAGAGACGGCGAGACGGAAGTGGACGTTGACTTCGACTACAACCCTTCTGAGGCAGATGAAATGGACCTCAGCAGCCGTGAGCCTGAGGATATAAAGAAGTGTCTGCAATCAGGATGCGTTCCGGCAGTATATGACGGCATCATGGATAATCCAAGAATAGTGACTGTCAAGAATACGGAATACACCATTGATGAAGATGCAGTGCTGAAGATGACAGAGGAGCAGATGGTTGAAGAGGCAAAGAAAGGATACCTGATACGCGACCCATACCGCAATCTGGTAATCTGCCCCGAGGGAGCAATCCTCCGCCAGAAGTCCATCAAGAAGAACGGAGACATCAGATATTGCAACAAGCTGGCCTGCAAGAACTGCAAGAACAAGTGCACGACGGCAGCGTTCAAGGAAGCGGACTTCTCGAAGGACAAGCTGGTTATGAAAGTCAAAGGCCGTGACAATAATGATGATGACAGGCCGGACACCGGCATCAGGATAGACAAGAAGGTTGTAACAAGGCAGGTGGTAAGGTTCCGCTTCAGACTGGACGAAAAGAAGATGAACGAGCGCAAATGTTTGTCAGAGCATCCGTTCGGGACTGTTAAACGGGCGATAGGAATGTCTTATCTGCTGCTGAAAGGCAAGCGTAAGGTCATAGGAGAGACGGCATTGATGCTATTGTCGTACAATCTGCGCAGAGCAATATCAATGCGAGGGGTTGAGAACCTGGTAAAGGCAATGGTATAGAAGGAAGAAATACGCAAAATAACCCATATTATCGTAAAATAACGGAACTCTCGCGAGACAACTCGCCGAGAATCGCATATTCAAAAAAGAAAGAGAAATGAGTCTAAACAACTACATATCAACAACCTTGAGACGTTCGAAAACCGACTTTTCGGACGGTCTGGGGGGGGTAACTAGATTTGGCGGAATTTATCTTCCGTTCACGACTCGGTTCCTATCCAGGAATTTTATCGCAAATCGAACAAATATACATTTTTTGCATTAAAAAATGAAGGATTTATGAATCTTTGTATAAACTCGACTTGCTATCGGTAAGATGATTCTTCTTTCGCAGGCTCGTCTCCTGATGATGCAGCTCGCAATAACAGGAATGGCGACCTTCGGGCCGCCATTCCTGTTGTGTGCTATGTTGAAGATCATTCTGCAGGGGCTGCCTGAGGGTTCTCGAAGCGCGCTCTCATTTCTTTTTCCTGTTCTTCGATGAATTTGAGGTCCTGTGCTTCAATCTCGAGCCATTTCTCATACTGCTCCGGGGTGAGAATCTTGGACATCTTGTTCTCACGGTATTCGCGCTCTCTCTTTGAGATCGGAATTACTTTAGGGACTTCTCTTTCCATATTCTCGAAGTCAGGCATTCCGCCCGGGAATCCACCGCCCATTCCGGGGAAACCGCCCTGTGGACCGCCGTTTGCGCTACGGTTCTTTGACATCTTCTCCATCATCTCGGTCATAAGATATTCATCTGTGTGACCGTAGATTTTTTTGACCTGCTTAACCTGCTTCTCGTTGAGTTCGAGGATACTTGTGAGTTCCTCTGTCTTGTTGGCTGCGTATTCTTTTCTCACGTCACCGTAGATGTCGAATCCGCCCATACCCATTCCGGGGCCCATTCCGGGACCCATACCCATACCGGGACCGCCGAAACCGCCGTCCATTCCGCCGGGACCACCGAATCCACCCGGTTGTGCTGACAATCCGAGTGAGAATAAAAGTGCTAATGCACAGATTGCTAATTTCTTCATGATGATTTTTGTTTGATTTTCGTTAACCGGTTGCGAATATAACAATTCTGATTATTGCTTGGAGCGGAATTTCAGAATTATAGACGAAAGGTGATCGGGTGAGGAAAATCAGCAGTTAACAAAATGTTGTCAAGTAATTGAAATATTGTTATTAAATTGTTAAGTTGTGGAAATTTATGTATTTTTGTGTCCGTAATGGAAGTTAAAATTTTATTTATATGAAAAATCAGGAAGTACTTGAGCGTATCCGCAAGGAGATGTCTTCAAAGGGTATGAGCCAAAGAGACCTCGCGAAGGCTATCGGAAAGGATGAGACTGCGGTGAGCCGCTGGTTTTCCGGGAAGGTGGGAATTTCTGCCAGAAGCCTGGAAGTTATCGGGAAGGCCCTTGACACTAAAATTGTCAAGGATCCATCAGTAAAAGTTGCCCTTATTACCGGTGTTACGGGTCAGGACGGTTCTTACCTTTCGGAGTTCCTGCTTGAGAAAGGCTATGAAGTACACGGTATTATTCGTAGAAGCAGTGTTGACTTCAGGGAAAGGATTGCCCATCTTGAGGGACGCGGGAGATTTCATCTTCATTATGCTGATCTTAGTGATTCGATGTCGATTGTCAAGGTGGTTGATACTGTCAAGCCGGATGAAATATATAACCTCGCTGCGCAGAGTCACGTTCAAGTGAGCTTTGATAGTCCGGAGTTTACAGCGAATATCGATGCTACAGGTGTTCTGAGGATACTTGAGGCTGTGCGAGTCTGTCATTTGGAACACAGTTGCAGGATTTATCAGGCCTCCACTTCCGAACTTTACGGAAAGGTGGAGGAAGTTCCTCAGAATGAGAATACTCCTTTCCATCCTTATTCTCCTTATGCCGTGGCCAAGCTTTACGCACATTGGATTGTCAAGGAATATCGTGAGGCTTATGGTATGTACTGCTGTTCGGGTATCCTGTTCAACCATGAGAGTGAGCGCAGAGGCGAGACTTTTGTCACAAGGAAGATTACTTTGGCGGCTGCCAGAATAGCGCAGGGTATGCAGGACAGGCTGTACCTCGGTAATTTGTCAAGTCTGCGGGACTGGGGATATTCGAAGGATTACGTTGAGTGTATGTGGCTGATGCTGCAGCAGGAGAAACCTGATGATTATGTGATTGCGACCGGCGTGCAGCATACTGTGCGCGAGTTCGCAACCCTGGCTTTCCACTATGTGGGCATCGAACTCCGCTGGGAGGGTTCAGGCGCTTCCGAGAAAGGTGTGGATAAGAAGACCGGACGCGTGCTTGTGGAGGTGAGCCCTGATTTCTATCGTCCTACGGACGTGGTAAATCTTTGGGGCGATCCGACGAAAGCAAAGGCCAAGCTCGGTTGGAATCCTTCAAAGACTTCATTTGAGGAACTTGTCAAGCTTATGGTGGATTCGGATGTTTCCAAGGTTGCCGGCGAAGGCGCAGCGTTCAAGGTACGTACAAATCTTGCCGAATATTTGGAAAAAGGAATTGTCAAGTAATTAACAATTAAAGCTTTGACTGAGCTAGTAGCTAAAGTGGTAAGCTATGAGGGGGAAATCCTGTGGGATAAGACGGCATTCGTCTTGCTTACGATGATTTCCTGAATAATCCGATAAGGGCTGAAAGGTAATGAAGATAGGTACTTTTGATATTCACAGTCATCTGCTTCCGGGTGTCGATGACGGGTTCAAGACAGCAGAGGAATCGCTGCAGGCCATTTCGTGGATGGTAGAGGCAGGGTGCAGGGACATTGTTTTCACACCTCATATAAATCCTGACGTCTATCCTGATTCTTCGGCGGCTGTGGTGAAGGACGCTTATGACAAGTTTGTAAAGCTGATTCCTGCAGAGTTGGGAGTGAAAACTTCTCTTGCTGCCGAGTATATGGTGGTGAAGGATTTTGAGAAAATGGTGGAGGAGGACTCTAAGAGTCTTATGACATATGGCGAGGACTCCGTTCCGGGCTCCTCTTCGATACTCATAGAGATGTCATACTATTTCAAGAGCTCAAACCTTAAAGAGGTTGTGTTTGCTCTTGGGCTTGCGGGCTTGAGCCCGATTCTTGCTCATCCGGAAAGATATGCGTATATGGCCGAGGACCTGCACTCTTTCAATGAACTGCGTGATATGGGCTGTCGCTTCCAGTCGAACTACCTGTCGCTGACCGGTGTGTACGGGCCGTCCAGCATCGCTATCCTGAGGTATTTGAAAAAGAACGGTTTCTGTGATTTCTTCTCTTCTGACCTACATTCACTGACGCAGTTGAAGAGGATTCAGGACTCGAAGCCGGTTCTGCCGCTCCGTTGGACTTTCCGTAAGGATTGTTCCTGATTTTTTGTATATTTGCCATTATGGGGACAGGTCATCAAGGAGTCTGACCCTTGATGACACCTTGGGAAAATAAATATATTGGAATATGGCTAAAAAATTGACTTTATCTTCAACTGAGAAGAAGCTTGCAGGAGTATGCGGTGGATTCGCCGAGTATTTCGACGTTGATCCTACACTTGTCAGACTTATCTGGCTTATTCTTCTGCTTTGCTGCGGCGTAGGCGGATTGGCCTATCTTATCTGCTGGGCTGTGATGCCGAAGGAGGCATAAACTTCCCGGAATTTTAAAGCAGGATGTATTTGAGTGCTCTGGCCAATTGGTCAGGGCAGCTTGTTCCTTTGCCTGCGCAGTCTATGCCGTCGAGTCTTTTGACAGCTTCATCGACTGTCATTCCCTTTACGAGAGCTGCGACGCCCTGGGTGTTGCCCGAGCAGCCGTTGGTGTATCTGACGTTAAGGATGATTCCGTCCTTGACGGAGATGTCAATCCGGGTTGAACAAACGTTTGACGGTACGACGCTGATTTCGCGCACTCCGTCAGCCGTGAGATTGTCACTGATTATTCTGACGTTCATATCCATTGTTGTGGCCTGTTCCTGCCGAGCTTGTTCGTTTTCTGCATTTTTGCAGGAAAGTGCGAACACTGCCGCTGCGATAATGGCAAGTGAAATGCTGATTATTTTTTTCATGTTGCAAAGCTAATCAAAAATCATGAAAATTATTTGGATAATATCAACTATTATTCTACCTTTGTGCTCCCAAAACGAAGGGTTGGAAGACTCGTTAGCTCAGTAGGTAGAGCATCACACTTTTAATGTGGGGGTCTCGGGTTCGAGCCCCGAACGAGTCACGAAATTGAAAATCCGGTTCCTTAGCTCAGCTGGTAGAGCACCTGACTCTTAATCAGGGTGTCAAGGGTTCGAGCCCCTTAGGAACCACACTGAAAGCCGATAAGTTACAATACTTGTCGGCTTTTTTGCTTTCCAAGCGGGCGGAAAGGTGTCATCAAGGGGTCTGACACCTTGATGACTATATACGGATGCCGAATTGGAATTCGAAGAAGTCGGCGTTGCAGAATTGTGTGGCGCGTACGTTCCAGGCGACGAAGATGTTTTTGAGGCGGGGGAAACGGAAGCGCATACCGGCACGCTGGAAAATGCGGCCTGTGTCATCTTTTATGCCGACTTTACGGAAGAGGTAGCAGCTCATCCCGCAGTAGGCGGAGACGCTGCCGTAGTGGAATTCGTGGGCGAATCCGGCCGAGAGGCTGAACGGACTGTATCCCGGACCTTTGTCAACGGCTTCCTGACCGTAGAGGATGCGGTCGCAGTCCCTGAGAATGCTGCTGTTCCATGTGTAGTTGCAGTCGATGGCGAGGCCGGTGGAACAGAACAGACAGTATCTGTACATTGCGTCGAAGCCTATGCCCATGCGCGGGTGGCTGACGAAGTCAGTCTTTTTGTCTTCCGGGTCCTCTACGATGCCGTTGTAGGCACGGAATTCCGTCTTGCTGGCCTGAACGCCGAATGAAGTGAATGCATCGAAGTGAAGCTTCTTCTCGAATTCGTGCTTCTTTCTGAGGCGAGTGATCTCTTCCGTGTGAGGCTGGTCGATGTTGTATCTGACTTCAGCCCCGATGCCAATATTGTTAAGACCCCAGTTGGGCATCCAGATGTTGCTGTTGGAGTGGTGGAACCAGTTGCCGTTGAGTATGAATTCGACATTGTCGCCCGGACGGACTTTGATCTGGGGGCCGAACTTCATGTAGATGCATATCGGGGAACCGATGTTTATCTCCAGCGGGTTGGTGAACGCGTCATAGACTGTGTCGGTGAAGCCCAGACCGAGGTCGGCGTTGAACCCGACTGAGAAGTATTTGTTCTTGTAGAAGGCCCCTTCCATAAAAGCGAAAACGTTGACGAAGTTACCTAGTCGGGAGTTGTTTTTGAACTTCATCGCAGAGTAATTGTCCAGACCTGCTCCTACACCGAATACAGGGAAGTTCATTATTTCCTGATATTCTTCGAAACGCCCTCCGGGCTTGGTGTTGAAAGCAAGTTTGACGTAGTAGGAGTTGACTCCGTTATGATCGATATAGGTGAACGGGATGTTGTCAGTGTTGGTAATGTTGCTGTATGTCCAGCCTGCGGATATTGCGGGGCGGTTCTTCACTTCAGCACGAAGAGTTGCTGATATGGACAAGCAGAGCAGTGCCGAGCAGAGCAGTCTTTTCATCTGGCCAAATAAATATTGAATGAGCGCGAAGTTAGCAAAAATAATTGATGAATATGGTATGCGGCTCTAGAAAAGGAGTGCTGTGAATCCGACGGCAAGAGCGAGCGCGCATTTGATGAGCTTTACTTTGATGAAGCTTTTTTTGTCCACTGCAATGAGCGGAAGGGCTGCGTGCCCGTCCTGGCTGATGCAGCTGGCAAGGAGTACCGGCAGAGGAATCACTCCTGATACAAATAGAGTTATGAATATGATGTGCGGGCCTGACTGGGGAATGCATCCGATGAGTGTGGCCAGAAGTATCATCAACGGCGTGTTATGGCTTATCCAACCGTTGATGTCAATATAGTTCTGCGCGATGGCTGTGATGGCCATAACGCCGAAGGTCCAGAGGAAGATTTCCGGGAAATGGTGGAGTATGACGTGATACCATCTTTCCTTGGCCTGCTCCTGGGTTATGTCACTCGGCTCCGGTATGACGGCCTGCTTTTTCTTGCCTCCGATGAGGTCTATGCCGAATCCTACTATGAGGCTGAGTATGAACAGCCCGCAGAATATGATAATCGCGAACTCAGGCATAGTGGCGAGCATAATGAAGGCTTCGTCCCCGCAGGTGGCGACCATCATTGCCATCAGAGCGCCGAAGGAGATGAGTTTGCGGTTGTACATAGAGGTTGTGGCTAGACCTCCTAGGCAGCCCGGGACGATTCCTAGAACGGAGCTGATCAGCACGGTGCCCACGTGGCTTTCGTTGGCGAAGGTGAGCAGTCTGCCCTTTGACCGCTGATTGATTATTTCAATGACAGTCATCAGCAGTACGACGAATACACTGATGGAGGCCGCTTCCTTCAATACGTCAAGTATTATGCTCCAATCCATTATTCTTCCGTTTCTTCATTTTCGCTCAGAACAACTGTCTCGTCAGGGGTGTCGAGCGATTTCCCTTTTGCCCTCTTCGCGCCTATGCGCATTACCTGGCGGGCAGAAGTCGTGATGCTCTGGCCGTTGTCCTCAAGCTTGGTGATGCCGTTGTTGTATTCTTTGCATACGGCTCCAAGCTTCTTTCCGAGATCGCGGTAGGAATCGTAGAATTTGCCCACTCTCTCTATCATATTGTCCGCGGCGCGGAGAATCTCTTCGATGTTGGTGTCCTGCTGGTATTTACGCCAGGTAATGTCGATTACCTTGAGGAAAGGCATAATTGTCTGCTCCGTGGCGATGATCACACCCTTGCGGTAGGATTCGTCGAACAGGGTGGGCTCCTTGGCCAGGACAGTCTGGAATGCAGTGTCAATCGGCATGAACATTATGACGTAGTCGGCGAAACGCCTGCCTTTGTCGATCTTGCGCGAGTATTCCTTGCCGGTGAGCTCCTCGATATGCTTCTTGACGCTTGCAACGTGCTCGGCGAGGTATTTGTCCTTTTCGGCAGAATCTTCGGCGTTGGTGTAGTTCACAAATGCTGTGAGGGATACCTTGGAGTCCACTACCAGGTCTTTCTGCTCCATTCCGTCGCGGAAGTGGAAGACGAAGTCCGGACGGCTCCTGTCTTCGTTGGCAACCTCCCTGTCGTAGTGCTTTCCCTTGACGAGGCCTTCCCTGGCAAGAATGTCCTCGAGCATATGCTCGCCCCAGCCGCCCTGAACCTTCGGCCTGCTGGTGAGGGCGATGGAGAGCTCTTCGGCTTTGGCCCCTATGCTGGATGTCTTTTCCTCTATGTCCTTGATGGCGTGAGCGAACTGATCCTTTAGCTCGGTGTTGCTCTTCAGGTGGTCCTTGGCGTTGTCCGTCATTGCCTTCTGCATCTTCTCGATGCTTTCCTTGAGGGGATTCAGTATCTCGTCAATACTGCTGCGGTTCCCTTTGCTGAGGGATTCCTCGCGGTCTTTGAGAATCCTCTCAGTCTCTGCTGTCATTGTGGCCTTGACGGATTCAAGCTGGCGCTTCAGGTCTTCTTCGTGAACGCGCTTGAGTTCGGAGAGGGACTCCCTGTAGGCTTCGTCCTTGTCCTTGAGCCGCTGCCCGTCACTTTCAAGGCGGCCTTCCAGCACCTTGATACGGCTGTTCTTGACGGACCATATTATTATGCCGCTTACGACGGCTCCCAGTGCGGCGGCCGCTGCAAGATATAGAATGAATGTTCCTGATAGTGTCATTTGTTCCGCTGTGGGAATTATTTTTTCACGATGAACTTTATTTGTAGTTTCAGCGGGCAAATATACTATTTTTTGTAATTTTGCAGGTATGAAAAAAGTAATTGTATTATCCGTGGCAGTCGTGCTCGCGGGAGCGATGCTGCCTCTGTCCGTCGCAAAGCTGAAGTCTTATGACAGGACTGTTGACGTCAAGGGATTGTGCGAGAAGGAAGTGAAGGCCGACAAGGTTATCTGGCCCCTTACATACAAGGTGATGGGGAATGACCTGAGCTCAGCTCTGTCCGAGGTTGATGCCGACAACGCGAAGATAATGTCTTTTCTTCGCGATGGAGGGATCGCAGATGCCGATATCACTGTGAAGGCGCCTGTGATTTCTGACAAATATGCCAACGAATACGGCAACAATGACCGTGTTTACCGTTATCTGTGTACCTGTATCATAACTGTCTGCACTTCCGAGGTGGACAAGGTTCTTTCTCTCCAGACAGGTCTTTCGGAACTGATGAAGAGCGGCGTCGTGCTGACTGCCAACGACTGGGAGAATCAGACGCAGTATAAGTTCGAGGCGCTGAACGATATCAAACCGGAGATGATTGAGGAGGCTACAGCCAATGCCCGGGAGGCGGCGAGGAAGTTCGCGCAGGATTCCGGCAGCCGTCTGGGAAAAATCAAGTCTGCGACGCAGGGCACTTTCTCCATTGAGGACAGGGATACCAATACCCCTTACATAAAGAAAGTGAGGGTCGTGACCTATGTCACCTATTATCTGGACAGGTAGACCTCCCTTCGTTGAAGAATCTGAACATACGGTCCTTGTAGTCAGGCGCTTCGTCAAAGACCGAGTGCCCGTAGCCGTCGTACATATAGAAATCGCATCCGAGACGTTCCGCTATTTCCAGGCTGGAGGCGCCTCCGAGGGTGTTGTCATTGTTTGAACCGATTACCAGAACGGGACATTTGATGCGGTCAAGATCATCGTACAGGTTATAGTCGAGGCAGGCCTTGACTCCGGTGATGAAATGGCGCAGGTCGTCCCGGGTGAGCATACGTGCGATCGGTCGGATTGAATCTTCGTTCTTTTTGAAGAATGAGGCGGAGTAGATGGTCTTGAACATATCTGAGACCAGCGCTTCTGTGTCGCCTTTTTCTGCAAGCGATATCCATCTCCGGGTTGTCCGGTTGCAGATTGCACTCGGACGTGCTGCCGTCGAACCGAGCAAGCCCCTGCCGATGAGTTCCGGATGGTGTATCATCAGGTGCATCAGTATCATCCCTCCCTGGGAGTAGCCTGTCGCGCAGACTCCTTTGAGCCCCAGCTTGACCATCGCTTCCGCGGAATCTTCTCCCATCCTCTCCAATGTGTAGCCGTCGGGCATATCCTTGATCCTGTCAAGGAGATATACCGTATATCCCCGGATGTGTTGTCTGTATGCCTTTTCTGTCATTGTCTGAGCATGTGCCGCACCGCTTGCCAGTATTGTGGCGACAGCGGTCAGTATGAGTTGTTTCATTTGTGCAAAAATACTAAATTTGTGAGTTATTATACCGATTGATACTATGAGTCGCATTATTCCTTTTTTGATTATGGCTGCTGCTTTTTCGTTTCCTTTCACCGGATGCAAGTCCGCGGTTGATTCTGAAAATGACGTGTTTGCTACCGATAGCGGCATTGAGATAAGTTTTACCTGTATCAAGCACGCTTCAGTAGGTATCGGTGTCGGAGACAAGTGGATTTATGTGGATCCGGTCACCAGGGCCTCAGAAAATGAGATTGACTATTCGGCATTTCCGAAGGCTGATTATATAGTGGTGACTCACAGCCACTACGATCACTTCGATTCTGTTGCAGTAGAGCAGCTGAGCAAGGAGGGGACTGTGTTTTTGGCCGATCCTGCTTCTGTGGAGGCTCTCGGACGCGGCGTGGCTTTGCGCAACGGTGACAGCTATGATACTGCGGAGGGCTGGAAGATAGAGGCTGTACCTGCATATAATACCTCTGAGGACAAACTTCAGTTCCATCCTATGGGAAGGGACAACGGATATATCATCAATGTGGACGGATTCAGGATGTATTTCGGAGGTGATCTTGAGGTCATTCCCGAACTTGCCGGGATCAAGGATATCGACGTGGCTTTCCTGCCTTGCAATCTGCCGTTCACTATGACTCCGGAGCAGTGCAACGAAGCTGCGAGGATTGTCACTCCGAAGGTGCTGTTCCCATATCATTACGGCGATACGGATATCCGGACGCTTGTCGACCTTCTGGAAGGCAGCGGTATAGACGTCCGCATACGTCAGTATCAGTAGCGGATTCAGACGGGCGGTATTCTACCGGACGCGCAGATTGACAATATCAGAATATATGAAGAAGCATATCATCATTTTTACCTGCCTGCTCGCCGCATTGGGAGTTAAGGCAGCCGACAAGAATCCTGTACTGACCATCGAAGGCGGTCAGGTGCAGGGAGTATCCACAGATATCAAGGGAGTTACCGTATTCCGCGGTATCCCTTTTGCCGCTCCTCCGATCGGTGAGAACCGTTGGAAGGCTCCACAGCCCGTGATTCCTTGGGAAGGGGTCAAGGTCTGCGATACTTTCGGACATCCTCCTTATCAGGCTGTTCACTATCCGGGCGGATACACCACAGAGTGGGGATACGGTGACGAGGCTCCGTACAGTGAGGATTGCCTTTACCTGAACGTGTGGACCAAGAAGCCGGGCCGGACTGATGCCAAACTTCCTGTCGCCATCTGGATCTTCGGCGGCGGAATGCGTGAGGGCTGGGGCTCGGAACCTGAGTTCGACGGGCAGGAATGGGCAAGCAAGGATGTGGTCCTGGTTTCCTTCAACTATCGTGTTGGCCCTTTCGGATTCTTCGCTCATCCGGAGCTTTCAGCCGAGGATCCTGAGCATGCAACCGGCAACTGGGGCACTCTGGACCAGATAGAGGCAATGAAGTGGGTGCAGAAGAATATCGAGCAGTTCGGCGGTGACCCTGACAACGTGATGATTTTCGGTCAGAGTGCCGGCTCCCGCAGCGTCAAGTTCCTCTGTTCTTCTCCTCTTGCCAAAGGTCTTTTCAATAAGGCTGTGATAATGAGTGGAAGCGGTCTCAGCGTCCCTCCGCAGCCTATGATGACTCTTGCACAGGCCGAAGCCTCCGTCAAGGAAGTGACAGACTGGGCCAACCTGAAGACTCTCAGGCAGTTGAGAAATGCGGGCACAGAGACTATTTATGCTCTCGGTACCATTTATTCAAGCGTTACCGGCAAGCGAAGCGCACTTACGGCAATGCCTATTTCACCTTACGTTGACGGTTATGTGCTTCCTGAGTCATTTGACGAAGCCTGCCTTGACGGTTCTCTTGCAAATGTGCCTTATCTTATCGGCTATACCCTAAATGATTCCGGCAATATGGGCGCCCAGATTGTCAATTTCGGCCTGAACCGTGAGGAGAATGGGGGCAAGGCGTTCGCATATCAGTTCGCACGTCCTCTCCCTGATGACGGAAAGCACCCTGAAGTCACTTCGAGACTTCGCGGCGCGTTCCATTCTTCTGACCTTTGGTTTGTGTTCAAGTCTCTCAAACATTGCTGGCGGCCTTGGACGGACGGTGACTGGAATCTTTCCGAGAAAATGCTTACCGCGTGGTCGAACTTTGCAAAATACGGTGACCCTAATGGTGCCGACGGAGGGGAGTGGAAGCCTCTTACGAAGGACAATCAGACATTTATGATTTTCAAACTCGACGAGAATGACGTCGAGGCTTCCGAAATAGGCGATCCTTTGAAGAAGACCCGCTGATGAGCGGCAATGAGGAATATAAGGAGTATATCCTGGAGAAATTCTCCGGATTGGAAGTTGTGTCCGCCAGACGGATGTTTGGCGGATATGTGCTCCATATGGCCGGGAAGGTGCTGGGGTTCATATTCGAAGGGGAGTTCCTCTTTGAGCCCGGTCCCACGATAGACAGGATTCTGCCTGAGGCGCAGAGAAAGGAGCTCTTCCCGGGTTCCAAGCTTTTTGTCGTTATCGAGGAGTCAATGGGAGCCAGGGAACTGTGCCATCTGGCCCAGGCCTGTTATGACGATCTTCCCCTGCCTAAGCCGCGACACCGCAAAAAACGTTGAAAATGGCATATATTCACCAGGTTAAGTACTACGAATGTGACCGTATGGGGATCACCCACCATTCGAACTATGTGCGCTTTATGGAAGAGGCGCGCATCGATATGCTGGACCGTATGGGCTATGGTTTTGATAAACTTGAAAAGGAGGGGATAGCGTCACCGGTAGTGAGTCTGTCCTGTAATTTCAGGAAGCCTACTACGTTCAAGGACAACATTGAGATTGAAGTGTCCGTCACAGAAGTCTCAGTCTTTAAGATTACCTTGTCATACAAAATGTCCGTGCAGGGGGAAACGGTTTTCACCGGCAGCAGCGTGCATTGTTTTACAAAAGACGGCATGGCTCTGAAAATAAGTGAAACAGTATTTAATGAAGGGACCGGAAACTAACAGGATAAGGACTCTGTTCGATTCCATCGCGGGTGATTATGACAGATTGAACCATATTCTGTCCCTCGGGGTTGACAGGACCTGGAGAAGGCGGGCGTTGAGGTGGATTGCCGATGCTGGGGAGGGGAGCCGTATCCTTGACCTGGCCTGCGGAACGGGGGATTTCAGCATTGAAACTGCACGGCACAGCGATGAAAGAACTGAAATAACCGGTGTGGACCTTTCAGACGGGATGCTGGAAGTGATGCGGGGGAAGGTTTCCCGAGCCGGACTTTCGGAGAGAATTTCGTCTAAGCAGGGAAACGCGGAGAATCTCGACTTCGGTGACGGTTCGTTCGACAGGGCGACCATAGCTTTCGGAATCCGTAATTTCGAGAACAGGGAAAAAGCCCTCAGAGAGATACTGCGGGTTCTCAAACCCGGAGGAAGGCTGGTGATACTTGAACTCGGCGTCCCTTCCAATCCGGTGCTGCGGTGGCCGTACTGCCTGTATTTTACGAAAATCCTGCCTGCAGTCGGAGGCCTTGTTTCCGGCGACAGGGCGGCCTACGATTATCTTCCGGCCTCGGTCCTCAAGTTCCCCGGAAGGAAAGAGTGGATGCAGACGATGAAGGATTGCGGATTCATAAATGTCTCGCACATGGCTTTTACTTTTGGAATCTGTCGGATGTATATAGGAGAAAAAAAGAAATGACCGTAAGATCCTGCATTACTTCGATGAGGATCAGGACTCTTCCTCTCTCCCTGTCGGGAGTCATTGTGGGGATTGCCCTGGGTGGTGAGACCTGCACTCTCAGGCCGGCTGTCGTGATGACGCTCATTGTTACAACTGTCCTCCTGCAGATTCTGTCGAACCTTTCCAACGAGCTTGGAGATACTTTGAGCGGAACAGACACTGCTGGACGTCAGGGTGTCCGCTATTCCATCCAGGACGGGGAAATGACAATCCCGCAGATGAAGAAATTCATAGCGGTCATAGCCGCTTTGTGCTGCATAAGCGGTCTGGGAATGGTGCTTTGCAGTTTCGGGACAATCTTTGCGTTCGCTCCGGCTGCGCTTCTGATCCTCGGTGCCGCTGCAATCTGGAGTGCGATGCACTATACTCTTGGAAAGAACCCTTACGGATACAGAGGGCTGGGGGATCTTTTCGTGTTTATCTTTTTCGGCTTGGTTGCGGTGGTCGGGGCTGCCTATGTCTGTTCACACACATTCCGTGCGGAATGGCTGCTTCCCGGCTCGGTCTTCGGACTCTGGAGCATAGGGGTCTTGAATGTCAACAATATCCGCGATATGAAAACCGATGCGGCGACCAGGACTACCGTCGCTCTGAAGTTGGGACTTGAAAAGGCCCGCATCTACCACGCGGCTCTTATCTGCGGGGGATGGGTGCTGATCCTGATATGGAATCTTATTGCGGCCGTCAGCTGGACTGGGTGGCTGTTCTTTGCGACGATGCCCCTTTTTGTCATCCATCTCCGCGGAGTATTCACCCGCACAGAGAGGTCTCTTGACCCTATGCTCCCTATGCTTGTGATGACTACTTTCATCACCGCCCTGCTGTTTGCCCTGTTCAGATAGAGCCCGCCGGGTGATATAAGGCTTGCGTTTCAGCGGTTTCGCCGATATATGGGGAGCGAACTGCTATCCGGGGTCGGATTACAGCAGGGCATATTTCAGAATGAACAAGGCGGACAGAATCCACATCGCGACGGAAATGTCCTTCGCCTTGCCTGTAAGTGCATAAATCAGCACGTAAGAGATGAATCCAATCAGAATGCCGTCCGCAATGCTGTAGGGAGCTTTGCATTCCTGTTGAATACAAGGACATCAACAAGGCTCAGATTTGGCATTGACATTCTCACTTTATATTTCCTGGCCGGGCTTTCAGTCCGGCCTTTTTCTTTTTAAAATGTGTAGAAGATATCGTATATGATAATTTTTTATGAATACTGTTTGTGCTTGTTATTTTATTGATTTACATAAGTTTACAAATATTAAAAAGAGCATTCCCAAGTTTTGGAAATGCTCTTTTGTGACTCGTGCAGGATTCAAACCTGCGACCTTTTGATCCGTAGTCAAATGCTCTATTCAGCTGAGCTAACGAGCCGTAAATACCGGCAATGAAGCCGGATTATTTTACTCTGCAGGAGTTTCAGCCGGGGCTTCTGCTACAGGAGCGGCAGCCATCTGAGTCTCACCGAGCTTACCCTCTTTGATGCGGGCCTTCTTACCGGCGAGGTTGCGGAGGTAGAAGATACGTGCTCTGCGGACTTTACCTGCTTTGTTGATTTCGATATCCTCAATGAACGGTGATTCGTAAGGGAAAATCCTTTCAACACCGATTCCACCTGATACCTTGCGGACTGTGAAAGTTCTTGTGAACGGTGTAGAACCGCTCATCTGGATAACTACTCCCTTGAACTTCTGAAGTCTGTCCTTGTCACCCTCTTTGATTCTGTAGGTAACGGTGATTGTGTCACCGGCCTTGAACTTAGGGAATCTTGCAGCTTTGCCGTTTGAGAAAGACTGCTCAACAATCTTGATTAAATCCATAATCCAATTTTCAATTTATCCGCAGCGTCATCATAACCGTCAGACGAGAGGCTGCTTTTTCGGGTTGCAAAGGTATCAAATTTTTCTGACCTTGCAAAATATTTTAAAAGTATTGAGACTCTTTTTCAAACAAGCTGCGGTCTTCCCTTGAAGGATCCGGTCTGACACTGTCGCTCTGTCCGAATTTCTCTATCATTTCCCTTTCGCTGCGGCTGAGTTTGCGAGGAATCCATACCAGAATCTTTACATACAGGTCACCCTTTCCGACTCCGTATCCGTTAACGGCAGGAAGACCCTGTCCACGCATCTTGACAACCGTTCCGGACTGTGTGCCCGGGTCCAGCTTCAGCTTCTGGGGTCCTGAGAGGCAAGGAATGTTGAGTTCACAGCCCAAGATGGCGTCTGTTATGGATATTACCTTGGTATAGAACAGGTTGACCCCCTCACGCTTGAAGAGTGCGTGCGGCATTTCGTCAACGATTACGAAAAGATCGCCATTTACTCCTCCGCGTGGAGCTGCATGACCCTCGCCCCTGACTGTCAGTTGCATTCCGTTCTCTACGCCTGAGGGCACCTTGACCTTGACGGTAGTCTTTATGCTGAGAGTACCCTTGCCCTTGCACTTAGGACAAGGATTGCTGACTATCTTCCCTTCTCCGTGGCATTGAGGGCAGGTGCCGTAGGTGATGGTCCTGCCGAATATCGAATTGGCGAACTGCTGTATCTTTCCCTGACCGTTGCAGGTAGGGCAGGTCTTTATGTCCGATGAATTGCGTGTGCCGCGTCCGTTGCAGTCCGGGCACAACTGGAGCTGATTGATGGACACTTCCTTTTCGCATCCGCCGGCAATCTCTTCAAGTGTCAGCTTGACGTGAGTCTGGATGTCCTGGCCCTTCAATACCCTTGAACCCTGTTGCCCGCCTCCGAAGCCGCCGAATCCTCCGAACCCGTTGAAACCGCCGAATCCTCCGAATGCACCGCCGAACAGGTTGTTCAGGATGTCGTTGAGATTTCCGAAGCCCTGGCTCCAGTCCATACCGGCACCGCCGTCCATACCGGCGAAACCGAACTGGTCATATTTGGCTTTCTTGTCAGGGTCGCTGAGTACGGAATATGCCTCGGAGGCTTCCTTGAAATTGGCCTCAGCTGTCTTCTTTTCCTGATCGGTGCCGCTGACCCAGCGGTCAGGGTGCCATTTGAGCGCGGCTTTTCTGTAGGCCGCCTTTATCTCATCGGCGCTTGCTCCTTTCTGGAGCCCCAGCACTTCATAGTAATCTCTTTTGTCTGCCATAATTTACACTCCAACTACAACCTTTGCATAACGGATAACCTTGCCGTTCAGTGTATATCCGGTCTGGACTACATCTATTACCTTGCCTTTGAGTTCATCTGACGGTGCCGGGAACTGAGTCACAGCCTCGTGGAAATCGGTGTCGAAAGTTTCTCCCTTTGCCGGGATAACTGCAAGCCCACGCGTCTTGAGATAGTCCATTAATTTATTGTATATCAATGATGTGCCTTCTTTTGCGGCGTCGTCTGACGAGGCTGCGAGCATAGTCATTGCCCTTTCGCAGTCATCAAGTACAGGCAGGAGCCCCTTTATGGTGTCCGCCGCGGCGCTGTTTACAAGGTTGAGCTTCTCTTCTGCGCTGCGTCTGCGGAATGTCTCGAACTCTGCCATAAGACGCACGTAATCGTCGTGCTCCCTGGCGAGTTTTTCATTGAGTTCCGCTATCTGTTTTTTTGCTGTCTCTTCCTTTGTCTGCTTGGCTGATGCCGCTTTCGGCTGCTTCTGCTCTTTCTGCTCTTTTTTTATGTTTTCTTTTGCCATAATCTGCTTTTTTTGTCAGCCGAAAGTACAAACAAATTGCCTGCCATCCGGCTTATAGTGACATATTGGCACTATTTGAATAGTTTGTCAACATTCTTGACCGCTTCCGGCATGGCGAAGATTGCGACTCTGTCATATGCTTCTATCCTGGTGTCACCGACAGCTATCATTGAATCGTTTCCTCTGATTATCCCTCCGATAATAGCGTTATTCGGGAAATTGAGCTTTGATATCGGAGCTTTTGTGACAGCACTGTTCGGAGCGACTGTGTATTCGATGACTTCTGCGTCGGTGCCTGACATATATCTGACAAATCTTGCCTTGCCGCTCAGGGTGAACTTGAAAATCCTTGCGGCGGAAATAAGCTTCTTGTTGATGACTTTGTCTACGCCCATTTCTTCGGCAAGTTTGACGTATTCCACATTTTCAACTTCGGCTACTGTGCGCAGGACACCGAATTTCTTGGCAACAACGCAGGCCAGTACGTTCTCTTCGTCTTTGCCGGTCAGAGCAATGAATGCATCGTAGTCCTTGATGGATTCGTCGTACAGAAAATCGGAATTCCTTCCGTCTCCGTTGACTATCAATACATTGTCTGGCAGAATTTCGCTCAGTTCAATGCATCGTTCCTTGTCTTTTTCGATAATCTTGACTGATTCGATCTGCTTGCTGAGGTTCCTTGCGACCATTACACTGGTGGCTGAACCTCCCAGAATCATTACTCGTCTGATCTCAATGTCCTCCTTCCCGAAATATTTAACGAGAATATCGGCTCCGTCGCGTCTGGAGATGGTGAAAATCCGGTCTCCGAGGAGAAATTTGGTTTCAAGTTTCGGGATGATGGTTTCCTCTCCGCGGGAAATGGCGATTATCCTGAACCTCTGCGACTCTTCAAGCGTGATCTTCTGGATGAATTCGCTCAGCTTGTTATCCAGAAGCATGGAGTTCTCATCCAGTTTGAATGTGGAAATCTGAAGTCTTCCCCTTGCGAATTCCATAAGCTCCGACGTGGCCGCATGTTTGAGGGAACCGACTATCTCGTCTGCGGCGGTCTTTTCGGGATAGAACATCAGTTCAATACCCATCTCTTTGAACATCAAGGTGTTCTCCGGGGTGAGAAAATCTTCGTCGTTGATGCGGACTATCACCTTGGCGGCACCGAGCTTTTTCGCCATCAGCGCGCCTACGATGTTTACCTCGTGAGTCGCGAAAGGATTGACTGCTATGAACAGATCGGCCTTGCCGACTTCAGCCTGTCTGAGGACTTTCAGGGAAGACGGATTCCCTTCGACAACTTCAACGTCCGTATACGCCAGCAGCCTGCTGAGCCTGTCGTGATCGTGGTCGATCACAACAACTTCGTTGGATTCGGTGCGAAGCATTTTGGCAAGGTGGGAACCTACTTCTCCAGCCCCTTCAATGACGATTCTCATATTCTCTCAAATATTTAAATATATGCTCTCCTTTCAGGAAAGCCATAGGCAATATGCAAATTCCGTGCAAACCGCTGACCTTTGATCCTTTTCTCCTTTTCCCTCTGATCCGGAGCTTTCTGTATTGCCTGTGCGCTTCCAATACGGCCGCAGCATATTCTTTCCTGCCTGTGAGAAGATATACTGCCGCTGAACCGAGGTCAAGGCATTTCCGGAAAGCAATTCTGAATGCGGCCTTGCATCCACCTATGCTGGCTGCAAGGTTGTTGTCAAGCAGCAGGAGGTTGTTCCGGTAGTTCAGCTGCAGTTTCCAGGGTGAATCCTGGGGAAGCGTTCCTCCTCCCAGGTGATATACCTTGCTCTGAGGCACGACGGTGACATTGTATCCGGCAAGCTGGAGCCGCCAGCAGTAGTCTATCTCTTCCATATGCGCGAAGAATCTGTCATCCAGTCCTCCGAGCTGTTTCCATAGAGAGCTTCTGGTGCACAGGCAGGCTCCGCTGACCCACAGTACATCCTTGGGTTCGGAGTACTGGCCCTCGTCCTTTTCAAGTCTCTTGAGCACGCGCCCGCGGCAGAAAGGGTAACCGAACCTGTCGATGTACCCGCCGGCAGCACCGGCGTATTCGAAACTGTCGCGCTGCTGGTATGAGTGCAGGGCGGGCCCGCAGGCGCCGCATTCGCTATGACAGTCCATCCAGTCAATCAGCGGGGAGAGCCAGTCCCGCGGTACTTCAATATCGGAATTGATGAGTATGAAATATTCTGCCTCGATCTCGCTCAAGACCCTGTTGTAGCCGCCTGTGAAGCCGAAATTCTTTTCCAGGATGATACATCTGACATCCGGGAAGGCCGATTTGACGAATTCTGCCGAACCGTCGGTGGATGCGTTGTCGGCTACCACTACCTGCGCGTCCTGTCCTTCACAGCTTTTTATGAGCGGTGGCAGGAAACGCTCCAGATATTCTCTGGTGTTCCAGTTCAGTATTACAACGGCAGTCTTCATTCATTTACTTGTTGCAATCGCAATTGCCGTGTTTGCATTCACCTTCTCCGTGCTTGCATTCACCTTCTTCGTGCTTGCAGTGACCGTCGCAATGACACTCTTCCCGAGGAAGGTATTCTCCGTGAAGGCCTTCGGTCAATTCTTTTTCCGTGGCGTCACGGACAGATTCAACCTTTCCGCTGAAATTCAACGTCTTGCCTGCCATAGGATGGTTGAAATCCATAGTTACGGCCGCTTCGGAAACCGCCTTTACCGTACCCTGAACAATCTGCCCGGCAGAATTGTACATAGGAATGACCTTCCCGATCCGGAGAAGTTCTTCGCAGAGTACACCGTCAATCTGGAATGACTCCTTCGGCAGTTCCACCTGATATCTCGGATCGATTTCACCATATCCTTCAGCCGGGCTGAGTGTGAATTTGAAACTCTCTCCTGGCTCTTTTCCGGCAACTTCCGCTTCGAATTTCGGCAGAAGCATTCCTGTGCCGTGAATGTATTCAAGAGGCTTTCGGGATGAAGCCTGGTCTGCAATCTGACCATCAACTTCCAATTGGTAGCTCAGGGCCACCACTTTGTTCTTTTCGATTTTCATATCTATCCGCTAAAATCTACGTTTGAAAACGCTAAGGTAGGAATAAGTTTTGATTTACAGCTACGGTTATCGTCCCCGCAGGCTATCAGGCTGTTCCACAGGCTGATGAAATTGCCCGTTACAAGCATCCCGTTGACAGGTTGTACGATCTTTCCGTCCTTGAAAAGAAAACCTTCTATGCCGTAGGAGAAATTCCCTGTAGCACTGTTGGAGTTGCCTCCGTTGAATTCGGTCACAAGAATCCCGTCTCCGCAAATCCTGAGGATATCATCCCTGCAGAGGCCTTTCTCCGGCCACGGAAGCAGGTGCGGTCTGGTGGCCTCTTCGACTGTCGCTGCCATCCCGGTCTTGCCTGACATATAGGTGTTGACGAAGTATTTACTGATGACTCCTTTGTCTATGACGGTGTCGGAAACAGTGGAGACTCCTTCCGAATCAAAGAGTTTGGATCCTGTCTGCCCTTCCAGCCTGGAGTCGTCGATAAGAGTCATCCCTTCAGGGAAGACCTTTTTCCCGAGGCTGTCTGTCAGGAATGAGTTTTTCTGTTGGAGTGAATAGGCATTGATGGCCTTTAGGATAGGGGAGACCACTTTGGAAGACACTTCCGAGTCAATGACCATATTGTATTTTCCCGATTCAACGGCATTTTCCCCAATGCGCGCGCGAGCGTTTTCCAGGGCTTTGCGTCCGCATTCCTCAGGATGGAAACCGTCATAATGAGAATCGGCCGTCCACCAGTATCCGCTGTATTTGTCTCCGTCTGCATCTTCGACGGTAAGTTCCACGCCGTAATCGAAGGACGTCTCCCTGTGCAGACATTTCAGTCCGTTTGTGTCCGCTACGTAGGTTTCGAATATGGAATCAGAATATTCACCCTCTTCGGAGACAAGCCCGTCAGAAGGGAAGACCGAGCATTTGAGCGCTATTTCCTTTCTTCGCTGCGGGGTCATCCGGAGATATTCACTGTCAAACAGTTTGAGTTCGTCTCCGGTAACTGCCCCTTTCTCGGTCCTTGACGGGTCGGGGAGGTCTCTGAACCTGTCGGGCTCGAGCATTCTGGTCATATTGACTGATTTGCCGATGAAGTCTTCAAGTGAAGGTCTGTCAAGCCGGTTCGTGGAAAAACTTCCGAATCTGCCGTCAACGAAGAGGGAGAGGCTGACCGAGCAGTCGGAGCAATGCGTTATCCTGTCAATTTCACCGTTGAGGGTAGCTATCAGGTCTTCAGTGTTCAGACTGAATGTGACGCGGGCCTTTGCTGCGCCTTTCTTTTTTGCGGTTTCAAGACAGAAATCCGCCAATTCCAAGTATCTATTCTCCACCTACTGTCAGATTTTTGATTAACACTGAAGGTATTCCGCAGGAAACAGGGACGCTCTGCTCTTTTCCGCAGGTCCAAGTGCCGTTGTCAATCTTAAGGTCAGATGCTACGGCTTCAATGTCGGCCAGGGCCTGAGGACCGTTTCCTATTATATTTATATCCTTTACTGGCATTGTCAGACGGCCGTTTTCGATAAGTGAACCGCTTTTGACGTAGAAAGTGAAATCACCCTCACCGATCTTTACCTGTCCGTTAGCGAACTGGTCGACGTATATGCCTTTCTTCACTGATGAGATGAGGTCGCTGCAATTGCCGTCACATCCGCTTTCCATATATGTCGCGCGCATTCTCGGAATAGGGTTGTACCTGAACGACTCGCGTCTTCCGTTGCCCGTAGGGGCTACGTTGAAGTATTTTGCGCTGATCCTGTCGTGAAGGTAGCTTGAGAGCACACCGTCGGACACCATATAGGTTTTCTGTCCGGGAACCCCCTCGTCATCATAATTGCAGGATCCTCTGTTGCCCGGCAGAGTGGCGTCGTCCACTATGTTGATGCCTTTCCGGCAAATCCTCTCACCGATCTTCCCTGCGAACACTGACTGTCCCTTCCTGTTGAAATCGGCTTCGAATGCGTGTCCCATCGCCTCGTGAAGCAGTATTCCGGATGCACCGGCTCCCATTACGACCTTCATCCTGCCTCCTTTAGGCCGTCTGGCCTCGAACCTTTCATCCAGACCTTTGACTGCATTGCCGGCAAGTTCTTTCAACAATGAGTCCGTAAGCATTTCAGGACCGTACCTGAAACTTCTTGATGCGGACATGGTCTCTGTCTTGTCTCCCTGGCTGCAGATGAGTTGTACGGAAATGCTTCCCAATGGACGCGAGTCGCAGGTCAACTCGTCAAGAGAGTTGTACATCATCACTTCACTTACCTCGTATGAGAGCATCGCTATGACTTTGACAACCCTGCTGTCAAGTTTTCTTATCTCATTCTCAAGTCTCTGAAGATAAGGCAGGAAAGAGGATGCTTCGCTCTGCCTCCAGTCCGCGGCTGCGGGATAGCAGTCCGAAGTGCCGCCGACAGCGAAGGCTTTCCGGGTGAAGGCCTGCATCTTTCCCGACTCCGATATCGAACCGGCTGCCCTGGCCGCTGCTTTGAGAGAATCGAAGTCTACGGATTCCGAGTAGGCGTAACCTGTCTTTTCTCCGCTAAGCACTCTGACTCCGCATCCGTAGTCGACGTGACTGCCTCCTGAACCGACCCGACCGTCACGAAGCAGCAGGTCAGCGTATGAAGTGTATTCGAAAAACAGGTCGCACCAGTCTCCGCCGCTTTTGAGCCCCTCAGTGACCAGTTCCTTAAGCTGCTCTCTGCTAATCTGAAACGTGCTGTTCATTGTAATCTTTCAGAATATTTTGAATTTTACTGTATTTTTCGTTGTCTTTTATGAAAGTAAGGGCAGCCGTGCCTTCAGCCACGACTGTGAACGGTATCTTGGAATTGTCGGCCAGCACCCATCGGTCACATAGGCTTGTATATCTTTCAAAGAGATACTTGAGACCTGTGTAATAACGTCTCTCTATGACATCTTCCGAAATATTATGCCCTCCTGCAGCCACTCTTGCCTGCACTCTTTCCTTTGCTATAGTCGTGGAATTGAGCCAGAAGTAGACTATTGTCACGTGGTAGCCTTTCTGCTTTGCCTCAATGATGATCTTTGCCAGTGATCTGGTTGCCAGCGTGGTCTCAACCGCAAAATTCAGCTCTTTCTCCAGCAGGTACTTGATTTTCATCAGCATATACCGGCTGGCGGAAACGGAGGCGGCTGACGGGTCGAAAGGGGAGAGGCTCTTTGCGAACTCGTCGGAGTTCACGAACTCCCTGCACTCGAGAAGTTCCGGCAGCATCGTATATGAAGCCGTGGTCTTTCCCGAGCCGTTGCAGCCGGCTATGATGAACATTTTAGGCATTTGTCACTCCGTATCCGAACAGTGCGAAATCCCCCTTTGCCGGGTCATCAGGAAATATTACCCTGAAAGAGTCCGTTATCTCCAGAGCAGTGGTCATGTCCTTCGATCTGCGGACGGTGAGCCCGAGCTCGGTAGCCTGTGCATAGACGTGTACGTCGAGCGGAATTATGAGTTCTTTGCGGTCCGTGCCTTTCCATAGACCAAGATCCACCTTACCGTCGTCACGCACCATCCAGCGGCGCAACATATTGATTTTTTTGTTGGGCGCCTTTTTGTCTTCTTTCTGCCCGTAGACGCTTGCGCGGATTTCGGATACTGAAAGCGCTTCAAGTGAGGAATGCGAGCTGTAAAAGTCTTTGAGCCTTGCGCAGATTTCCGCCGTTTCGGACCATTTGACCGTCCTGTGGATGCTGGCGTCGTCATTCCTCCACTCGCCTGACATTACATAATCGTAAGGCCTCCACTGCATTTCGTCGAAGAGTCTTCCGCAATCGCGGACTATCATTGCCCTTCTTCCCCAAGCGAAGTGAGCGGAGAATACGGCCGCAATCTCTATGTCCTGCAGGGAAGCGCCCCTGCGCAGAAATTCCCTCGGAAAGGCGATAGGGTCTTCCGTAAAATAGAGTGGGTCGTTATATTTTTCGGCCCACTCAACAAGCTTGTTTACGGTATCCTTTGTCACTATTTCTCAGGTACATTTACGAGAATGTCCTTGAGGAAGTCCCATACCATCTGGGTTGAAGGGATGTATGTCCTTTCATCCGGTGAATGCGGGTATCTGACTGTAGGCCCTATGGAAACCATCTGCCAGTTAGGGTATTTAGCTCCGAGAAGGGCGCATTCCAGTCCTCCGTGGGTGGCGAGAACTTTCATGTCTTGGCCGAAGCGCTTCTTGTAGATGTCGTTGATAAGTCCGATGAGCGGATCCTCAGGCTTTGGAACCCATCCGGAATAACCTCCCTCGAACCTGCACTTTGCCCCGAAGGCTTCGAAAATGTAACGTACCCTGCGTGAAAGCTCTTCCTTGGATTCGTCGATGGCACTGCGCATAAGCGATGCAATCCTGATTCTGCCGTTCTCGCAGCGTACGATGGCGAGATTCGTGGATGTCTCGATAAGCCCCGGCATACTCTGACTCATTCTGATAACGTCAGAAGGACAAGCTATGATGGACTTGGCAGCATTGAGCGCAACTTTTTCCTCAATGCATTCTGCCGGTGTGTCAACGTCCTTGATCCTGTAGCACATGTCAGGGTCGCTCTCTTTGAAGCGTGCCTTCGCATTTGCGAATCTTTCTTCAACGCTGCTCTTCACTGCGGCTTCTTTGTCGGCAGGGAAGGCGATTACCGCCTCAGCCTCGAAAGGAATGGCGTTGCGCAGGCTGCCGCCGGTGAATCCGGCAAGTCTGGCGCCGTTTTCTTCCATTGAAGGAAGGATGGCAGCGGCGACAATCTTGTTTGCATTTCCTCTGCACAGGGAGATGTCCATCCCGGAGTGTCCTCCCTGAAGACCTGAAACGTCAACCTTGACGGCCTTGTATCCGTCAGGTGTCTTTTCTGACTTGTATTCGAACTCTGCGATGGCGTCAAGTCCTCCTGCGCATCCTATGCAGAGTTCTCCTTCATCCTCTGAATCGAGGTTGAGAAGTATGTCACCGCTGAAAATGCCGGGCTTGAAATTCTCTGCGCCTGTCATTCCGGTCTCTTCGTCATAGGTGATGAGAATTTCGACCGGGCCGTGCTCGAGGCTCTTGTCCTCTGCTACAGACATAGCCAGCGCTACCCCGAGGCCGTCGTCAGCTCCCAGTGTCGTGCCGTTCGCCGTTACCCAGTCGCCGTCTATGAGGGTCTCGATAGGGTCCTTGAGAAAGTCGTGCTTTGAAGAAGAAATCTTCTGTGGAACCATATCCATATGGGCCTGAAGGATGATGCCTCTGCGGTTTTCATATCCCGGAGTGGCAGGAACGCGCATGATTACGTTTCCGGTCTCGTCGGCGGATGCCTCGACTTCGTGCTCCTTCGCCCACTTCAAAAGGAATTCCCTCACCTTTTCCTCGTGCTTCGAAGGGCGGGGCTGCTGAGTCATCAGATAAAAGTTGTTCCAAACGATTTGTGGCTGTAAGTCTTTGATTGTCATAATAATATAGTGTTAGTTTATTTCCATCTCCTATGTGTCCAAAGATAGTTCCAAGGCTGTGAGCGCAGGTCTTCTTCGAGCTTGTCGTAGAATGTCTGCATTATCTGTGAGGGTTCCATTGCGGAGGCGTCTTCGGTTATGAGGGAAAAACTCATCCTGTAGTTGCCGTCCTCTGTCTGCGGCATGCCGAGATACAGTACGGGAAGCCCCAGTTTGTGCGCCAGGCCGGCGGCCCCGTCCATAGTGTAAGTCTGAGTGCCGAAGAACCTGATCTTCGGTGTCTTGTCCGTCTTTGCGTACGGATACTGGTCCGTTATGAAATTGTATATCTTCTTGTCCGATTTGTGGCTGAGTATGTACCTCATAATGGAGAACGTCTCCACGACTCCGTCATAATGCTCCTTGTCCCTGATGTGGCGCAGTCTGTTCGAGTTGAGAAATTCGTCCCAAGCACGGCTGGAAAGCTTCCTGTAAACCATCGAAAGGTCATTTTCGTCAGCATGCAGGGGAGTGCCGTATCCATAATTGACGTATCCGGCTGTAAGTTCCCAGTTGCCCGTATGGCCCATCAGCACGAAGATGCTGTCGCTGGAGTCATAGAGGGAATTCAGCAGCCCGACGTTCTCCAGCTCGACAATCCTTGACTTGACGACACGTTTCAGAGATCCTCCTCCGTACCACAGGGCTTCTCCCACAATGGTCCCGAAATGTCTGTAGAACCTGCTGCATATCCCGCGGATCTCATCGTCGGATTTGTCCGGGAATGCCCGTCTGAGGTTTGAGAGAACGGTATCCCTGCGGTATCTTATGACAGACCCGGCAATCCATCCTATGAATCTGCCCGCGGCTCTGTGAAAGCCGAGCGGCAGGACGGCCGGAGGCCTGGTGACCGCTTGGATGATATGGTATCCGATACTCTTCATTATTTACAAATATATCAATTTTTGTTATCTTTGTCTAAATCCCGAATTACTAATTTTTATATAATATGTTCAAAGGTCAACCTAAAGGTTTGTTTGCCCTGGCTCTTGCAAATACCGGCGAGCGCTTCGGCTATTACACAATGCTTGCAATCTTTATGCTGTTCCTTCAGGCCAAATTCGGCTGGGGAGGCTCGCTTGCAAGTACCGTCTATGCCATTTTCCTGGCTTGCGTCTATTTCTTCCCCGTACTCGGAGGTATTCTCGCCGATAAGATAGGTTACGGCAAGTGCGTTGTCACCGGTGTGTGCGTGATGTTCCTCGGATACGTGGCTCTGGCCATCCCTACCGCAGCCAACGGGCTTGGAGTGACACTTATGATTGCGGCTCTTCTTTTCATCGCGCTCGGAACAGGACTTTTCAAAGGAAATCTCCAGGTGCTTGTGGGCAATCTCTATGACGACCCGAAGTACAGCGCCAAGCGTGATTCCGCTTTCAGTCTCTTCTATATGGCCATCAACATCGGTGCAATGTTCGCTCCTTCAGCAGCTACCGCCATTACCAACAAATTTCTTGCAAAGGCGGGACTTATCTATAAGGCGGATATTCCGGCTCTTGCACATCAGCTCCTTGACGGTACTATTAGCGCTGACAATACGGCAAAGCTCCAGTCTCTGGCGTCCCTGATGCCCGGCGATGCCGCAAATATGCCTCTGGACCAGTTCAGCGCATATTATATCGAGCATCTGTCATCTTCGTACAATATGGGATTCGCCATTGCGTGCGTTTCCCTGATTTTCTCTATCGCGGTATATCTGCTCACCCGCAGCTGGTTCAAGCATGCCGATGTCAATGCAAAGCAGGCTGCAGCTCAGGGTAAGGCGGAGGTTGTGGAACTTACTCCGAAGCAGACAAAGGACCGCGTTGTCGCTCTCTGTCTCGTTTTTGCCGTGGTTATTTTCTTCTGGATGGCTTTCCATCAGAACGGCCAGTCCCTTACCTGGTTCGCCCGTGACTATACTCAGGCTGCCGCAGTGGGCTGGAGCCGCATTGGATTCAATATCTGGGCTCTTGCTCTTATTGCAGTGTCAGTATATACCCTGTTCTCTACTTTCCAGTCTGAGAAGACTTCCGGTAAACTTGTCTCCGGAGCCGTCACTGTTGTTCTGTGGCTTGGCGCATTCGCAATCTACAGGGGACTGGACAATCCTCTTGAGATTTTCCCTCAGCTCTTCCAGCAGTTCAATCCGTTCTTCGTTGTTGCACTTACACCTGTCTCTATGGCAGTTTTCGGTGCTCTTGCCGCGAAGAAGAGCGAGAAACATCCTAAGGGACTTGAACCTTCGGCTCCGAAGAAAATCGGTATCGGTATGTTCGTGGCCGCTCTGGGATATCTTATTATGATTTTCGCTTCAATGGGTCAGGCTTCTCCGGCAGAACTCAACGGCACGGTTTCTCCGGACCCTGTCATTCCTCAGTATCTGATGGCTACTTATCTTGTGCTTACCTTCGCGGAACTTCTCCTCAGCCCTATGGGAATTTCTTTCGTCAGCAAGGTGGCTCCTCCAAAATACAAGGGACTTATGATGGGTCTGTGGTTTGCCGCTACTGCTGTCGGCAACTATCTGAGTTCAATTCCGGGTCTTCTTTGGAACAAGGTTCCTCTCTGGGCCAACTGGGGAATCCTGATGGCTCTCTGCGTTGTCGCAGGTGCGATTATGTTCGCCATGCTCCGCAAGATCGAAGCCGCTACGGCAGAATAATAAATACTTAAACGACGGCTGCGTCGGTTGCCATCAAAGGTAGTTCCGTCAGGGACGCTGCGGCGAGGGAGGAATTGATTTGCGTCAGCAAATTGTAACCTGACGAGTCCGCCGCAGTGTCCCTGACGCAGCTGTAGTTTTTGTCTGTCCGGGTCAACGGTTCAGTCTTTTTCACTGTTTTTCAAAAATTCTGTAATTATTTATCCGCTTAGGAGTCTAATAGACGAAAGCTTTCAAAAAGGAACGCAAGATGGACAGAAAGGAATTGGAATTCACCAGGATGGTAAAGGAACAGAAGAACAGCATCTACACAGTGTGTATGATGTTCGCCGAAGACGGCATTCCTGTTGACGACCTGGTACAGCAGACCCTCATCAACCTCTGGCAGGGTTATGACGGTTTCAAAGGCAAAAGTTCTCCCGGAACCTGGGTTTGGAAGGTAGCAATGAATACCTGCATCTCCGCCCGGGGTAAGGAGAAGAAGCACAGCAAGGGAAGATCGGACCTGGATATCGCATCAATAGACATCAAGGTCGCGCCCAAGGAAGACAGGCAGATCAAGTTGCTCCACGACCGCATTGCAAAACTCGGAGTATTCGACCGCGCGATAATCCTGCTGTGGCTGGAGGACCTCAGCTATGAGGAGATTGGAGAGATAGTCGGCATTGAGCCCAATGCCGTAGGTGTGCGTCTTGTAAGGATCCGCGAACAATTGATGAATATGTAAATCAGTCAGAATTATGGAACAGAATAATAACGAACTACTTGAACTTAAGGAACAGCTTGCAGCACTTCACACAAAACTAGACAGGCAGGCTGAAATAAATGACCGCACTATTAAGGTTGCGCTAGACGCAAGCATCAGCGAGTTCCGGAAACTTGGCAACAACAAATTCCGGATCTGCGTCATTGCAACTACAATCATTGTGACAATCGTTTACCTGCTTGGACTCAGCATACCCCTGATTATCGCCACAAGCGTGTTCTTCGTCCTCAATGCAGTTGACGCGCTGATACTCTCCAACAAGGTGAAAAGCATAGATTCCGGTGACTCGCTTATGGACACTATGGACAAGGTCCTGAACTACAAGAAGTTCAACCGTGTATCCACACTGGTGGCCCTTCCTCTCGCAATACTCTGGATCGGATGGTTTATATATGAAATGTGCTTCACCCTCGGCCTTTCCGAGCCCGGAGAAGTGATCTTTATTGGCTTTGGCGCCCTCGTCGGAGGAGGCATTGGAGGCTGTCTGGGATATGCGAAGTTCTACCGCCCGTCAATGGAGGAAGCCGACAACATCGTCCGCCAGATGAAAGAGCTCAAAGGAGAGTGAATGATCCTATGTTCTCATTCTTCCGCCTGTACAACTGTAATTAACGTGCCCATAAACTTCCAGGTCCGCGAAATGACCTTATTTTCCGGAATAAACATTTGTTAGTCTAAGTTTTGTTCATTATATTTACGTGTTCAAATATTTCGAACAAACAAAAAATATGTACAAGGATAATGAAGATAGAACTTTGATTCAGGAGGCTTGCGAGTCCTTGATGGACGCTTCCGGAAGAAAGGATGTTATAGTTGAACTTAACAGTGCTGGGGGGACAGACGGCAAAGTGATGATTGGAGGTCATTGTTTTGTCTTGGAAACAAAACGATCCCTTTCTTTCAGTAATTTTGCCCGTATCTTGATAGATCTTAAAAAACGGAGAGAAACTGAAAACATTCCTATTATTCTTGTTACGGAGCACATCTCCGATGAATTGGCCGGCAAGTATCTCGATGAGGGAATCAATGTCCTTGACAAGGCTGGCAATTGCAAGATTTCAGATGGTGAACTTTTCATTTCGATAAACGGAAGAAAGTCAAAGACTAATGC
>JAZLFC010000005.1:0-96489 GCA_045615565.1 Candidatus Cryptobacteroides sp. | reverse complement strand
GCTCTCCGAGCGTTTCGACCGCACAGCCGGAGGCAGACGCATACACTTCGCATCCGCAATGTCATTGCTCGGGCTCGATGACGGGGCCGGCAGCAGCACCGGAAACGGCTATCTGGATATAGTTGATTTCATACTTCGCGGTTGCGTCGATGCGCGGCAGAATCTCTGCGAGTTGTACCGCCGGGTCGCCTTCAATGTCCTGTTCGGCAACACTGACGACCATTTCCGCAATCACGGTTTCCTCCTGACCGCCAAAGGCTGGACACTCGCCCCTGCTTACGACATCAATCCTGGCATGAAGACGCACCAGTGCCTGCTCATAGACCGGTACACCGGGGAATCGGACATAAATGCTCTGCTGGGTGCCTGCGAGAGCTATATGCTTGAACGGAAAGAGGCCGGTGAAATAATCGAAGAAGTCCGCAGCGCCATTAAGGACTGGCAAAAGATTGCCTCCAGCCTACGTGTGCCAGTCAAAGTGCTTGAGCCATACTCGAGACGCTGGGACAGATGCTGAGTTATTTGACATTATCAAGGCCTGATACGGCGCTGTTGACCCAGCCCTCCGAAAAGGCCTTTGTACCATATATCGGGAGGCGATGTCCGCAAGCGGCCATTATACTCGCGATAACATAATGTTTTTCACGTATTATTCCAAGCTTCTTGCGCAATAACAATGGGAAAACCGCTGTTTCCCCCTATTCTCTTTGATTCTGACACAGGTTGACAGTCAGATTCGCAGATGATATTCCGAAGTCCGGAAATATCGAAAGATTCGAAGTTTTGTAAACTTTTATGTATTTTTGTTTATCTGAACAAATATACAGATATCCATTGCCATGAGAAAGATAATTACAATTTTCAGCGCATTGATTCTGTGCATGCCATCGTTTGCACAGACGCCGGTGAACTTCACTACAGAACAGGATTTCCAGAACATGCTCGACCAGCTCGGCATCACATCCGTACGACGCGGTTTTGACGCGGACCAGAGCAGCCCTTTTGCAGCCAATTATGACGAATCTAAGGCAAATCCGTATCCGGTGATTCCGGAACTGATGAAGACGGAAAAAGGCAGGAAAGTCAAAACTGCAAAGGAATGGTGGGAAGTGCGCCGTCCCGAAATCAAAGAGGGCTTCGAAAGCGAGATATACGGACGCGTTCCTCAGAACGTACCTTCAGTGAGCTGGACCGTGGAGTGTGAAGAGACCGAATGGGTAGGAATGATTCCTGCAAAAGCCAAGAAACTGGTCGGCCACGTGGACAATTCCGCATGCCCTGAGATCAACGTGGACATCCAGATGGTACTTGTCACTCCTGCCGATGCAAAGGGTCCGGTACCTGTCCTGATGATGTTCGGAGGAGCGAATCTGCCTAATCCGATAGTTCCGGGAAGAGAAGATATGGCAGTGATAAACAAAGTCCTGCGCAAGATGCTTGAGACTAATCCGGAAACTGCCGGGCTGATGAAGAAATACCCTGCCTGGCAGCCTTTTGAACCTGCCAACCCATTTGCCGCCTTTGCAAGACCGCAGATGGCTCCGGGACAGGATCCTCCTTCCAACCAGCAGCTCCTTGCAGCAGGATGGGGCTATGCTATGATCGACCCTTCAAGCATACAGGCTGACAACGGTGCAGGACTCACACGCGGCATAATCGGCCTGGTGAACAAAGGACAGCCGCGCAAACCTGATGACTGGGGCTCGCTCAGGGCTTGGGCCTGGGGTGCGGCGCGAGGTCTTGACTATCTGGAAACGGATCCTGACGTGGATGCCTCACACGTAGGCATCGAAGGCGTTTCCCGATACGGAAAGGCTGCTCTCGTCAGCCTTGCGTTCGAAGAGAGATTTGCCATAGGCCTGATCGGTTCATCCGGCAAGGGTGGTGCTACCCTTCACAGAAGGATATTCGGCGAAGGTCTCGAGAATCTTGCAACAAGCGGTGAATACCATTGGATGGCCGGAAATTACATAAAGTACAATGCAGTGGAAGGCAGGAAAGGTGCAGGCAACGCAGATATGCTCCCTGTCGATTCGCACGAACTCATTGCAATGTGCGCACCGCGTCTGTGCTTCATCAGCTACGGTATTCCTGAGAAAGGGGATGCGCTATGGCTCGACCAGTACGGCAGCTGGCAGGCTGCAATCGCCGCCGGTGAAGCATACAAGCTTGTCGGTTCCACAGACCTCGGATTGGGCAACGACTACCGCAACACACCTATGCCTGCCGTAAACGAGGATCTCCTTGACGGCAATCTTGCCTGGCGTCAGCACGACGGAGGCCACACCGATGCACCAAATATGAAGCATTTCATCAAGTGGGCAAGCGAAAAGATCGGATACGTTTACAATAGATAAAAGCAAAAACCGTTATGTTTATTGATATCGCACACATTGCCTTGAATCCTCTGGATATGGACAGGACCGTGGAGTTCTTCGACCGTGTCTTCGGATGGAAAAAATCATTTGAACTTTATGATGACGACGGAAAGCCCTGGATTGTCTACCTGAAAATCTGCAAAGGACATTTCCTCGAGCTGTTCTACGGTGCCGAAAATGACCGCGACTATGCTTTCGATTTCAAAAAGACCGGCTACAACCACCTGTGCGTTACGGTAGGAAACCTGCGCAAAACTCTTCAGGAGTTTTATGAGAAAGGGTTTGTCGACTCCCCCGAGCCACAGGTTGAAAAGAGCCTGAACAGGAATCTCTGGCTCTACGATCCCGACGGGAACGGCATCGAGCTGCAGGAATATGTCCCGGAATCTGTTCAGATGAAAAGCAATGAGGCTCCCTATGATTTCAGTCGTGAGGGATATCTCGGCATTGGTCACGCGTGCTTTGTCTGCAAGGATATCGATGCTTCCCTTGACTTCTATTGCAACAAGATGGGTATGAAGCTCATCGGCATCCAGGAGAATGACGAAGGCAAGCCTTGGCTTCATTATGTCAGGATTGCCGACGGGGTGTATCTGGAGCTTATTCCTGACGGAGAAGGAGAAAATCCGAATGCCGGTTGGAAAACAGCCAGAGGCTTCAATCACCTATGCATCGAATCCGACAATCTGATTGAAGATGTCGAGATTCTGAGGTCAAGAGGTGTAGTCATAGACATAGAGCCGAAGACTGCCGCGGACCGGAACTGGCAGGCCTGGATAATGGACCCGGACGGCAACAAGGTTGAACTTATGATGATAGATCCGGATTCCCCACAAGCGAAAGGATAATGAGACACACATTCATTTCAGTATTGCTGGTACTCGGGAGCATCAGCCTGACAGCACAGGAAAGAAAATATATGGAGAACCTTCCATATTATGTTGAGAATCTTGAGGTTTTCGGCGAAGGTCAGGAAGACGGAAGGGCTTTCCACATCCCTTCGACCTGCATTTCTCTTGACGGCAAATGGAAATTCCAATATTTCGAAAGTCCGTACGACGTACCACAGGACTTCTTCTCCCCTTCCTTCAACGACAGGAAATGGCCTGAAATAGAAGTACCTTCAAACTGGGAGATGCAGGGCTTCGGACAGGCACTTTTCAGGAATGTGTCCGCTCCTTTCGCGACAAACACCCCTCAGGCTGCCCTGGATGCAATGCAGAGGGCAAGAGGCTTCAGAGGTCCCGCAAGAGCGGCGGCCGCACCTGCACCGTATTCTGTCACTCCGCCGGAAATCCCGATGGACGTAAATCCTACGGGAGCATACAGGACATCATTCGTCCTTCCTTCTTCGTGGAAGGGGGATCAGATTTTCCTGAGATTCGAGAAAGTGGCTTCCGCTTCATTCGTCTGGGTAAACGGTGAGCAGGTCGGATACAATGAAGGCGCGCAGGAGCCTTCCGAATACAATATCACCGGGTACGTAAAGCAGGGCAGGAACACCGTTTCTGTGCTTGTCCTCAAGTACAGCGACGGATATTATCTGGAAGGTCAGGACTACTGGAGACTGGCAGGCATCTTCGATGACGTCACAGTATATTCCAGCCCGGACTCAAGAATATGGGATTATCAGGTAATCACTGACTTCGACAGCAGCTACACCGATTCTGACGTAAGTCTGGACGTCGAACTCAGGGCTTACGGGAGCGAGAAAATCGGGTATTCCCTCTGTGCCGTCATCTCAAAGGACGGCAAGGACGTCGCTTCGTTGAGCAGGGGCGGTATCGATATTCCGGCCGGCGGCTCAAGCACCGTGCATTTCAACACCAAAGTGAAAGCCCCGTATAAATGGTCGGCGGAGACTCCGGAGCTGTACACCCTTTCCCTGACCCTCAGTGACGGGTCCGGCAATGTCGTGGACAAGATGGAAAAGAGAATGGGTTTCAAAAAGACAGAGATCAGGGACGGCGTATTCTATCTCAACGGCAAAGCCATCAAGGTCAATGCACAGTGTTCACATATGCAGCATCCTGTTCTCGGGCATGCAATGGACGAAGCGACTGTAAGAAAAGATATGGAAATCCTCAAGCAGTTCGGGTTCAACGCTGTCAGGACATCCCACTACCCTCCTGTCAATGAATATCTCGACCTCGCCGATGAGTACGGACTCTATATCATTGACGAGACAGGTGACGAGTCACACGCTACGGAGTGGGTGTCATACCTTCCCGAATACACGGAGATGTATCGCGAGAGGGTGCGCCAGATGGTGCTCCGCGACCGCAACCACGCCTGCGTGCTTTTCTGGAGCGCCGGTAACGAATCCGGTGAAGGACAGAACATCGCCGAAGTGATTGAAGAAGGGAAGAAATATGATCCTACGAGATTCTGGATGTACGGAGGCAACGCTCCAAAGATCAAGGATGAGGAAATCGTGGGTCCGCGCTACCCAATTCCTCTCGAACACGAACTCTCATACGGTCTGGACACAATGGACACACGGCCTTCTTTCATGGATGAATACCTCTCTGTCGCAGGCAATGCAGGAGGCGGTTTCGATGATTTCTGGAGAGAAATCTATGATCATCCGTCGCATATGGGCGGTGCCGTATGGGATTTTGTAAGTCCGGGACTGATTGAACGTGTAAGGACCCTCGAAGACAAGTCACCGTATTCAACGAAAGTGAACATAATGGGAAATGCCAGGCTCGTGAAGGGCAGGACGGGACGTGCAATCGATCTCGACAAATCCGACCGGTGGGTACAGGTGTACAGGGGCGGAAATGTTGAAATCAGCGGAAACAAACTGACACTTACCCTTGATATATATCCGCGTTCATACAACAAGAGCGGAGGCTATATGATAACGAAGGGAAACAACCAGTACGGACTCAGGCAACTGGGAGGAGACAGCATCGAGTTCTATATCGACAACGGTTCAAGAATATCCCTGACCGGAGAGCTCCCTGCAGACTGGGAGAACAGATGGCACAACGTATGCGCGGTCTATGACTCCGAGCGAATGCATATTTACATTGATTCAAAAGAGATCGCCAGCCAGCCCGCAAGCGGGAATATCAGGAATCTTCCATTGTCGGTCTGCATAGGCAGAAACGAAGAGAAGAACGGTCAGGATATCACGGAATACCTGGCAGACGCACTGATTGACAACGTGGGCATATTTGCCGACGCCGTAACTCCGGAAGAAGGATATGACCCGCAGAAATCGGTTCTCTGGCTGGATTTCGAAAAAGAAACCGACGAAGGCACTTTCTACACCTACGGCGCGGGAGCAAGAACATACGGAAGCATCTGGCCTGACAGGACTCCGCAACCGGAAATGTATCAGATGAAAAAGAGTACGCAGCCTCTCTGCTTCACATTGCTTGACAGCAGGACCGGAACGGTTGAAATATGGAACAGGCACAGTTTCACAAACGCTTCAGTTTACAATACTCTCTGGACTGTCACCGCGGATGACGAAGTGATCGAGTCAGGTGTGATTGCACCTGATATCGAGCCGTCCCGCACCGTAACATTCAACATACCTTACCACAAGCCGGAGCTCATTCCGGGCAAAGAGTACAGGCTGAATATCAGTACGACTCTTGCCGAGGATAGGATATGGGCGCCGAAAGGCCACGAAATAGCCTGGGAACAGTTCGAGCTCTCCGACTGGAATATGCCGGCCCTTGAAGCGCCGAAACCGGCCGGGAATGTCGCGATTGAAAGGGCGGACGGAAAGATAATCGCTGCGGGAAGCAACTTCCGCTATGCGTTCGATGCCGCCAGCGGTGCTCTTTGTGAAATGACTGTGGATGGCAGGAATCTGCTTTCCGAACCGCTTAGACTGAATGTCTGGAGAGCCCCGGTGGCAAACGAGATCGACGGCTGGAATGCCTATTCCTCACGTGCGGCGATGACAGGCAGCAAGCAGGGATACGGGGCTACCGGACACAGCAGCACGCTGGCCTCAATGTATTACTCTGCGGGGCTTGACCGTGTCGGAATCATCCCCGTGTCCATAAATGCACGCGAGGTTGAAGGTTCGGTTTACCTTGACGTAAGGGAACTTGCATTGTTCGGAACCGGCACGGAACAGCAGTTGGACGCCTATATCTTCGGACGCGCGAATGCGGGTCTTGAGAGCGCCTATTCATACAGGATAGATGCGGACGGAACCATTTCCATTCACCATCTCATCAACCCTCAGGGAGAAATGCCGGCATGGCTTCCGAGAATCGGTGTATGCCTGTCTGTAGACGGGTCTCTCGAGAACGTTGAATGGTACGGAAGAGGGCCGCAGGCTTCATATCCTGACAGAAAATCCGGTTACAGGATCGGTATTTACAAGGACAGGGTCGAGGATATGTACGAACCTTATCTGATACCTCAGGACTATGGTCTGAGGACAGACAACCGCTGGGTAAGGTTCACTGACGCTGACGGCAGAGGCCTTGAGTTCAGCGTAGACGAGCCTTTCGCATTCAATGCATATCCTTTCACCACGGAGAATCTCACAAAGAGCGTTTATCAATACCAGCTTCAGAAGAGCGATGACATCACTCTCAACATAGATTATGCAACAAGCGGAGTCGGATGCACCGCCCGCGGCATATTCGACGCATACAGAGCATATCCTTCAGGGTATGAGAGAACCATAACGATCAGACTCAGATAATATTCCAAATGGCGCTGTACCTAATTATCTTTTCAATAATCATCCTTACCTGCGTTTTCCTGAACAAGTTCTCCGGAAAAGTGGGAATACCCGTCCTTCTGTTCTTCCTGATGCTCGGCCTGCTGTGCGGAAGCCGGTACGATGAATTCGCCGCGGAGCGAGGATGGATTGTTCAGGACATAAGCACCATAGCGCTTATCTTCATTATGTTCTACGGTGGCTTCGGTACAAGATGGAAATCAGCAAAGCCTATCATTGTCGAATCCGGCCTGCTTGCAACCATAGGCGTTGCACTTACCGCCGTATTCGTCGGACTGTTCTGCCATTTCGCCCTTGGCTGGCAATGGATAGAGAGTTTTCTGATGGGTGCCGTTATCAGTTCGACGGATGCGGCGACAGTCTTTTCCATACTAAGGACAAGAAAACTGGGACTCAAGAACAACAGCGCCCCGCTCATAGAGGTTGAAAGCGGTTCGAATGACCCTATGTCATATATGCTTACCGCAATTATGCTGTCGCTTCTCACCGGCAACATTTCAGCGGGAGGAGTTGTCTGGAAGGTGTTTTCACAGATAGTGTTCGGAGCCGGAGGCGGACTGGTGATCGCTACGGGAGCTATATTCATCCTGCGCAGGATAAGTTTCCGCAACAACGGATTCGACCTTCTTCTGTTCATCTCGATTGCGATACTTTCCTATGCATTGCCTGACCTGATAGGCGGTAACGGCTACCTTAGCGCGTATATTGTAGGAATAGTGCTCGGCAACTCGGATTTTCCGGAAAGGAAGCCCCTCGTATCGCTGTTCGATGCAATCACAAGCCTGATGCAGATAATAATATTCTTCCTCCTGGGAATGCTTGCCATACCATCGCATCTGCTTCACTCCCTGCTGCCTGCTCTGGCCATATTCGGCGTCCTTACATTTGCAGCGCGGCCACTGGCTGTCTGCACTGTGCTGATGCCTTTCAGGAAATATCCGGCAAGACAGATGACACTGATTTCCTTTGTCGGACTGCGCGGAGCGGCTTCCATAGTGTTCGCCATAACAATACTCACGTCCGGCGCTGAAATCAGCAATGACATATTCAGCATAGTCTTCTGTATAGTACTCGTATCACTGGCATTTCAGGGATCCCTGATTCCGGCAGTGGCAAAGAGGACGGGAATGACGGATACCGGTGCTGACGTCATGACGACATTCAGCGATTTCAGCGAACAATCGTCCATATCATTCGGATCCATCAGAGTGACGGATTCAAGTCTATGGAAAGGACGCATGATCAAGGATCTGGGGCTTCCACGTGATTGTATCCTGGCGCTGATTATTCGTGACAATGAAAGAATCGTCCCGAAGGGTGACACATTGCTTGAAGCCGGGGACGAAGTCATCCTCTGCACCCGTTCATTCGAAGACGAATCGACGGAAAACCTTATACAGCACCACCTCACAAAGGGCAGCAAATGGACCGGTCATAAAGTCAGCGAGCTTACCAGAGGCAGCAGGAACCTGATTGTGATGATTCAGCGCGGTGACGAGCGCATCATCCCTAACGGTGACACGATATTTGAGGAAGGGGACGTTATTGTGTATCTGAGGCGGAATCTGCAATAAGCTTTTCGAGCTTTGCCCGGGACATCTTCCCGTCAAGATTGATGAACGCGAAACTGTCCTTCTCGTCCACGAGCATGACAAGTCCGTTCACGGTCTCTTCGTCTCCGAGTATGTACATATGGACAGTCTGAACATTGTCCTTTGCCTCCATCAATAGTTCGTACCGCCCCGAAGATACCATCTTCCTCGCATCAGCCTTGAGGCTTGCGTTGATTGACGGATTCTTGCTTTCTATAAGGTAGAATCCGTTCAGGGACTTTATTATCGAAGAGAAATGCACATCATTTCCGGACAGGTTCAATTCGGGCAGTTTGTCCATTATTTTGAACATTGACGGGGAAATATATACTGCACTGACATCCTCGGCATCAGAATATCTGTTATAGATGCTTCTGCCTTCCTGCGCCGAAAGGGTGAAAGTCAGAAATAAAGATACGGCAGCGGCGATTATCCTGTTCATGATTTTATTGTTTTTCGAAGTTCAATGCGTTGTCCGTGATTTCATATGCCATTCCGGCCTTTGACTGTATGTATCGGAAAGTACTTTCTATCTGTGCGTATGCTTCTTCCGGGTCGGAGAAGGTATCCTCAGGCGTATTTGCAACATAGAAAAGCACGGAAAGTCCTGCGGCAGCGGCGATGAAAGCGGGTCCCCATATCACTAAAGGATTACGCTTCCGTCGGCGTGCTGCGTTTTTCAATCCTTCAGCGATAAGAGCCGTTTCAATGTACCTCTGCAGTGTGGACGGGACATTGACCGGATCGGAGATAGACGCGGCTTCGAGGGGCTCGCCTGTCAATTTTTCTATTTCGTTGATATCTTTCATATGGCTTTTCTGATTCTGGCTCGCGCCTGACTTACCAGGACTCTTATGGTCAACCCGCTCATGCCGGTGACCTTTGAAATCTCTTCGTATGACATCTGGTCGATCACGTGCATCTTCAACACCTTTCGTTTGGCTTCGGGCAATCTGTCAATCAGCGCCATAGCCTTTTCCAGGGTCTCGCGGGTCTCAATATCGTTCTGTATGTCACAAACGCCCGGCCTGTCTGCGACTGGAGCGGAGACATCGACTCTCTTATTCCTGCGCATCCTGTCTATGCACTGGTTTTTCAGGAGACGGATGCAATAGGGTTTGGGATTGTTCACTGAATCAAGTGTATCAAGGGAATTCCAAAGCTTGACGTAAAGATTCTGTACTTCATCCTCAGCATCCTGTCCGGATTCGAGGATATAGTATGCAATACGGTACAAGTCTGCAGAAAGAGGCAGATACAGTGATGCGAACTCTTTCCCGGTCATCTGTTTGCTATTGTGGCGATCCTGTCGAGAGGTATGCTTCCGAACAGGCACACCAGAGTGCAGTCCCCCGGAGAATACATTACAAAATCGCGTACTGTACCGCTGCCTTCACTTACAACTCCGTACAATTTGAGGTTGTCCCCATCATCATTTATCTCCATCAGAAGATCGGATGAATCCAGTACGGCTTCGACTTTTTTCTGGAATTCAACGCGGACCGCCTCTTCGGAATTCTCATATTCAACCACAGCCACGCTCCGTATCCCGGAAATTATCGAAAGGGCATCCTGAGTATCCTTGTCCATATCAGAAGACGCAGTCATACGTATGAGCCCTTTCAATGCCGCAGTACCTATCCTGCCGACCTTTGTCACTTCAAAATCACCCTTGCGGCTGTATTCGCTGACAATGCTCATCAGCTTTTCCTGAGGAACAGCCTTTTCTCTGGTTTTTGAGCCGGCCGTCAGAGGAAGGACGGCCAGCATCATAATTAATACAATCTTTTTCATCATAATCATGTTTGCTGATATATGACGAGAAAAACGGTCATTTGTTAACGGGAAACGTATGCGTCGCTTACATCAAATGTTTCAGGCTTGGAGATGTTGCAAGATGCAGCCGCACGGATGTCGGACACATTGGAGGCGAACAGCACTGAATATCTTCCGGCCGCACATTCCCAACGGTTGGCGTCTTCGTTGAATGAAGAAAGCTCGTATCGGCTGATTTTGAATGTAAGCGTCTCGCTTTCGCCGGGCTGCAGAAGAGATGTCTTTGCGAATGCCTTAAGCTCTTTCGACGGTTTCTCGAGTCCACCCTCCGGAGCATTGACATACACTTCGACAACTTCCTTTCCCGCAACTTTGCCGGTATTTGTCACCTTGACGCTTGCCACGATTCCGTCACCGTCAGCTCTGACGACAGCATTTTCGTATTTGAATGTCGTATATGAAAGGCCGTAGCCGAAAGGATATGACACAGCCTTGTCATTCGTATCGAAATACCTGTAACCGACCCAGATGCCTTCTTCATATGCAGAGAAATCAACGTTCTTCCTCTCTCCCTGCTGCCATCCGCGGCTTGAGATCGGAGACATGAGTCCATCTCCTGCGCCTGCCTTGTCATAAGGGAAGTTGACTGATGACGGATTGTCGAAATAAGCCACAGGAAAAGTCATAGGAAGCTTTCCGGAAGGATTAACCTTGCCCGAGAGAATGTCAGCTATGGCATTTGCGCCTTCCTGTCCAGGTGACCACGGCAACACAATGGCGTCAGCAAGGTTTTTCCAAGACGCGGTCTCTATGACGCCGCCGACATTGAGGACCACGATAACCTTTTTGCCTTCTTTGTGGAAAGTATTGGATACGGAACTTATCAGGTTCCTCTCGACATCGCTGAGTTCAAAATCAGCGACAAGATTACGGTCCGAGCCTTCACCGGCATTCCTGCCGATTACAATCACAGCCGCATCGTTGTTGACAGCCTGAGCATTGACAGCTCCCTGCGCTACGGGTATCTCGGAATATTTATTGCTCGCAAATCCACCCCAGTCAGGTCTGTTGCCACTGCTTGCCATCTTCTTTGTCGCCTTGTCGAATGCGATATACGACTCATAATATGCAAGCAGGTCCTCGTCAAGCGAATAGCCGGCGTTGCTCAAGCCCTCCGCAAGATTGACCACATAAGCCTTGTTGACGTTTCCGGATCCGGTACCTCCTGCAACAAAGTCCAGGGCACCGATTCCATACAGGGCGATTTTGCTGTCAGTGTTGAGCGGCAGCGTAGATTCCTCGTTCCTGAGGAGAACAATGGATTCACCCGCAGCCCTGCGAGCTGTTTCGGCGTGACTTGCAAGGTCAGGTTTGTCAGAATGCTGATATTTTCTGAATGAAGGGGTCTTGACGATGTAATTGAGGATATTTCTGACATTCCTGTCAAGAATCTCTTCGGAGAGGACACCTGACTTGACCGCATCTACAATTCTGGCAATTTCACCGTTGTTGCCCGGCTCCATCAGGTCGTTGCCTGCCATTGATGCTTCGGCGGTGGCGGCTTTGCTTCCCCAGTCGGTCATTACAATTCCCTGATATCCCCAGTCATCGCGCAATACTTTTGTAAGAAGGTCCACGCTCTGCTGTGTGTATTTCCCGTTTATCTTGTTGTAGGAAGACATTACGGTCCAAGGCGCGGCCTTTCTGACGGCAATCTCGAAATTCTTGAGGTATATCTCCCTGAGAGCACGTGTACTGATGCGCGCATCGTTCTCATTTCTGTTTGTTTCCTGATTATTGCCTGCGAAATGCTTGATGGAAGTACCGACATTGTTGCTCTGTACGCCGGAAATGTATGCCGCAGCCATATTTCCGGAGAGAACCGGATCTTCGGAGAAATACTCGAAATTCCTGCCGCAAAGTGGATTCCTGTGAATGTTGACGCCCGGTGCGAGAAGCACGTCAACTCCGTATTCAAGCACTTCATTGCCTATGGCTGACGTAACTTCCCTGACAAGATTGACATCCCAGGATGATGCCAGGAGAGTACCGACAGGAAATCCGGTGCAATAATATGTAGATCCGGTTCCTTCCCTTACAGGATTGATCCTGAGGCCGGCAGGGCCGTCGGCAAGCACAGTTGCGGGAATGCCCAGACGTTCTATCGGCCTGGTATAGCCGGCAGCTCCGGGAACGGAATTGGAGAGATAACCGCCCACGCAAAGGGTGGCCTTTTCTTCAAGAGTCATCTGCCTGACGATCTCTTCAACATTTTCACCGGTCAGGACTTCAGCTGACGGAATGAAAGCTGCGGTCCCGACAAGCAGGCCGCAAAGATGCAGTAATGGTGTAATCATAATTATGTAGAATCAGAATATCTGCGGATTATAATTTGATTCTTCTGAAAACAGAGGAAATGGCAAGTCCTGACACAATATGCCATATTCCCCACCAGGCAGTAACGAACAGCATACCTCCATACATCACGCCGGTCTCAGGGTTGTTCCATATCTCGGGACGGAATATTGCGGTGTTGAGAAGCAGCGTAAGACCGAGCCCCGAGTTCTGTATCCCGACTTCGATAGTGATGGACCTGCGGTCGATTCGTGGCAGTCTCATCAATGTGGCTCCGATATAACCGGTTCCGAATGCGAAGGCATTGTGGATAAAGACAAGTATGAAGATGAAAATGATGTAGTCGATGAATATGTGCCAGTTCGGGATGAACATACCGAGCACCATTACCAGAAAGACCGCAATCGAAAAGATATTGAACGGGCTTTTGATCTTTTCGGTAACCTTCGGGAAATATCTTGCGAACAGGACACCGAGGATGATAGGGATGCCGAGGATTATGAATACCGTCTTGAATATTTCACCGAACGGGATGACAAGATGAGGGATTGTAAGCGTACCTGAAAGTGCGGCGAACTTGAGGTACAGGTTTCCCCAAAACCAGAAATTGAATGGGGTGATTACCGGCGCAAAGACTGTCGACACGGCCGTCATGCTTACAGAAAGTTCAGTGTTCCCCTTTGAGAAGGAACTCATGAAATTGGAGATGTTGCCTCCCGGACAGCTGGCCACCAGAATCATTCCGAGACATACCATAGGAGTGAGGAAAGAATTCAACGCCATTATCAGCAGGAAAGTCACAAGCGGAAGGAATATCCACTGAAGGATCAGTCCTGTCAGAATAGATTTCGGTTTGATGAATATATTCTTCAGAGTATCAACCCTTATCCCCAATGCGATTCCAAACATTATCAGAGCAAGGACAATGCTCATTATCAATCCCGTACCGCTACCCAACGCAAGATTGACGCTGTCAAGAGAAGCCAACTGTTCTTTGATCATAACCACTGTTATAGATTTACGCCTTCAAAATTCGTAAAAAATGTATAATTTTGCAAGACCAAATTCTCATAGAATCGCAATGACAAAACTTTGGGAGAACACACTGGCATACAGGGGAGCGCGCAGATACGTCGATCTGTGTACCAGGATGAGTTACTCAAGACTAGTAGTGGCCGGCAGGGAGAATATTCCCGCCGACGGAGTGATAATACTGGCTCCGAACCACTGTAATACACTGATGGATGCACTCGTAGTGCTTCAGGCCAACAAAGGTGTCACCACATTCGGCGCCCGCGCGGATATGTTCAGGAAACCCGGGATGGCGGCTATTCTCAACTGGCTTAAAATTGTTCCTCTTGCCAGGAGCCGGGACGGAAGGGCGGCCGTTGCCGAGAACCTTAACGTATTCGACCAGGTTGTCGAGGTCCTGAAACACGGTATCCCCTTCTGTATGTTCGTTGAAGGCACTCACAGGACCAAGAGGTCGCTTCTGCCTATAAAGAAGGGCGTATTCAAACTGGCTTCAAGAGCTAAGGAAAAGTTAGGCAAACCGGTCTATATCGTCCCCGTGGGGCTGGAATACGGTGACTATTTCGAATATATGTCTTCAGCCCGGATGACATACGGCGAGCCTATCCTTTACGATGAGACTGCAAACGTTGCAGATCTGTCCCGGACACTTCACGACAAAATCGCTTCACTGATCACCTATTTCCCTGATGATGAAAGCTACGAAAAGAATTTTGCCGAATACAAGAAGTCACACGAGCCGCATTTCAAATGGTGGATGCTGCCTGCAGCAATCATTTTGCTGCCATTCTTTGTAGCATTAGCTGCAATATGCAGTCCGCTCCTGATCATCACGGCGGTAATCAAATCCAGGCTTAAGGATCCCGCCTGGCTCAACACTGTCCGTTATGGCGTCAGATTCATTTTTACACCTGTAGTCTGGGTTTTCCACAGTTCTTTCTATGTTATCCTGAATTTCTACAACAGACTGGCAAGAATCATCAGAAAATGAAAAAGACACTGATTTTGATTGCTTTGGCAATCAGCACTTCAGTCGCAATCTCGGCTGAAGAGAAGACGGAAATTGTCAAGACAGGGTATAACCTCGGACCGCTTCCGGCAATTGCTTTCGATGCAGACAAAGGCTTCCAGCTGGGAGCCATCCTTCAGCTGTTCGACTATGGTGACGGACACAATTACCCGAACTATGATTCCAAGCTTTATCTTGAGGCTTCTTTCTTCACCAAGGGTTCCCAGCTTTATCAGTTGAGATACGACAACAAAGAGCTGATACCGGGGGTACGGTGGAGTTCGGCGCTCAGGATAGATATCGACAAGGCCTTTGACTTCTACGGATTCAACGGCTACCAGTCCTATTTCAATCAAACTCTTGTCCAGGCGGGCAAGGACGGCAGAAGTTTCGTGTTCACCCCTTTTTACAGGATGAGACGTTTTGCATATACCCTCAAGTCCGACTTCATCGGAGAGATTGGCGGCGTCGATCACCTGCACTGGGAAGCCGGCGTCTTTGCATATTACCATCAGACAGGTGCCATTGACTATGCAAACATCAACAAAGGCAAGTCAGAAGGGCAGAAATTTCCCGAAGACCGCAAGACTCTCTATGACATATATCACGACTACGGCGTAATATCCGATTCGGAATACAATGGAGGTTTCTCCAGCGGAATCAGGCTCGGAATCATGTATGATACAAGAGACAAGGAGGGTGCGCCTTCACGCGGAATCTGGGCCGAAGCCCACGTCACGGCTTCACCGAAATTCATTTCGAAGAATCCTTACTACAGATATTCCGCAACGTGGAGACAATATGTACCAATAATAAAGAAAGACGTACTCACTTTCGCTTACAGGCTCAATTACGAAGGGACCTTCGGCAACAGCGCTCCATTCTACGTCCTTCCATATATGACGCAGATGGGTGAAAAGCAGGACCTTGACGGAATGGGAGGATATTTCACTACCAGAGGCATCATGAGAAGCAGGGTCGTCGGACTGGATATGGCTGCGTACAATGCGGAACTCAGGTGGAGATTCGTGAAGTTCACACTCTGGAACCAGAATATCGCACTCGGCCTCAGTGCTTTCAGCGACGGAACAATGGTGACGAAAGGAAGGGACCTGAGTGCATTGAAATACTACGTCAGTATGCTCACTCCCGTATTGAATGCGGAGAAAGACACTCCACATATCACATTCGGTGCAGGTTTCAGGTTCATAATGAATGAAAACTTCATAGTTGCCGCAGAGTACGGCACTCCGCTCACGCACCTGCTGAAAAATTCTCCGCTTTACAACCAGGACGGTACCGGAGCGTTTTACGTCAACCTCGGATACTTGTTCTAGACAAGTTCCAGCTTACATACATTCTCCACGTGTTGGGTATGCGGAAACATATCCACCGGCTGGACAGCAGTAATCCTGTATTTCTGTGCAAGCATTTCACAATCGCGGGCCTGGGATGCAGGATTGCAGCTTACGTACACTATTCTTGAAGGGGCGGCTTCCAGTATCACCTTGACCACGTCAGGATGCATCCCGGCTCTCGGTGGATCGACAATCATCACATCAGGATGTCCGTGGCTCTCAATAAAAGAAGAAGTGAGGACGTCCTTCATATCCCCGGCAAAGAACTCGCAGTTGACAATACCGTTTCCCTCAGCATTGATCCTGGCATCCTCAATAGCCTCCGGAACATATTCTATTCCTATGACTTTTGAGGCCCGTCCGCTGACGAACTGTGCAATTGTACCTGTACCGGTATAAAGGTCATATACGGTCTCGTTTCCGCCAAGGGAGGCGAATTCTCTTGCTACGCTGTACAGTTTATAGGCCTGGTCGGTATTTGTTTGATAGAATGACTTGGGCCCTATCTTGAAACGGAGGCCTTCCATAGTCTCGTATATTGCATCAGAGCCTTTGTACAGAATACATTCCTGATCCGAGATACTGTCGTTGAGCTTGGTATTGATTACATAATACAGGGATGTGATCTGGGGAAAGGCCTCGGAAACTGCTTCCAGAAGTTCTGCAATAGCTTCCGACTGCTCCGCAAAGCAGACAATCAGCATAACCTGGCCGTTCCCGGCTGTTCGGATGAACAGGTTCCTGAGAAGACCGCGGTTGTTGCGTATGTCATAGAACTCCAGGCCATTGTCAACTGCATATTTCTTTATGAAGAGTCTGATGGCATTGCTCGGTTCCCTCTGGAGATAGCATTTATTGATATCCAGAACCTTGTCGAAGAATTTTCCCACGTGGAAGCCCAGTCCGGGCTGATTCCCGGCGCCGCATTCCATCTCTTCAGCAGAAAGCCACTTCCTGTCGGAGAAAGTATATTCAAGTTTGTTTCTGTAGAATATTGTCTTGTCAGAACCGATGATGGGCGATATTTCAGGAATATCAAGATGACCTATCCTTACAAGCTGATCGTACACCTGCCGCTGTTTGGAGGCAAGCTGCATTTCGTACGGCAGAGGCTGCCACTTGCATCCGCCGCACACGCCGAAATGCTCGCAGAAAGGCTTCAGGCGCTTTTCCGAAGGGGCTTTGACAGAAATAATACGGCCTTCAAGGTATGATTTCTTCTTTTTTGTCAGCCTTATGTCGACGACATCTCCCGGCACCGCAAATTCCACAAAAACGACCTGGCCTTCGGGAGTGTGCGCAATTGCCTTTCCTTCAGCGGCTACGGACTCGATGGTCACGTCCTCGAGAATTATATCAAGCTTTTTTCTAGTCATAACAGGCCGCAAATTTACAGAAAAAACCGTATCTTGCATACATATATGATACTGACGGTTATTATTCTTATTGTTTCGCTGGCGCTGGTCATCGTCGGCGCCGACATACTTGTTGACGGAGCATCTGCCATAGCAAGGAAATCAGGTGTCAGCGAATTTGTCATCGGACTCACAATAGTGGGTTTCGGCACGTCGTGCCCCGAGCTTGTCGTAAGCCTTACCGGAGCCATCCAGGGCAGTTCAGACATAGCAATAGGGAATGTGGCGGGATCCAACATTTTCAACACGCTGCTTATTCTCGGACTCACTGCAGTACTCTCCCCTCTTTTCATTACAAAGGAGAACAGAACAAGGGACATTCCCATTACAATGGCTGTCACCGCGTTGCTCTGCATCTGCATTTTTCTCGGCAAAATAGGAAGGCTTGCCGGAGTGATATTCCTGCTTCTGTTTGCAGCCTATTTGGTATACTGTTTCAAGTTCGACAACGCCCTGCCCGAAGATGTTCCGGAAAAGGAGATAAAACTGCCGAAAGCCATATTTCTGACAATCCTGGGGCTACTGCTCCTCATATTCGGAGGGAAATACTTTGTCAACAGTTCCGTGGAGATAGCGAAGGCTCTGGACGTCAGCGAGAAGTTCATCGCAATAACCCTTCTCGCAGGCGGTACTTCAATGCCCGAGCTGGTTACCTGCATTGTGGCGGCAGCAAAGAAAAAAGGCCGGCTCGCACTTGGCAACATACTGGGTTCCAACGTATTCAACATCCTTCTGATTCTCGGTTGCGCTGCAGTGGTAAGACCTATATCCTGTGAAGGAATGAAAGCGGTTGACACTGCAGTCCTGTTTCTGAGTGCCGCACTCGTGTTCACTGCCGCTTTTACCGGGAAGAAAAATCTGTTGGACCGCTTTGACGGAATACTGATGCTCAGTTGTGAAGCGGCTTATCTGGTATGGCTGTTCGCTACAGCCTAGAAGTTCAATGCGGCTGACAGCCCCGCAGACAGATAGACCGCCCGGTCATCCCTGATATTTTCAGCCGGCACATAACCCGATCCGTATGTGGGGTCGAAAATGGACGGGTGGTCATATGCTCCCCTGAGAATGAATTTCAGGTCAATGCCATAGCCGTTTTCAAAACCGATTCTGTATCCGAATCCAAGATCTGCAAGGGGCAGAATCCTGGAATGATCGAGCACGTTCATTCCGGCACCGGCTCTGACATTGAAGACGAATCCGTTCTCTGAAATACCGGCAGGAACACAGGTAAAACTCGCAAGGAACGGTATGAGACGCACATTATCCTCTACGCCGATATAACCTGACGATATTGAAAAGTTGCATCTTTCTCCAATATTCAGACCGAAAGAAGCAAGGATTCCGGCATTGGATCCGGCTTTGAAGAGGCTTTCGTCAACGTTGACCCTGGATCCTTCGGCATCAAGATAATTAAGCCGGCGAAGGTTGAAAAACGACAGTGAATATCCCCATTCCAAGCCGAAACTGACATCCGTATTCCCGGCCCGGCATATATCCGCACCGAAGGTCAGAAGGATAATTGAAGTCAGCAAAAGTTTTTTCATATCAGAAAGAAACGGAGATTATCAGTTGCGGATATAAGGATGAGAGAAGTCCGGACTTGTACAGACCGAGTTTCAGTCCTTGCCTGTTTTCATCCGGGCGCATATGGACACCGGCTTCAATCGTCCAGTTCAAGTCGAGTGAAACCATCCCGCTAAGTTTTGCCCTGAAACCGAAAGTGCCTGCCAGACAGGCGACGGCTCCGTAGTTGCGGGTTAGATATTTCCTGTGGTCCTTATAAGTGTAAGGCTCATACTGTCTGGCATAACCGAGAGACACCCCCGGACCCGCGTAGAAATCAACGGCAGTATGCTTGATGCTGAAGGATGAGACGTTGTAGCAATGGGAAAAATTGATCTTGAAACCCGGATGCAGGCATCTGCCTTCAAATATTCCATATGTGTCTGCATACGCGGACAGCATATTGAATTCCTTGCCGGAATCTTCGAATCTCAGAGCAAATCCGAAACCCTTTGGTGAATTGAACGCACCCAAGTCCACCGCATGGAGTTTCAATTCCGATACGGAAAACAGAAGAAAAACTGAAACCAGCAGATATTTGAACGGGGATTTCAACATTGTGCCGCGTAAAACAGATACGAATATATGAAAAAGTTTGAAAATTAAGTCTAAAAAACTACCTTAGCAAGATAAATACTAAAACCTATGTCAGTAACTATCAAGAGAGTCCTGGACAGGAATTCACTTAGAAAATTCGTCAGATTTCCGGAGAAACTCTACAGACACAATCCTTACTATGTCCCCGCATTGGTTTTCGATGAACTCAGCACGCTTGATCCATCTAAAAATCCGGGTTCTTCATTCTGCAAATCCGAGTTGTACCTTGCATACAAGGATAACCAGCTGGTAGGAAGAGTAGCCGCAATTGTAAACGAGAAAGCCAACGAACAATGGAATCACAAGGAAGTACGTTTCGGCTGGTTCGACTTCATCGATGACCCGGAAGTGTCAAAAGCACTGATTGACAAAGTGACAGACTTCGGCAGGAAGTTCGGTATGGATAAAATCGTAGGGCCTTTGGGCTTCACGGACTTCGACCCTGAGGGAATGCTGGTGGAAGGTTTCGACCAGGAGGGCACCATGCCTTTGATATACAATGCTGATTACTATCCGAAGCACATCGAGGCGCTCGGATTCCGAAAGGATGCCGACTGGCTGGAGTACAGGATCAATATCCCTGCCAGCCTGCCTGAAAAGTTCAACCGGATCGGGGAGATAATCAAAGGGCGCTACAATCTTCATATTAGGCCTTTGACAAAGAAATACGTAAGGAAGAACAACTATGGGCAGAAAGTTTTCGACCTGATCAACGAAACCTATAAGAATCTGTATAATTTCACGGTAATGCCCAGGGACCTTGCAGACAAATACCTGGGATTCTATCTGAGCGTCCTTGACTTGAATTTCATCTCCGTGGTTGAGAATGAGAAAGATGAGCTTGTAGCATTCGGGATCACAATGCCTTCACTTACAAAAGCGCTTCAGAAAAGCAGGGGAAAACTCTTTCCTTTCGGTTGGATTCATATTCTGCGGTCAATGTACATCAAGCACGAGGAAGGCGTTGAACTTCTTCTCATAGGCGTCCGCCCCGACTACAGGAATGCAGGCCTGACATCGCTGCTGTTCGCAGACATGTTCACTAAACTGTCCCGTGCAGGGTTCAAGTGGGCGGAAACCAATGCCGAACTGGAGACCAACAATGCCATCCAGAACTCCTGGTCCGATTTCGAATACAAGCAGAACAAACGCCGCCGCTCATACATAAAAGACATCTAGCATATGGGCACTTCAGTCCTTGCCCCTCTTCCTGAAAGAATGCGTCCGCACAGTCTGAAAGACTATGTCGGACAGAGTCATCTTGTCGGACAGGGATGCATCCTCAGGAAAATGATTGAAAGCGGAAGCATCTCGTCATTCATACTGTGGGGACCTCCGGGTGTAGGCAAGACGACATTGGCAAGGATTATTGCGAACACTCTGGACAGGGAGTTCTACACGCTTTCCGCGATAAGCTCCGGAGTGAAGGATGTCCGGGAAGTGATAGACGGAGCGAAGAGCAGGTCATTGTTCGCTCATTCCTCCGCCCCTATCCTGTTCATAGATGAGATTCACAGGTTCAACAAGGCGCAGCAGGATGCGCTTCTCGGCGCAGTGGAGTCAGGGACTGTAGTTCTAGTAGGCGCCACCACCGAGAACCCGTCATTCGAAGTCATAACTCCGCTTCTGTCCCGCTGCCAGGTGTTTGTTCTCAAATCGCTTGAGGCGGAAGACCTGCAGGCGCTGCTGGACAGGGCTGTATGCGAGGATGAAATCCTCAAGGAAAGAAACATAAGGATAGAAGAGACAGAAGCATTGTTCCGGCATAGCGGCGGTGACGGGCGTAAACTGCTGAGCATACTGGAGATAGTAGTCGATTCTCTGGCATCCGAAAAAGAGATTATCATCAACAACAGGACTGTGACCGACTGTCTTCAGGAAAATATCGCCATCTATGACAAGAACGGAGAAATGCATTATGACATCATTTCCGCGTTCATCAAGAGTATCAGGGGTTCGGACCCGAATGCAGCCGTATATTATCTTGCACGGATGCTGGAAGGAGGGGAAGACCCGCTTTTCATTGCCCGCAGGATGTGCCTGAGCGCTTCTGAAGATGTCGGCCTGGCAAACCCGAACGCGCTGCTGCTTGCCAACGCCACATTCCAGGTAGTCAATCAGATAGGTATGCCGGAGGCCCGTATCCCTTTGTCGGAGTGTGCAGTATATCTGGCTTCTTCACCAAAGAGCAACGCTTCATACCTTGCAATAGAAAAAGCTCTTCAGGAAGCCCGTGAGAACAAATCAAGGCCTGTCCCGCTTTACCTCAGGAACGCCCCGACCAAACTGATGGAAGAACTCGGCTATTCCGACGGTTATAAGTATGCGCATGATTATCCCGGTCATTTCGTCGATTTGGAATTCATGCCCGCTGGACTTGAAGGAAAGGCTTTTTACGAGCCGCAGCGGAACGCACACGAAGATAAGCTGACAGCATATCTCCAGGCTTGCTGGCCGAAATATTATTCAGGAAAGAAATAATCAGAAAGGATAGCCCACGCCGAAATGGATTGCGAAGGCCTTGGTGTTGAAGTAGTCCTTAGGACTTATCCATCTCTTCCCTTCCGGTCTTGACGGATTGTGTATCTGGAATCCTGCATCAAGGCGGAGGAGAATATAGTCAAGATTGACTCTCAGTCCGGCTCCCCAGTCGGCTGCAACAGCTTTGTAGAAGTCATCGAAGCGGAAAGCCTGATCCGGAGAATCGGCATTTATATTCCAGACGTTGCCTGCATCGGCGAACAGGGCTCCTTCAAGCTTCCGGAACATCTTGAACCTGTATTCTATGTTCGCTTCCAGCCTGATGTCACCGGTCTGGCTCGGGATGGCAAACAGCATATTATCCTGCGAAAAGCCCGGGCCGACAGACCTGGCCTGCCAACCCCTCAAACTGTTTGCGCCTCCGCCATAGAACTGTTTTTCATACGGCATGGACGTCGAATTCCCATATGCGTAACCGACCCCGGCCACTAACCTTGCAGCAAGCGTCTGTCCGTCATTCTTTCCCCAGCTTATTCCTCTGGCCAGATTTACTTCAGCCCTGATGTATTGAGCGTATGGCGAGCCGAAAATCATCCTCTGTCCCGTCCCGTCGGCAGGAAGGACTTTATTGAAAGCACTTAGAAGATTGCCTGAAAAATCGAACGATATCCTTTCGCTGTGATACGAACCCTTCGGAATCAGCTCGTCGTAACTGCTATTGATGATTGTTCCCCCCACTCCGGCATCCATATGGCTTATATACGACGAGGCCATGTACGGATTATCGACGAGCACTTCCAAAAAAGCATCGCTCACATCAAGCATATTTATGAAATTCAATTGAAGAGGATACAGCTGATACCTCATCCTGTCATTGAATGCTCCCGTGTATCCGAACGAGCCGGAAGCGACGTTTCTGGTAAACTCGGGCCTGTTCTGATAATTGAAGGACAGCTTCACTTCAGTTCTTGGCATCGTTCCTCCCTTGAACGCGGAATAAGGCAGGCCCACGAATCCGGGAAGACTGAGGCTTGTGGACACGCCGAACTCATTGGAGCGGATGTTGCTCTTGTCAAACTTGAAAAGGAAATTTCCGCTTAGATTGACATTGAGCCATTCACCGCCGTGAAATATATTCTTGTGGTAGAAAGTCAGTTTCGGAGTGACGCCGAAGAGACCCGTAGAATTGGAGGAAAGCTCCAGGTTTGCCTTGAAACCCTTGAGCTCGGATTCTGAAAGGACGATATTGCAGTTCACCTCAGAAGAATCTTCAGCACTGGTTTCGACCGATACGGAATTGAACAGTTTTAGAGAGGAAAGTCTTGAGTATGTGTTCTTTACATTCTTTTCACTATAAAGATCGCCAGGTTGCAGGGTATTCAGATTCCTGAGAACGGAAGTCTTTATTTTAACATCTGAGGAATGCGATATGCTCACGTCACCGACCGTGTATTTCCTTAAAGGCCTGGAATTCCTGATCTGATATTTGAGAGTTGTCATTCCCGGAACGGTGACGGTATCGGCCACAAAGGAGTAATTGCTCCTGCTGAAGTCATAATATCCCAGATTCCTGAAATATGCTGCGCTTCTCTCGCACTCCTTTTCCAGGATGTCCTCGGAAAGGAATGTCCCTTCCTGCACAAGGGAATTCGCGATATCCGAGAAGAATTCATCGGAGAATTCCCCTTCGGGGATTTCATACCGGATTTCCGATACGGTTTTCCGCTTGCCGAGGTCAATTATATATTTGACGTGTGTCAGCTGTTTTTGAGTTGTAATCTCCGCGTCAACTTCGGCATCATAATAACCGAGATACTCCAGATGGGTTTTGATATTGTCGACAGAGCCGTTGACGACGTCACTTTCGAATATGACAGGTTCAATTCCGACCTTCTTGAAAATTCCTCCCCAGCCGTATATCCCCAGCAACGGAGACCAGTCGCCTATCAGTCTTCCGTTTGCCTGCTGTTTGATATATGGACTGATCTCGGAAAGCGAAAGTTTGTCCTTGGATACGAACGCGACTTCATTCCTGGCCAGTCTTGACTGGTCGGGTGCAAGCGATCTGGTAGTGCTGCAGGACAGCGCCAGCAACAGCAATGCCGAATATGCAATCGCCCGTTTCATATAGAATCTGACAAATTTAGTAAAATTAATGAGTATCTTTGTCGAAATGACCAACTCAGACATCAAATACATCAGGTCCCTGAGGGAAAAGAAATTCAGGGACGAATACGGTTTGTTCATCGTTGAAGGCGAAAAGATGGTGAAGGAAGCCTTGGATTCATCATTTGACGTGGTTGACGTCTTCCGCAAGGAGGAAATAGGAGAAGAGGCGATGTCAAGGATCAGTTCCCTGAGTTCGCCGTCCCCCGCCCTGGCCGTTGTAAGGCAGAAACATTGGGAAAGGGACAAGGATATTTATGAAGGCCTGTATCTCGGCCTCGATTCAGTGCGAGATCCCGGCAACTTGGGCACCATCATCAGATTGTCAGACTGGTTCGGAGTGGATACGGTTTTCGCATCGGAAGACTCTGTAGAACTGTATAACCCGAAGGTGATCCAGGCAACGATGGGTGCCATATTCAGAAAGAAAGTTGTCTATTGCAGCATTCCCATTTTGTGCGAAAGTTTTGTCAAATCGGGCAGAAAGGTTTACGGCACCTTTCTTGACGGAGAGAACATCTACAGCCGGCATCTCGAAAAGGATGCTCTCGTGATAATGGGCAACGAATCAAACGGCATCAGCAAAGCCACCGGAGACAAAGTCACGGACAGGCTGCTGATCCCTTCTTTTGCCAAAGGCCCTACGGCAGAGTCACTCAACGTTGCGGTTGCCACCGCCATAACCTTATCGGAGTTCAGAAGATGACGATATATCAGGTATTGCCCAGACTGTGGGGAAACGGCAGAATGTCGGATTGGGATATGGAGACTTTCAGCTATCTTAAGTCTCTCGGAATCTCTCACGTCTGGTTTACGGGCATAATAAGGCACGCAAGCGGAAAAGACTACGTCAAAGGCAACCCCGGCTGTCCATACGCGATATCCGACTACCGTGACGTGAATCCCTATCTTGCGGACGATTCCGACAGGCGGATACCGGAATTCGAAGACCTCGTTTCAAGGACCCATGCCCTGGGGCTGAAAATCATAATCGACTTCATACCGAATCACGTCTGTGCAGACTATGACGGGGACATTCCTGTATTTGACCGGCATGACTACGATTGGACCGATACGCGCAAGATTGATTACAGTGCTCCCGGAGCTTGGGACAAGATGCTGCAGGTCATAAGGTTCTGGGCAGCGAAGGGCGTGGACGGATTCAGGTGCGATATGGTCGAACTTGTGGATGTGAATTTCTTCAACTGGATGATTTCCAGGGTGCGTGATGAGTTTCCGTCCATCTGTTTCATAGCGGAAGTCTATGGCAAGGACAATTACAGGAAATATCTTGAAACCGGAGGCTTCGACCTTCTGTACGATAAATCAGGTGCATATGACAGCCTTGTATCCGTAATGAACGGAGGTGATATCCGGTCTCTCAGCTGGAACTGGCAGTGGCTTGGCGATATGCAGCCGCGAATGCTGAATTTTCTTGAGAACCACGACGAGCAGAGACTCCAAAGACCGGACTATGCCGCTCTCGCCTACTCCGCCCTGTTCAATTCCGCATCATTTATGCTGTACTTCGGAGAGGAGATTGACGAACGTGCCGTTGAATCGGACAACAGGAGGACATCGATATTCGACTTCGTAAGGCTTCCGTCGATGGAGAGGCTTTACAATCATATCCACAAGCAGTCAAATGGTTTGACCGAAGCGGAGAAGGAATGTCTTTCAAGGCACAGGGATATTCTCAACCTGGCTGCAGAAATAAGGGAATGGAGCAATTATGACCTTCTGTACTGCAATTCCGGAGAAGTGTTCCCGTTCCTCAGATACACTTCGGACATAAGGAAACCCTTTTTCCTGATTGTCTGCAATTTCCGGGACAAGGATATGGAAACGGTGATCTCCATACCCGCAGAGGCAAAAAAGAAATGCCGCCTCACAACAGACAGCATTTCCGTTAGCGTGAAATCTCACGACTGTATCATTCTACCACTCTAGAATCTTCTTGAAGTCGTAGTCCTCAGGATTTGAGACATACTTGCGTGCTGCTTCATAGTCGGCAGGAGTGATGTACTGCGCGATATTCCTGTAGTAATTCTGTGCGATACCGCCTTCCATTTCTACGCGGCGAGGAGGGATCTTGCCCTCTTCATTCTGAAGATCGTGGAGATACAGAGGCTTGGCGTTGCCGAATGAATCAACGTATACCATACAACCGGTCTCACCTTTCTCAAAGAGCTCATATGCGCCCATTGCAAGCTCTGTGCAATAGCTCAGGTCATATGCGATAGGATCCTGGCAGCGAACGTCATACCCTATTTCGACCGGACGGGTCTTCACGCCCTTGAAACCGATCTTCTTGAATTCTTTCTCGAGAAGTTCGTTGAAGAGCACGGCCTTGCTGATCTTGCCGAGCTCCGGATGACCGTGCTCGTCATAGGTCATGGTTACGCCTGCATCCTTGATATCCTTCGGGTCAAGATCATGGAATACACCTTCTGCGACAACCACCGTACCGTAGCCGATTCCGAGAATCGAGCGCTTGAGGATGGCGGAAATGGTAAGCTTGATAATCTTGTCGATATTGATGTCCGTCTTGTTGAACATCTCAGGGATAATGGTCATAGGGCAATGTGTTGCCTCACCTATTCCGAGTGCAAGATGTCCTGCGCTGCGTCCCATAGCAGAAATGAGAAGCCAGTTTCCGGAAGTACGCGCGTCCTCGTAGATTGTGCGGGCGATATGCGCTCCCTCATCCTTCGCCGAATTGAAACCGAAGGTAGGAGCGTTCATCGGCAGAGGAAGGTCATTGTCTATAGTCTTAGGGACGTGGATATTGTGGATAGGATATTTCTTCGCCTCGAGGAACTTGGCGATGCGGTTTGCAGTGGAAGCGGTATCATCACCGCCTACGGTAACAAGGAGCTTGACGTCATTGTCCTTGAAGAGTCCGAGGTTGAAATTCTTCTCAAAGTCTTCGTCGGCAGGTTTGAAACGGCTCATCTGAAGATAGGAGCCGCCTCTGTTGAAATAAGCGTCCGCCTTGAAGAAATCAAGGTCCTCGGTGCGCGGGTTCTGATTAAAAAGTCCACTGTAACCTCCGTGGAGGCCGATAACTCGATAGCCGTTCGCCAGGAAAGTCTTGGCTACTGAGCAGACGACGGTATTCATTCCCGGAGCCGGGCCGCCGCCGCAAAGAATAATAATTGATCCTTTCATATCTGGAATAAAATAGTTGCGATAAAAATCTCGTAAATTTATCAAATTCCGGTGTAATTTCAAAGACCGTCCGGCATCATAAATGCTCTTGAAATACTGAGTAGAATTTGTTAAATTTGTAACTTATTATGGCTGGGAAGGCAATATCTGACAGAATCAATGAACTGAGGGAAATCCTGAGGGATAATTCCCGCAGATATTACGTCGAAAACGCTCCGACTATGAGCGATTTCGAGTTTGATCATCTGATGCGTGAGCTTGAAGACCTGGAAAAAGCGCATCCCGAACTTGACACCCCTGATTCCCCTACCCACAGAGTCGGTTCCGACCTTGATGACGCAAAGGAAAACAAAGGATTTGTCCAGAAGCCTCACAGGTATCCCATGCTCTCGCTGAGCAACACATACTCTATGGACGAGATAGAGGAATTCTCGCAGAGAGCGGACAAAGGGCTCAATACCGATTTCACCTACTGCTGCGAGCTCAAATTCGACGGCACTGCCATCTGTCTTACGTACAGGAAAGGAATTCTTGTCCAAGCCCTTACCAGAGGCGACGGAGAAAAAGGAGACGACGTCACCGGGAATGTGCGCCATATTTCAAACATTCCGCAGCGCCTGCATGGCAATTATCCCGAGGAATTCGAGATTCGCGGAGAGATACTGATGCCATATGAAGCCTTTGACAGACTGAATCTCAAAAGGCTTGAAGACCGGGAGGCTCCGTTTGCCAATCCAAGGAACGCCGCATCCGGCTCATTGAAGCTGACGAATCCCGGTGAAGTCGGAGAACGCGGGCTTTGGTGTTCGCTGTACCATATCCCGGCCCAAAGTCTCAGCTTTGACACGCACGAGCATGCCCTGGATGCCGCCGCAAGCTGGGGGCTGCCCGTCTCAGAGCACAGAAAGATATGCCGCAGCATCGACGAGATCAAAGAATATATAGATTACTGGGACAAGCAGAGAAGATTCCTTCCTTATGCGACTGACGGGATTGTGATAAAGATCAACGAACTGGCACATCAGCGCTCGCTCGGATACACGGCCAAATCCCCAAGATGGGCCGTTGCCTACAAATTCCAGGCGGAGAAAGCCTGCACGGAGCTTCTGAGCATAGATTATCAGGTAGGAAGGACAGGGGCAGTCACCCCGGTAGCTAACCTGAATCCCGTACAGCTGTCAGGAACCGTAGTCAAACGGGCCACTCTGAACAATGAAGACCAGATGTCCATCCTGGACGTAAGGGTAGGCGATTTCGTATATGTTGAAAAAGGCGGTGAAATAATCCCGAAAATCACCGGCATCGACCTCACGCGCAGGAAGCCTTCTTCGGTCAGACCGGCATTCCCTGAATTCTGTCCGGACTGCGGCACGCGACTGGTCAAAGCGGAGGGCGAGGCAAAATGGTTCTGCCCGAATCAGGATGGATGCGCAATGCAGATCAAGGGGCGCATGATACATTTCATCGGCAGGAAAGCTATGGACATCAATGCAGGAGAAGCCACTATCGAGCAGCTGTTCGACACAGGGCTGGCAAAGAGTCCGGCAGACCTGTACGACATCAGCAAATACGAGCTGCTCTCGCTGGAAGGATGGCAGGAGAAGTCGGCGCAGAACTTCATCGACAGCCTCGAAGAGTCCAGGAAAGTGCCATTCGAGAGAACATTGTTCGCTCTGGGCATAAGGAATGTCGGGGAATCCACCGCGCGGATTGTCGCCAGACATTTCGGCAGCCTTGATGCACTTGCATCTGCCGGTCTTCAGGAACTTCAGGAAGTGGATACGGTCGGGGAAATAATCGCGGGAAGCATATACGCATTCCTCCATGACGAGAAGCACATCAGGGAAATTTCAAGACTGCGCGCAAAAGGGCTGCGCTTTGAAATCCTCGAAAGCGAAAAGAGAATTTCCGATGCACTGGAGGGAAAAACCATTGTGATTTCCGGCAATTTTTCAATTTCCAGAGACGAAATGAAGGAACTGATCAGAAGTCACGGCGGAAAGAACAGCGGCTCCGTAAGCGGTAGGACCTCATTCCTGATTGCAGGAGAAAAACCCGGTCCCGAAAAAATCAGGAAATGCGGACAGCTTGGAGTTCCTATTCTCAGCGAAGAGGCGTTTCTTACATTGCTTCCGCAAAGCGAAATAAGCACCAGGATAGAACAGGAGCCTACGTTATTTTAGTTAGTTAAGAGGTTAATTGTATGAGTTTCAGCGAGTTTTCACAGAAAGACTATGAAATGATCCAGCAGGAATGGGAGATTCTGAAAGAATCCGCCCGGAAACGCTGCAAGGATGAATCGGAGCTGCAGGTTGTAGAAAAGGCTTTCGAATTTGCAAACCAGGCGCATAAAAATGTGAGAAGACGCTCAGGCGAGCCGTATATCTTCCATCCGATTGCCGTTTCAAAAATAGTCATCGAAGAAATAGGACTTGGCTACAAATCCATATCCGCTGCCCTCCTGCACGATGTTGTAGAAGATACGGAATATACTCTGGAGGACATCAACAACCTGTTCGGAGAGAAAATAGCCTCTCTGGTCGACGGTTTGACAAAAATCAAGACCGTTCTCGACAACGAAGACAAGAAGAACAACGGTACCGACTATACGGAAAGCCTCCAGGCGGAGAATTTCAAGCGGATACTTCTGACGCTCAATGATGATGTCCGTGTGGTACTGATCAAACTTGCCGACAGGCTGCACAACTGCCGCACCATCGATTCAATGCCCGAGAGAAAAAGGGACAAGATACTCAGTGAGACAATGTTCATTTTCATTCCGCTTGCGCACAGGCTGGGACTTTACAGCGTCAAGTCCGAGATGGAGAACATCTGGCTTAAATACAAGGAACCTGACGAATATAATGAACTCTCCAACAGGATCGACATCAACGTTTCAAGCAGGAGCAGCGGGATTCAGGAATTCATATCCCCGATAGAGGAAGCCCTTTCATCTGCAGGGTTCAAGTACGAAATAAAAAAGAGGGTGAAGACCCCGTACTCGATTTATTATAAGATGCGCACCAAGAAGGTGCCGTTCGAGCAGATTTTTGACCTGTATGCGGTTAGAATCATTTTCGACCCATCCGACAACACTCCGGAAACAGAGAAAAAGGAAGCTTATATGATATACCTCACCCTGCTGAATCTGTATCACGAGCAGCAGAACCGCTTCAGGGACTGGATCAAACAGCCGAAGAGCAACGGATATGAGGCTCTTCACTGCACGCTGATGAGTCACGCAGGTTTCTGGGTGGAGGTACAGATACGTTCAAGGCGAATGGATGACATAGCGGAAAAAGGAATCGCCGCGCATTGGGCGTACAAGAGTCACGGTTTCATCAAGGAGAACGAAAGCGAGATGGACAAATGGCTTGCCCGTGTGCAGGAAGTGCTCGTCAGCAAAGACCTCAAGGCCATCGAACTGCTTGACATCATACACGGCGACCTTGTCAGCTCGGATATAGTGGTATTCACGCCAAAAGGTGAGCAGAAGACCATTAAGAACGGATCGACCGCCCTTGATTTTGCGTATATGATCCACAGCCACATCGGAAACAGCGCCATCGCCGCCAAGGTCAACATGAAACTCTGCCCTCTCTCCCAGGTGCTTAAACCAGGCGACCAGGTTGAAATCATCACTGCCCGTGCCGGACAACCCAAGATGGAATGGCTGCAGTTCCTTCACACGAGACATGCCCAGAATGTCGTGCTGGAATATTTCAAGGACAGTCACGATGAAATTGCCGAAACCGGAAGGAACATATTCAATGAGAGGCTGAGCGCACTTCACATCAAGCCGACGCATGACATTATCAAGCGCTTCATGGACTACACACAGCTCAATGATCTGAATGAGTTGTATTTCAGGATCGGCACGGGCCTTATCGGACCTGAGGACTTCAAAATCATACTTCTCGGTGAAAAAGAGGCAACAGACAGGAAAGAAAGGACCATAATCCTTGCAGACTGCTGCAATCCCATTCCCGGTGATGCTGTAATCGGAATATTGTCAGGCAAGGATACGGTGGTCGTTCACAAGAAATCCTGTCCGGTAGCCGAGAACGTGGCATCAAAATACGGCGAGAAAGTCGTGGTGCCTGAGTGGGATGTTATCGAAAAGGAATTTCCTGTCAGAATTTCGCTGAAAGGGATCGACAAGGTGGGTATGCTCAACGAAATCACGAACTACATATCCAACGTAATGGGCGTAAATATGAGAAAGCTTCAGCTTGGATGCGAGGAAGGCATATTTGAAGGGTTCATAGAGATGCTTGTCAAAGACAAGAAAAACCTGCAGAACATGATAGAGAATTTAAGAAAAATAGACGGCATCGAGGATGTTGTCAGAACTGATATCTGATGAAAAAATACACACCGCTCATAATTATTCTTGCAGCAGTCGCTCCGATGCTCTTCATCCACTCCTGCGCCAACACCACCCAAGCCCCTTCCGGAGGAGCCACGGACAGCATTCCGCCGTATATCGTGATGATAGATCCCCTGCCGGGCGCGACAAACTTCCCCTTGACCGGCGGCAGGATCAAATTCGATTTCAATGAGTATGTGACAATCAAGGACGCGAAGAACATTTTCCTTTCGCCTCCCTCCGCGAAAAGGCTCAAGTCCTGGATCAAGGGCAAAAGCGTAATCGTCTCGTTCGAGGACACTCTGCAGGCCAATACGACTTACACTATCAGTTTCACTGATGCGCTGGCCGACAACAATGAAGGCAATATGTTCCCGGGATACACTTACGTATTCTCAACGGGAGAGACTATCGATTCAATGGGATTCACCGGCACTGTCAGGGACTGCAATGACCTGAGCCCTGTAAAAGGCGCTACTGTCCTTTTATACAAGGATCATTCTGACTCGGCAGTGTTTCTCCACCGTCCGGATGCTGCGGCAAAGACCGACGACTGGGGCTTCTTCATCATTCCGTTCATAGAAGATACAACTTACAGGATGTATGCAATCACGGATGAGAACGGAAACAACATTTACGACCCCGAATCGGAAAGAGTCGGTTTTGTAGACAATGGGATCAGGCCTGTACTGCAGGTTAGCGACACCGTAAAGGAGTTTCTGAAATATGATATGACGGACACGATAGGCTGCATGGCGAGAAAGTCCGAATATGAAATAAGCATTTTCAGGGAAAATCCTTCCAGACAAATGATAGTCAACAAGGTACGTGTTTCCGACAGGACATCCTACATCACTTTCATGGCGCACGACGCCTGGATAGATTCGCTTTGGATCAGCGGAATACCTTCCGACAGGATAATAACACAGTTCAACCTTCAGCAGGACAGTCTTGAAATCTGGGTGAATGACATCAGGGAGATGCCGGACACACTCAACCTGTTCGTCAATTACAGAAAGACAGATTCGCTCGGTGCTCTCAGCCCTTTCCTTGAAAGGGTCAAGCTGTTCAACGAGAACAATAAGAAAGAAACAGCGGCAAGGAACGTCAGGGGAAAAGACGAAAAGGAAAAGGAAGTCTGCAGGTTCAGCTACGTGGCAAAGCCGGAAAACATCGAACAGGACGGCATAGTGCTGGAATTCGAAGTCCCTATCGTGTCGGAGAAATTCGATTCCGTCAAATTCCTTTCTCTCAATCCAAGGCAGCAGTTGAGCGAAGAGAAATTCAAAGTCGAGAGGGACAGCTTGAATATCAGGAAGTATAGGATATATCCTCAGATACAGTATCTCAAAGGATATGAATACACATTGAGGATACCCGAGAACTGTTTCCGGGACATCAACGGTAACTGCAATGACAGCCTCCTTGTCAAAGTGTCGCTGCCGGACGATGATATGCTGAGCAAACTGTACCTGAATATGAAAAACGTTGACAGGAAATATATAGTTGACCTTCTGGATGAAAAAATGTCCGGTGTACTGAGGACCTATGTAATAGATTCTGACCGGATACTTGAATTCCCATACCTAAAAGAGGGGAAATATGCCATCAGGATAAGCGATGACGGCAACAGGAATTCTATGGTGGACACCGGCAACCTGCTTGAGCACAGACAGCCTGAAAAGGTACTGTTCTATATGATAAACGAGGAAAAGCTCTTCGATATCCCCGCAGGAGCGGAATTGGATCAGACCATCGACATCAACAAGCTATTCAACTGACTATAATGAAGAGACTGTTATTCATACTGACAATGCTGGCCGCCGGCCTCTCTTCCTACGCACAGCAGGATACCCTTGAACTGACTGACGAATATCTCGACACCGTGCAGGTAAAGCGTACCGTTGAACTGAACGACTACTCAATGATCGGCGTCAACTACGGCGTCAGCTTCAGCAATATGTCATTCAGTCCGTCAAAGCATCAGAATTTTCTGTACTCGACAAACTATCTGTCGATAATGTACACGAAATACCTGAAGATGTTTGATTATCTACCTTATTTCGGATTCACGGTGGGCATCGCGCATAGCAATGAAGGATTCCTTACAAAGGAGAACAGGGAAACGGGAAGCATGTCCAACATCGACGGCGCCACCAGGCTTAAGATGGAAGTGCTGGAGATTCCTTTTATGATGGAAGGACATTACGATATGGAATTCTTCAAACTGTTCGCGGACATAGGATTCTACGGAGGGTACAGGTACAATATGCAGAGGGAAAGTCTTCCGGGACAGATTGATGAGAAATATTTCAATGACTTCTACCCGTACGAATACAGATTCGACTACGGCATCGAAGGCGGACTGGGATTCTCGCTGGTTTTCGATCCGTTCGAACTGAGAATCGCCGGATTGCTGAGATACGCTTTCCAGAGCTTGTATGAACCGGATTATGAAAGCATTTGGCATCCATACAACACATATTATTACAGATATGCCTATCCGCTTGACATCAATGTCACCGCAGGTCTGTACATTCACCTCGGAAAGAGGTACGGGAAAACGCCTAAGGCCCTGAAGAAAGAGGCATACGACATAGTTTACGGAAAATGAAATGAGCAGGGAGGTTCACATAGGAAACACTGTAGTGGGCGGCGATAATCCAATTGTCGTTCAGACAATGTGCAATACTCACACGTCGGATGTAGCTGCAACGGTCAGACAGTGCGAGGAGCTTGCCGACGCAGGAGCCGGCATTGTCAGAATCACAGTCCCGGGGCTTCAGGACGTGGAAGCTGTAAGGCAGATACACTCCAGACTTAGGGAAGACGGCTACCGCACCCCTCTTGTCGCCGATATACATTTCTCTTCTGAGACGGCCATCGCCGTAGCTCCCATAGTCGAGAAAGTCAGGATAAATCCCGGCAACTTCCATCCGGACCACAACAAGGCACGGGAACGGTTCAGAAAACTGATAGACGTATGCCGTGCAAACGGAACGGCAATCAGGATCGGGCTGAATCACGGTTCATTGGGGAAATATATCACAGACCGATACGGGAACAGCTCGCAGGCAATGGCTATCGCCGCAATGGAATGGATAAATATGTGCCTGGAGGCAGATTTCCACGAGGTTGTAGTATCCCTAAAAGCCAGCAACACAGTCGTTATGGTAGAAGCATACAGGGAGCTTGTGAAAAGGATGCGCGAGGAATCATGCGACTTCCCTGTCCACATAGGCGTGACCGAAGCCGGCAACGGGGATTCGGGCAGGATCAAGTCGTGCGTGGCAATGGCCGCGCTGCTTTCGGAAGGGATCGGCGACACCGTCAGGGTGTCTCTCACGGAACCGCCTGTCAACGAACTGCCTGTAGCAATGTACCTTTCGGAGAAATACAGCACGAAGAAGGCTTCATTCGAATACAAAATGGATGACAGGACAAGAAAAATGCTGGACTTCAGCACCGAGTGGGGCCCGCGGCTTCTTAACAGGACGGCTGACGATATGCCTGATTGCGAGTGGAAGGATGAAATAATGCAGGCGGCGCGGCGCAAGTTCTACAAACCTGAATATATAGCATGTCCCGGTTGCGGAAGGACGATGTATGACCTTCAGGGGACATTCGAAGAAGTCAAGGCCAGGACATCCCATCTGAAGGGGATGGTGATTGCCGTTATGGGGTGCATCGTAAACGGTCCCGGTGAAATGGCAGACGCAGACTGGGGTTATGTCGGCGAGGGAGGCGGAAAGGTATCAATCTATAGGAAAGGCGAACCCGTGCTAAGGCATATTCCTGACCGCGAGGCAATTGACAGGTTGCTGGAACTGATAGGGTCCTATTCTACATAAAGGAGCAGGCCCTTGAGGTACTCACCTTCGGGATGATAGATATTGACAGGATGATCCTGACCCTGCATAAGACGTCCGACAATCCTGACTTTTCTGCCCGTCTGTGCTGCAGCAGAGAAGACCATAAGAGCGAATGCCTCTCTGTCCACCACCTGCGAACAGCTGAAAGTAAACACATAACCTCCGGGAGCCACCTTCGAAATGGCGGCTGCGTTGAGTCTCTGATAGGCCCTGAGAGCGTTCTTCAGCGCTCCGCGATGCTTGGCGAAAGCAGGAGGGTCAACTATCATCAGGTCATAAATGCCTTCCTTGACTTTGCCTAGAAAATCAATTGCATCCTCACAATATCCCGTATGCTCGGTGAAACCGTTGAGTTTGATGTTCTTCTCCACAAGAGACATGGCTTTGGCGGAACTGTCCACGGAATCAACGTGCCTTGCACCGCCGCAAAGAGCATAGACTGAAAAACCGCCCGTGTAACAGAAAAGATTCAGGACATTCCTTCCTTTGGCGAATCTCTGTACAAGAGCGCGGTTCTCCCTCTGGTCGAGGAAAAAGCCTGTCTTCTGCCCTTCTTCCCAATTGACGATGAATTTGTGCCCGTTCTCGAGGGCTATGGTCTGTGATGCGTCATATCCTTCAGCCTTGTACATATAGCCGTCGACGAGCTCCAGACCGGCCTTGTATGGAGCCGTGCCCGAACTCTTGTCATAGACAGCCTTAAGCGAGGATCCAAACACCCGTTTCAGGGCTTCGGTAATCTGCTTTTTGCTGCGGAACATACCGACGGAATGAGCCTGCAGCACACAGACGCCGTCATAATAGTCAATTATCAGTCCCGGGAGACCGTCTCCCTCACCGTGCACCAATCTGTAACAATTTGTATCGGGGTCGACAGCCGACTTTCTCAACTCTAATGCACAACGGATTGAATCATACCAGAAATCCGGATCTTCCGGGTTGCCGGAGAAACTGAGCACTCTGACTGCGATTGAACCTATCTGGTAGTGTCCCGAGGCGATGTATTCGCCTTCGGAAGTATATACGGACACGAGATCTCCTTCTGCGGGATTGCCGACAATGTTTGCAATTGCACCTGAGAATACCCAGGGATGGAAACGCAGAAGGGACTCCTCCCTGCCGCGCTTAAGAATGATTTTCGTCATTTGGCTGAATCTGTGGCGGATTTATTTCCTCCGGGGTGAGAGGATGCTTCTCGGACCTTATGAGTTTCTTGTACATTTCGAGACATATCCAGGCATCAGTCGCTGCATACATACGCTGTGCCGGTGAAAGCTCCTGTGCTTCCCAGTTTGACAGCTGTTGGGTTTTGGATATCCTGCATCCCAATATGTTGGCCGCAAGCTTCTTTACGCTTTTGTCGCGTATTCCCCATTCCCAACCGATTTTCTGCAGGTCTATGAAATTATCCGCTTCAAAAGGAGATATCTTCTGAAGTCCTCTTACGTCATCGTGAACGGCGGCGCCGACTTTTGCTATCCGGGAAGAAGAAAGAACGTTTTTCAAAAGTCTGCCCAACCCGAGTTTCTGCACCCTGAAAAGGAATGCCTTGTCCGGGCCTGACAATTGCAGAAGCGCCACTCCGTGATTCTTCTGACCGGGAGAGAATACAGGTCTGGTCTCTGTATCGAAACCTATCACTTTCTGCCTTTCCAGATACAGAATCGCTTTCAGATATTCCCGTCCTGTCCTGTCAATCACCTTGATTTCTCCCGGAAATGATCCAAGGGGCAATTTCTCGATTTCTTCGGGCGTTACACTTATTTTATACATCCCACATCATTTGTGTTTTTCGGGTGAGCAAAGGTAAGAATTTTCCCTATCTTTGTGAAGATAAAAATACAGCAATTATGCCTCATATTTCCAATACGGCTGAGATAATGCCGGAATCAGCAATCCGCAAGCTGACACCATACGCTGACCAGGCCAAGGCAGACGGTATCAAGATTTACCATCTCAACATAGGATCCCCGGACATCAAGTCCCCTGACGGTGCATATGAAGCAGTGCACAACTATGCCTTCGACCACCTTCCGTACTCGAATTCAGCTGGGACCTATTCTCTGAGGAACGCAATTGTAGAAAAATATTATAAGAAAATAGGCATCAACATCGACATCAATGATATGCTTGTCACCGTAGCGGGCAGCGAAGCCCTTACAATGGTGTTTCAGGCAGCCTGCGACCCTGACGATGAAGTGCTGGTAATGGAGCCTTTCTACTGCAACTACAACACTTTCACACTGATGAACAGGGTAAGGCTGGTTGCAGTGCATACGGATATCAAGGACGGATTCAAAGTGCCGCCGATAGAAGAATTCGAGAAGGTTATGACTCCGAGAACGAAGGCTGTCCTTCTGTGCAATCCGGGGAATCCTACCGGAACTCTATACACGAAAAGAGATATGCTCGCCATCGGGGAACTGTGCCGGAAGCATGACATTTTCCTGATTTCCGATGAGGCATACAGGGAATTCTGCTACACGGATGAGCCATATTTCTCTGCTATGCAGATTCCTGATCTCAAGGAAAATGTCATCCTGGTGGATTCAGCTTCAAAGAGATACAATCTCTGCGGGGCCAGGATAGGATGCATCGTATCACACAACAAGGCTGTTATCAATCTTATCACCAAGATTGCACAGGCCAGGCTGTGCCCTCCCGTTCTCGGCCAGGTAGCAACATACGGAGCCTTGAGCGCCACGCAGGACTATTTCGAGAAAGTGCGTGAGGAATATATTGCAAGAAGGGATTACACCATCGAGCGCCTGAACAGAATGGATGGAGTGTTCTCCCCAAAACCTATGGGTGCTTTCTACACAGTCGCGCAGTTGCCTGTTGACGACACGGAGAAATTCGCGAAATGGCTCCTCACCGACTTCAGGCTAAACAATGAGACTGTTATGATTACACCGGCCGAACCGTTCTACAAGACACCCGGCATAGGAAAAAATCAGGCGCGCATCGCATATGTGCTCGAAGTCCCTGCACTGAAGAAAGCACTTGACATTCTTGAAAAGGGATTGAAGAAATACAACTCAATGGATAAAAATGGAATACAGAGACGTAATCGCCGCAAGGCATAGTGTAAGACATTTCACCGGAAAAGCAGTGGAAAGGGAACTGATCGATGAAATCATAGCCGAGGCTATGACAGCTCCTTCGTCAAAGAACAGCAGAAGCACCGGATTCATGGTAATTGAGGACAAGTCCACGTTGGAGGCGATTTCTGAAATGAGAGAATCCGGGTCCTCCTTCATTGCGGGGGCGCCGGCTGCGATAGTGGTATTGGGCGATGAGCAGAAAACGGACCTGTGGGTGGACAACGCTTCGATCAGCACGACGTTTCTGATGCTGTCAGCAGTGGACAGGGGCCTTGGAAGCTGCTGGGTGCATGTAAACGGACGTCCCAGGAGCAAGACGGACGCATCCAAGGGAATGGCCGAGGATTATATAAGAGAACTCCTCGGAGTAAAGGACAATATGAGAATTCTCTGCGTTCTTGCCCTTGGCTACGAGGAGCTGAAATAGATTTTCGGTGCCTAGACAGAAAGAATATCGAAAACGATATTCATAATTATATACATCAGGAACACAAGCAGCGGGATCAGCACCCAATGAAGTCCTGCAGCAAGGACTATCACTGCACACAGGATGCAATTCACCAGAAAACAGAACCTCTTCTGTTTCATCGGTTTCTCGTCGTCACGGCTGAATTTCATTGAAAACATAGGTATCTGCGCTATGAGCAGGAAAGAAAGCACAGCCGAGCAGATGGGAATAAACCAGTTTCCGGAAGCCCAGGTCGCAAGGAAAGATGAAGGCTCCGCCGCAATGAAATAGCACAGAGACGCGCATATCAAAGCACAAGCAGGAGTTGGGAGACCGATGAAGCCATGGCTCTGGCGCGGATCTATATTGAACTTTGCAAGCCTTACTGCGCTGAATACCGCTATCAGCAGAGGCATCAGGCACACCCAGCTCTGACCGAAACGGCATTCATACATACACTTCATCATCAGAACAGACGGAAGCAGGCCGAAACTTACCATATCACAAAGTGAGTCCAGCTCCTTGCCGAGATCGGAATATGCTCCAAGAGCCCTTGCAGCAAAGCCGTCGCAGAAATCAAATACGGCAGCTGCAACCATACAGAAGAAAGCGGCGTCGGGCCTTCCCCCGAAAGCGGCTATCACACCTAAGGATCCGCAAATGAGATTCATAGATGTGATAGCGTCAGGTATATATTTGGCAACTTTCATTACTTGATGTTGAGCTTGGCCTTGATATCCTTAGGAAGTGCGCTCTTGTGAAGGATGATATCAAGGGTCTGGGCCTTCACGAAAGCCTCGGAGGCATACCAGATTCCATTATACTTGCCGGTCTCTCCCCAAGAGTTCTTTACCATATAGTATTTGTTTCCGAACTGGTCTTTGGCAATACCGAAAATCTGCATACCGTGATCATCGGTCATTGTCTTGTTGTCGAACTCGATCTGACGCTGCTCCTGGGTGACTGCCTTCTCTACGATTGTATTCACTGCAGGCTTTTCTGTGTTGTCCTCCCCAACCCAATGGGCCTGATCCGAACCGGCATTGCTGCTTGCCTTTGCATCGACAAGGATTGCAAGTCCGTCACGGGTGAAGCCGGTCTCGCTGACATCTGCACCCCACGCAACAGTATAACCGTCATTGAGTGCCTTGTCAAGCACGTTCATAAGCTCATCGATCGGCAGGTTGAAAGCCTTGTCACCGCGCCAGTTGTCACAAACCTCGATTACGAATTCGCTATAGAACGGATGATGTGTAAATGAAGTCAGGGAAACGTATTCTTCCGGGTTGAATTTGAGGGCGTCACGATAAGACTCCGGTGTATACTCCTTGCCGTCAACCTTGAATGTCTTCGGATAGGCACCGAGATAAGCCTCGAGCACAGCGTCGAATCCGCGTTTCCAAGCAGTCGTGAGAGTCCTGTTAGGTTTCTTTACAACAGCTGAGACATATGCCTTGAGCACGGCGTCAAGTTCTGACTGTGCAGGCTTCGGTGTGCCATAGTTCATACCTGTCATTTCTGCCTGAGGGACGATACCGAACTGTCTGATGACTTCAAGAACGTCACCTGCCTCGGATCCGGCGGAGAAGCCGAGGTTGCCGTCCAGACGGATGTACTTGTCAGCTCTCTGGGAATACGAATGGGATACAACGAAGAACTCGGAAAGGTCAGGATATTTTGCAGGATCTTTGATGCCGTTGATACGGATAATCTCGGACTCGATGAAACCGATTGTAGAGAAAGCCCAGCAGGTACCGCTGCTGGCCTGGTCCTTGACGGAAGTGATAGGATTTTCCTTTACAGTGGTGAACTGATAATCCGGCCAGTTTATTTTGGCCTGTGCGAATGCGGCGCATGCAGAAAGCAACACAAACGCAGAAACGATAAATCTTTTCATAATGATATGTTTTTAACCTTCCAAATGTAAATAAAAAAAAGGGCTCTTCAAAAGAAGAACCCGTATAATTTATGATTTGGAGTGATTATTTTGTAATGACTTTTGCCATTTCAAGAACCTTGTTGGAATAACCCCACTCGTTGTCATACCAAGCGCATACCTTAACGAAAGTAGGATCGAGCTGGATACCGGCCTTTACGTCAAAGATTGATGTGCGGCTGTCATTGCGGAAGTCAGTGGAAACGACTGCATCCTCAGTGTAACCGAGAACTCCCTTGAGCTCGCCCTCGGAAGCTTTCTTCATTGCAGCGCAGATCTCCTCATAAGTTGCAGGCTTCTCGAGTTCGCATGTGAGGTCAACGAAGCTGACGTCAGATGTAGGAACGCGGAGTGACATACCTGTAAGTTTGCCGTTGAGTGCAGGAAGGACCTTGCCTACAGCCTTTGCGGCTCCTGTTGATGAAGGGATGATGTTCTCGAGAATGCCACGACCACCTCTCCAGTCCTTCTTTGAAGGTCCGTCAACAGTCTTCTGTGTCGCTGTAGCTGCGTGTACTGTTGTCATGAGACCTCTCTTGATTCCGAAGGTGTCATTGAGTACCTTGGAGATAGGAGCAAGGCAGTTGGTTGTGCAGGATGCATTGGAAATGATATCCTGTCCAGCATATGTAGTGTGGTTAACACCGTAAACGAACATTGGTGTAGAGTCCTTGGAAGGTGCGGACATGATGACCTTCTTTGCTCCGGCCTGGATGTGCTTGCGGGCTTTCTCGTCCTCGAGGAAGAGTCCAGTTGACTCAACTACAACTTCAGCGCCGACCTCATTCCACTTGAGGTTTGCAGGATCCATCTCAGCAGTGAGGCGGATCTTCTTTCCGTTGACGATGAGTGTGCTTCCTTCAACCTGGATGTCACCCTGGAATGCTCCGTGCACTGAATCGTACTTGAGCATATAAGCGAGATAATCAGGATCGAGAAGGTCATTGATTCCAACAATCTCGATGTCATTTGAGAAATTCTCAACTGCAGCACGGAATACCATACGGCCGATACGACCAAATCCGTTAATACCTACTTTTACCATTGTTTTGTTTTGATTATAATGTTTAACACAAATTTCGCCTTGAAAGCGACGCAAATTTATCAAATTTTAATCTGAAAATCAATTATATTTGCAGAAATATATTATGAAAATTCTACTCGTAAACGATGACGGCATAAATGCGAAAGGACTGCAATCCCTTGCCTGCATCATGAAGCGATTCGGGGAGGTCACAGTCGTGGCACCGAAGCGACATCAATCAGGTACATCGATGGCAATTTCACTGGGAATCAGACCGATTGCCGCGAAATTCCTGGGCGAAACAGACGGCGTCAAATGGCATTATCTGGACGCCACTCCTGCAAGCTGTGCCAAATACGCAATTGACCTGCTGTACAGTGACGGGCTTCCTGACGTAATAGTCAGCGGGATCAACCATGGTCTGAATTCGTCCACAGCGGTCTGGTACAGCGGAACCATAGGCGCGGCGCGCGAAGGAGCACTCGCCGGCATTGTCTCCATAGGGGTTTCCCTTGACAACATCTTGCCGGATGCTGATTTCAGCACCGTGGAGGAATTGTTTCCGGATATCTTCAGAAGCATTATGGCAAACGCAAGAACAGGTATAGTTTATAACGTGAATTTCCCTGATCTTCCACCGGAAAAGATAAAGGGAATAAAAGTCACAACCCAGGGTTTCGAAAGTTGGATAAAGGAATTCGTACCGTACAACAGGGAAATGTACGACAAATTCGGAGTTCTCGCGCAGTCAGATCCGAATATGGTTCTGCCTGTCGCAGAGGAGGGCGAAATGTTCTATATGATGGCAGGTGAAGTGATGGAGGATCCGGGCAACACCGAATTCACCGATAATTACGCCAACGAGCACGGCTATATCTCAATCACGCCGCAGAGTATAGACAACACCGATTATGACGAGTTCCGCAGACTACAGGGCAAGATAAGATGAAGTACTACATCATAGCTGGAGAGGCGTCCGGTGACCTTCACGGAAGCAATCTCATCAAAGGTTTGAAAGATGCCGACCCGGATTCCGACATCAGGGTCTGGGGCGGTGAACTGATGCAGAAAGCCGGCGGAGAGCTGGTTCACCATTACAAGGATGGAGCCGTGATGGGTGTGACCGACGTTCTTTGGAAAGGATTCAAACTTCTAGGGAACATTTCAGAGTGCAAGAGGGACATAACAGCGTGGAATCCCGATGTTGTAATACTGATTGACTATCCGGGTTTCAATTTCAGAATCGCGCGTTTCGCACACAGGAGGGGGATCAAAGTATTCTACTACATAGCACCGAAGACCTGGGCAAGCAGGGAAAGAAGGAACAGGAAGCTCAGGAAATATGTTGACAGGCTCTTCATTATCTTCCCGTTCGAGAAGAAGTATTTCAGTTCAAGAGGGATTCCATATATCTACAAGGGCAATCCCCTTATTGACGCAATAGACAATTACGAATACAGCAAGCCGGCGGAATACAGCTATGTCGCTGTCCTTGCCGGATCAAGGAAAGGAGAAATCTCAAGGACGATGCCGGTATGCATGAAACTGGCCGACATGATGCCGGAAAGGAATTTCATTATTGCCGGTGCACCGTCCAGGGATGAGAAAGACTATTCCAAGTACATTGCAGGCAGAAAAAACGTCACGCTCATATTCGACCGGACATACGACATCCTGAAATATGCGGATGCGGCAATCATCAATTCGGGCACGGCATCGCTGGAAGCGGCTCTTATCGGCACGCCTCAGGTAGTCTGCTGGTCCTCATCAGCGATAACCGTATTCATAGCCGACAAGATACTGAAAGTACTCGACAACATCAGGTTCATTTCGTTGGGGAACCTGATTATGAACAAGTTTGTCTTCCAGGAACTGCTGCAGCAATATTTCAACCCTGAGAGCGTCCGCGATGAGTTGGAAAAGCTTCTGAATGACGAGGGATACAGATTCGAGATGAAACTGGACTATAAACAGATACGCCTGAAGCTTGGAGGCTCAGGCGCTTCAAAGGCAATAGCCGGATCAATGATTGAGGAGCTCAGGCGAAAATAGAGCGGCCTATCCTTACTATGGTGGCGCCATTCCTTATGGCGATACGCCAATCCCCGGACATACCAATCGAGAGTTGGTTGAAGTCAGACAACTCAGGGAAAAGGTCCACAAGATAGGCCATATAGGCATCTATCCTTTGGAAATCGGCTTCGATGACAGATTCGTCATCCGTATTGGATGCCATCCCCATCAGACCGCGGAAACGGACCCCGGGATAATTTTCGGCATTGAAAAGAATATCCAGGACATCTTCTTCATGGAAACCCTGTTTCGTCTCTTCCGCTCCGATATGGAGTTCAAGCAGGACATCAACCGGACGGCAGGCTGTTCTCCCCCATTTGTCGATTTCCTGCAGGAGATGAAGGCTGTCTACTGATTCGACCATAGCAACATTAGGCAGTACCATCTTCAGCTTGTTTGTCTGAAGATGTCCGATAAAATGCCATTCAATATCATTGAACGGTATTTCTGCGATTTTCTTGCAGAGTTCCTGAGGTCTTGACTCCCCGAAGACACGCTGGCCGGCTTCGTATGCCTCGATTATGGATTCCACGGGATAATATTTTGAAACTGCCACCAGTTTTACACCTGATGGCAGTTCATCCGATATGCTTTTAAGATTATCTGCGAGCATTCTGCTTTGCCTGTTGCTGCTGTAATTTCTGTGCCTCTTCAAGCCTCTGCTGCCACTTGCTCTTCGGAAGCGGCTTGCCTCTGCTTGCTTCGACCTTTGCGAGAACCTTGGCAGGATCAACACAATATTTCTTGATAATCCAGACTTCAATCATTGCTATGAGCTGTGAAAGAAGATAATAATAACTCAGTCCGGCAGAAAGATTGTTACAGATGAAGAACATCATAATAGGCATCATCCAGACACTCATAATCTGCATGCTCTTTGCGCTTGGGTCCGAAGCGGAAGGCTGATTTGACATCGTCATCTTTGAATAGAGCCACATCACGACGGCCATCAGCAATGCAAAGAGTGAAAGATGATCTCCAAGAAGCGGAATCCTAGTGCCGAAATCGAGTATGCTGTCATAGGCGCTGAGATCATCCGCCCAGAGGAATCCCTGCTGTCTCAACTCGATGGAAGCCGGGAAGAACCTGAACATAGCCCAGAGAATAGGGAAAGTCAGCAAGGTAGGAAGACAACCGCCCATAACACTCACATCAGCTCTCTTGTAGAGGTCCATTGTGGCCTGTTGTTTCTTCAGTTGCTCCTGCTGGTTGCCGGTATTCGGATATTTGGCATTGATCTTCTCGATTTCAGGCTTGAGCGCCTGCATCTTGGCGGATGAAGCATAAGACTTATAGGTGAACGGAAGCACCACGATCTTGATGACGATGGTCATCAGAAGGATGATGATGCCGAAGTTATCTATGAATCTGTGCAGGAAATTGAAAAGAGGGATTATGACATACTTGGTGAACCAGCCGACAAGCCATCCGCCGAGGGGGATGGTCTTCTCGAACTTCTGGTCGTAGCTCTTGAGAGTCTGGTAGTGATTGGGGCCGAAATAGAATTCAAACGGTATCACAACGTCACCACCGGGCCTGAATTCCTTGCGCATCCTGGCCTCACAGGCCATAAGATTGCGTTCCGGATCATCCTGGGACATGAATGTGGCCGAAAGTTCACCCGATGAAAATTCATCCGGGCATCTCATGATGGCTGAGAAGAACTGCTGGTGGAAAGAGAACCAGCTCAGCTTGGAATCGATTCTCTTGCTTGCGCTGCGGCCTTTTGCGAGTTCCGCAGGCTTTTTCTCGCCGTCGAAATAGTAGTCAAGCTTTGAATACTGGACCTCATTCTTATATCCTTTCTCCATTCTCGGGATAACCACGGAGAAATCTATATCCATAGAATTCACATTCTTCGGAATCACGTTTCCCAGACCGATGAAAGAGAGTTCGTTCCTGATGAGATATCCGTCATCTTCAAGTATGTATTTCTGCTGTATGTATCCTCCCGCAGCGAAAGGCAGCCTCATCGTCAGACTGTTGGCAGTCCTTTCAGAGAGCTGGAACACGAAATCGGAAGTATTGATGTACTCTCCGGCATAGATGCTGACGGAATATTCGCTGCTTTTCGGCTTGAATATATAGAGCTGGGTGCTGTCAAAATTGTAATAATCCTTGACGAGCACACTGTAAGGCTGCGCGCCCTTGGTGTTGAATTCAACCTTGATCCTGCTGTTTTCAAGTGTGACAATCTCCCCTTCCTGTCCGTGAAAGGTCTGAAGAAGGGAATCCTTGAATACCGCCTGCGTTGCCGTAAGATCATCGGGAGATTCGGCAGCGGAATCGTCAGCGGCCTCACGACTCTCCGATACGACTTCTGTAGCAGTTTGATTGTCAACTGCATTCTTCTTGGCACGGTCGTTCTGATAGAGCGAGAAGCCGAGAAGAATACCGGCAATAAGCACAAATCCGATAAGCGAATTCTTATCCATTACTCCTCTCCCTCCTCTGCTTTTCTGATCTGCTCTTCAAGATTCTTGAGTTCTTCCTTGGCCTTCTCTATCCTTTCCTGCATCTGTTTGATAAGAGGCTCGGAATTCTTTGATGCAGAGAAGAAACCTATGTTGTTTTCGTATGTTACTATATCCTGCTCAAGAGCGTGGTATTTGTCAATGAGGGAAGAAGTCTTCCTTTCACCGCTGCGGCGTGAAGAGGCGCGAGGGAATTTCTGCTGTATTGCATCCTTGAACGCTTTCGCAATATTGTCCTTCTCCTTGAACGGTACGAATCCGATTGACTGCCACTTTTCATTGAAACCGCGCAGGGCCTCGGCATTTTCGCTTTCGTTTTCAGAAGGGACATAGGCCAGGATATCCTCCACGAGCTTCTTCTTCGCCTTGAGGTTTCCGTAAAAATCATTTTCAGGCTTGGCCTGCTTGTCCCTCTCGGCAAAGAAAGCATCACAAGCGGCACGGAACCTCTTCCAAAGCTGCTCGGATTTCTTGCGCGGGACAGCACCGATTTCCTTCCACTGCTTCTGGAGGGCAATCAGCTGGTCAGTTGTCTTTTTCCAATCGACACTGTCCTTCAGCGCCTCCGCCTGCTCCACGATGGCCATCTTCTTTTCAAAGTTCTCATTCATAGAATCCTTGAAAAGCGAGTAGAACTCACGCTTGCGCTCGAAGAACTTGTCGCACGCGGCGCGGAAACGGTCATATACCTTCTGGTTCTCCTTCTTTGTGGCGAATCCAATCTTGCGCCATCTTGCCTGGATTTCCTCGATGGCCTTGCTGAGTTCATTCCACTCGTTCGATGAAGTGATTTCCTTCTCAGCTATGGCCTCGACTTCCTCACAAAGACCGGTCTTGGCCTTGAGATTTTCGGCCTGCTCCTCCTTGAGTCCTTCAAAATGCGCCTGATATTTCTTGTTTATGACTGATGTTGCAGCCTTGAATCTGTTCCAGATATCCTCCCTGTACTCCTTTGCGACAGGTCCGAACTCCTTCCACTGCTCATGAAGCTTCTGCAGTTCGTGGAAGGCGTTTACAACGTTTTCATTTTCGGAAAGCTTCTCGGCAGCTTCGCAGAATGCGATTTTGGCTTCAAGATTCTTCTTGAAATCAAGGTCCCTGAGATCCCTGTTAATCTTGACCATATCGTAGAATTTCTCAACGAGGAACTGATATGTGTCATTTATGTCCCTGAACTTTGCCGCAGGCACGGGACCGGCCTCACGCCATCTGTTCTGAAGCTCACGGAAAGCTCCGAACGAAGAGCTTACGTCATCCTGACCTTCCACAAGCGTCCTCAACTCGTCGATTACGGCCTGCTTCTTTGCAAGATTCTCTTCACGTTCTTTCTCCTGCTGTCTGTTGAATTCCGCACGTTCCTTCTTGTAGTCGGCGTACAGCGCCTTGAAATTCTCTTCCACAGCCTCGAACGGATTGGAACTGTCCTCGCCGTTTTCCGCCTTCAGTTTTAGCAGAAGCTTGTAAAATGCTGATTTGATGGATTCAGCTTCCTTGGAATGAAGCATGGCATCCGCACCGTTCTTGATATTCAGGAACATTTCGGAAAGTTCCGCAAGTCCTTTGTCGGCAAGGCTGAGTTCTTCCGTTGCAGATTCAACAGTTTCATTCTTTTCAATTACATCTGAAGAAAGTTCTTCAGGAACTAAAATTTCGCTCATAATTTTGGAGTTAATTGTTATAACCTTCAAATATACTGAAAATTTCGAAGAATTAGGCTAATTTTGCAATACTTATTATAACACGGATATGCGCATTGACATTCTTACAGTAGTACCCGAACTTCTCGACAGCCCCCTTTCACACTCCATCGTGGGACGCGCGATAAAGAAAGGCATTGTTGAAATAAACGTTCACAATCTCAGGAAATACGGAATCGGCTCCAGAAAAAACGTTGACGACTACAGCTATGGCGGAGACGCCGGGATGGTGATGATGGTAGAACCCGTATACAGGATGATAGAGGAGCTGAAATCAGAGCGCGAATATGATGAAGTGATATATATGTCTCCGGACGGAGAAAGGCTTGATCAGAGCATCTCTAACGAGCTCTCGCTGCTGGACAACATCATAATTCTGTGCGGCCACTACAAAGGCATCGACCACAGGATCAGGGAACATCTCATCACAAGGGAGATATCTGTGGGTGATTATGTCGTCAGCGGTGGAGAGATACCGGCCGCACTGCTTGCGGATTCCATAATAAGGCTGATTCCCGGAGCGCTCACGGACGAGACTTCCGCACTGTCCGACAGTTTCCAGGATTCCCTGCTTTCGCCACCGGTTTATACCCGGCCCGAAGAGTTCAACGGATGGAGGGTACCCGATGTCCTGTTGAGCGGGAACCCCAAACTAATCCACGAATGGCAGGACGAGAAGGCCTTGGAACGCACAAAATTACTTAGACCGGAGCTACTTAATAAATAATTTTAAAAACCGAAAATTAATTTTTCATAATTTTTTCAAAAAAATTTGTTGGTAATAAAAAAAGAGTTATATTTGTACACGAAATGATAAACAACTCTACTCTTAATTCTTAAGAGATTCTAACCAACAATAATTAGCCTTCTTAAAGGTAATACACTACTAACTAACCGATAAAGCTCCGCTGGGACAGCGGGGCTTTACTCGTTATATACATCAAGGGAGTGTCATCAAGCTTGATGACACCGGGTTATTATTGTATATTTGCAGAAATAATCGGGGTACCGGAAAGACCGGTTGAGAGAAACCCGTTGAACTTGATACGGTCAATACCGTCGTAAGGAAATGAAGACAATTATTCTGGCAGCGCTTCTGGCGGCGCTCTCCACAAATGAACCGGACATCATCGACAGCGCAACGGTCAGCGCATCGGCCGTGACATTCACAACACCTGTAGCCGCCTCGACAGTCAAATCATCCGAAATCAGAAGACAGAACCCGCAGAATTCTCTGCCTATGTCCCTGAACTATGGGATATCCGTCATCTCCACCAATGAAGGAGGCACAGGCCTGGGGTATTCGAATATCAGAATCAGAGGAATAGGCGCCTATCAGACTAACGTGACTCTCAACGGAATAACCCTGAATGACGCCGAATCGCAGGAAGTCTTCTGGGTCAACATCCCGTCATTGGGGAACATTCTGTCCGAAGTAAGGATACAGAGGGGACTCGGAACTTCCTCGAACGGACCGGGCTCGTTCGGAGCCAGCATAAATATGGTTACCGCATATCCTGAAGACAGACCGAAAGTCAGGTTCGAGGCAGGATACGGTTCATACAGGACATTCACGCCGTCGATTTATTTCAGTACAGGCAAAACAGATTCCGGCTTTTACGCACAAGGCGCCTACTCATACAGCAGCACGGACGGCTATATGCAGAACGGTTTCGCCAGAGTCCAGTCAATATATGCCGCAACGGGGTGGGCCGGAAGGAATGATTCCTTCAGAGCGACATTCATCCAGGGCAGGCAGACAAGCGGAATCACCTGGAACGGAGTGCCTGTCGAAATCTATCCATATGACAGAAGGTACAATTCATCGATGGGTGACACCGACAATTTCATTCAGTCACACGTACAGTTGAACTACCTCCACGCATTCGGCGGCGGATGGGACTGGAATACGACTTTCAATTATACCAGAGGGGACGGATACTATGAAACAGACGGCAGCAGGGATGTTCTGGGCAACAACCTGTGGGTCCTCAGAAGTGAACTGGGATGGCGGGGCAAGGAAGCATCCGCAAACGCAGGCATATATCTCTCGGATTACCTCGGAAACCACTATGGCGAATACTACAGCAATGAATCCGACAAGAAGGAGATTAATGTCTTCGCCAAGGCTGAGATATCACTTTCAGAATCCCTCGTTGCGTACGGAGACATCCAGTACAGAGGGATAAGGTACATAATGAACGGCCCGGACGAATACGGGCAAAGACTCGATTTTGACCTCGACTACGGATTTTTCAATCCAAGGATAGGCTTCACCTGGCTGCCCGGGAACAGAAACAAATTCTTCACCTCAATTGCATACGGAAACAAGGAGCCCTCCAGAAGCGACCTCCAGTATTCATCATCGGTAAGGCCCGAGCACCTGCTTGATTGGGAAACGGGATACGAAAGACGCGGAAGGTTGTACAGCACCTCGTTTGTATTCTACCTTATGAACTATAAGGATATGCTTATCGAGACCGGAATGCTGGATGAAAGCGGGTATGCAATCAAGACAAACATTCCAAACGCGTACAGAAGAGGATTCGAATGGTCGGGAGTTTTCCACATATGGAAATGGTTCCGCATCGAACACAACCTGTCAATCAGCGGGAACAGGACCACTGAGGGAAGAGAACTGCTGCTCAGCCCTTCTGCGATGGGAATGTTCGGCATAGCCTTTCTCTCCCCTCTCGGGACGGAACTTGACATACACCACAAGTTTGTCGGAAAGCAGTATTGGGACAACACGGGAAACACAGAGCACGTGATTCCGGCCTACAATGCGGCCGAACTTTCGCTTACGCAGACTATCCGGATGAACAGGACCAGGCTCAATCTCGGTCTGTACGTACAGAATCTGTGGAACAATTACTATTTCGCATACGCACACGCATACGGGGTATTCCCGCAGGCGCCGAGGAACTATATGTTCAGGCTGAGATTCGAATTCTAGCGACGCTTCTCCAGCTTGACCTCAAACATACGCGGCCAATATTTCCCTGTAAGGAAAATCCTGCCGTCACAGACGGCGATTCCGTTCAGTACATCGGTACGGGAGGTCCTGAGCGACTTCGGAAGAAGTCCGGTACAATCTATCTGGCCGGTCACCTCTCCGGTCTCGGGATCTATTATCAGGATCATATCCGTCATATACACATTGGCCCATATCTTGCCGTCCACAAGCTCCATTTCATTGATATATCTGACAGCCTTGCCGTTGAGCCTGACGTGTATGGTTTTCTGCAGTTGAAGGTTCCCGTCCAGGAAATATATCCTGTCGCTGCCGTCGGAAGCGATCAGAGACTTCCCGTCGGTAGTGAGACCCCAGCCTTCGCGGGGATAGCTGTAGCTCTGCTTGTACTTGAGCGTGGCGGCATCATACACAAAAGCCACCCTGTTGGTCCAAGTGAGAATATAAAGATTATCCCCCAATATGACCGAGCCCTCAAGGAAATACTTTCTGTCAAAGTCGAGTTTCTTTTCTGCCTTGCCGGTCTCGAGGTCAACGATGCGGAAAGTGGATTCCCCCCACTGTCCGGTACTCTCGTAGAGGGTTCCGTCCTTAAAAAAAAGCCCCTGGGTATATGAGCCGGTGTCATGCGGGTACTCTCTGACCACCTTTACGACGAACTGGTCGACCTTGGCCTGGCAGCCGATGGAAAAGAGCAATGATGCTATCAGAAACAACTTTTTCATACCGCAAAGATATTAATATTTGCTATTTTTGCAGAATCTTTGAAAATAATGGTGGAGCGATTTGCCGCTCGAAAGAGAGGAAAGTCCGGACAGGAAAGGGCAACTTCCAGCAGAAAGTGCTGATAGGGGCAACCTTATGCATACTGTAACAGAGAATGACTGCCGAAAGGCGATGGTGAAAATGCGGTGTAAGAGACTGCGGCGTAACGTGGTGACACGTTGCGGGTACAGCGCGGAGTCCTGCAAGACCAAATATACTGGCAGATGAGGGCTGCCCGCCCGATGCCAGGGGGTAGGTTGCGAAGATAAATGGCAAATTCAAAAACAGAAACCGGCTTACGGCTCCACCATTTTTTTATTATCTTTGCATCCCGAAATCATTTGCAAAATATGAAAATCGGGTTCGACAGCGAGAAATATCTCAAGATTCAATCAGAACACATAAAAGAGCGCATTTCCAAATTCGGCGACAAGCTGTATATGGAATTCGGAGGTAAATTGTTTGACGACAACCACGCCAGCAGGGTTCTTCCCGGTTTCGAGCCGGACAGCAAGCTCAAGATGCTGTATCAGCTCAAGGACGAAGCTGAAATCATCATTGTCATCAGCGCCGTCGACATTGAGAAGAACAAGGTCAGAGGCGACCTGGGAATAACCTATGACATGGATGTCCTGAGATTGCGCGACGCGTTCATTTCAAGAGGGTTTCTGGTAAGCAGTGTAGTGATTACCCATTATAACGGACAGTCGAGTGCAGACAGCTACAGGACTAGGCTCGAGAGGATGGGAATCACCGTGTATTACCACCACACCATCGAGGGATACCCGGAAAACGTATCGCTGATCGACTCGGAAGAAGGATTCGGAAAGAACGACTACGTAGAAACCACCAAACCTCTGGTCGTCATTACGGCACCGGGACCAGGAAGCGGCAAAATGGCAGTGTGTCTGAGCCAGCTCTACCAGGAAAACAACAGGGGCATAAAGGCAGGATACGCGAAGTTCGAGACCTTCCCTATCTGGAACCTTCCGCTCAAGCATCCTATCAACATAGCATACGAAGCTGCGACCGCAGACCTGAATGACATCAATATGATCGACCCGTTCCATATCGAGGCTTATGGGCAGGCAGCAGTGAACTACAACAGGGACATCGAGATTTTCCCGGTGCTGAACGCCCTTTTCGAGGGAATATATGGGGAGAACCCTTACAAATCCCCTACTGATATGGGAGTCAATATGATAGGATACTGCATCAGCGACGAGGAGGCTTGCTGCGATGCTGCAAAGAATGAGATCATACGCAGATACTACAATGCCCTCGACAAGCTCGCCGACGGTGAATGCAATGACAATGAGGTCAACAAGATAGCCATATTGATGAAGCAGGCCAAGATTACCACCGACTTCAGGAAGACCACGATAGCCGCAAAGGAGAGACAGGAGAAATCAGGTGTGGCATCCGCAGCAATCGAGCTCCCGGACGGAACGCTCATCACGGCAGAAACAAGTTCTCTGCTCGGGCCGAGCGCCGCTCTGATCCTCAATGCGACCAAGGAGCTGGCGGGGATAGACCACTCTGTCAAGCTCATACCGCAGAGTATGATTGAGCCTATCCAGAAAACCAAAGTGGAATACCTCCACGGACACAATCCAAGGCTTCATACGGACGAAGTGCTCGTAGCCCTTTCAATGCTCAGCCAATCGGACGAAAACTGCAGAAAGGCGCTTGAGATGCTTCCTCAGCTGGAAGGCTGCCAGGTGCATACTACTGTGATGCTCAGCGAGGTCGACCAGAAGATATTCAAAAAATTAGGGGTCGGACTTACGTCGGACCCCGTAAAAAAGACCAAGAAATACTGATTCTAAAGGTATTTCACTGTCTCTGAAAGATCCCTGTAGGAGCTGTGGTTGGCCGAAGGCTCAGACAACTCTGAAGGGTATCCGAAAGGCATAAGCAGCACAGGGTGGATGTTTTCAGGAAGCTGAAGAGCCTCCACCAGTTTTTCCGGGTCATAATATCCCACGATACACGTGCCGATGCCCAGATTCTGGGCTTCCAGCATCATATGTGTGAGGACGATAGTGACATCAATGTCGCCGTAATTTCCCGATGCGCCGCGTCCGGCCACATTGTTATCGTTGTAACAGAAGACAAAGCACTGCGGCGCTCCGTAGATGCAGGGGGATACTTCATTAAGCTTTGCCATCACATCTTCAGATTCAACGACATATACCATCTGCGGCTGTGAGTTCACGGCTGTCGGGGCAATCTGTCCTGCACGGATGATTTTGTCAATGATTGTCCTGTCTACCGGAGTAGAGTCAAAACTGCGCACTGAATATCTTTCAGCGGCAAGTTCGAGAAAATCTTTAGTCATCATGTTCTCTGTCTGTGGATTTGTGCCGCAAGAAGAGAGCAGGAGAGCTGATGCGGCTGCGATTAATAGATAATAAGGTTTCATTTATTTTGGTTTTTGTGGTTAAATCAACTCTGCCCTCAGATCGTAATGATCAGCTTCAGTAATACGCACATTGAGGAAATCGCCCACACTTGCACCTCCGGTTGAAGGAACGATGATTTCCCCGTCCACTTCAGGGCTTTCATGCTGTGAACGGCAGACAAGATATCCTTCCGAGACAGCGTCGACCAGCACTCTGACTTCCTCGCCGACGCGCGAAAGGTTGTAGGCGAGAGATTGTTCAGCCTGCACTTCCATAAGGGTTTCGAATCTACGCTGCTTGACATCGGCAGGGACATCGTCATTAAGATGAGCGGCTCCCCATGTGCCTTCTTCCTCGGAATACCGGAAAGCGCCCAGCCTTTCAAAACCGGCAGACCTGACAAATTCAAGCAATTCGTTGAATTCCTCCTCACCCTCTCCGGGATGGCCGACAATCATCGTCGTACGAAGCGCAACTCCCGGGACTTTCTCTCTCATCCTTGAAACAAGCTCCCTGGTCCACTTCCCGTCGACATGGCGGTGCATATTGGCAAGCACCTTGTCTGAAATATGCTGAAGAGGGATGTCGAGATATTTGCATATCTTGGGGTTTTCCGCCATCTGCACCAGGACATCTTCAGGAAAATCATCGGGATAAGAATAATGTATGCGTATCCATTCCAAGCCGTCTATGGCCGAAAGTTTCTCGAGCAGTTCCGCAAGACAGCGTTTTCCATACAGGTCCAAGCCATAATACGTAGAATCCTGGGCGATAAGGATTATTTCTTTTGCGCCTTTGGCCACCAGTTCGGAAGCCTCCGCTACTATCGTCTCCACGGGCACTGACCTGTGTGCGCCTCTGATATGCGGAATCGCGCAATACGAGCACCTGCGGTCACAGCCCTCCGAGATTTTCAGATATGCGTAGCTTGCAGGCTGAAAGTGTCTGAATCCGGCATTCTTCCCTTTAAGCTGCACGTTGAATTCCTTTGCAATCCAATCGGCTACCGGGACAAGATCCCGGGCACCGAACCATGCATCCACTTCAGGTATTTCCACAGGCAGTTCTGAAGAATATCTCTGCGACAGACAGCCGAACACGGCGATTCTGCCGATGTCTCCTTCATTCTTACGGGCCACCGCATCCAATATCGTCTGTATGGACTCTTCCTTGGCATCTCCGATAAACCCGCAGGTATTGATCAGCAGACAGTCTGTATGTCCCGGGGTCAGTTCAGAAATTTCAAAAGCATCTTCCGGCAGCATTGCCAGGAGATGCTCTGTGTCAACCGTGTTCTTAGAACAGCCTAAGGTAATGACGCTAAGCCTCTTCCTGCTGCTGTTCATCTTCTTTTACGAAGTCAAGGGAAGCGAATTTGACAATTTCATTGTACCACTCCACTACTTTCTTCATATGGGACACATAGAAACGGTCTTCATCATAATCGGGTATGGCCTTCGCGAACAGGGATTTCAACTCGTTGTCCGATGCCTTCGCTCCAGGGCATTCAGCGTCACCGAGCGCCTGCTTGATGGAAAGGAACACTTCGGAGATACGGATCTCCGCATCCTTCGTAAAAATGGAGATGTCAGCCAGTGTGGTCACACGGCTGTGCGCATCAAATACTGTCCTTTTCTTATCGGAAAGACTTTCTGCAATAATTCCGTTTCTTGCCTGCGCCACGAACCCATAGAGTCCGTGATGTCCTGATACTGACAGGATTTTTCTTAAATCAGTTTGCATATCAATTTATCTTCAATTTGTACGTATAAATTCTCCAATGTGGAGTCATTTTCCAAAACAATGTCGGTTTCAATCATCTCCGGCGACTGGGAAGACAGCCTTTGGACTGTCCTGGGGTTTCTTCCTATCCTTTGGTCAAGCGGGGCCCTGACAGAAACAGTCAGGTCAAAAATATTCCTGAACGTTTCCTTTTCCAGAGCGACAGCCGACTCGAAGATGACAGCATTACCGGTCTGCGAGTTTCTCCATTTTTCAAAATCCGAGAGCACCTCAGGATATACCACCGCCTCGAGAGACTCTCTTTTCTCCTTGTCCGAGAAGATGATTCCTATCCGTTCAAAGGGTACTCCGATCGCTTCCTCCACCCTCAGCCTGAGCCCCGGCACAGTATCATAAAGAGTCTTGGTCCTGCTGTCCGAATCATACACCGGAAAGCCTTTGGAAGCCAGATATGCACATACTGTGGATTTACCGCTGGCTATTCCCCCGGTTATCAGGACGGTCTTCATTCAATACCTCCGTTTTCTACACAGCTGCATACCTCGGGGTCTATGACACAGGATATCACCGTGGAAGGAAGATCGGAACAACGGATAACGCAATTTCCGTTTATCGATCTGACGAACTCATTGTAGTCCACATACAGATCGATATCGTCAAAAGGTTCATTCTCAAGAGGAAAAGGACATCTCAACACCACATTGGCAACCGAAGGGAAGATAGAAACCGTCCTGCCTTCCGGTACATTGCGGGCGTTGATCCTTATTTCACCCTCGACATCGACGAATCTGGTGACGTCCAGAGAATATGAAACCTCCTCGTCAGACACCCTCACGCCCTGCAGGCGTTCAAGCCTTACCACACCGTTGATATTGCCGCGTATGTCTCTGACAGTGATAGGATCGGTCTGGATACCGGTCAGGGACTCCAGTCTTGACGGCTCGGCATAAACGGTTACGGAATCAGGACTGATTCTCATTTCGCCCAGAGAGCAGTATTGAGGCCTGAAGGAAAGAACCTTGACAGGAGTCACAGGCACTCTTTTATAATTCTCGCGGGCGAAACGGAATGAAATCCTTGAGTTCACGAAAGACTCCACCGTGACACCCGGACCGAAAATATCTGCGACGTATTTATACAAAGCGGCGCTTCCGATAGAGAACATATCGTTTTCGGAAGAGCTGAAATCCGAACGGTCAAAGAAAACGCTCCTTACCTTTTCGTCAGACCCGGCCTTCAGGGCGAGAAGCTTGAAACCTGAGCAGCGGCACCTGGCAGTTACTGCGGCAGGGGATATCGAATTCCTGGCAAAGCCATCGATGTTGCTGATGGCAGAGATATTGACGCTAACCACATCAGTGTATATTCTGGACAGGTTATGAACCAGCCAGACACTGAATGAAAGCATCACACACAGCAGAAATCCGACCCAGCGCTTCACTTTTACCTGGATGTCTGAGTGTCAGAGAAATCACGTCCGAGAGAAGACTTGTCCACTCTGAGTTTCACTTCTCCGTCAACCTTGATAAGCACTGTCTTTTCATCAATTTCAGCGACAGTGCCGTAGATACCGCCTGCAGTAACCACCTTATCACCCTTTTTCAGCTCATTGCGGAACTTCTCCATTTCTTTCTGCTGTTTGCGCTGAGGGCGGATCATAAAGAGCCACATAACAACAAAGATGAGGATCATCATAATCCAGAATCCAGCTCCGCCGCCGGCCTGTGCATTGGCATTTGCCTGAAGAATAACTGTTAAAAACTTCATAATGTCTTATTGATTAATGATTTTGTCCAACAAACCGTTCACGAAAGCCTTGCTCTCGCGAGTACTGTAGAACTTTGAAATTTCAACGTATTCGTTGATGATTATCTTCTTGGCGGTATCCTTGAAAGCCTCCGCCTCCGCCTGCCCGGCAACAATAAGGCAAAGGTCCGCCGTACATATTCTGTTCTTGTCCCACTTCGGAGTACGGGTTGCGACTTCCTGATAATATCTGTCGAAATTGTTGACAGCCTTGCGAAGGACGTTTACGACAAATGCCTTGTCATTATTTCGGAAAAGTTCCGGAAGGGACCAGCGGCCTCCTGCTCCGAGTTCGTCGAATGTCCTGCAACAGAGATTGATGGCATAATCGATGTCATCATTCCAGAAAATTGAAGAGTCCTCGAGAATCTCACGGAGTTCATCGTTATCCTGGAGTTCGTTTGCAAAGATATCGACCCAAAGTCCGGCGTCCTGCTTAAGTGAACGTTCCGGATCATTAATGTATCGTATGAAATAATCTCTCTTCCTGACAGTTTCATACAGATGCCTGAGAATAACGTCATACTGTTCCCAGGAAAACTTTTTCTTCCTGATGATTTTCGCAAAGTCAGGATCGTTCTCGAGAAGCGGAGCAACGGCATTTTCCACAAACTTGAGCTTGGGATTTTTCTCTTCTTCGGATGGATTGAATTTTGATTTTGCCGCTTCGATACGATTTCTTGCTTCAGCAGTCAAAGGAGCGACGATTGAAAGAAGGAAAAGATACAGGTCCCTGGTGGCTTCACACGATTCTTCAAGCTGGGCCTCAGCCTCCTTGACCGTCATACCGGGATTTTCTGCGTAACTGTATATGGTTTTGAAAACCTTGATACGGAGAATTCTACGATTCAGCATCTTGTTGTCAAATATTTCGGCAAAGATAGCAAGGAATCGATAAAAAATTATATTTTTGTGAAAATTAATACTATAAAATCAACAGCTATGTACAGGGACGATTTCGATTTCAAGGACCGCAATGCCGAGGATGTATATTCAAAGCCGGTGAGGGCAGGCAAGCGTACATATTTCTTTGACGTAAAGTCTACCAAAGGCGCCAATGACTACTACATGACAATCACGGAAAGCAAGCGCAGGCAGAACCCGGACGGAACATTCACTTATGACAAGCACAAAATCTTTCTGTACAAAGAGGATTTTGAGAAGTTCCGGGAAGGATTTGCGGATGCCGTAGAGTACATCGTACAGAATTGCTTCAACGGGGAGATTCCTCAGCGCCAGACAATGGAACAGGCAGAGGAAAAGTCATATTTGGAATTTGAAGACCTTTAGGATTTGGGAACAATAGTATTGAAAAATATCACGGTATCCGGACAGCAGAAGGATATCTTGATTGACAAGGGCTTGATCAGGAAGATCGAGCCCGCTTCATCCTGTGAAGGCTGGAATATCGCAGGTGACGTTGAGATTATGGAATGCAGCGGCAAGGCAGCTGTCCCGGGCTTGATAAACATGCACACCCACGCTTCGATGACACTGATGCGCGGCATCGGGGAGGATATGCTCTTTCACGACTGGCTGGACAAGATATGGAAGATAGAGTCGGATATAGATGAAGAGTTCATCTACTGGGGAACGAAGGTTGCTTGTCTGGAAATGATCAGGACCGGAACCACCACGTTCAATGACCAGTACTGGTTCCAGAATCAAAGCGCAAGGGCGGCTTCTGAAGCCGGGATCAAGTCGGGGATATGCTACATCATCTGCGACAGGAACGATCCGTCAAGTTTCTCCAGAATCAAAGACGAATGCCGGCAGGCTTATGAAGAATCAAGCGGATGGGCACAGGAAGCACAGTTCCTCGTATGCTGCCACGCCATATATTCCGTCAGCGAAGAAATGCTCGGATGGGGCATCGATTTTGCCCGAAGGCACAATCTCAGAATGCACATCCACCTCAGCGAGACGGAAAAGGAAGTGACGGACTGCAAGAAGCAGCATGGGGGCCTCTCCCCTGTCGAATACCTTGAAGCGATGGGATTCCTGGGGCCTGAAGTGATAGCCGCGCACACTCTGTGGCTGTCCGACAAGGACGTGGAAATACTCGGAAAGCATAAAGTCACATGCGTTCACAATATCAATTCCAACCTTAAGCTCGCCTCCGGATACAGGTTCAGATACAATGAGCTTAAAGAAGCAGGAGCGAACGTATGCATAGGCACTGACGGTTGCGCATCATCAAACAACCTTGATCTTCTCGAAGCCATGAAGACCTCGGCCATTGTCCAGAAAGCCTGGCGGCAGGATCCAAGCACCTGGCCACTGGACGAGCTTTTCGACTGCGCTACCGTAAACGGTGCGAAAGCCCTCGGACTGAATACCGGAAAGCTAGAAGAGGGATGTTACGCGGACATCTGCATCGTGGATACGGACAACAGTTTCTTCCTGTCTCCGGCTCCGTTCCTCGCCAATCTGGTATATTCCGCCCATTCAGACTGTATCGATTCCGTCATCTCCAACGGAAAATTCGTCATGAGGCACCGTGAAATCGAAGGAGAGAAGGAAATACTTCAAGAGGCAGGAAAAGTAATATCACAACTGAAATATTGATATGGATGAACTGACTCTCAAGACACACACGGCTGCCGATTATGTAAAAAGCAGGATCAAAGGCAGAAAGCCTTACGCGGGGATCGTACTGGGAAGCGGATTGGGAAAACTGGCCGATATGATCTCGGATAGAATCGTGATACCTTACAGGGATATCCCAGGTTTCCCTGTTTCAACCGCAATAGGACACAAAGGCAATTTCATCTGCGGCGAACTGGGTGGGAAATGCGTCATTGCCATGCAGGGACGCTTTCACAATTATGAGGGATATCAGACGAGCCTTGTCGCAATGCCTGTCAGGGTGATGAAACTGCTCGGCATTGAATTCCTGTTCGTATCAAATGCGGCAGGAGCGATCAACCCGAGCTACAAAGTCGGAGACCTCGTGATAATCAAAGACCATATCAATCTGCTGCCGAACCCGCTGATAGGGCCCAATCCGGATGAATTCGGTCCCCGTTTCCCGGATATGACCTGCGCCTATGACATCGAACTTCAGGAAATTGCTGACAGAATCGGAACCGGGATGGGGCTGCGCCTCAACAGAGGAGTATATCTTGGGAATCCGGGGCCTTCGTACGAGACCCCTGCGGAAGTGAGGTTTTACAAGACAATCGGAGCCGACATAGTCGGAATGTCCACAATTCCGGAAGTGATTGTTGCACGTCATTGCGGCATCAGAGTTTTCGGAATGTCAGTAATCACGAATGTATCCAACTTGTCCAACTCCGCCGGGATATTGAATGATGGCGACGATGTCGTCAAACAAGCCGACATGGCCGCCACCATTATGACTGAGCTGTTCAGCAGGATAATATCCGCTATTTAGCTATCGCCACAGAGCGGGTTTCCCTGATTACAGTTACCTTTACCTGTCCGGGATAAGTCATCTCATCCTGGATTTTTTGTGCTATGTCGGTTGAAAGCCTGGCCGCCTGATCATCAGAGACCTCGTCGGATCCGACAATGACTCTGAGTTCACGGCCTGCCTGGATAGCGTATGACTTTGTGACACCTGGATATGACGCTGCAAGGTCTTCCATACCTTTGAGCCTCTTGATATAGCTTTCGATTACCTCCCTGCGCGCTCCGGGGCGTGCACCGGAAATGGCATCGGCAACAAGTACGAGAGGAGAGATGATCGAAGTCATTTCCATTTCCTCGTGGTGCGAACCGATGGCATTGACAATCTCCGGGCGTTCCTTGTACTGTTCGGCAAGTTTGGCACCAAGAAGTGCATGCGGAAGTTCCGGTTCTTCTTCTGATACTTTACCTATATCGTGAAGGAGGCCGGCCCGTTTTGCCGTCTTGGGGTTCAGACCGAGTTCCGAAGCCATAATTGCAGATATGTTGGCAACCTCACGGGAGTGCTGAAGCAGATTCTGGCCATAGGAGCTTCTGTATTTCATTCGCCCGATAAGTTTGACGAGTTCAAGACTCAAGCCATGGATACCAAGGTCGATACAAGTACGTTTACCGGTCTCAAGTATTTCATCTTCAAGCTGTTTGCTTACTTTTGCAACAACCTCTTCGATACGGGCCGGGTGGATGCGTCCGTCAAGGACAAGCTGATGAAGCGAAAGTCTTGCAATCTCGCGGCGGACAGGGTCGAAAGCGGAAAGAAGGATAGCATCAGGCGTATCGTCCACTACAATCTCAACGCCTGTAGCAGCTTCCAGGGCACGGATGTTACGCCCTTCACGACCGATGATGCGTCCTTTGATTTCGTCATTCTCGATAGGGAAGGTGGAGACGGCATTTTCAATTGCAGTCTCTGTAGCCGTGCGCTGTATAGTATTGATGACTATTCTCTTCGCTTCTTTGGCTGCATTCAGTCTGGCCTCATCCATAGTATCATTGATATATGCCTGAGCTTCGGTACGGGCCTGAGCCTTCATATTCTCGACGAGCATGGATTTGGCATCCTCAGCGCTCATGCCGGCAATGGTCTCAAGCTGTTTGTTGACCTGGGCCGTAAGTTTTGCAAGTTCTTCCTGCTTTACTTTGTATGCCTCTTTCTGTGCGTTGACCTGACCTTTCTCGGAGTCGAGCTGATGCTGCTGTCTTCCAAGTTCGGATGCCTGCTGGTTCAATTGGTTCTCCCTGTTTTTAATATTGTTCTCACGATCCCTGAGTTCATTTTTCCTGGCATTGACCTTCTCTTCGTATTCGCTTTTCAGCTGATAGAATTTCTCCTTTGCCTGAAGGATCTTCTCCTGTTTGATCTTCTCGGCTTCAAGTTTGGCCTGCTCAACGATGGCATCTGCACGGCCCTTGGAAACAGACCGGTTCACCAATATATAAATTGCCAGGGCGATGATTGCGCCCAAAACGGCAGCGATAATATGAAACAACATAATATATAGTAGTTAAAATGTCAAAAAACGGCACCTGCTATAGCAGATGCCGCTAATTCAAAGCCGCCAGCCGAACTTTCAGAAAAGACTTCTGATAAGATTTGGGCTCCGTTGCATATCTGGCTTCCGGTCATTGCCGGCCTGTCATTCTTGCATCGAGTGGACCCGGTTCCTTAGGAACTTGTTGTTTTCAGAAGATGGGCCTGACGGCTACTTGTCTTTCAGATATTCATCTGTCCGGGCCTTGAACTCGTCGACTTCCTGTAAAAGTTTGGAAAACTTCCGCTCCGCCGTAAGTCTGGCCATGGTTTCATTCAAAGAGACAAAGGCAAGCTTGTCGGAAAGCGATCTGTCTGGAAACTTTTCATTATACTTGGCAAGTACCGAGTTGATTTCCTCGGCTGAAAGTCGCATAATTTGCTCCATATCAGGACTTTTGGCCTTGAGAGCATATTCCTTGCCCGCAATTTTAAGCGTAATGTTCTGTTCCGGCATACTCAATCTTCAAGCAGTGATATGCATTTGTCAATCTCATGAATAAGCTTGTCTATGCGCTCCTTCGCAACGGAATGGTCACCTTCCGAAGACGAAGTGAAAACGCTGGAAAGCTTCAGACTATCTATCTGTTTGTTCAATTCAGCAATCTGCTCTTTACAGGCATTCAAAGACTCCTCTCTTTGGGAAAGCGATGCGGCAAGCGACTCGGCACGCTGCTTCTCTTCCTCATACAGAGCGATAATCCTGGCGAAATTGTCTTTTATTCCATCAATCATATCCAGCCTTCTTAACCTACAAATGCAAATTTAGCAAAAAATTTGATTATTTGTGCATACGCCTCCACATATCTGGTGACATTCCTGTGACTTCCGTGAACTGCTTCCGGAAATTTGACTTGTCAGTAATCCCCACGTACACTCCGATATGGGACAACGGGGCATCAGGCATAGACAGAAGAAGTTTCTTGGCCAGCTCGATCCTGAGGTCCTTTTTCAGTTTCCTGAAGCCGCCTTTGTAATTTTCCTGAAGGAAACAAATCAGATGATCTTCCGGTATACCGACTTCCCGCGACAGCGAGCGGATATCGCATTCGTGAGCGCAATATCCTTTTCGGGCAATCCAATCCGTGAGTGCCAGACGGATTCTCGTGTTGATGGAATTTTGAAAATCACCGGGATTTCCGAAGGACCGTCTCATCTTATGAAACGGACCAAAATGTTGAAACACTTTTGACATATAATAGCTTATTTTAAGCTAAATCGCGTTTTTTTGCTAAATTCGCGTTGCTATGTTCGAAAATTTATCAGAAAGATTGGAACGCTCGTTCAAAATTTTGAAGGGCGAAGGGAAAATAACAGAAATAAATGTGGCGGAAACAGTCAAGGAAATCCGCAGATCGCTGCTCGACGCCGACGTCAGTTACAAGGTCGCGAAGGATTTCTGCGACAGGGTTAAGCAGAAAGCGATAGGTCAGAACGTACTGACGGCCGTAAAGCCGCAGCAGATGATGGTTAAGATTGTCCACGATGAGCTTTCAGAGTTCATGGGCGGCGACAATGCCGAAATCAACGTCAAAGGCTCTCCTGCAGTCATCCTCATTGCCGGACTGAACGGATCCGGAAAGACGACGTTCAGCGCCAAACTGGCCAACAGGCTTCGCACGAAAAAAGGTATGAGAGTCCTTCTCGCCGCTTGTGACACATTCAGGCCGGCCGCCATCGAGCAGTTGAAGACGCTTGGAAGCCAGACAAGCATCCCTGTATATTCCGAGGACGGAGTCAAAGACCCTATCTCCATAGCAAAGAACGCTGTAGCCCAGGCGAAGAAAGACGGAACAGCCGTAGTAATCATTGATACAGCCGGACGCCTTACGGTAGACAAAGAGCTTATGGATGAGATATCAGAGCTCCACAAGGCTCTGAATCCTGCGGAGACTCTGTTCGTGGTGGATGCAATGACCGGTCAGGATGCCGTGGAAACAGCCAAGGCTTTCAACGAGGCCGTAGACTTCGACGGAGTGGTACTGACAAAGATGGACGGCGACACCAGAGGCGGCGCCGCCCTGTCCATCAAGGCTGTAACCGGAAAGCCTGTCAAATTCATCGGTTCCGGTGAGAAGATTGATGCGATTGACGTGTTCTATCCCAAGCGTATCGCTGACAGAATCCTTGGAATGGGTGACGTAGTCAGCCTGGTTGAGAAGGCACAGGAGCAGTATAATGAAAAAGAAGCGAGGGAACTTAAAAAGAAAGTGATCCGCAACCAGTTCACTCTGAACGATTTCTACGCCCAGATACAGCAGGTTAAGAAAATGGGCAGTGCAAAGGACCTGATGGGGATGCTCCCTGGTATGGACAAGGCTCTCAAGGATGTCGATATCCCTGACGACGCTTTCAAGACCACGGAAGCGATCATCCAGTCAATGACCCCGTACGAAAAAGACCATCCGGACGTCATCAACATGTCACGCAGGCGCAGGATTGCAAACGGCAGCGGCACGAGGGTGGAAGACGTCAACAAACTTCTCAAGCAGTTCGAAGGCAGCAGAAAGATGATGAAGATGGCCATGGACGGTTCTCTGGCCAACAGACTGAAGAATTTCAGAGGTTAGAACAGCAGTCCGAGGTCGGACGCTATCCTTTCATTTGCAGACTCAGGAACGAAAGACCAGGAGCCCAGGACGGTCCTGTCGCTGAATTTATCAGCGCTTACCGGGCTCTCCGCCTTGAAGAACCGATATATCATTTCCCTGATCTCAGGATACTTGGCGACTATACGCGCAGTTACCTCTTCGTCACTCAGACCGGCTCCGTAAGTAATGTGCCCGCCACCGCCGGATGCGCGGTATGAAGTCATCGCCACATTGTACATCGCATCCGGTTCGAAAGCGCTGCCGTCAGAGAGGCTCAGGATGTCAACCCTTTCGCCGTAGTCTTTTGTGACATCCACAGTATAATTGATACCTGCACAGGAATCGAAATTATACGTTCTCCCCGTAAACGACCATCTTGTCTGACCGGTACGGGCATCATCCGCGTTTTTTATTTTCAGGATATGCTCCTTTCCGGTCTGAATCCAAGAGTCATAGGAATATTCAAGGACAGACTTTATCTCGGATCCCTTGAGGGCAAGCACGAACAGCTGGTTCTCATAGGGATAGATTGTGAACATATCGTTATAACAGAGAACTCCCGAGCGGATTGTCCCGTTGTATGTAAGTGGAGCCGCAAAGGAAAGCCCGGCTTCCGGGATGGAAAGCTGAACGGTATGAAGGAGATTCATATAGTCACTCATACCCCCGTATGCGTCCCTGGTATATAAGTCACAGTCAAGGTAGCCGACTTCCTGGAGCGTAAAGGCCCTGACTCTAAGATAATCCGGATAAAAACAGTCTCTCATGCGGCTGTCCGCAAGATTCCTGTCAACCCTGAGCAGAGAAACGGATGATTCCTTTGAGAGCACCTTGCCGTCTTCGACATCCAGGTTGAACTCCGCATGACCGAGATATGCGGATTTGCTGCCTGCATTTGACATTATGATGCTGTCTGTCTCTGCAGTATACGGGCTGTGGTCATGGGCGCATATCAGATAATCCACTCCCCTGAGCGAACGGAAAAGGTCAAGCCCCTGATTCTCAAGCTGCCCGCCGTCGCCATCCCCCGTCCCGGAGTGGGCCGCGACTATCACAAGATCAGGCTTCTCCCTTTTGCTTGCCCTGTCAACGACCTTCTGGGCGTACGGCAGCAACGACTCGAACTCAAGACCGTGCCACAGCTCTTCATCCAGCCAGGCGGGGATATTGGGATTGGTGAAGCCTATCACCAGAACCTTCAGTCCGGCCTTTCTGAAGACCTTGTATTCTGCAAAATATGGCTTCCCTGTAGCAACGTCCACTGCATTGGCCCCAAGAAAAGCGACGCCACCCCGCCTGAGCTCACGGTCCAGCCTGTCATATACATCGTGACCGGTTTCGATATCATGGTTGCCGACACATACCGCATCATATCCCATATACTCTGCAATACGCGGAAAAAGATGCGGTTCATCTGCAGAAACATAGTTATAATAGTAAGGAGCATTGTCGCCCTGAAGACAGTCTCCACCGTCTATCAGAAGCACGTTTTCTTCTCCGTATCTGTTTCTGATGCTGTCGACATAGTGATACACTGCAAAAATATTGTTCCTGACGTTTCCGTCAACATAAGTGCTGTCGAACCACGCACCGTGGGTATCATTCGTACTTAGCACATGAAGGGTATGGACACCATCGGAAGGGACACTGCAAGAAAGTGCAAGCAATGCCGCGAAAAGAAAAGCCGTATTTCTCATATTATCGTTTGTTGCCGCTCGGAGAAAGAGTCCCCAAGTCAAATTTGACGCTTAAAACCTGCTGCCAGCCGCGGAAAAAGCCCATGATGCTTGTCGGGTTTCCAAGATGGAAATCAAATGCCAGCCTTACGTTAATCCAGGAGGCGATATCAAGCGAGTAGTAGAGCTCAGCCCTGTCATAGAAGGAAAAGCCGTCTATCCTCGTATGATAGAATACTTTAGAAGGATAGAGATCCTGTCCGTACCGATGCTCGTTGAACGAATAGGAATAAAAAGGCATCAGATCTTTTCCGAAATAGAAATTGTTGTCAAGCCCGATTCCCCACTTGTTTATATCCAGCACCAGGGCAGCCCCTCCGGGCAAGGCGACATCACCGAATGCCAGATCGTGCTGATAAGTCTGTATCCAACCGGCAATCAGGTCAAATCGGTCAAGTCCGATTTTTGGGGAAAATTTCAAATAAAGGTTTGCCATTGCTGAATATACAGTGTTTGGCGACTCTATCGACTCACCGTACTCGTGGAAACGTCCTGACCACCCGATAGAAACCGGGCCGGAGAAATTCCACGTACCGGCGGCAAGAATCTGGAACTTGAATCTTTCTGCCTTCTGCTTTGAGGACATCATATCCGCCACGAGTTCGGCATACAGTTTCTTCGACCGGTATTTCAAGGAAAGTCCTTCGTAGAACCTGTCATTGAACCTGTCTATGTCACTGAAGAAAGCATTGTCATAATAGCCTTCCGAGAAACTGCGAGGAAAGGATCCCAGTATGGCGGAAAAGGCTCCCCTGCCCAATTCTGCATTCAGATTGTAGTAGAAAAGAAGCTGCGTAGAATTGTCTGAAGGCGTCTTGAAACCCAAATCCTTGCGGAGATCGATACCGAACATCAGATTATGGGATATCTCACCGAACTGATTGACTCTGAGTCCCAGCCAGGGAGTGAGTACGGCAGAATTCAACGTGCCTGTCTGCTCGAATATATCCAATGACGGTTGGTAGCTACCATTATTGAAAAGATATTGAAAATCAACGTCATAATCAAATTTCTGGGCATGGGCTGAAACACAGGACAGCACAAGTATCAATGAAATAAGAGTCCTTTTCATAATCTGCTAATTTAGTTATTTTTGCACTTAATACAACATCACTAATATGAAAATCGAACAACGGGACAGGATAATGGTGCTTGGCAGCTGCTTCGCAGCAAATATCGGCAACAGGCTGATTGAATCCGGTTACGAGGTGTGTCTCAATCCTTTCGGCACAATTTTCAACCCGGCAAGCATAGCAAACTCCGTGGACAGACTGAATTCACGAAGGTACTTTACTGAAGAAGACTGTATAGAGATGGGGGCCGGAGCCGGAAAGATCTGTTCATTTTATCATCATACATCCTTTGCAAGACCCGAAGCTGCAGCTTTTCTGGATAATGCAAACCTCAAGCTTGCCGAAGCTGCGGAATTCTGGAAAGAGTGCAACAAAGTGATCATTACATACGGCACTTCTCAGGTCTGGAAATGGAGTGACGGACGCATCGTTTCAAACTGTCTTAAAAGGCCGGGTTACGAATTCTCGCATGAAATGCTGTCCCTGGAAGAGATTGAAGACTGCATTGACCGGATCATGACTCCCGATAAAGAGTTCCTGTTCACAGTCTCCCCTGTCCGTCACATGGGCGAGGGAGCGCACACCAACACGGTCAGCAAAGCCCTGCTTCAAGTCGCCATTTCACGGAAAGGTGTTGTATATTTTCCCGCGTATGAGATAATGACGGATGAACTCAGGGACTACAGGTGGTATACGGAAGACCGTGTACACCCAAATGCAGAGGCGATAGAAATTATTTGGTCAAAATTTTCAGAATCCGTTTGCAAATGTAAATAATTATCGTACATTTGCAGTGTATTAGTTCAGTAATACACCAAAAAAGAGATTTTAAAAAATGATTTCAATTAAGGACTTAGCTTTCAGTTACGGTACCAACGTCGTACTGAAAAACATCTCACTCGAGCTGGAAGAGGGTAAAATCTACGGCCTGCTCGGTGAGAACGGAGTTGGAAAGACCACCCTTCTGACGCTACTCGCTGGCTTGAAAAAGGCATCGGAGGGTATCATCGAAACAGATGGAAGAGACCCATACAAGAGGGAGCCTTCAATGTTGAGCAGCCTGTATTATCTGCCGGACGAAGTAGTCGGCTACAATATGACCGCCCTGCAATACGCAGGCTCTGCCGGAAAATTCTGGCCGGGATTCACCGTGGACGGGTTCAAGGAGATAATGCAGTTCTTCGAGACGGATTATGACAAGAAGATGAACAAGATGTCATCCGGACAGCTGAAAAAGACCTATATCAGCCTCGCACTGTCGTGCGGAGCAAAATATCTGTTTCTTGACGAACCGACCAACGGACTTGACATTCCAAGCAAGTCGGAGTTCCGCTCCGCCCTTATGAAGTACACGGACGAGAATTCCACTATCATCATCTCAACGCATCAGGTGAGGGATCTTGAAAACGTCATAGACCCTATCATAATTCTTGACAATCAGAGCGTGCTGCTGAACGCATCCCTCGAAGAGATAGGCCGCAAACTATATTTCGACTACGGTACGGAACTACGTAATGACACGCTCTATATGGAGCAGGTTCCGGGCGGTTACGTACAGGTTTGCCTGAACCGGGACGGCCGTGAATCAAAAATAAACCTTGAAGCACTGTTCAATACAGTACACAAACATAAAGAACTGTTCGTATGAGTGAAGTATTCAACATAAACAGGTTCTGGAAATATTTCATCCACGACCTGAAATCCGCAAAAAGCAACTACTGGCTTTCCCTTATCGTATGCGGACTTACGCCTCTGGTCGGCTATATCATATATGAGATTCCGAATCTTCTGTTCCAGCATCACTTCGGCAATTATCAGACGGATGCAAGAGTGGTTCTCATCTTCTTTGCATTTTTCATTGTCCTTATGTCGTTTCCTGCCAAGGCTTACGGAAGTCTGACGGACAAAAAGGCGGGAAGCAACTGGATACTTCTTCCGGCGTCAACGCTTGAGAAATACATCTCAATGGTCCTGATTACTTGCATTGTGGTACCCGCTGCGCTCTGCGCAATAGTGCTGGCCTCCGACTTCATATTCTGCCTTGTGCTGCCTCGTTACGGTGACTTTATCCTTTCCGGATCAGGATTCTCAATGGTTGTTGACCTCGATCCCGATATTACCGGATATTTCAACCCGAATGTCCTGCTCATTCTGAACTGGGTCGGCAATTCCCTTGTCTTCACACTGGGTGCCGTTTATTTCAAGAAAGCCAAGATAGTCAAGACATACATTGCCACAGCCATAATAGGGATGATATGTTTCATAATCGCCGCGCTCATCCTCGCTGCATTCACGCACGGTTTTGATGATTCATTGATGTGCAATATCAACATCGATGAGGAGTCAGCGATCAGATGGATTGTATCCATAATGTATTCTCTCATCACGATATGGATACTGGCTTTCGGATCCGCACTGTATTTAAGAGTTAAAACGATCAAGCACTGAAATGGAATTCGAAAGCAATAAACCTATTTATATACAGATAGCCGACTCTTTCTGTGACAGGATACTCTCCGGAGAGCTGAAAGCCGGAGACCGCATTCAAAGCGTCAGGGAGTTCGGCGCCCGGATCGGAGTGAATCCCAACACCGTCATGCGGTCCTACGAGCTTCTGACAGAACAGAATATCATATTCAACAGGAGAGGAATAGGCTATTTCGTATCAGATGACGCGCCCGGAATAGTTATTGAAGCGGAACGGGAAAAGTTCATCAAAAACGAGTTTCCGAAAATCGCAAAACGCGCGGAACTCCTCGGAATTGACATTAAAGAATTGATTTAACCAGAGAACAATATGAAAAGAATCATCTTTTTCGCCGCAGTTGCTTTCGTTGCAATAGCAGCTGTTGTGTCAGGCAAACTTGCCGGAAGCGTAGCCAATGCAGAACCGGCAGACAAGGTTTTCATCTCCAAAGACTTCCCTGTCTCAGACTTCATCGAGCTGGAAGTGGATGTCCCTGCAGATATCAAATACGAGACGGGAGAGCCATACTGCCACATTGAAGGATCCAGCGGAATCATTGACAAACTGGACGTCAAAATTACAGGTAACAGTTTAAAAATCAGCACATCCCGCAAATTCAGAAACATCAAGAAACTTGATATTGTTCTAAGTTCCTCAACACTCGTCAAACTCAGCCTCAACGGAACTGCAGAATTTGAATGCAAGCGCGGGTTCGAGACTGAATCTTTCAAATCCGTATGCAACGGAGCGGCTGATATCAGCATCGACAATCTGATTGCAGAAGACGTCAGGATCAATATCAACGGAGCAGGAGACATAGGACTTGAGAATCTCTCAGCCCGGAAGACCGACGTGCAGATCAACGGAGCCGGCGAAGTAAGTCTGTCAGGAAGTTCAAAGGACGTCAAGGCTGTCATCAACGGCGCAGGGAACATTGACGTCAAGGAACTCCGCTACGATACTATCAGCGCATCGACAAACGGAGTAGGCAGGATAGAGAGGTAGAGTATTCTGCTTATTCCTCCTCTGAAGGTTTCATTGTATTGTAAACGTTGGTGACGTCCTCGTCATCTTCAAGCAGACCCGTGAGTTTCTCCAGAGTAGCGCGCTGCTCCGGAGTCACTTCCTTCAGCTCCGTGTTAGGGATCCTTTCGAAACCTCCGGAAACAAGCTCATAACCGTTGTCCTCTATGAATTTCTGAATCTGTCCGTATGCAGTGTAATCACCGTAGATGACAATCACCTTGTACTCTTCACCTTCCTTCGTGACTTCAGTATCTTCAAACAATTCGTCAACGCCGTAGTCGATCATCTCAAGCTCGAGTTCTTCAAGGTCAGTCCCCTCCTTCTCCTTGATACGGAACACGCACTTGTGATCGAACATGAAGCTTACAGAACCGCTGGTGCCTAGAGAGCCGCCGCACTTTGTGAAATAGCTGCGGACATTGGCTACCGTACGTGTATTGTTGTCAGTGGCTGTTTCGACCAGATAGGCAATACCGAAAGGACCATATCCCTCGAATACGACTTCCTTGAAATCTCCCTGCTTCGATTCAGTGGCTTTCTTGATGGCGCGCTCGATATTCTCCTTAGGCATCTGCTCGACGCGTGCTTCGGCTATAAGAGCACGGAGACGCGGGTTTCCGGTAACTTCAGGGCCACCCTGACGAACCGCGATAGTGATTTCCTTTCCAAGCTTGGTGAATGTACGGGCCATATGCCCCCAGCGCTTCATCTTGCGCTCCTTACGGAATTCAAACGCTCTTCCCATGACTACTCTGCAACCCTGTTGATGTAACGTTCGATATCGTAAGCCTCAATGCTCTGAGGATATTTGTCCTTTATCTGCTTGTAGCAGGCAACTGCCTTCTGCGGCTGCTGGAGAGCCTCGTATGTTACTCCGGCCTTGAGAAGATATGCCGCAGCGAAGACATTGTCAGCGGTTGACACAGCCTTCTCGAAGCAGGCGACAGCCTTCTGATAGTCACCGAGCCCGACATAAGCATCACCTTTGCAAGCCTCGGCACGTGCTGCAAGGATAGGATCCTTTCCCGTATACTTCCCGAGAAACTGGAGAGCCTCCTCATTCTGGCCAAGCTGAAGATTGCAGATACCGGCATAGAGATAAACCGCCTTTCCGGCCTTTGAGCCGTACTCATTGATGACATCCACGAAGCCGAGCACATTGCCGTCACCGTTGAGAGCTATCTCCCACTCACCCTGCTGGAAACTGAACTCTGCAGGATAAACTGCCTGCATTGCCTGCTCGCACTTTGGCTGATAGACGAATTTGGAATAAGCGAGAACGGCAAGTCCCACTACAACTACGGCAGCGACTGCTGTCCAGAGTTTTTTCCCATTGTTCTTAAAGAACTGCTCTACAGATGAAACGGTGGCCTCTATGTTCTGCTGGCCGGCAGCTTCATTGCTTTTTTTGATTGTTTGTGCCATAATATTTGATAATTTTAATTTCTTCCGTCTGCTATAATAGCCCACAAAGATAAGATTTTTTTACATTTTTTACTACATTTGTAGGTATGCCTGACCTGAAGAAAATTTTTGTCCAGAATTTCCGCAACATAGAGCTGCAGGAACTGGAGTTCTCCCCCAACATCAACTGCATTTCAGGAGGGAACGGAGAAGGCAAGACCAACCTTCTCGATGCGGTGTACTACCTTTCGATGACCAAAAGCGCATTCAGCGCGTCAGACAGTTTCAATATCAGATACGGGACCGGAGGATTCGCCATAGCCGGATCATACAATATGCCCGATATGTTAGGCAGAGACAGCGTAGTCCGTTTTTCCGTCCAGGTATACGGCAATGAAAAAAAGGTCAAGCGGGACGGCAAGCTTTACACCAAGATTTCAGAGCACATCGGGGTTCTTCCCATTGTTCTCGTCTCCCCTTCCGACAGTTCCCTTGTCAGCGAATCCGGAGAAGAAAGGCGGAAGTTCGTCAATTCAGTCCTTTCACAGATAGACAGGGAGTATCTTGTCTCACTGCAGCAGTACAACAGGGTACTCGCCCAGAGGAATCACCTTCTCAAGAACGGATCATCCGACGAAGACCTTCTGAGCACATTCGACGCAGAGCTTTCAAGGCTTGCCGTCCCGATTTTCAACAAAAGGGAGAAATTCTGCAGGGATCTGGGACCGGTAGTCGGACAGTATTATGAAACCATATCCGGCGGACAGGAAACCGCAGGCATAGAATACAGGTCAGACCTCGGCAGCGCCAATCTGGAAGAAACGCTCAGGGCGAGAAGGGAGAAGGACCGTATTCTCAAATACACTACTGCAGGCATCCAGCGGGACGATTTCATATTCAGTATGAATGGCGAGCCGATAAGACGATGCGGCTCGCAGGGGCAGCAGAAGTCATTTCTGGTCGCTCTCAAGTTCGCACAGTATGAAATAATGAAGCAACGGTACCACTTCCCCCCAATGCTTCTGCTTGACGATTTGTTTGACAAACTGGACATGAAGAGGATACAGAATCTCCTGGGCATGGTCGCCGGCAACGACTTCGGCCAGATCTTCATTACGGACTGCGACCCGGCAAGGATAAGGGGTATAGTCAGCAATATCACTGCCGACAGTGCGTTCTTCGAGACGCGTGGCGGCATTTTCAGCAGGACGGATGGAAAAGAATAGAGTATCCAGAAAGACAGCGGTAAGCCTGGGTGACACAATACTGATGGCACTGAAGGAAATGCGCATCAGTTCGGCACACAACACGCACAGGATATTCAAGGCGTGGGACGACGCTTCCGGTGCAGGCCCATACACGGCCAAACGTTTCTTTCGTGACGGGAAACTTTATATTACGGTGAATTCATCCGTGATACGCAACCAGCTGTACTTTCAGAAAAGCAGCCTGATTGAGAAAATGAATGCCCTGTTGGAAGAGGATGACCTGTTCATCAGGGACGACAGGAACGTAGGTCGGGTAAAAGAACTGATACTGAGATGAAACTTGTAATTGATAAGGCTATCCCGTTCATATCCGGCGTGTTCGAGCCATATGCGGAAGTGGTGTACAAGGACGGAGAACTCATCCGCAGGTCCGATGTCATCAACGCAGATGCAATGATAATAAGGACGAGGACAAAATGCAACGGAAAGCTGCTCAGGGACACAGCTGTCAAAATGATTGCTACAGCCACCATCGGGACGGACCACATCGACCATGACTATTGCAACAGGCACCATATCTACACCATAAATGCAGCCGGATGCAACAGCGGCGGCGTCGTCAACTATGTATTTTCGGCATTGTACGGCGTAGCTTCAAGGAAAAGCATATCTCTTTCCGATACGACAATAGGAATCATAGGCGTAGGGAATGTCGGCCACAAAGTGGAGATGGCGGCCAGATCACTCGGATTCAACATTCTTATGAATGACCCGCCGAGGGCTGAAGCGGAGGGAGGAGCGCAGTTCTGTGATCTCGACTACCTTCTCGCCAATTCGGATATCGTCACAATGCACGTACCTTCAAACAAACGCACCCACAATCTTGCGGACGAAAAATTCTTCTCCAGGATGAAGATAGGCGCTTTCTTCATCAATGCCGCCAGAGGCGACATTGTCAAGGAGAAGGCGCTCCTGGACGCCATACCCAAGCTGGGAGCTGTCGTAATCGACACATGGAAGAACGAGCCGAAGATCAACAGGGAACTTATGAACAAGGTCGACATCGCGACGCCCCACATCGCCGGGTATTCATATCAGGGCAAGCAGTTGGGGACATCAATGGCAGTCAGGGGCATAGCACGTTTCTTCGAGATTACGGATCTGTTCGACTTCTTCCCTGAATCCACGGACAAGGGTCTGGAAGCGGTCAAACTGGAGCACAGAGGCAAGAATCAGGGAGAGATCGCATCGGCGATACAGTACAATTATCCTATCTTTACCGACGATTTCATGTTCAGGATGAACCCGGGAAAATTCGAAGAATTGAGAAAGGAATACAACTACAGGAGGGAGTTTTACATTGACTAAGCACGTATTATGAACAGCATCGATCAACAATTGGAACATTTCCGGAAAGGTTTTCCGTGGATGGAAATCTACGCTCCTGCCACACCGGGCAAGGGAATTGAAGTATTGGACGACAAGCAGATAGACGAAGCGGTAAGATATCTTGATACCGCACGGATTGACGGCAGATGCAAGTTTGTCCCGGCATCAGGAGCAGCGTCCAGAATGTTCAAGGATATATTTGCGGGGCTGGAAACACCTAATGATTCCGTCAGAAGGTTGAGCGACAACATCACGAAATTCGCCTTCTACTCTCCCGAAGCATTCGACGGCAAGCCGAACGCCGCAGCGGCACTTCTGAAAGAGGACGGTCTGGGCTACGGCTCTAAGCCGAAGGGTGTCCTGAAATTCCACAGGTACGGAAACGAGACGCGCACCGCCTTGGCTGAGCATCTGGTGGAGGGACAGGAATATATGCGGAATGAAGACGGAACAGTCAATCTTGTAGTCACTATCTCCCCTGAGCACAGAGAATTGTTTGAGGCAGCGCTGAAAGACGTACAGGAAGAATATGAACGCAGATACGGAGTAAAATACAGGGTGGAGTTCACATACCAGGACAAAGAGACGGACACCGTGGCGGTAACTCCTGACAACAAGCTTTTCCTCAAAGACGACGGAGAAGTGCTCAAGAGGCCGGCGGGTCACGGGGCTCTGATCCACAATCTCAACAATGTAAAAGAAGAACTGGTTTCAATAAAAAACATTGACAATGTCTGCGTTGAACGGATGCTGCCCGTTACCGCAAGGTATAAAAAGGCCCTGATGGGAAGGGCTCTTCAGCTTCGCGACAGGATTTTCGGATACATCTATGTCCTGGACCAGATAGCTTCATCGGAGATGGTCAATCCGATGTCATCCGTACTGCAGGCATATATGGCAGTACAGGAGGACGTCTATGCAACGCCCGAAGTACAGGAACTGTGCAATGAGATCGAGAGTTTCCTCAGGGACGAATTATGCATATCAATGCCTGAATCAAAGGACTGCAAGTCACGCGCTCTCGACCTGAGGGCAAAACTTGACAGACCTATAAGGGTATGCGGAATGGTACGGAACCTGGGCGAGCCGGGAGGCGGTCCGTACATTATAAAGGACAAGGACGACAGCACATCGCTTCAGATACTGGAAAGTGTCCAGATCAATCCTGATGACAGGAAAGCCGTGGAAGCAATGTCAAAGGCGACCCATTTCAATCCGGTTGACATAGTCTGCTGCCTGAAGGACCACAATGGAAAGAAATTCGATTTGACCCGGTATATTGACGAAGAAGCGGGGTTCATAAGTTCCAAAAGCTATCAGGGACGAGAACTGAAAGCGCTCGAGCTGCCGGGACTGTGGAACGGGGCGATGTCGGACTGGAACACTCTGTTCGTGGAAGTCCCGGTCGAGACATTCAACCCGGTAAAGGTTGTGTTGGACCTGCTGCGTCCGGCTCATCAGTAAAGCGGACATTATCAAGAAGTCACTTATAATCATTATAGTATGAAACGTATTGCATTTATCATTGCCATTACCGTCCTGGCACTGGGAATCAGTTCCTGCGGAAGCAGGTACAGTTATGAAACCGTGAAGGGTGACCCCACGGGGACACGCATCTACAAACTGGACAACGGCCTGACGGTCTACACCATTGTCAACAAGGACAAGCCCCGCATCGACGCACAGATAGCTGTCAAGGTGGGAAGCAAGAATGACCCTCGCGAGACCACCGGACTCGCCCACTATTTCGAGCATCTGATGTTCAAGGGAACCGAGCAGTTCGGAACCCAGAACTACGAGGCCGAGAAACCGCTTCTCGACAGGATCGAAGCGCTGTTTGAGGTATACCGCAAGACAGAAGACCCGGCAGAGCGCAAGGCCATCTATCACGAGATAGACTCTATCTCCTATGAGGCTTCCAAGCTTTCCATTCCGAACGAATATGACAAGCTGATGGCTTCCCTGGGAGCAAGCGGCACAAATGCCTATACCAGCTATGACGTCACCTGCTATGTTGAGAACATACCTTCCAATCAGATTGAGCTCTGGGCGAAAATCCAGGCAGACCGTTTCGAGAACGTGGTTCTCCGCGGATTCCACACCGAGCTGGAGACCATTTACGAGGAGTTCAACATGTATAATGCCCAGGACCAGACAAGGCTGATCAACGCAATGTTCGAAGGACTTTTCAAGAATCACCCGTACAATACGGACGTCATCGGACTTCCTTCCCATCTGAAGAACCCTTCAATAACGAATGTCAAGAATTATCACGACCAGTGGTATGTTCCCAACAATATGGCCGTAGTCCTTTCGGGAGATTTCAATCCTGACAAAGCCATTGGAATCATTGACAAGTATTTCGGCGGAATGAAGCCGAACGAAAGTCTCAAGAAGATGGAGTTCGAACCGGAAGATCCTATCACAGAGCCTGTCATAAAGGAAGTGACAGGCAACGAATCACCTTGCGTGCTTCTTGCGTGGAGATTCCCGGGTGCTAACGCAGAGAGCACCGCTCTTCTCAATGCCTTCTCCAGCGTTATGCAGAACGGCAAGGCAGGCCTCATAGACCTTGACATCAACCAGCAGCAGAAGACTCTGGGGATGGATTCAGGTGTCGAGGAACTCTCTGACTACAGTGTTTATTTGATTATGGCCGAGCCTAAGCCGGGTCAGACGCTTGAAGAGGTAAAAGCGCTTGCCCTTGCTGAAATAGAGAAGGTTAAGGCCGGTGACTTCGACGAGAAGATTCTTGAAGCAACCATCAACAACCTCAAGCTCAGTTTTATGAGGCAGATGGAGTCGACGGGCAGTATGGCCAGGATGGCTGTAAACAGTTTCATAAACGACGTACCTTGGAATGATGTGGTAAATGAGGTGGAAAAGCTTTCACAGATTACGAAAGAAGATATAGTTAAGTTTGCAAACGATTATTTCTCAGATAATTACGTACAGGTTAACAAACTTCAGGGCAAACCAGGGGATTTCGGCAAGATTGACAAGCCGCAGATCACTCCGATTTTCACCAACCGCGACACCGCCAGCCGGTTCCTGAAAGACATACAGGCAGCAGCGGCAGAGGTGAAACCGATAGAGCCGGTATTCGTCGACTACTCCAGGGATATGTCAAAGCTCACGGCAAAGAACGGCATTGAAGTGCTGTACAAGAAGAATGTGACAAACGGAATTTTCCAGCTCGAATATATGTTCGAGACAGGAAGCTATGCAGACAAGGTCCTTCCTTTTGCGTGTGACTACACAAACTATCTCGGCACAAGCACAATGACTCCTGAGGAAGTCCAGAAGTACCTTTACAGTCTTGCCTGCAACGTTTCAGTGTCTTGTGGAGGAGAGCGCACATTCGTCTTTGCGAACGGACTGGCTGAAAATATGGACAAGGCTATGGCGTTCATCGAGGATTTCATTTCGGACGCGCAGCCTAATCCGGAAGCGCTCCGGATGCTCAAGGCCAATATCCTGCAGGGCAGGATCAATGCAAAATCCGACCAGAACGAGAACGCGTCAAGACTTCAGGCTTTTTGTCTCTATGGCCCTGAGAACCCATATACAAGCGATCTTTCCACAAAGGAGATAACAGAACTTACGGATGAAGAACTGGTTGAAAAAATCCACAATCTGTTCGGCAAAGAGCACAGCGTAATCTATTACGGACCAACGGATGCGGATGATTTCGTTGCAAAAGTCAATGATATCCATAACTGTCCGGAGACACTCGAGCCAGTTGTCAAGGGCAATCCTTTCCAGTACAAGGTGACGGAAGAAAATACAGTGGTGATAGCACCGTATGACGCAAACCAGTCGATACTTTACTCCCTGTCATCAAAGGGAGAGAAATTCGATGCATCCAAAGCTCCTATCGTAAGCCTCTACAACGGATATTTCGGAGGTGGAATGAACGGAATCGTATTCCAGGAAATGCGTGAGGCCCGCGGACTTGCATACAGTGCAGCCGCAAGGTTCAACCAGGCTTCCGACCTCGACCATACCGAGATATTCCTTGATTTCATCCAGACACAGAATGACAAACTCGTCGATGCCCTTACAGCTTTCGATGACATCATCAACAATATGCCGGTATCGCAGAATGCTTTCGACATCGCCAAGGAAAGCATCATTTCAAATATCCGCACGCAAAGGACAGTAAAGAGCGGCGTCCTGGATTCGTATATCAACGCAAAGAGGCTCGGACTTGATTATGACATCAACAAGGATGTCTACGAGCAGGTACAGAACCTTACTCTGGAGGACGTGCAGAAATTCCAGCAGGAAAACGTAAAGGGACGCAAATATACCATCTGCATCCTTGGACGCGAATCCGATTTCGACATGAACGGACTCTCGAAGTTCGGCACAATAAAGAGAGTATCCACTGAAGATATCTTCGGATACTAGGCCGGAACACAACATTCAAGAAGCACGCAGAAGAGGCAGACTGCCATTCTGCGTGCTTTTCTTTTACCATTTTTGTATAATTTCGCCAAAAAATTTGTATATTTAGCAGAACTATTTAACCAGTAACAAATCACACGATATGTCAAACAAATTGCAGGAACTTACGGACAAGCTGTATAATGAAGGCCTGTCCAAAGGAAAAGCCGAAGGAGAGCAGCTGATTGCAGAAGCCAAGAAAAAAGCAAGTGAGATCGTTGACTGCGCCAAAGCTGAAGCGGAAGCTATACTTGCTTCTGCAGGCAAGGAAGCTGAAGACCTGAAGGCAAAAGCCGCATCCGATATCCGTATGGCTTCGGCCCAGGCGTTGCAGGCCACCAGAAAGGACATTGAGAACCTTCTGGTCGTAAATCAGTGCGACACCCCGGTCAAGGATGCCTGCAAAGACCCTGACTTCATCAGGGAAGTGATCAAGTCAGTGGCAGCCGGATTCAGCGCACAGGAATCAAAAGACCTGGAGCTCGTACTCCCGGAAAGATTGAGAAGCGAACTTGAACCCTGGGTCAAGTCGGAACTTTCAAAAGTTCTTGCATCAGGCATAAAGGCTGATTTCTCAAAGAAGATCCAAGGTGGATTCACCATAGGTCCAGGCGATGGAAGCTACTTTGTAAGTTTCACTGATGAAACATTCAAGGAGCTGATATCCGAATATCTGAGACCTGTCACCAAAAAGCTTCTTTTCGGTTAATGAACAATTACGAATACATCATAGCTTCACTGCCAGTTCTGGAAAAGGACGGCAAGGATCTTGATACTGACGCGCTCATCGGACAAATCAAGGAGCAGTGCAGCGTCAAAGACATCAGGACCATAAGCTTCCTGCTTGACGGATACGACGGGAGCAAGCTCTCCGAATCGTTTTACAGAGAAGCGCTGAAAAGCGGCTGCCGATATATCAGAGAATTCTTCGCCTTCGACCTGAACGTAAGGAATTCGAAGGTAAGGTATCTCAATACTTCATTGGGCAGGCCGGAAGGCAAAGATATCTTGGATATCGAGACTTCAGAATTCGCAGAGCGCAATAAAATCGAAAGCATACTTGCCGGGAACAACCTGCTTGTCAGGGAAAGGAATATTGACGAGCTGTTCTGGCAGAAGATTGACGAACTGACCGAAATGGAGATTTTTTCCCTGGACAGGATCCTGGGACTTGTCAGCAAGATCAAGATAATCGACAGATGGGTCAAACTTGACGAGAGTACCGGAAGGGAGCTCTTCAGAAGACTGGTTGAAGAAATAAAAGAAACACACGGAATATGAAAACTACAGGAAAGGTAACAGGCATCGTTTCCAACCTCGTGACTGTCCGCACCGACGGGCCGGTGGCTGAAAATGAATTGTGTTACATCGATCTGAAAGGCACAAAACTGCTTGCCGAAGTGATCAAGGTCACAGCGGACCAGGCATCGGTTCAGGTATTCGAAAGCACCAGAGGCCTGAAAAACGGAGACAGTGTGGAATTCCTCGGCAGAATGCTCGAGGCCACTCTTGGCCCGGGACTGCTCAGCAATGTTTACGACGGTCTCCAGAACAACCTGACGACTATGTCAGACGTTTTTCTCAAGAGAGGAGAATACACCGACCCGCTGGACCATGACGCAAAGTGGGACTTCTCCCCTGTCGCCGCCATAGGGGACAAGGTGGAAGCTTCCGACTGGCTGGGAGAAGTGAAGGAAGGATGGTTAAGCCATAAGATAATGGTCCCTTTCTCATTCAAGGGAGAATTCACGGTCAAGGAAATTGCAGCCGCAGGCCAGTACACGATTGACGACAGGATAGCGGTACTTGTCGACAGCGAAGGGCAGGAGCATACAGTCACCATGACTCAGAAATGGCCGGTAAAGGTGGCCGTCAAGGGTTACAGGGAAAAGCCGAGGCCTGAGAAGATCATGGAGACCGGCGTCAGGGTCATCGACACCTTCAACCCTATCGCCGAGGGAGGGACGGGTTTCATCCCGGGACCTTTCGGCTGCGGAAAGACAGTGCTTCAGCACGCCATCGCCAAGCAGGGCGAAGCCGACGTCATCGTAATGGCAGCGTGCGGAGAGCGAGCCAACGAGGTTGTGGAAATCTTCACTGAATTCCCTGAGCTCATTGACCCTCACACAGGACGTCACCTGATGGAGAGGACGACTATCATCTGCAACACTTCAAATATGCCTGTTGCAGCCAGGGAAGCATCTGTCTACACTGCAATGACGATATGCGAATACTACAGGGCAATGGGTCTTCGCTGCCTTCTGCTCGCCGACTCCACCTCAAGATGGGCCCAGGCGCTCAGGGAGATGTCAAACAGAATGGAAGAACTCCCCGGAGCAGACGCGTTTCCTGTTGACCTGAGTGCCATCATCAGCAACTTCTATGCGCGTTCAGGAATGGTCATCCTTAAGAACGGCAGGAAAGGCGCGATTACATTCATAGGAACCGTTTCCCCGGCAGGAGGAAACCTCAAAGAGCCCGTAACCGAGTCCACCAAGAAGGCAGCAAGATGTTTCTATGCCCTTGAGCAGAGCCGGGCTGACCAGAAGAGATATCCTTCGATCAACCCTATCGATTCATATTCGAAATACCTGGAGTATCCGGAAATCCGGGAATATCTGGATGAAAAGATTGAAAAGGGATGGGCGGACAAGGTCAACAGAGCAAAATTCATCGTCCGCAAAGGAAAAGAGATGAATGACCAGATCAATATTCTCGGTGACGACGGAGTCCCTATGAGCTACCACGAAGCATTCTGGAAATCCGAGCTTATAGACTTCGCCTTCCTGCAGCAGGATGCATTTGACGCGGTAGACGCGTTGTGCCCTATTGAACGTCAGAAATATATGCTGGATATAATTCTTGATATATGCGGCAGGTCCTTTGAGTTCGAAGACTACGAAAAGTGCCGCGGCTATTTCAAGGAAATGATCAATATTCTCCGCCAGATGAACTATTCAGAGTTCGGCAGCGAGAGCTTCAATTCATACAGAGAGGAAATACAAAAATTACTTGAGCAAAATGGCAAATAAGGCTTTTCAGAAAATTTATACACATCTGCAGGCGATTACCAAGGCAACCGTATCGCTGAAAGCAAGCGGCGTATCAAACGATGAGCTCGCTGTTGTTGCCGGCCGTCTTGCACAGGTGGTCAAGACAAAGGGGGAACTTGTCACGTTGCAGGTGTTCTCCGGAACAGAAGGCATCCCAACCGATGCAGAAGTGACGTTCCTCGGCGCGCCTCCTACGCTGAAAGTCAGCGACCAGCTTTCCGGAAGATTCTTCAATGCCTATGGGAAGCCTATAGACGGCGGTCCGGAAGTGGACGGAGAGGAGCGGGAAGTCGGCGGTCCGTCAGTCAATCCATACAAGCGCCGCCAGCCGTCTGAACTTATTCCTACGGGAATTGCAGGCATTGACCTTAACAATACGCTGGTATCAGGCCAGAAGATTCCGTTCTTTGCCGATCCTGACCAGCCTTACAATCAGGTGATGGCGGACGTGGCCCTCAGGGCTGACGTTGACAAAATCATACTTGGAGGTATGGGTCTCAGCAATGACGACTATCTCTTTTTCAAGCACGAGTTCGAGTCTGCAGGAGCCCTTGACAGGATCGTATGTTTCATCAATACTACAGAGGAACCGCCGGTTGAGAGACTTCTTATTCCTGATATGACTCTTGCCGCTGCCGAGTATTTTGCCGTGGACAAGAACGAGAAAGTGCTGGTTCTGCTTACTGATATGACATTGTATGCCGACGCCCTAAGTATTGTCAGCAACCGTATGGACCAGATTCCTTCCAAGGATTCCATGCCGGGATCCCTGTATTCGGATCTGGCCAAGATATACGAGAAAGCCGTACAGCTCCCGTCCGGCGGTTCAATCACCATCATAGCGGTCACCACTCTCAATGACGGAGACATCACTCACGCCATTCCGGACAACACGGGATACATCACGGAAGGCCAGCTCTTCCTCAGAGCTGACTCGGACTCCGGCAAAGTCATAGTTGACCCGTTCAGGTCGCTGAGCCGACTTAAGCAGCACGTCCAGGGGAAAAAGACCAGGGAGGACCATTCCCAGGTAATGAATGCCGGCGTGCGTCTGTACGCTGATGCCCAGAACGCCAAGACCAAGCTTGAGAACGGATTCGACCTGTCCGATTATGACGTAAGATGCCTTGACTACGCCAAAGAATACGCTACCAGGCTTCTCAGCATCGATGTCAATATCGATATGGAAACAATGCTTGACACAGCCTGGGAAATCTTCGGCAAATACTTCTCACCTTCAGAGACCGGAATCAAGCAAGGTTTGATTGACAAATACTGGAAAGCCTGATGGCCATCAAATTTCAATATAACAAGACCTCATTAACCAACCTTGGGAAGCAGCTCAAGGTCAGACAGAATGCATTGCCGACGCTGAAGAACAAGGAGTCGGCGCTGCGGGCGAGCGTCATTGTTGCCAAGACCAACGCTGAAACGCACACGCGCAACCTCGAACGGATGATGAAGGACTACGATTATCTCGCGGCCCTGTGGAATGAATTTGAGCCGGGACTGATAAGCATCAAGGATATCGAGCTCAAGACGGTGAAGGTGGCTGGTGTCAAGTGCCCGGAACTGGGTGAAATCATTTTTGAGCTCAAGGATTTCAATGCATTCGTAAAGCCGGCGTGGTATGCTGACGGAGTCAGGATACTCAAGGACCTCACCTACGAAGGGCTTGAGGCCGAAGTGGCGCTGGAACGCAGGCGCATCCTTGAATTCAACAGAAAAAAGACCACCCAGAAGGTGAATCTTTATGAAAAAGTGCAGATTCCCGGATACCAGGAGGCAATCAGAAAGATCAAAAGATATATGGAGGACGAAGAGAATCTGAGCAAGGCTTCATCCAAGATTGTCAAGGAACGTCACGCTCAAGAGGAGGAAGAGGAGGAAGCACTATGATTACACCCATGACCAAATACTCCTTCATCGTACTCGAGGGGGAAAAGGATAATTTCCTGGAAATGCTCCAGGAATGCGGCGTCGTGGACATCACGAGGTCAGACAAGCCTGTTGACGAGAATTCCGGCAGGATATTCTCCAAGATTGAAGCTGCCAAGGCTGAACTGAAATCCTTGGAGAGCGGGGAAGACGCAATGAGCATCGCTCTCAAATCAGAGAGGAAAGCTCTTGAAGAGAAAATAAATGCCGGCAGGATCTGGGGTGATTTCGACAATGAAACAATACAAAAGCTCAAAAATGAAGGGATTGACATTAGACTGTACGCAGTGAATGCAAAGAAATTCGATCCTGAATGGGAAAACGAATATCCCCTGAGCGTTATTGAGAAATGCGGCGGCAAGGTGTATTTCGCCATAGCGGGGAATAATGATTTCCCTTTGAAGGATATCGAAAAGCCTCAAAAGAGCGCATCCGAATACGCATCAGAGCTCGAAGCGCTTGACTTGAAGATTTCAAGGCATGCATTGGAACTTGAGAAAAGGAAATCGGAGATTCCGTATCTGAAAGCCCTTGTCTACGATCTTAACGTTGAGCTGGACAAGTACCTTGCAAGCATAAAAGGCTTAAATGCCGCAGAAAACAGCCTGTGTGTGTTTGAAGGTTTTGCCCCGACGGAAAACAAGGAAGAACTTGACACTAAGTTTGACGGTATGGACATCTACTATTGTTCCGAAGACGCAAAGGTCGAAGACAATCCTCCGATCAAACTTAAGAACAATTCTTTCGCGAAAAACTTTGAAGTGTTTACAGGTATGTACGGTATGCCGGCATACAATGAATTTGACCCCACACCGTTCCTCAGCATATTCTTCCTGCTGTTCTTCGCAATGTGTATGGGTGATGCCGGCTACGGAATACTGCTGGTTATTATCGGTTTACTGCTGAAAGGGAAAGAAGGAGGACTTGCCAAACTCTACAAGCTCATCATCACATTGGGAACAGGCACCTTCTTCGTGGGTCTTGTGATGGGGTCGGCATTCGGAGTGGACTTGAGTCAGGCCGCGTGGCTTCCGGAGATTATGCGCAACTGTATGATTACCGGAGAGATTGCCGGATATTCCGCACAGATGGTTATCGCGTTGGGCATCGGCGTATTCCACATAAGCCTGGCGATGATTACCAAATCGATTTGGTCAGTCAGGAAAGAGGGCTTCAAGAACTCCCTGAGCGCCATCGGATGGACTCTCCTGATTGTGGGCACAATCATAGTCCTGGCAATAGCCATGGTCGGTCTCGTGGATGAAATCACTGCTAAATGGATAATCATAGGCATTGCAGGAGTGTCCTGCCTTGGAATATTCCTTTTCAACAAATGGGGAAGAAATCCTCTGATCAACATCGGCTCCGGTCTTTGGGACACCTACAGTATGGCTTCCGGACTTATGGGCGATGTCTTGAGCTATATCAGACTGTATGCGCTCGGTCTGTCCGGCGGCATGTTGGGATCGACTTTCAATACTATTGCTGAGATGGTCAAAGGGCAGAATCCTACCTGGCAGTGGGTTCCGTTCGTGCTGATATTGCTTGTCGGACACGCACTTAACCTGGCAATGAGCTGTCTCGGAGCATTCGTACACCCTCTGAGACTTAACTTCGTTGAATTCTTCAAGAATTCAGGATATGAAGGAAAAGGTTTGACTTACAATCCTCTAAAGAAATAAACAAACAAAAATTTCAATAATTATGCTTAATTTAATTCTTGGTTATCTGGGGCTTGGCCTGATGCTTGGTCTTGCCGGTGTGGGTTCAAGTATTGGTACAACCATAGCAGGCAATGCCGCTGAAGGTGCACTTAAGAACAATCCTGAAAAATCATCAAGTTATATGATTCTGTCTGCACTTCCAGCCACTCAGGGTCTATATGGATTCCTTGCATTCATTCTATGGCTCGGAAGGGATTTCGCAGACCAGGGTCTGAAGTTGTTCGGTGTGGGCATCAGTGTCGGTCTGGTATGTATGATTTCAGCAATCCGTCAGGGTCAGGTCTGTGCTAACGGTATCATCGGAGTGTCACAGGGACATAACGTGATGACCAACACTATGATTTATGCCGCTCTCCCGGAATTCTATGCAATCCTTTCTTTGATAGCGGCAATTATGATCTGATAACCGGTGTTTTCTGCGTGAGCAGGTGTCTGCTATCTGAACAGAAGCGGTGTGAAGGCATCGAGGTACAATCTCCAGTTGCTCCAGACGTGTCCTCCGTCCGACTGATAGAAAATATGTTCCAATCCCTGCTCGGTGAGGGTCTTGTCGAGGGCGACTGATCCTTCATACAGGAAGTCTTCCGTACCGCAGGCAAGGAAATAGAGCTTGACTCCGGCAGCTTTCAGCCTCGCAATCTGCTCTGCTGTAGCCTGGCCTGCAGCAGAGAGAGGACAAATATAGTCAAACATTTGCGGATACAGGTTGGAGGCGGTGATAGTGTGCCCGCCACCCATAGACAGTCCTGCAATGGCACGGGAAGAAGGTTTTGCAATCACGCGGAAGCTCTTCTCTATGAACGGAACTATCTCTTCGCACAGGCTTCTTACAAAGGCATCCCTTGAGGCCGGATCGCGCCAGTTCATATCCGTTTCCGGCAGACCGAGAGTCTGGGCTGCGCGCTGGTTCGGATTGCCGTTCGGCATCACGCAAATCATAGGCTCGGCATATCCCTTTTCGATGATATTGTCAAGGATCTGTGCAGCCCGTCCCATAGAGATCCAAGCTTCCTCGTCGCCTCCGGCTCCGTGAAGAAGATAGAGGACGGGGTATTTCTTGTTAGGGTTGGATTCATATCCGTACGGGGTATAAACCGTGAGTCTCCTGTCGATTCCCAGAATATCGCTTGTGTACCAGCGGAACTGGACTGTACCGTGTCTGGAGGCTTCCTGGTAGTTGGTACTGCGCTCGCCGGGGACAAGGAGCATGCTGAGATAGCGGCTGCCGTCACGCTGTACAAAGACGTTCAGCGGGTCGCTCATCGTGACGCCGTCCACAATGAAACTGTAGGTGTATATCTCCGGGGACGGGGTGTCGATGGTAAGTTCCCATACACCATTTTCTCCTTTTGTCATAGGCACTCCGGCGCCGTAGGGATTTTCCATCCAGGCTCCGACAAGGTTGACTATGGTGGCATAGTTGGCTGAAAGTCGGAAGGTGGTCTTGTCACCGTTGATTTCAGGAGAAACTACCTTCTCGCCTCTTCCGAAATTGAAATTGTTGAGTTCCTGCGCATTGGCAGAAGAAGCCAGCAGGAGCAGGCCTACGAAGAAAAGAATAAGTTTTTTCATAATGGAGGAAATATAAAAATTATGAATGTATTCGGCAGGAGTGTGTTTATCAGCTCGGTAAAGCTATCAGTTTGGATAGATGTACAGCGTCTGGCCGACCCTGATAGTAGTGCTCTTGAGATTATTCCATTTCTGGATATTCTTCACAGTAACGTGGTACTTTGATGCGATTTTTCCCAGCACGTCACCTTTCTTGACTTTATAGGCGATACGGTCGGAGTTGGTCGTGCTGTTCTTGATGCTCTTCACGACCTGTTCCGTAAACAAAGTATCCGCCTTATAGCGTACAAGGGAATCGACCCCGACATCTATGAATGAATTGGAGTAGTTGAACGGGAGCTTGAGCACATAAGAAGCCTCGTTGCCCGGAACAATATCCCTGATATATTGAGGGTTGAGTTCCCTCAACTTTTCGACAGGGACACCTATGACCTCGCTGACCTGCTGGAAGTGCAGATTCCGGTTGATGACGAAAGTGTCAACCTCGACAGGGATAGGACACGGCTGCGGCACAATACCGTAGTCACGGTAATATGTCATAGCGTACATTGCACCGACGAATGCCGGCATATAGCCTCTGGTTTCACGCGGAAGATACGGATAAATTGACCAGAAATCCATTTTACCACCTGCCCTGCGGATAGCTTTCCTCACATTACCGGTACCGCAATTGTATGAACTGATAGCCAGTGTCCAGTCACCGAATGCATTATATGAGTCACGCAAATATCTTGCAGCGGCATCCACAGCTTTCTCGACATCCATTCTCTCGTCAACGTAGGAGGTTATAGTCAGTCCATAGAGCTTGCCGGTCCTGTACATAAACTGCCACATTCCCTTCGCTCCGGCACGTGATTCTGCTGTAGCCCTGAGCATTGACTCAATGACAGCCATATATTTAAGTTCAAGAGGCAGTCCGTAGCGGTCGAATACTTCTTCAAAGATCGGCATATAATACTGAGCCAGTCCCAGGACGACACCCATTTTTTCAGGCATCTTCTCGGAATACTGCACTATATAATTCCTCACAGTCGCATTGAAAGGCAGGGAGATATACGAATTCATCGACTTGAGCCTCTTCATAAGCTCTTCATCTGAAGTCTTGGAAGGGAACAGAACAGAATCCAGGTCATATGACTGACCGTCAACGTAATCCACCACCCTCCTGTTCTCGTACATAACGGAAAGGATACTGTCAGTGACATCTGCGTTATACTCTATCGCCTCAACGATATTCTCCTCTTCCAGATCGGGTGTCGTATACTCATCAAGAAGTTGATACAGATCGGCTGCAACAGCTTTCAAGGAATCCAGTTCATGCTGGAGTCGCATATTTTCCTGTTGAAGCAGCCTTTTTGAGGGAGCTTCAAGATAGTCCTTGATACTGACTTGGGAATAAGTCTCGAAAGGTGCAAGCATTGCAGCCAGCAGAATGATTGTTCTTTTCATTTCAGAAATTGAATCCCAGCCTTAATCCGAATGCAGGCGTAAGACTGCCCGAGGCTGCGAGTTTAGTGTCCGGGGTTATCACTGTAGGACTGACGTCAAGAGCCAGGTTGTCATCAATCTCAAAATCATGCATATAAGCAAAGACATTGGCGTCTATCACTTGAAGAAGATATACTGCTGCTATCGCCAGAATTGAATAATCCCTGTACCTTCTGTAGATATCCCTGTAGTAAAGAGCCTGTTCCGCTGTGACCGGACTGGTATTTCCTTCCATTCCAGTCTCCTTGTATATTCTGCGGAAGCGCTCATAGTTGGTTCCGTAGAAATTGTAATAATGAAAACCGGCCACTATTCCGCCCCAATATATCGGGAGTTTCCAGGCTTCGCCGTTATATATCTGACCGAGGCCCGGGCAGAGGATTGAATATATGGTAGCTTTGGCAGCTACCGGATACTCATCCTTTTTCATATTATAGACTCCATCCATCAATGAAGCCCAATAGAACAGACCGGCGCCAATGAAACAGGCATTGCTGATATACTTGTTCCTGACTTCGTACTCGGTACCGACAGACTGTTTGTACAGATTGTTGAAATAGAAGCCCGTTCCCAGCGAAGCGGTTATTCCGCCATAAAATACAGGAAGTTTCCAATACTGCCGGTTGTAGATCTGCTCTCCGCCGACAAAAAGGAGAGATCCGGCGAAAACTACTCCGGGCTTCACCTCTTCTTTGTGGCTGATACCGCGGAAATAGTTCTTGAAAGAAAACATAACGTCCACGGATGAGGTATCCGTCGGATCATCATTATAGTTCTGTTTGAAGGCTTCTTCCTTGAACTGTGCCAGCGCGGCAGAACTGAAAATGCACAGAAGAGCCGTCGAAAGGAACAGATATGTCAGCAATTTACGCATCAACAGCCTTTTTCTCAAGTACATCGAGCAGCTTCCGCGCCTGATTGTCAGAATCGAAACGGATGGTAAGACTGCCTTTTCCGGATGCGCACCTACGGACGATCACGGCACCGTTGCAGCATTTGGAAAAGTAGTCCTTAAGCCTTGAATACTCATCGATAATCATATCCGCAGCACTGTCTTTTGAAGATTTGGACGTCTTTGAGATGATTCTGGAGATCCTTTCTTCCAGCTGCCTGACAGACAAGCCCTCCTTGACAACGAGATCGCACAACTGCTCCTGAACCTCAGGCAAGTCAATACCGAGAAGCACTTTGGCGTGTCCAACACTGAGAAGTCCGACTTTCAGGTCATGCTGGACTTTGACAGGCAGCTTGAGAAGCCTGAGAGAATTGGTTACGGACGAACGTTTCTTCCCTACCCTGTCGGCCATCTCTTCCTGAGTAAGCTGACACTCGTCAATGAGTCTCTGATAGCTCATCGCGACCTCAATAGGATCCAGGTTCTCCCTCTGGATATTCTCCACAATGGCCATTTCCAGCATGTTGCGGTCATTTGCTTCACGAACGTAAGCCGGAATCATAGTCATACCTGCAAGACGGCAGGCACGGAATCTTCGCTCGCCGCTTATTATCTGATATTGGGTGTCGGATACTTTCCTTACAGTGATAGGCTGGATCAGTCCAAGTGTCTTGATCGATGCTGAAAGTTCTTCTATCGCATCCTGATTGAAAGTCAGACGCGGCTGATAAGGGTTGGCGACAATCATATCGGCAGGTACCCTCATCACGTCCGAGGTGTTTGCCCTGCTCTTGACACCGACAACTTCCTTATTGATATATCCTACAGGTTTGCGCAATGATTCTGCACTTGGTGCGTCACCCAGCAGAGCGCTGAGACCTTTTCCTAATCCTCTTGGTTCTTTTGGCATATTCGTAAAGAGATTAACTGCGTTCAAGCAGTTCCTTGGCAAGATTCAGGTAATTTGTAGAGCCGTTGCTCATAATGTCATACAGGATGATCGGCTTTCCGTGCGACGGGGCTTCAGAAAGCCTTATGTTCCTCTGAATGATGGTACGGAAGACGAGGTCACCGAAATGTTCCCTGAGCTCATTGACGACCTGGGCATGCACCTTGGTCCTGCCGTCAAACATCGTGACCACGAATCCCTCTATAGTCAGGCTCGGATTGACTCCGTTCTGAACAAGGCGGATTGTCTGAAGAAGCTTACCGAGTCCTTCGAGAGCGAAAAACTCCGGCTGGACGGGGATGATCACGGAATCGGCGGCAGAAAGGGAATTGACCGTGATAAGTCCGAGCGAAGGAGAACAATCGATGATGATGTAATCATAATTATCCCTTATGGTATCGAGAGCATTCTTCAGGATGGATTCACGGTTCTCGGCATCAAGCATCTCAATCTCGGCTCCTACCAGATTGATATGGGAAGGGATCATATGAAGTTTCTCTATTTCAGTCTGGATGAGAGAATCTTCAATGCTGATTTTCCCGATCATGACTTCATAAAGAGTTCTGCGGTGCTCATCATCAGGAGAAAAATTAAGACCCGAAGTAGTGTTCGCCTGAGGGTCGGCATCGATAATCAGGACACTCTTCTCAAGCACTGCAAGAGATGCAGCAAGATTTATCGCTGTCGTGGTCTTGCCCACACCACCTTTCTGATTTGCTATTGCTATAATCTTTCCCATAAAAACGATATTTGCACTAGGAATGCAAATTTACTAAAAAAATCGTACATTTGCAGCACTATGACCAAAACCAAAAACAGTTGGTTCATCATCGTGAACCCACACGCCGGTTCAGGCAAAACAATGAAGGAATGGCCTGCAGGACAGAGCAGACTGGATGAACTCAAGGTTCATTACAATGCAGTACTTACCAGTCACAGGGCACACGCCACCACCTTGGCATACTTTGCCGCAAGCAAGGGATACAGGAGGATTCTGGGTGTCGGAGGAGATGGCACGATCCACGAAATATTCAACGGCATTCTGAGATGGTGTAAAGAAAACGGCACTGATCCTTCCGAATTCTATCTGGGAGTTGCTCCAATAGGCTCGGGAAACGACTGGATCAAGGCTTTTGACATAGAAAAGAACGTTGTCACCGTAGCCGATCTGATGGCAAAGGAGTCGTTCGGACAGGAGGACGTAGTAAAAGTCGAACTTGCTGATGACAAGGTTTGCTACATGGCCAACATTGGCGGCCTTGGTTTTGACTCCCACGTATGCGAAATAGTTAACAGACAAAAGGCCGCAGGCCGCAGGAACAAGATGATATACGCAAATGCCTTGAGGAGGACTCTCTTCAGTCTTCGCGCAATCAACCTGCAGGTACTGGCGGACGGAGAGGAAGTCCACAACGGACCGTGCCTGTCTATCGCACTCGGAAACGGCAGATACAGCGGCAGCGGAATGTGTCAAGTACCTCTGGCAGAGATCAATGACGGCATTCTTGACGTGATGATAGTACCTAAGCTTCCTCTTAAGATATTGCTGAAGGAAGTCAAGAGAATATTCGGCCATAGTGTTCACGAGTCCGAATACATCAAGTACGTCAGATGTAAAACATTGGAAATATTACCTCTTGACGCGCGTTCGAAAGACATCGTCGAGGTGGACGGCGAAGTGGAGGGAATGCTGCCTGCAAGAATCAGCATTACAGGAAAAAAGGTCAACGCACTAACCTGGTAGACACAATTTCTGCAATCTTGCCGAAAATCCAGCCGATTATCAAACCGGTGACCAGACCGACAAGCACGTCTCCGAAGAAATGCTTCCCGACGAATATCCTGCTTAATCCGACAAGTACCGCCCATATCACCATACACCACTCATATACGTTGTAGGTACGGCTTCTGTCGATTCTGAAACAGATCAGGGAGCCCACAGCAAACATCATCGAATTTGCAGCGTGGGCAGAGAAGAAGCCATAGTAATTTCCCTTGCCTTCAAGCAGATGAAGGCCGTTTCTGATCATATAGTCCGTCCAGCACGGGCGGAATCTTGCCACAGAATCCTTGACCAGATTGGCGAACTGGTCGCATGCCGTGACGGCAAGGGCAAGAGAAGCCACCGCCACCAGTCCCCTCTTCCATCCCAGCCTGACAAACAGAAAGACAGCCATCACAAGGTACATCGGGAACCATATGTACTTGTTGGACATGAACATCCAGAAAGAATCCGAGACCGGGGAATTCAATGAGTTGATAAACAGAGTGACATCCCAGTCGCAACGCTCGATATAATGAAGCAGGCTTATTTCTGCAACGCTTTCCATAGTATATCCTTAAGTTCGTTCAACCCCTCGCCTGACACGGAAGAAATGAATACGTGAGGAATTCGTTTCGGAAGATGAGGCCTTATTTCCTTCTCGATCTGCTCATCGGCAAGATCGCACTTGGTGATTGCCAGGACTCTCTCCTTGGCAAGAAGTTCGGGATTGTACAGTTTCAATTCTGAAAGAAGGGTCTTATATACGGCGGAAATGTCATCCTCTTCGATGCTGACCATGAACAGCAGCACGGAGTTCCTCTCGATATGACGCAGGAACCTGGTCCCGATGCCGCGGCCTTCGTGGGCACCCTCGATGATACCGGGGATATCCGCCATAACGAATGACCGGTCGTCAAAATACTTTACTATACCGAGATTGGGTTCCAGCGTAGTAAAGGCATAATCTGCAATCTTAGGCCTGGCAGATGTTATGCTGGACAGTAGAGTGGACTTGCCTGCATTGGGAAAGCCCACGAGTCCGACATCGGCAAGAAGCTTGAGCTCAAGGATGAACCAGCCTTCCTCGCCGTCCTCCCCCGGTTGGGCGTACATCGGAGTCTGTCTGGTAGGTGACTTGAAATGGTCATTGCCCCATCCTCCCTTTCCGCCTTTGCAGAGAATCCTTTCTTCTCCGTCATCCGTGAGTTCGAACAGGACTTCTTCCGTTTCCGCATTCTTCACCACAGTGCCGAGCGGAACGTCAAGATAGATATCCGTACCGTTCTTGCCGTGCTGAAGTGCGGCTCCGCCCTTCTCCCCTTCATCCGCTTTAATATGCTTCCGATACTTCAGATGGATAAGTGTCCAGAACTGGGCGTTGGCCCTGAGGACAATATGTCCCCCGCGACCTCCGTCTCCACCGTCAGGGCCACCTTTCGGTATATATTTGGCCCTGTGCAGATGCATCGAACCTGCGCCGCCGTGTCCGGAGGCGCAAAATATCTTTACATAATCTATGAAATTTGAATCGGCCATAACCTATTGTAAATCAAATTTGTTTGTTCTTCAAAACCGCCCGGAGTAACAAAATAGTAACAAAATCGTCATAAATAACCATTGACAAACCTGCTTACAAATTGAAAGTGGATTGCATAGAAAAAAGTGTTTTTCCATTGAAATTTCTCCGCCGATTTCAAAGAACTGCTGTTTCGTAAACCAAATTATGGCCTAACGACTTGCAAATATAGCGAATCTTTTCTGATGCGTCCTATATAATATAGAAACCCTCCGCAGATTAAGCCCTATCGGGCTTTTCCTCCTTGCGGCTCGGCAGAGCAAGTGAACTTGCTCTGCTCTCGCTCGCTGCGTCGGTTTCTCTACGGAGGGCATCCAGAAATTACCGGTCTCTCGACCTACGGACTAGTCTTCCTCGCTTTCGGAAGCCGTGAACTTGGCTACTGCAAGCATCTCGCCCGATTTCTCGCCGGTGGAGGTATTCACGAAGAAGTACTTGAAAAATACTTTCGGATTGCCGGCTGACACTGCGCCGTACTTGGCCTCGTAGTCATCCTGGATGTCGACTGCCGTTGTGGAAGGAGTCTCAGGGCCACCGATTTCTGCCGCCTTGCTATAGGCACGGCTGATACCATTGCTCTGAGGAGCGGAAGCGCAGATGATGAGTTTGAGGTTGGTAGTGACAGAAGGAACGGAGTTCAGCTTGAAAGTGAACGCTGCGTCGGTGAGAGTGATGGTTGCATCTGCAGGAGCATCAACACCGGTGAGAGCAGGAGGAGCTGTCATAATGCTTCCTCCACAATAGAGCACCCAGTAATTCAGACGCATGAACAGGTTGGAGCCTGTAATCTTGGTCTTGGTACCGAGAACGGACTTGGCCTCGGCTGACAGGGCAGCGGAGTTCCACGCCAGAATCTGGGCATTGGTGAGAGACTGCCAAGCCTGTGAGAGTTTCTTGAAGATGGCTTTCACAGATGCCTG
>JAZLFC010000004.1:0-3697 GCA_045615565.1 Candidatus Cryptobacteroides sp. | reverse complement strand
AATGAATTGTGAATGAATTGTGAATGAATTGTGAATGAATTTCTTGCAAAATTTTCTGAGCTCCGGTTAATTTTTATGCGCTGTTAATCGCAGTTAGTCCTGACTATTCCTATTTTTCTTTGATAGTATGTATGATATCCCGATATTCGCTTTGGTCAGCCCCCAATAGCCCCTTGTCGAGGAGTTGAACCATGCACCATTGGGAACATTATAGAAGCAGTCATACGACAGATATGCATAGCCAAATCCGGCTTCCGCCTCAATCCCCCACCTTTTATCCTTTCCGAAACGGTAGGAATATCCGGCGCTCAGGCCTCCGCCGTAGAGGGGATTCCTCCATGAATCCACGTTCTGCCATCTTGTTTTACCGGCAAATGCCATGTCGTAGTATGCCGCATGGGCGTGTATGCCGACAAAAGGACCTTCCATCGGAGAAGCGAACCAGTATCTGAGGGACGGCTGGAAGGTCAATGTCCTCAAACGGATCGTCGATGATATGTTGTATGGACTAAACGTCAACGGCAGATCGATTGAAAAGTGACGGCCCGCAGAGAATTCGACTCCCAGGTTCGCCACCAGGGCGGCATCATAGATGAGATTGTTCTTGAGAGCCAGACAGGATGACGACATGGATTCTGCAGCGCCGTCGGCCGCTGCCGCAGCAGGCGGCACAACCGGCTCTTCCGTCTGAACGGGATCTTCCGTTTTCATAGGTTCTTCCTCAATCACGGGAGGCTCAGACACAGCCGGGGGTGCCGGAACTGTTTCGCGGACAGAGTATCTTATTACGATGTCAACTCTCCTCTGAATTGGGAATATGGAGGAATTCAGCCATCTCCAGCAACGCCCGGAATCAAGGTCCCTCATTGCCCTGGTCTTTCTGTCGGCTGTATCACTGCCCTTCAGTATCGAAAGGACATTGTCCGAATAATCCGAGCCGGACTCCGACACGAGATCAATGATTTCGGATTCGAAGTCATAGGATTCCTTCATCGCCAAATCTACATCGAATGAGTTCTTGATGAAGTTGATTACAGCTCGGGCGCGTTGTCTGCTGAGATATAGATTGTATGTATGACTTCCTTCCCAGCTGGAACTCCCTCTGGCGGAAATATCAAGTATTTCCACATCGGGGACACTCCGCAAAGAATCCAGGTCGTGGGCGAAGCGCGAGATGGCAGAAGAGTTCTCCGCCCGTGCGGTATCGACCACAGATGAATTATGGCCGAACTGGATGCGGTATGTCAAGCTGTCAACAGTTTGCCCATGGCAGACCATTGACATCGACAACAAGATGCAGAATATGCAGCCTGATATTTTCAAATTGCCTTGCTTGCATGCCGGCGCACCCCTTTCCGTGCTGATACAAAAAAAGACGTGGGAGTCTTACTCTTGCTCACCCTGATCTCAGGCCTTCGCTGCCCACCAAAAGGATAAGCAACGCAGCTAGCCCACGTCAGGGATGATATACAGTAACCTCCACGCCTGGATAACGGCGCAGATGACCGAATCGTCATCACCAGTGGACGCTCCCGTTGCGCTATCTTCTTTTGGTTTCAAGTTTGCGAAGTTTGAGATCAGAAGATAAACGTCAAGTAACGTCTTCGTATGTCTTTTGCCCACCCAACCCTGCAACCAGTTCCCAGAAATATTACTCTCCGGAAAATCCGGCCGCTGGGCTAGCTAAGCGACTGCAAATATAAAAAAATTTTCACCCCCCCAAAAAAAAATAAACAAGTTTCACGCCGAGAAACCCCCGGAGGTATTCAGCTCCTTCACCGAAATACAGCTTCGTAGATGCTGTCGGCAAACCCCTCATTACGTCTCGTTGCACTTGCCTAATTCTGTCCACCCATACGCAGCATCTTCGTACCGAGGGGCGCGAATGTCCACCGTATAGGTGGAGCAAGACGGAACACCGCACACGGTGTTCTTGTCTTGCCCTTGCAGGGGGCTGTGTGGCCGTTTTACGCAAAGTTTCAATTATAACGTTGTTATAACTAAAATTTTTGTATATTTGCAGTATGAAAGATACTGCAAATAAGCGTAAAACTACCACACTAAGCTGTGACAAATCCACCCGTGAATTTGTCGCAGCCGAGGCCGAGAGACTCGGCCTCACCCAACGCGAAGTACTCGCCCGTCTGGTCGAGTCCTACCGCCGCAGTCATAAGCGCTCCGCTACAAATACGGCAGAGCCGCAGACCCAGGCCGCGCCAGGAACGATTGACATGAACGTCCTGACAGATGCTTTGTCAAAACAGATTACCAAGGACGTGAACAGAGTTATCGGTTTCATCCAGCAACAAGAGAAAGTATATTTGACTACAATAGCCAAAAATACAGCCGATAACAAGACATTACTTTCAAACATAGCAACACAGTTTGAAAATCTGGAGTAGATTATGAATGTGCAAATTCAAGGAGGCGGCAAGAATTCCGGCGTTTATGCAAACACCGGAAGCAGCGCTGCACTCGTTGAATATCTCAAGCATGAGGATGCGGAAAGGCTTGCCGCCGGACTTGAAATTCTTCCATTCTTCAATGCTATGGGAATCGAGGTGTCGGATGGAGAGGTCATTCAGAAGCTCGACCGCAATCATAAGAAGCTCCATTACGAGGATGCCAAGTTCTTCCATCTTGACCTCAATCCTTCCCAGGCTGAATTACGGGCCATGGGGACCACGGACGAAGAAATTATTGAAGGCTGCAAGAGGTATGCTTTGGCCATGTCCCAGGCATACGCCGAGAACTTTAATAAGGAAGTTGTAATCGGACAGGATGAAAAAGGTAATCTGATAAAAAGGCCGCTGTCCGCTGAAGATCTGATGCTGTTCTGGAAGATCCACATGAACCGTGGAGATAAGGACGGGCTTCAGGTCCATATCCACGGAGTCCCGAGCAGAAAGGATATCCATAACAAGCTCCAGCTTTCACCGAAGACCAATCACAGAGGAACCAAAGAAGGCCCTGTCAAGGGAGGTTTTGAGAGAACCGCCTATTACAAGAAGGCAGAGGAAGTCTTCGATGAAATGTTCGGGTACAACCGGGCCATCACAGAGACCTATGAATATTACCTGGCACAGAAACGCGGAGAGGAACTGACGGAGTCCCAGAAAGCCCGGATTACCCCGGAAGTCGAGAAGAAAGAACAGTCTCATAAAATGGACGTTCTTCTTTCCCGGACAGATAAAGAGGAAGTCTCCAGGAAGGCTGATGAAATCCGTCCTGACACCTCAAACAAGATTCAGGAAGCCCTTGCCAAGCGTGAGCAGCGCAGGCGTAATGAATTCTGGAACGACTACCACAGCAAATACCGTCCGGAATACAATAAGCTCAAAGACGCTTGCGATAAGTCCTTCAACCTCTATAAGACAGCCAAGGAGAACTACGGCGTATGCAGCGCGGCTATAACGGAGAAATACAACAACCTCCGGAATGTATATAGTCAGATGAACGCCCTTCAGGATGATGTTCAGAAAGCATCCACCGCAAAGGGTATTGTCAAGGCCGTTTCAGCCCTGGTATTCTTTATCAATCCTGTTGCCGGTATTGTTATGGGCCTTGTAGGAAGCACCATCGCGGAAGCCGAGCGCAGCGCAGCCATCGCAGCCCGGAAGGATCTTCGCGCACAGGCAGCAGCAATCAAAGACTCTATCGAGGGATTGAAAGCTGAACAGGCAGCACTCCGTCAGGA
>JAZLFC010000003.1:0-77043 GCA_045615565.1 Candidatus Cryptobacteroides sp. | reverse complement strand
CGAATTCCTTCAAATCCGGCAGAAGGGGAGAAGTGACTGTTATATTTTGTCTTTTATCCATTCTTTTGATTTTCCTAAAGTTAGGAATAATATATTCTTGATTTCAAGATATTCTTTCCTTTTGAACATTTCACAGAAAATTAATACGATCAGAACACCTGTAATTATCAATATAGGTAGCAGTATAAACGCAGATATATTGATATGTGACATGGCAAATACAATTACTGCCATAAATGAGGCTATGAAAAACGACGGGGCTATGTCTCTTAATTGTTCAAACGAAGAGTAGCCAATCATCTTTCCCGAGTAGTGTGAATTGAGGAAGAATGCAATTATCCCTGTAATGACACTGGCCCAGAGCATCCAATAAATGTTTATGAAAATACCCAACAGCAGTGGAACTGTGCCTATAATCTTTTTGATGATTTCCAATTTCAGAAACAGATCAGAGCGACCCTGAACCTGAAGCATATTGAGGTTGATTGCGTGTAACGGATATAGAACCATCTGCAAACATAGGATTTGAAGAAATGGTACGGCCGGATACCATTTGCTGCCGATCAGCACCCTGATCATCGGTTTTGCAACAGCTGCAAGGCCGAACATACAACAGAAAGAAACCAGCATCGTTACGGTTATGACTGTACGGTATGCATTTTTCAGCCTTTCACCTTCTTCCTGTATTGAGCTGAGTGATGGGTAACTGACTCTTTGGACTATATGAGTCAGATTTGTTGAAAAGAGATTGCTGAACTGCTGCGCTCTGGAGTATTGTCCCAAAGTAGCAGGGCTGTAGCATTTGCCGATAACAACCTGGTACAGTTGGTTCCATGTAGAATCGATGAGACCCGATACCAGCAACTTCCAGCCAAAAGTGAATAGTTCCTTGAAGCTGGAAAGGCAAAAGCTGAAATTTGGTATCCATCTGTTGTAGTACCAGAACAGGATTGTGTTTACGAATTGCCTTGACAGCTGTTGGAATACTAGACTCCATACGCCACATCCCATAAAAGCTAACGAAATCCCGATGATTCCACTGATTATTGATGATGCAATTGATATCTTGGTTTGGGTCTTGAAATCAATCCTTTTGGTGAGTTGTGCGCTTTGAACAATTGACAGAGCGTTGATTATCAGTACAGAGCTCATCACTCTTGTGATTGCAGTAAGTTCCGCCCTTTCGAAGAATCTCGCAATTAAAGGGGCAGAAACGAAAAGGACTGCGGCCAGAACTATACTCGCTATGAGATTGACAATGAATACTGTGTTGTAATCCTTATTATCAGCATCTTTCTTCCTAATCAGCGCACTGGAAAAGCCGCTGTCAACGATACTGTTGGAAATAGCAATGAAAATGGTAATAATACCAATGAGGCCATATTCGTCCGGCGAAAGAAGTCTGGCCAACACAAGTCCTACCAGGAAAGTTATTCCCTGATTGATGATATTGTCCGCAAAACTCCATTCAACTCCGCGGATAGTTTTGCTCTTCAAATTGCTTGTTCCCAGATTCTTCATTTATTCATTTCGCTCCGGCGCTGCATATCAGTTTACCTGACTCTCAAGAATGATTTAATTCGTGTATGGTATATCGTTCTATACTCGTTTTTTAGTTTTTCGTTGAGAAGAGATTGTTCTATTAATTCTTCCGTTTTATCGTAAATATCACAGAATTTGTCCAGTTCTCTGGATATTGTATTAACATTCAATCCGATTAATTCCCCGAAATTCTCAAAATCTCTTCCGTCCGCCCCCATTTCTCTATTCCATCCGGGAAATAATCCTTTCTGCAAAGCAAATATACTGTCAGAATAAATATGGAGGGATGAATTGATTAAATCGTATGCAGGGGAAAGTTTGTAGTCTCCTTGCGGTGTTTGCAGTACCGAAAAATTTTTGATATGCGCATCTCCATTTGCGAACACAAAATTGAACAAAATCAAGTCGAAGTATTTGATTAGTTCAATTCGCCATGCCGGTATGTATTTCTTGATTATGTTCGCAATGTCGGAATAATCCAAGGCGTTGTATTTATAATCATCCCCGTATTTCTCTTTTGTAATTCCTGCGAGGGAAGCAAAGTCTTCCTGTTGGATTTTGGTTCCATCCGGTTTAATGTCGTATCTTTTTGTAACATATACCGGCTCTTCGTTCTGTGTAAAACATATGGCATTCTCCGCTGTTTGAATCCCATAAACTTGGGAAGCGATCTGCATTGTCAGATTCTCGTTGGCTGGGCTGAACTCTCTGTTTTCCCAATCACTTAAAATCGGTTTGAGAATATATGTGCCTCGTTCATTCGGTTCAGTCAATCGGAATACACCGTTCTCTATGACTGCGGAGTATTTGATTTGTACTCCTGAAAGAGAAAGATGTCCGCGACCGCTTGTCTGTGTCGTTTTTGACGAAAGAGTTTCGTAAGGCAATATAGGGGAGACTTTTTCTCTTTCAAGCAAATTTTTCCTAGTCATCCTGTTCATTTGGGTCTTTCTTGATAGTTACGGCTCCCGGTGTATCGCAATATGCTGTCGCAAGTAGAATTCCAAAATCATCTTCAACGTCAACATGATGAAGTTTTGCCTGGAGTTGTCTGTTGTATCCTTCCGAGAGCATATTGGCGAAAAATGAAAATAGAGTTTTCGAATAATATTCTTTCTGACTCTTTGGAAGTGTCAAACTGATAGCCGGAAGTGTTTTGTCGGCAAAAAAAACATCATCATAAACAAATGAATATCCTTCACCGGGCGTTTCCGTCAATGTTCCGGCAAATATTTGATTTAGAAAAACTTTCCCTTGTCTCATGATTCAGTGATTTTTGCAGTCAGTTCCATTCCGATGATTCTTAACACCTTCTCAAGTGTCCGGACAGTAGGATTCCCTTCTCCTCTTTCAATTTGTGTGAGAGTATTGATATTTATCTCGGCCAACTTTGCAAGGTCGTTTTGTGTAATGCCGAACTCTTTCCTTCTTTCTTTTATGATCGCTCCTAGGTTGCTCATAAAATCATATTATATTATGAATTTTGTTCCAAAGATAGACTGTTTATCTCAAAAAAACAAACCGGATCCTAATTTATTATGAATGGGTTGAGAGGTTTCATCAATACTGTTTTTAACAAAAATAATTATTCTAACTCAGATTACCTGATTATAGGTAAAATTTTCGCCGGAGTACAAGAAGCCGCCTCATTGAGATGGTACTCCGGATTGAAGAAAATGCCATTTTGTCACGGGAGCGGTGTTTGTATTGTGGAGAATTATGACTAATTTTGCTTGATTTGGCGACAATTTTGGCACTGAATGTTTAAATGATTAAAAATTAAATAGTTATATGTCACTACAAGGAGTTATCAAGACACTGTTCGGATCAAAGCAGGACAGGGATTACAAGGCTGTGAAGCCTATTCTTGAGAAGGTGCTTGCCGTTTACCCGCGGGTCGATGCGCTTTCTGACGATGAATTGAGGGCTCACAGCGCTGCCCTGCGCTCGAAACTGCAGGAAGTTGAGGCGCCTTTCGAGAAGGAGAGGGAAGAGATATGGAAGAAAGTCGATCAGGATATTCCCGTTTCGGAGAAGGAAAAACTCGCCAAGCAGGCCGAGGATTCCGTCAATGCGGAAGACGAGGCTATCGAAAAGACTCTCACCGAAATACTTCCGGAAGCTTTTGCCATTGTCAAATCCACTGCCCGCCGATTCGCTCAGAATGAATTTATCGAAGTGACGGCCACACAGTTCGACAAGGATTTGAGCGTAAGCCACGATTTCGTCGAAATCAAGGGAGACAAGGCCGTATGGCGTAACCATTGGGTAGCGGGCGGAAACGAAGTCACCTGGGATATGGTACACTATGACTGCCAGATTGTCGGTGGTATCGCCCTGCATCAGGGGAAGATCGCCGAGATGGCGACGGGTGAAGGTAAGACCCTCGTTGCGACCTTCCCTGTATTCCTGAATGCGCTTGCCGGAAAGGGTGTTCATGTCGTGACCGTCAATGACTATCTGTCCAAGCGAGACTCGGAGTGGATGGGCCCTCTGTATATGTTCCACGGACTGTCCGTGGACTGTATCGACAAACATCAGCCGAACACCGACCAGCGCAGGAAGGCATACAACTGTGACATAACTTTCGGTACGAACAATGAGTTCGGCTTCGACTATCTGCGTGACAATATGGCCGTTACACAGGAAGATATGGTGCAGCGCAAGTTCCATTATGCCATCGTGGACGAGGTTGACTCCGTGCTCATCGATGATGCGCGTACCCCTCTTATCATTTCAGGACCTGTGCCTAAGAGCAATGACGATGCCCAGTTTATGGAGTACCGTCCTTATGTGGAGAAGGTTTATCAGGCTCAGAGGGCTCTGGTGAACCAGACTCTGAACGAGGCAAAGAAACTTATCTCAAGCGGCAACGAAAAGGACGGAGGCACCCTGCTTCTCAGGGCTCACAAGGGACTTCCGAAATATCAGCCGCTTATCAAATATCTCAGTGAACCGGGCATCAAGGTGATTCTCCAGAAGTCTGAGAATTATTATATGCAGGATAACGAGAGGGAGATGCCTACTGTGACGGATCCTTTGTATTTTGTTATCAATGAGCAGCTTCATTCCGTGGATCTGACGGATAAAGGTCATGACGTGCTTGCCAATGCGGTGGGCGACGAGAATTTCTTCGTGCTTCCTGACGTCGGTTCAAGAACTGCTGAGATAGAACACTCCGAGGCAAGTTCTGCCGAAAAACAGGAGCAGAAAGATGCGCTGCAGGAGGACTTCTCCATCAAGAGCGAGCGTGTCCATACGGTGATACAGCTCCTCAAGGCATACACGATGTTCGAGAAGGATGTGGATTATATCATCGTGGAAGGAAAGATCAAGATTGTAGATGAGCAGACCGGACGTGTGATGGAGGGGCGCCGATGGAGCGACGGACTGCATCAGGCCATCGAAGCCAAGGAAAACGTACAGGTGGAGGCTGCGACCCAGACTTTCGCTACGATAACCCTCCAGAATTATTTCCGAATGTACCATAAGCTTTCGGGAATGACCGGTACGGCCGAGACTGAGGCGGGTGAGTTCTGGAGTATATACAAACTGGACGTGATGACCATTCCGACCAACAAGCCGGTCGTCAGGAATGATCAGGATGACTTGATCTACAAGACTAAGAAAGCCAAGTATGCGGCTGTCATCGACAAGATAGTGGAACTTTCCAATGCGGGCCGTCCGGTACTTGTGGGTACGACCGACGTGGAAACCTCTGAGCTGCTCAGCCGTATGCTGCGTATGCGCGGCATACGGCATAATGTGTTGAATGCCAAGGAACACGCAAGGGAAGCTGAAGTCGTGGCACAGGCGGGACAGAGTTCGACAGTGACCATAGCCACCAACATGGCCGGCCGTGGTACGGATATCAAGCTCAGCCCCGAGGTCAAGGCTGCAGGCGGACTTGCCATAATCGGAACAGAGAGACACGACTCGCGACGGGTTGACCGTCAGCTCAGAGGCCGTGCCGGACGTCAGGGTGACCCGGGAAGCTCACTTTTCTATATCTCCCTTGAAGACAAACTGATGCGTCTTTTCGGATCCGAGAGGATAGCAAGCATGGTCGACAGACTCGGTATGGGAGAGAACGAGGCGCTGGAGAGCAGCATGCTTTCGAGCGCTATCGAAAAGGCACAGAAGAAGGTGGAGGAGAACAATTTCGGTATCAGAAAACGACTTATCGAATACGATGACGTTATGAATTACCAGAGGTCTGCGACCTATGCCATCAGGCGCGATGCCATAAACGGTGACAAGGTTGATATCGACCTTCAGAATATGATGATCGATTCCTCCTCCCTGCTTGTGGAAAATTCCGACGGAATGTCATATCCGGATTTCAGCGAGAATGTCATGGCTCAGTTCTCCATCGAACCGGGATTCGATGAAAAATTCTATGCGAAAGCGAACAAGGATGAGCTTGTGAAGGCTCTCAAAGACCATATGTACGAGTCATACCGTCGCCGTATGGATACTCTCGTCGAAAAAGTGTTCCCGATTATCAAACAGGTTTACGAAAAGCAGGGAAATATGTACCAGAATATCGCCATTCCTGTTTCTGACGGACGCAAACAGATGACTATCGGCGTCAACCTGGAAAAAGCCTGTGAAAATGACGGAAAGGAAGTGTTCAAGACTCTTACACGCAACATCATCCTCTATCAGATTGACGAACATTGGAAAGAGCATCTTCGTGAGATGGATGATCTCAAACAGAGCGTTCAGAATGCGACATATGAGCAGAAAGACCCTGTAGTTGTATATAAACTTGAAGGATATAATCTGTTCGCACAGATGCTTGAGTCACTCAACCGTGACGTGCTTTCCTTCCTTCTGCGTGCTTTCGTGCCTCTGCGTGATGCAAACGAACAGCCTCAGAGAGCTGTGGATAGACGCACCGACATGTCTCAGATGCGTGCTCAGCACAATGATCTCAGTACCAACGGAGAGCAGAAGGCCAAAACTCCGATGAAGGCTGAGCCTAAGATCGGCAGGAACGATCCTTGCCCTTGCGGCAGCGGCAAGAAGTACAAGAACTGCCACGGTAAAGGTGTTGTATAATCTTTAAATCACTGAAATATGTCAAAAGTATTAGAAACGGTTCTTGATGTCAACGGCGTAAACAGGATTGCCGATTCGACATTCATCAAAGGTGACATCTCATCCAAAAGCGATATCCGTGTGGACGGAACGGTGGAAGGCACGATTTATTCTGATGTCAAGGTGGTTGTGGGTGAGACCGCCCTCATAAGAGGGAATATCGTTTGCGATAATATCGACCTCTGGGGCAGGTTTGAAGGCAACATATACGTGAAGGATCTTCTGTCTATCAAATCTACCGCTTCTGTGGAAGGAAACGTCAATGTGCGCAGATTCCAGGTAGAAGTCGGAGCCAGTGTCAACGGCACTTTCCGAATGATTGAGGAGTCCGAATTTGATGAGTGTGTCAAGACTGTTGTCAAGAACCCCGCCTGATGTTGAAAATCTTCGAGCTGCTCTGATAGTATCTGATATCGAAGCAGCTGTATTCTTCGTGCTGGTGACGACCCCTTCTATGGGCCGTGATGTAGTTCTGGTTGAACCCTATGGCAGCCAGATCTTCCAATGACACGCTGGTCTTTCCTTCTTCCAGCAGTTCTTCCAGTATTCTGTAGTTGACCGAGAGAGCCGTTACAATACGGTTTCTCAGGAGCCTTGTGTCACGCAACAAACCGTTGTGATAGTCATTTTTGCATTTCCTGTCACAAAACTTCTTGTCAGGTCTTCCATATAACTCCTTGCCGCAGGACAGACACCTTTCTTCTTCCCTTATTATCTTATAGGCCATAATCTTTTTTTGCAAATGTTGGTCAAATTATATTCAGCGGCAAGTTTAGTTAAGAAACATAAGCACATTTTGAGGATTCCTTTCTGATAAATAAAATCTTTCTTTTCCGGGTGCTTATCAATTCGTAAATATCTGAGCTCTGAATTTTAACATTCCATTGTCGTTGCACCCGTCTTTTGTTCCTTTGCATCCGGGACGATGGACCGCGCGGCCTGGATCCCGTTAATAACTCAATAATTATGGAACAACTTAACAGAATCGAACTAAGGGGGAATGTGGGGAATGTCCGATACGTTCCGGACGGCAACCCGCCCTATGCGCACCTGACGGTGGCAACCAGCAAAGCTTACAGAGGCAAAAGCGGTGAAGCGGTGATTGAAACCACCTGGCATAATGTGGTTGCCTTTGAAAGCAAGACAATCTGTGGCCTGAACAAACTTGAAAGGGGATCGAAAGTCAGTATCACAGGACGTATCAAGAACAATAAGTTTACAGGCTCCGACGGTGTGGAAAAGACTGTTGTGGAAGTGATTGCCAACAAACTCAGTATTATCCCCGATGTAGAAAACCTTGAATGTGAAATGTAACACTATGAAAACATTAATGTCTTTTACATTCGTTACGCTCGCTGCAATGGCATTGGCATCCTGCCAGAAGGGCAATCCCGCAGAAATCGTCCCTGACGGATACACGAAAGTTAATTTCACATTGGGTACCCGTGCGTCAGGATCGTCACAGGAAACAACAGTAAACAGCGTTCAGGTATCAGTATTTGACAGTAACGGCAAATACGTTACCGGAAAGTCGGGTACTGGAGATCAAATCAGTATGAACGTACCGGTCGGTGTCAGTAATTTCTATGTGTGCGCCCTTGCTAACGGTGCGGACAATGAAATGTATAAAATAACGCAGCTTGAAACCTTGAAAAAAAGAAGGTCGGTACTTGGAGCATCAGGCAGTTATTTTGAAATGTTTGCAATCAAGGACAAGGTTGCCCTGCAGCAGGAACAGACCTGCTCGCTTGAGGTCAGAAGATTTGCGGCGAAGGTGGAGATAGATGCCGTCAAGGACAGTATTCAATATGACCACGTGCTGATCATCAATAAGATATATTTGGTCAATGTCAATTCAGACGTGAGCTTTGACTTTACTACAGAAACCAATGATATGAAATACAAGCAGCAGGGAGAATACAGAGGCGGAGAAAGCACTATCACGCCGTTTACCTATCAGGAGATATCCGGCGGCAAAACTCTGAACAGTAACGAGACTTATTCAACCCAGCATTCATTCTACTGTTATCCAAATCCTGTCAAGAGTGAGACGGGTAATCTGAAATTTACTCGTCTTGTCGTGGAAGCGACGCTTGACGGAACGACATACTATTATCCTGTAAATATCACGGGAGGGGATAAGGGAATCGAGTCAAACAAGGTCTATAAGATTACTCAAATGACAATCGCAGGACCTGGCAGCTCAAATCCTGACGCGCCTGTCAACAAGCGGAATCTCACTTTCAGTGTGGAGGTGGTTCCGTGGCAGAATGGAACCAGTCAGACCGTTACCATATAATTATGTCTCACAATTGGATATACGTGGCAGCGGCCCTGCTGCCACTTTGTTCCTGCTCTCTCAAAGAAGAGAGGGACGAGTGCCCCTGTATTGTAAGTCTGTATCTTGATCCGACGCTTGAAGGAAATGTCGTCTTCGGCGCTGTCAATGATGACGGTTATTCTTTCAGGAGGGATGATGTGCTGTCTGATGAGGAACGGGGAACAGTTGAATACGAAATAGTCAGAGGCAACAATATTCTGTATATGTATCAGGGGAATCCACTTTCTGAAGGACCTCTGATCAGATACAGGAACGGTGTGCAGGCTGACAGCTTATATGCGTGGAACAGCGGGATGCTTAATACGAATATGGAAACGTTACGCATCAGTCCGGAGCTCAAGAAGCAGTTTGCAACTGTTTATCTTTCAATATTATCCAGAAATAAATCGGTGTACAAGATTATCGTGACGGGCGGCGTGGCCGGACTTGATCTGCTGACAATGACACCGCTTGCGGGAGAGTATGCCTGCCGTGCCGATAAGATTGACGACTGGTATTACGTGTTCAGACTGCCGCGTCAGTTTGCGGATGAAAGTCAGGCTTGCGAAACATTGAAAGTGGAGGTTTATTCAGAATCGGGGCTGGCTGCCTCCTGCCCGTTGGGAGAAGCCATAACCGCGACGGGATATGATTGGGATGATGAGTCGCTGTCGGATTTATATATAGACTTGGACATTGATCAGGTGAGCGTATCTGTGGAAGTGGGCAATTGGGAGAACGGTGGAGAACATTCATTTATGATTTAAAGATATGAGAAGACACTTAATATTGTTGACGGGACTGCTTGTTGCTTTAGTCTCGTGTGCAAAGAATGAGACTCCGTCATATGTCTGTACTGCGGGAGATGAGGTGGAACTTGAAATCGGTTTCAATGATCTGCCTCTCTCGAAGAGCAGTATCCGTGCTGATGAGAACGAGGTATGTGACTGGAACCTGTATGCATATCTGAACGGGTCCCTGTATCTGGAAAGATATTCTTCAGATGGAGACAGGATACGTCTCGCTTCAGGTTGCGAGTATCATTTTTACTTGCTGGCCAATGCCGGGAAGATACGTGCTCCGCAAAAGGAAGCGGATATTGACAAACTGGAATTTCGTGCCGCAGGACTGAATTCATTCAATGAAAACGGCTTTCCCATGTGCTGCAGCGATGTCATTGCGGTTTCCGACTCTGACACCAGACTGGAGTTTACTTTGAATAAACTGATAGCCAGATATGATTTCAAAATTGATGACAAGTCCCTGGAAAAGACCAGCTTCTCGATATCATCGGTGTCTGTCTGCCAGTCGGCCTTGAATGTGTTTCCCTTCTCTTCATCAAGCGCCGCTACAATTGTCGGGGACTGCGATTTCGCCTCAGATGAGGACGTCTCTGTGCTGGCCGGGGGAGGAACGGTGTCTTTCTATATGCTCGAAAACTGTCAGGGGAATCTTCTTCCCGATAACAGGGACGAATGGATGAAGGTCCCGGAGAACCTCGGGGGAAAGCAGAACCTCTGCACATATCTGAGCGTAAAGGGAAAATGGGCGAAGCTCGGTGCCGACGCGGACATCGAGTACAGAATGTATCTTGGGAATGACAACCATTCTGATTTCAATGTTGTCAGGAACAGGACTTATCAGGTTACGTTGAATCTCACTGATGACGGCTCGTCACGAGTCTCCTGGAGGGTGGAGAAGACAAATCTGAGAGACTTGACTTATTATAAATTCACGAATAAACATCTGTATGCCTTTTATGAGGGGATACGCGCCACGAGAATCATTGCAAGGCCGGAAGGCTGTGAATTCAAGCTGTCGTGGAATGAAGACAAGGTAAAGAAATGGTATGCAAACATATATCTTGACGGAAAATATCTGGTTGTCGATACGCGCAGAACCTTTAATAACGATACCCTTAACGTTTATCTGTATTCTTCGGACGATGTGCTGAAGGATATGATGACAATAGATCTTATTCCGGACTTTTCCTATGTAATCTTTGATCAGGAAGGATGTGTGCTTGGCCCGGGACAGTCTTATTATCCGTCTGTCAGCTGCAATCCGACAATGGGTAATGCATTGTATTATTCCTCTTTGTCTTCCGACAATGAAGACGTCGCAAAAGCTGCCAAAGACGAAAATGCCGACAGTTTCATCAGGTTGGATGCGCGTTCGCCGGGCACTGCGAATATATGTGTAACGGAACACGGACATCCTGAATATCTTGGAGTTTACGTTACACCGAATATCCGGGCTCTGGACGGAATACCGGCATCAGGGGAGACGATAGAAATGAAGGTCGGGGAAACACGCTCGTTTCATCTTTCCACCTCTCCTGCGAACGAACAGTCACTGCCTGTGCTCGTTTCTGTTTCTTCGGGCACGTCAGTGAGCCTGACTGGCAATGTTCCTGTGAAGAATGAGCATTATGAGATAGGGGACATTGACTACGGAACAATATACAATGGGGTTGACTTTGTGATAAAAGCTACCAATCCGGGTTTGTCCACAGTGAGCTGCAGTGTAGAATATCCTGTGTTCCAGTCATCGTTCAAAGTTAATGTAACATATTAGATACCAAATCACAGATGGCTTCTATTGCGGCTTTGTTCAACTCATTTCCTGCATCCTCGGGATCCTTGAGTCCTCCGCAAATGTCCACTCCTATCAGTTTGTGACCGGACAGCGCCTCGATGACCTCATTTTTGAGCCTGTCCAGGGTGTAATCCCCTTGGTCCCAATCAGTATGTGCAAAGCGGGGGTCGAGGACGTCCAGGTCGATTGACAGGTATATCGGGATGTCTCCGGGCACTATGTCTGTGGCGTTCCGGAAATCAGCCTTCATCTTCTGAAGACTTTCCCTGGCCGATCTGACCCAGGAGCCGCAGGAAAGCAGGCCCTCGTCGAAGGCTCCCGACTGGTCGTCCGGGTGATTGTCAAAGAGTACCAGCGCGAATTCTTCGGTGATCCTTTCAAGGAAAAACAGGGAGAGGTAGTGGTAATCTCCTGTGCCCAGCAGATGCACGGCCCGAAGCGGAAGGGCGGAAATCCTTTGACGGATTTGTGCCGCACTGCTTTCGCTGCAATAGCAGTAAGTGCCGTCTATGTCTGATACGTCTATCCTTTCAATCATAATGTGATGCATAAATATAGTGATTTTGACAAAAAGTATGTATCTTTGTCAGGATAAACCTATCCTATTGCAATGACCTCAGAAGAAATCTTTCCCCTTGACCCTGCCAAGGTGTACTGCTCGATGGATGAACTGACCCTTGAAACTGAGGAAGGGCAGAAGACATATAAGCTCGGAGCATGGCTCAATGTTGATCCTGTGCGCATCCATAAGCTTATTGTCAGGGAGAAAGTTCTTCAGGTTGATACAATGGAGGTTCTGAATCCATTGGTCAGCAAACTCCGCAGAGCCGATCCTGATTATTATAAAAAAATCATGGGACTTCAGCTTGTAATCGATTTCCCGGGATACGGGACAGGGATCCTTGCGAAAATACCTTTTGAAAACGACCCTGTCGGTTTTTATAAATGGTGGCGCAAAGGCAAGCATGAAGATAAGGTTTATCTCTCACTTGGAAACCGCATCATTCTTTTCCAGAAGGTTGCGTTGATGGATCCGAAGATGATCCTCAAAAAGGACCTTGAATTAATTAAAGTGTAAAATATTATGGAAGAAGGACTTAAGATGACTTGTCTGCACGATTTGCATATAGCTTTGGGTGCAAGGATGAGCCCTTTTGCCGGTTTTGACATGCCGATACAGTATTCCGGCATCATTGATGAACATAATGCGGTACGCCATGCTGCAGGTGTTTTCGACGTCTCTCATATGGGAGAGATTTTCGTCAGCGGACCTGACGCGGAACGTTTTGTCAATCACGTTTTCACAAACGATGTCATCGGTCTGGAGCAAGGGAAGATTGTTTATGGAATGATGCTGTATCCCGACGGAGGTGTCGTTGATGACCTTCTGGTCTATCGCGAATTTTCAGAAGCGCCGGAGTTCCTTCTTGTGGTAAATGCTGCAAACATCGATAAAGATTTCGATTGGCTCTGCGGACTTTCCGTTGCGTATGACGTAAAGATAGACAATCAGTCTGAGCTTTTCGGACAGATCGCTGTGCAGGGGCCGGAATCTGAGGATGCTGTCGCAAAGCTGCTCGGCAACGATGACGTCAGGGAACTTGTCTTCTACTCCTTCCTTAATACAGCGGACGGGAACGGCTCAAGGGTCATTGTCAGCCGAACAGGATATACAGGTGAAGACGGTTTTGAAATTTATGCAAGCCCGAGTACCACAGTAAAGTACTGGAATGAACTTATCGGGGCAGGAGTAAAGCCTTGCGGTCTCGGCTGCAGGGACACGTTGCGTTTTGAAGCGGGGCTTCCTCTTTATGGGGACGAACTTTCCGAAAGAATCAGTCCGGTGATGGCGGGACTGTCAATGTTCTGCAAACTGGAAAAGGAAGAGTTTGTCGGGAAAGAGGCCGTTGCCGCTCAGAAGGCTGAAGGTGCCGCTCAAAAGGTTGTCGGCATAGAAATACATGACAGGGCTATCCCGAGGGCCGGTTATCAGGTGGAACTGGAAAGCGGGGAAGTTGTCGGCACGGTGACCACCGGCTATCACAGCATATCTCTTGACAGGAGCCTTTGTTTCGCTCTGGTGGATTCGGCTTACTCCAAGCCGGGTACGGCACTGAACGTCCGTATCCGCAACAAGGTCTTCGGCGGAGAAGTCGTCAAGAAAAGATTTTACCAAACTAATTATAAAAAGTAATGTCAACGGTTATTGAAGGACTCCTGTACAGTGAGTCACACGAATGGGTGAAAGTCGACGGCAATGTCGCAATTATCGGTGTGTCTGATTTCGCGCAGGCTGAAATGGGCGATATCACTTATGTCGATATGCCTGATGAGGGCGATTCAGTCCTGAAAGGAAAGGAATTCGGTGCCCTTGAGAGCGTCAAGGCTTCAAGCGAGCTTTATTCTCCGGTATCAGGAACAATCGTGGCTTGCAACGGCAGCATTGAGGATGCCCCTGAAAAGATCAATGAGGATCCGTACGGAGCGTGGATCATCAAGGTCGAGATGTCTGATACTGCTGAACTTTCATCATTGATGACAGCTGCGGCATACGCTCAGATAGCAAAATAACATTATGCCGAACTTTGCATATTTTCCTCATACGGAGGAAGATATCCGCAAGATGCTGGATCGGATAGGCGTCCGTTCACTGGATGACCTCTATTCTGACGTCCCTGCGGATTTCATATACAAGGATGAATATGACCTTCCTGCCGCTATGACCGAGCAGCAGGTCCGTGACTATTTCGAGGAGCTTTCCCGCAGGAATACCCGTCTCAAAGTATTTGTCGGACAAGGAGCGTATGACCATTATACTCCTTCCGTCATTTCGTATATCACGTCGAGAAGCGAGTTCCTTACAGCGTATACGCCGTATCAGTGTGAGATTTCCCAGGGTACTCTCAGGTATATCTTTGAGTGGCAGAGCATGATATGTGCCCTGACAGGTCTCGATGTCGCCAATGCCTCGATGTATGACGGGCCTACGGCTGCAGCGGAAGCTGTAAGGATGTGCATATCCTGCACGAAGCATCGCAACAGGGTTGTGGTTTCGAAAGGACTGCTTCCGAAAGTTGTAGATACTGTAATGACATATGCCAAGTATCCGGGAATCGAAATTGTGGTCGCTGATGATGTCATTGCCTGCATATCAGAGGATGTTGCGGGGGTGATTGTTCCGGGTGTGAACCGTTTCGGAGAGGTCGAGGACCTGTCGGAGGTTGCTGAGGCTGCGCACAATGCCGGCGCTTTGCTCGTCGAGTATTGCGACCCTTCCACTCTTGCCGTCATCAAGGCTCCTGCTGAATGGGGTGCGGACATAGCAGTCGGAGATGGCCAGAGTCTGGGTATTCCTCTCAATTATGGTGGCCCTTATGTGGGTTTCATGGCCTGCAGGACGGAATATATGCGCAAGCTTCCCGGCAGGATAGTAGGTCAGACTGTTGACGGAGAGGGCCGCAGGGCCTTCGTGCTTACACTTCAGGCCAGGGAACAGCATATTCGTCGCGAAAAGGCTACGTCCAATATATGCTCCAACGAGTCCCTGATGGCTCTCTGGTGTACCGTTTACCTCTCTCTGATGGGAGCAGAAGGCCTCAGAAGAGTGAATGAACTGTGCTACGAGCGCGCTCATTATCTATATGATTCTCTTCTTTCGACCGGCAAATTCGAAAAGGTTGGAGACAAGTCTTTCCTGAAGGAATTCGTGCTCAAGCCTCTCTGTCCTGCAGATAAACTTCAGCAGAGCCTGCTTGACGGAGGATTCTTTGCCGCTGTCCAGACTGAGGAGGGATATGTAAGTTTCTGTGCAACCGAGAAATGTACGAAAGAGGATATTGACCGTCTGGTTGAAATAGTAAAATCGGTTTAGGAGGATGCAGTATGAAGTATTACGATAAATTGATTTTTGAACTTTCAAAGAAAGGCAGGACCGGTTTTTCTCTGCCGGCTCCGGAGTCTTCGGAATGTCCGGTTCTCAGGACCATTCCTCTTGAACTTCCTGAGGTCAGTGAGGTGGATGTAGTACGTCATTATACCAATCTCAGCCAGATGAATTTCGGCGTCGATACCGGATTCTATCCATTGGGAAGCTGTACGATGAAGTACAATCCCAAGATCAATGAGGAGATAGCCCGGTTGCCGGGTTTCCAGGGGTTGCACCCTCTCCAGCCTTCCGATACGGTCAGTGGAGCACGGGAAGTATATGAGCAGATGGACAAGTGCCTTGCCGCCATTACCGGTATGAAGCATTTCACGTTTCTGCCCTGTGCCGGAGCCCACGGTGAACTTACCGGACTTATGCTGATGCGCGAGTATCATTTCTCACGCGGAGATATGGCCAGGACCAGGGTTATCGTGCCGGACAGCGCTCACGGCACAAATCCTGCCTCGGCTGCGGTATGCGGTCTTGAGATTGTGGAGGTGAAGTCAAATGAAAACGGACTTGTGGATGTGGAGTCGCTCAAACCTCTTCTCGGACCGGACATTGCCGGAATCATGATGACCAATCCGAATACTCTGGGACTGTTTGAGAGTGAGATCAAGGAAACAGCCTCTCTCGTCCACGGTTGCGGCGGTCTTCTGTATTATGACGGGGCCAATATGAATCCTCTGCTCGGTGTCGTAAGGCCGGGCGATATGGGATTTGATATAATGCACCTCAATCTGCATAAGACTTTCTCCACGCCTCACGGCGGAGGCGGACCTGGTAGCGGACCTGTCGGAGTGTCAGAACGGGTAGTCCCATTCCTGAATATACCTAAGGTATCAGGCTGGCACGGCAATTTCGGCATCATTCTGCGTGCTTATACCTATATTCTTATGCTGGGCCGCGAAAATATCAGAATGGCCGGTAAACTGGCTGTTCTCGGTGCAAATTATATCAAGGAATCATTGAAGGAGTACTATAAACTTCCTATTCCAGCCGTGTGCAAGCATGAGTTCGTATTTGACGGTCTTATGAATGACGGTGGCACCGATACTGTCAAGGGTGCGACCACTCTGGACGTTGCCAAGAGGCTGCTGGATTACGGTTTTCACGCCCCGACTATCTATTTCCCTCTTCTGTTCCATCAGGCTATAATGATTGAACCTACTGAGACTGAGTCAAAGGAAACCCTTGATGCTTTTATCGAAGTTATGAAAAAGATTGCGCAGGAAGCCGCGGAAGATCCTCAGCTGCTTCATTCCGCCCCTCACAATACGCCGATAAGCCGTCCGGATGAAACTATGGCGGCAAGGCAGCCTGTTTTGAAATATCAGGCCTGACCCAGTACGGTGAGTCTGTCGGATATTACCCTGAAACGGATGTTACGGCCTGCGAAAGTCAGGCCGTAAATTTTGTCCGGATCATCCTGATATTTCGGCCTGGGATCCTGAGAGAGCAAACTCTTGAGAGCATCCAGCTCTTCTTTGCTGAAGTTGAATGAGGATACAGCTTCAGCCGGGATTTCAACCTTAAGCTCTTTCCATGAATTAGCGTCCACAAAGCCGCACAGGGCATCTTCGTGACAGTCTGTGTATTTTATGTAAGGTTTTATGTCGTAAACGGGTGTCTTGTCCGCAAGATCGGCCCCGCTGACATAAATGACACCTGCGGAGGCATCAACTGATTCAATCTTTACCGAGGAAAGCCCCAGTCCGTTGGGACGGAAAGGGGAGCGGGATGCAAAGACGCCCACTCTTTCATTGCCCCCGAGTCGCGGCGGCCTTACCGTGAGAGAATTTCTTGTGCAGTCATTGCGGTCAAAGCCCCAGATAAGCCATAGATGGCTGAAACCGTCCAGCCCTCTGACCGACTCGGCGCTGCTGTATCTGTCCGTGAGAACTATCCTTCCTTTCAACTCCGGCACCAGCCCGGACTGTCGGGGAAGGCCGAATTTGTCCGGTAGGGGAGAACTGAAATATGCTACCGGTTCGATGTTCATTCCGCCATGCTTTCCATAACCGCTTTCAACTCAAAGTATACCGAATCGAGAGCTGCCTTGTTTTCAGCTTTGATCGGCTCCGCCGATGGAGATTCCATCTTGAGAGGATCAATCGGAGTGCCGTTTTTCCATACCCTGAAATCCAGATGCGGTCCCGTCGATGAGCCTGTCGATCCGACGTATCCAATCAATTGTCCCTGTGATACCCTGGCTCCGGCTTTGATGCCTTTGGCAAAACTCTTTAGGTGGAGGTATGCTGTGGTATATACGCTGTTGTGACGGATTTTGACAGTGTTGCCGCCTGATCCTCCCCATCCGGCACTCTGTACTGTGCCGTCTCCCAGTGCGTATACCGGTGTGCCCATAGGCGCAGCGTAATCTACACCTGTATGTGCCTTGACTTTGCCGCTGATAGGGTGCTTTCTGCGGTATGAGAATCTGCTGCTGATGCGGGTAAACTTGAGCGGTGCCTTGAGAAAGGCCTTTCTCATGCTTTCTCCGGTCTCGCTCCAGTATTTGTTGCCGTTGTCGCCCTGATCGAAGCGTATGGCATGAAGCACCTTGTCGCCGCGTGAGTACTCGGCGTAATCCACCTTGCTGACATCCAGTATCTCTCCGTCGATAGACCTCTCGTCATACAGTGCCCTGAACCTGTCACCTTGCTGCAGGGTGAAGAAATCCACAGTCCAGGCGAATATGTCATCAAGACTGAGTATCAAATCGTAGGGAGCCCCCGCTTTGACCATATCGTTCCAGAGGGATTCGTTGATGACGATATCTGCATATCTCCTGGTCACGGAAACAGTCTTTTCATATTTCCAGACAGCCAATGAATCCCTGCACTTGAATATTGTGCGATGAACCTTGTCATGATGGTAGACGGCATACTCGAGGGCATAGAGACTGTCCTTGCTGTAGTACCTGTCCATTTTGCATCCGGCGCGCACCAGTCTGGCATTGAATGTGTCGCCGCATATCTGTGTAAGGTTGTATGCTTCTGCGGCAGTCATCCCCGCATGGATCATCAGAGTGCTGAAAGTCTCTCCGGCGGACACCACGCCTTCTTCCTTGATAAAATCCTCTTCCCAGAATCCCAGAGGAGGTATGCTGTCATTTTGAACCGTTTCGTTGTTGGAGTGCTTTTTACCGCAGGAACAAGCAGCCAGCAGAATGGCGAATAGCGCGAGAATTCTTTTCATAATATTGCAAAATTAGTAAATTTGCGTTATGAAAAAACTATTGTCAATTGCATTTTGCGCTTTGCTGTTTTCGTTGGTGGCGGGAGCACGTGAGAAGAGTAACATTAACAAAAACTGGCTTTTCGGTTACGGAGATAATGTGACTGATTGGAGAGAAGTTACGCTTCCATATGACTGGAGCGTGGATTCCGACGGCGCTAAAGGATGTTACAGATATGTCCTGGATGTGAAGGACTATGAAAAAGGACAGCATTTCTCCTTGAGATTCGACGGAATTGCGGGGTTCTGCAGAATCTTTGTGAACGGTGCAAAAGTCGGGGAGGGCGGAAATGCATATATGTCAAAGGTCTTTGACATCAGCCCGTATCTCAATTTCGGAGGACAGAATATTGTGACAGTGACAGTCGATGCCGGATCGGACCACTGCAGCCCTCACGAAGGCTCAGGCATTTTCAGGAACGTATATCTCATCAGGAGCGACTCTGTCTTTATCCCGGAGTTCTCGACAAAAGTATGGACCAATTTCGGGAAGGTGTACGCATCTACCACAGTTTCCAATATGGATTATCTGTATGGAAACGACGCGTATGTCAGCGTGAGATTCATTGTGTACGATGCGAAAGGCAATTATGTCTGTTCCGAAAATTCTGAGAGTCAGGTTATTCCCCGCTTCGGCAACGCTGATTTCAAGTCCGACCTGCATATCAGTATTCCTCATATGTGGGAAATCGATGATCCGTACATGTATGAGCTTGAGACCATCGTGTTGAAGAACGGTGAAGAAGTGGACAGGATCCGTGAAAAGTTCGGTGTCAGGGATATCGTATTCGATGCTGACAGAGGTTTTGTCCTAAACAACAGGAAAGTGTCCATATGTGGTGTCAGTGTACCTCAGGAGCATTATGGAGTGGGATCCGCGATTCCTGACGAGCTTTGGAGATACAGACTGGAAAAGTTGAAAAAAACGGGCATAACAGTCGTCTCTTTCGGTCACAACCCGGCATCTCCGTCTGTTCTTGACATTTGTGATGAAATGGGTATGATGGTAATCGAAGAGAATAACGAACCGGGAGCGGGAAAACCTGAACTGGATGCACTGGAAAGCCTTGTCAGGAGAGATTTCAACCATCCTTCAGTGATTATGTGGAGCCTGGGGGATGAGAGCCTTATGCAGCTTCCGGGAGAAGCGGGCGGCAGTGTGGTCGGGATTATGTCCAGACATGCAAAATCCGAGGATCCTTCCCGACATACGGTATTCGGCATATCGGGAGGTGAAAAGACGCTTGGTTTCGCTGATGTGAACGGATATGACGGTTATATCGTAACCCATCCTGAGAATGAGAGACTTATGCACTCGAATTGGAAATCCATCGGTCTTAATGAGCCTTCCTGTGTGCCTGATGACGGTGCTTTCAACGCTGACGTTCAGCTCCGGGCGACATTGGATTTCTACGAAAGCCACAAGTGGATGTCCGGAATGATTTTAAACAGCGGCTTTGATTCCAGGGACGCTGACTGCCATGACGGTATTTTCGACTATAGAGGCTATCCTAAACATACCGCATATCTTTTGACGTCTGTCCTGACTTGGAATCCGACTTTGCATATTTGCGGTGTCTATGATGGAAAAGTCTGGGTATATACCAACTGCAGCAGTGTGTCGCTTACGTTCAACGGGAAGAATCTTGGTACCGGAGTCCAATCGGGCAGCGGCTATGTATCCTGGCCTGTTACCGGCTCTGCAGTCAAGAAGATATCAGCAAAAGGAACTTTCAAGGGCACGCTCGCCAAGGCCATCAGTCTGAAATCAAATTATGAGCCGGTACCTTCTTCGTTCTCGGTGGCATTCAGCAAGACCGGCCTGAAGGCGGACGGTCTGGATATGGTCGTGCTTGATATCACTTCCTCAAAGCCGGAAGCGTCCGTGACCGTTACGGGCCCTGTTTCGTTTGTCGGAAGCGAGACTGATGAAAGGAGCGTCATTGTCCCGATAATTGAAGGAAGGGCGCAGCTGCTGATCCGCAGCGTAGAAGGAGCAGGGGGAGCGGTGAAGGTCAAGGTCGATGGAAAGGAGTATTCACTTTCCTGCAATTGATCTGGCAGCCAGATACGCTGTCGTCCAGGCAGCCTGAAGGTTGAAGCCTCCCGTTACCGCATCTATGTCAAGCACTTCACCTGTAAAATACAGGCCGGGATATTTTTTGGATTCCATGGTTCCTGGATTGATTTCCGACGTGCTTATGCCCCCGCAGGTTACGAATTCATCCTTGAATGGGGCTTTCCCGGTTATTGCGTAGCAGTCGTCGATGATTGTGTTCTTTAATCTGTTGATGCCCTTGGAACCGGTTTCCGCCCATCTGATGTCATCCCTTAGCCCTGACCTGGACACCAGATATTCCCAGTATCTCGCCGGAATATTGTCCGGATGCGTAGTCCTCACAAGTTTCTGAAGGTTCTCCTGCCTTGTCAGCTCAATGTCTTCTATGCGATAGTTAATGCTGAGTGTGGCACGATAATCGTTTTCCGCCAGATATACGGCGGCATAGGATGACAACTTCAGTATCGCGGGGCCGCTTATGCCCCAGTGTGTTATCAGAATGTCCCCGTCTGCCTTGAATTTTGTGCCGGACAGCGATACGCGGACATCCTTCAGGCTTATTCCGCTCATCCCACGGATGTTTTTGTCAGCAAGATTGAATGTGAAGAGTGACGGCACCTGAGGGATGATTTCCAGTCCTTTGTCACGGACAAGCTCCGCCGTGCCTCCACCGGAGCTGATGACAACAGCATCATAGTCCTTGAGTTCGTCAAGTGACGAGATCCGGTGATTGGCGACAATCCTTGCGCTTCCCATCCTGCGTAGTATTGTGCCGACTATTTCCATGGAGTCGTCGCTGCAGGGAAATATTCTTCCGTTGTCTTCCTCCTTGAGCCTGACTCCTGCATCCTCAAACCATTTGACAGTGTCCTCCCGGCTGAATTCCCTGAGAGCCCTCTGCATTATCCTGCCGCCTCGGGGATACACGGAAGAGAGACTGTCAATTCCGCAGAAAGTGTTGGTAAGATTGCATCTTCCCCCTCCGGTCATAGCAAGCTTGGCCATAGGGGTACGCCCTTTTTCGAACACAGTCACCTGAATTTCAGGCGCAATCTGATGGAGAATCGCTGCGCAAAAACAGCCTGAGGCTCCCGCTCCGACAATCGCTGCTTTCATTGTCCGGTTTATCTCAATTTGAATAGAAATGTCGCGCCTATGCCGAAATATCTTCTGTACATATCGTAATTCACGGATACGATGTTGTCATTGATGTTGGAATAGTCGGACGATATGTAGTCGAAAATATCGTTCAGCTCAATGTGGAATATCCACTGCTTGTATTTTTTGTCAAGCCTTATGGCGGCAAGCAGGCAGTCTCCCAATTCGCTTCCGGCCTGAAGAACGGTGCTGTTGTAAACCATTTTGCCGCTCAGGTTCCATCCTCCTTCGAAATTGAAGATAGGGGAGAAGCTGAGGTTGAAATAGTTGTAATGGTTCCTCTCTCCGTTTTCCTCTTTGAAATTGCAGAAGAGGTTTCCTGCAACGGCAAATGAGAAGATGTCGTAGTTATATACGAGCAGCAGATTTGTGGCCAGGATATCATTTTTGCCTGAATTGGCGAAGGTATTGTAGAACTTTTCGTTTTCTTCGTCGTGCATGCGGATAGTCTGGATCAGGTCATCTGACTTGTTGTATTGCAGTCCGGCGTTGAACGTGAAGTGTCTCCCTTTTCTCTCCCAATCCATAATGTAGTCAGTACTGATGCTGTGCAGATATGCGCGGCTGAGCTTCGGATTGCCCAATATCCACTCCTTCTTGGACTGATACCATGTCATTTCCGGATAGAGCATCTCGTCGGAAGGGCGCAGGAGATTTCTCGAAAGCGTGAATCTCAGCGCTTTGTGCGCTTCGAACTGCCACAGAACATTGATGTTGCCGATGATGTCGTGCTCCATGGAATTGAAGTCCTTTGAACGCAGATTCTTTTTTAAAGAGTAATACCTGTCGTACATCTGATATCTGGCAGCGCCTATTACAGTCCATTTGTCCGTCGAGTATTTGAACTCGGCCAATGGACTGAGATAGAGACTGCTGCTGCCGGCATCGTCTGTCTCCGCGATTTTGCCTGTGTAATTCAGGGCAAGTTTCATCTGCAGTTTGTGGCCGTCCTGTATGAAAAGCGGGACATCGTATTTGAGCTCACTATTCACATATTTATCCACCCTGTCCAGCTGGTATCCGGCTGAAAAAGAAAGCATGTGGTTCTCGCCGAAAGTATGTTTGTATTCTGCCTGTGTGTTCAGAAGCCGAACCCTGTTGTCTGAATGGGACGTGTCATTCAAAACGGAAAAATAAGACCATTCCGGGCCAAGCGGGGTCAAACCTTTGATAGTCCTGATGTATTCCTGAACCTGCTGTTCATATTCCTTGCTGGAACTGAGCAGGAGCCAGCCTTTCAATTCGTCTTTTTCTGTAAAACTGTACTTTGCATTTACCCTTGCCGTGGCTTGAGTGTATCTGTAATTGCCATTGATTTTTCCGATGTCGGTGGAATTCTTTAAAGCGCTGGTATACGTTTTTTCCTGTTTCGCATTATAGTACTGCATATTCCCGAACCCTGTAAGCTCCAACTTGCCTTTTTTGTACATAATCCTGGCGTTGGGCATAATGTTGGGCGAGGTAGTGGCTGCCATTGAAACCTGTCCTCCTAAACCTTCATCAGGTGTTTTCGTAACGAAATTGATTACTCCGCTCAGTCCGTTTTTCTGCTGGGTGGAAACTGAAGACGTGGAAATTTCAATCTTATCCAGGTCTTTGATAACTGTCAATGAAAGAATGTAGTCCCTGCTTTCGCCGACGCTTTTCCCGTCAAGCTGAAGGTCATAGTTGGCAAAGTCAATATCTCCTCTTATGATCAGCTCCGGTATCATCTGAAGAATATACTGCACCGGTGTGTCTCCGGATAGAGAAGTCCCGGACAGGTGAATGATTTTTTTGTCAGGGGTCACTTCAATAAAGTAGTCCTGTGCAGACAGAGTGGTAAGTGAGACAAGCAGAACTATGAAAGAGTAGGTTATTTTTTTTATCATTTACTTTATGAGGCTTCCGAGAATGCTTCTGGTGAGTGTCCTGATTGCGGTTGAAGTGGCATTTGAAATGGCTTTGCCGGCTATGTTCTTGCCTGATGTGCTCTTGCTCTTCTTGCCGGTGACAGCATTTGCCGCTGCCGTGCCTATGCTTCTTGTGACACTGGTCATTGCTGCTCCGGCTGCTGCAGTGAGTACTGCGCCGCCTATGCTCCTGGCTTTGCCGGAGGATTTTCCGGCCTGCTTTATAGTATTTTCCTTTCTTTTGACCACTTCCTCCTGTACGGCTGCCTGTTCCTGCTCGGCTTTCTGCCTGTCGGCAAGAAGAACCTCGAAAGCGGATTCTCTGTCGATAGGCGTGTCATATTTGCCGCCAAGGCCTGACCACTCTATAATTTCCTTTCTCTGACAGTCTGTGATGGCTCCTATCTGGCTGAGAGGGAAGAGTATGCGTGCGCGTTCAACCACTGACGGCGCTCCCTTCTCATCGAGGAATGAAACCAGCGCTTCGCCAGTTTCCAGATTCATGATTGCCTCGCTTGTGTCGAAATAAGGGTTAGCACGGAATGTGTCGGCGGCAGTCCTGACTGCTTTCTGGTCCTTTGGCGTGAAGGCTCTGAGGGCATGCTGTACTCTGTTGCCGAGCTGCCCGAGTATGTTGTCAGGGATGTCAGTCGGACTCTGGGTGACGAAATATATGCCTATTCCCTTGCTCCTGATCAGTCTGACAACCTGCTCGATTTTATCTACGAGTGCCTTTGACGTGTCGGTGAACAGGGTGTGCGCTTCGTCGAAGAAAAATACCAGCTTAGGCAGCTCCTGGTCCCCGACTTCAGGAAGGGTGGCATAAATGTCCGATATCAGCCAAAGCAGGAAGGTGGAGTACAATTTCGGATTGAGCATAAGTTTGTCAGCTGCCAGGACACTCATTACTCCTTTGCCTCCTCTTGTTCGGAAGAGGTCGTTGATATCGAATGCGGGCTCCCCGAAGAACTTGTCCGCACCTTCTGATTCGAGGGTCAGCAGAGCTCTCTGGATAGCACCGATAGAGGATGAGCTGACGTTTCCGTATTCGTTGCGGTACTCGTCGGCATGTTCGCTGACAAAGTTGAGCATTGAACGGAGGTCTTTGAGGTCAAGAAGCAGAAGATTCCTGTCATCGGCTACTTTGAATACTATATCGAGAACTCCGCTTTGGGTATCGTTCAGCCCCATCAGTCTGCTGAGAAGCTGCGGCCCCATATTGGATATCGTTGTCCTCATCGGGTGGCCCTGCTCTCCGAATACATCGAAGAACTGGACAGGACAGGCATCGAACTGCGGGTTATCTATGCCGAATTCCGCGCATCTTTTCTCAATGAATCCACTCATTGCTCCCTTCTGGCTTATGCCTGAAAGGTCGCCTTTCATATCCGCCATAAAGCAAGGTACACCTGCCTGGCAGAATGTTTCTGCAAGCACCTGAAGCGTTACGGTTTTTCCTGTTCCCGTGGCTCCGGCAACAAGTCCGTGCCGGTTGGCCATCTTGCCTATGATACTGATCGGCCCTTTTGGACCATGGGCCACATACAGCCCTTTCTGAGAATCGTACATATCCTGATTATTTTTGTTTTCTTGTTTTCGGCCCACAATAAGCAGCCTTTATGACCGGCGTAGCGGCTGAAATCTTTTCGAGGCAAGTTACGAAAACACTGATAAATTCGGAAATTAAATTTATCTTTGGAGTTACAATAACCAATAGCACATGTTTAAGAAATCCATCTGTTTCCAGCTTTCAATGCTGCTTGCTTGTCAGCTGTTTGCACAGCCTGTTGTGCACAAGGACAATACAGTCACTTTCCGTTATGAGAACGCGTCTGCCGGAAAGGTTGCGGTTGATGTCCAGTTCGCCGGACGTCACGAAATGACGCGTGATGACAATGGAGTGTGGACAGTCACACTCGGCCCCGCTGCGCCGGATATCTATCCTTATTGCTTTATCGTTGACGGGATTCAGGTTATGGATCCGAATGCACAGGAGTATTTCCCGAACGAGACTTTCAAGAACAGTCTCGTTGAAGTGAACGGCAAGGGGGAGAGCCTTATCCATGAACTCAGGGACGTTCCTCACGGTGCCGTGGACTATCGGAACTACTGGTCGGAATCCATGAAGACCTGGGGCAACGTGATTGTGTACACCCCGCCATTCTATGAAAAGAATCCTGACAAGAAATATCCTGTGATGTACCTTATCAGCGGAACGACTGACACTGAGGAGGTATATTTCAAGGTAGGAAAGGTCAACAGCATTCTTGACAATCTCATTGCCGAGGGACTTGCCAAGGAGATGATCGTGGTTCTTCCTTACGGAAATCCTTCGAAGTATTTCCCTGCAGGGACCAATACCTTTGCGATGGGAGACCTTTTCGGAAAGGACTTCATCAATGACCTCATTCCTTTTGTTGAGAAGAATTACCGCACCGTCAATGACAGGGACCACCGTGCAATCGGAGGCTTCTCACGTGGCGGCAACCAGGGGCTCATGCTCGGACTTGTGAACCTTGACAAGTTCTCCTGGCTCTGCTCTTACAGTTCATTCACCCAGACAAATCTGAAGGATGTATATGACCTTCCTGATATCAACGAGCGGATACATCTTTTCTGGCTCGGTGTAGGCACTGACGATTTCCTTTACGGAAATGCCAAGGATTATATGGATTTTCTCGACAGCAAAGGAATAAACAATACAAAGGTGTTCACCGAGGGCAAATTCGGCCATACGTGGATGAATGCGAGATATTTCCTCGAAAGGACGCTCCCTCTCCTGTTCCAGGACGACAAAGTCGTTAAGGAAAGGATTGCCGAGGGAACATCCGCAGCGCCTAAGATCCTGTCAAAGAAAAAACCTGACCAGCAGAAACTTACTCCTTCAGTTATGGCGACCTTGTTCCCGCGTCAGGTGAATTCTCCTGTCTATAACGCAGACGGCAGTGTGACATTCTGCATCAATGCTCCGGAGGCACGTGACGTCAGGCTTGCCGGACCTCTTGCCGCTGTAGCGGATAAACTGGAGAAGGATGAGACCGGTGTATGGAGTATTACGCTCAGGCCTGGGAAAGCTGACCTGTACGAATATGCTTTCATCGTTGACGGCACCTTGATTGCCGATCAGGCAAATATGTTCCTGTCACCAGACAGGCAGTTCAAATACAGCCTTGCCGACATTCCGGGAGCGGCCCCCGGCCTGAAGGATATTCAGGATGTCCCTCACGGGAAAGTCGCTTACAGGTGGTGCAAGGTTGGAGACAGGCAGGAGGCAATGTGCGTGTATACTCCTGCCGGATATGACCCTGAGGGAAGCGAGGAATTGCCTGTTGTATACCTTATGCCGGGTGAAGGTGATACCTATGAGAGCTGGTTCCGCAATGGAAGAGTTAATCTTATCCTAGACAATATGATTGCCAAGGGAATGACAACCAGAATGATAGCCGTTATGCCGTCTTCTTCCGACAGGGCTGTCAAGGCATTCGTGGATGAAAATTACAGGACGTCCCGCGCGGCTGATGCCAGTCTTAGTTTCTCTCACGACTCCGCTGAGCAGTGGTATGATACCAGGGATGCTTTCGTGAAGTTCGCTGACCATCTTTTTGATTCATACGGTGAATCTGCGGTGACTAATATAAACCCGAACGGTTTCCCTAAGATTCTTCCTGACAATTCTGTCATCTTCAAGATGCGTGCAGGAGCCGAGGCATATCCGGTTATCGACCTGTGCAACAGAAAATACCCTATGTCATATGGTCCTGACGGCTTCTGGACGGTACGTACTGCACCGCAGGTGCCTGGTTTCCATTATTACAATCTTTTTATCAACGGTGTTTCTACTGCTGATCCTGCATCTGAGAGCTATTATGGCTGCGGCCGTATGTCTAGCGCCATCGATGTTCCCGAGAGAGGATGCGAACTGTTCGAGGCACAGGACGTCCCTCACGGTCAGGTCCGCGAGCTGACATATTTCTCCGAATATTCCCAGTCCTGGAGGCCGGTATTTGTGTACACTCCAGCAAGCTATGAGAAGGGAAACAGAAAGTATCCTGTAGTTTATATCCATCACGGCGGCGGCGAGGACCACAGAGGCTGGATACAGCAGGGTAGAACCGCTACCATTATGGATAACCTGATTGCAGAGGGCAAGGCCAGGGAAATGATCGTTGTGTGTGTCAATTCCAACGTTCCTGCAGCTCCGGGCAGCAGAGGCGGATACAGCGTTGAAGGAATGAAGCCTTATCGTGCAGAACTTCTCGAAAATATCGTTCCTTTCATAGAGAAGACTTTCAGAGTCAAGACCGACAGGCATAACAGGGCTATGTGCGGCCTCTCAATGGGAGGCGGACAGTCCTGGTATGTAGGCTTGAGGGCTCAGGATGTGTTCGCTAATATAGGAGTGTTCTCTGCCGGTATTTTCGGCGGTATTCAGGGCGTGAATTTCGACCTCGAGCGCGAGTGCCCCGGCATACTTTCAGCTACAGATGCATTCAACAAGTCTCTTGACACTTTCTTTATCAGCTGCGGTGAGCAGGATCCGAGAATCTCATACACGAAAAAAGCGGTCGGGAATATGACTGATGCAGGCGTGAACGTGACTTTCCGTTCATATCCGGGAGATCACGAGTGGCAGGTGTGGCGAAAATCCTTCTCGGAGTATGCACAGATGCTTTTTAAATAGTTCCTATTTTTGAAATCGAAATCATGAAAAGAATATTGTTGCTTTCTGCAGTTCTGGCAGGCACTGCCTTGTTTGCTGCCGAGCCAAGTCAGAATAATTTGCGTACTGTTTCCCTTAAACCGGAAAAGACAGGCATTACTATCAGTCCTACGCTTTCAGGTATATTTTTCGAGGATCTGAACCAGTCTCTCGACGGAGGTATCTGTGCCCAGCTTATACAGAATTTTTCGTTTCAGGCTTATAATGTGCCTGATGCTTCCGAGAAGGAGTCCTCTTATGCTGACACCTGTATTTTCGGCTGGACGGCAGTTGCAAAAAACGGTGCTTCAGGCTCTGTGAAAGTGGTCAGTGACCATCCACTGGTTGAAGAACTGCCACGCCGGTATGATTTCGATCCGAATGATCAGTATGATGACGAGCAGCGCTATGCGCAGTACTGTGTGCGTTTTGACGTAGCCGAGCCTGGCGACGGTTTTGGCATTGCCGCCAACGGTTATGGCACGGCTCCTTATGGACAGGAGCGTCAGGGCTTCTATTACTCCAACAATACTCAGATTCCTTCCATTCCCGTGAAAGCCGGAGTCAGTTATGACCTTTCCCTTTATCTTCAGGGAGAAGGCTATGAAGGTGGGGTAAAGGTATATCTGGAGGATGCCGGTGGCCGGTGCAATTCCAATGTCGTTGAAATTGAAAAACTGAATGACAGCTGGCAGAAGTTCAGCAGTTCGCTTGTTGCAGAACGTTCGGTCGACAGCCGCATGGTTGTTGTCGGAGATTCCAAAGGAACTTTCTTCCTGGATTTCGCGACTCTGCTGCCGGAGGATTCGGAATTATGGATGAACGGTCAGGCGGGGCCTTTCCGTAAGGATATGATGGAGGCTCTTGCTGCACTTCACCCGACATTCATGCGTTTCCCCGGAGGATGTGCTTCGGAAGGACCGAACTATTTCGGCCAGCCTTTCTGGAAAAATTCCATCGGTCCGAGGGAGGAACGCATAGGTTTCCGCAATCACTGGGGATACTGGACTTCGCAGTATGTGGGATTCTATGAGTATCTGCTTATGGCAGAATCGCTCGGTGCCAGCCCGCTGCCTGTGCTGAACAATGGTGTGACCTGTCAGTTTGCCGGTCACAAGTATATCGCTCCGCTTGAGACAGAGGAGGATAGGGCTCGTTTCCAAAGTATTTTTGTAGATGATGCTCTCGATTTCATTGAGTTCTGCAATGGCGGGGTTGATACTGAATGGGGTGGAGTACGTGCGCGGATGGGTCATCCGGAGCCTTTCAACCTCAAGTACCTTGGCATCGGCAATGAAAACCGGGGCCCGGAATTCTGGGAGAGGTTCGATATCATTTACAATGCTGTCAAGTCAAGATATCCTGACATCATCATCATTTCCACTGCGGGAGCGTTTGCGCAGGGACGTGAATTCAACGATAATATGGCGCATATCGATGCGAAGTATCAGGACACCTATGTGGATGAGCATTATTATCGTGACAACAAGTGGTTCTACACCAATGGTGACAGATACAGTCCCGGGAAGGTGCGTGGAGCCGAAGGTCATACATATGATAGAAGTGTGCCAACACGTGTGTTTGTCGGTGAATTTGCAAACAGCAGGGCTAACAACGACTATGCATCAGCTATGGCCGAGGCTGCTTATTGGACCAGTCTTGAACGCAATTCGGATATGGTTGTGATGGCTGCCTATGCACCTCTTTTCTGCAAGAAAGGCTTCGGTAAATGGGATTCGAACCTTATCTGGTTCGACAACAGGGGACTGTGGCGCAGCTGCAACTACTATTATCTGCAACTGTTCTCTGTAGCTGGAGACAAAGCGTTCGACATCAGTCCTGTAATGAATGGGAAGTCTGTCGATGAGACTGTCTATACTTCACCTACCATTGATACCGGCACAGGAGAATTGTTTGTGAAGGTTGTCAATTCGGAGGCATTGGACAAGCTTCTTGAACTTAAGTTGGGGAATAAGACTGTGTACAATGCATCAGTGGAATATATGAGTTCTCACGATACTTCCGTCAAGAATCAGGGCGACCGGAACTACTATTCCGGTAATCCTGAAGTTGGTGAAGTCAGCTATGATGAAGCCGTGAAGCCTCAGTCAGTTCAGCTGGGCCAGGTTCGTAAGAAATTTACAATGACTCTTCCGGAGAATTCCATCGGAATTATCCGTCTTGTCCCGGTGACAGAAGATTAGGCGCTTGCCATTTATAAAACAACTGCGTCAACAGACTCGGCATGAAAGTACCCGCTCTCGCGGAAAATGCCTCCCTTGTTGACGCAGTTGTTTTATATTGTCTACAGAAAGAACCTGGACTGGCAGGCAGGTCGGTATCTTACAGGTCGAAATGGAAATGGCGGGAGGTGTCGCGCCTCCAGTAGTAATCGGCTCCCGGGTCGGATAATTTGAAGATAGCTGTCCACTGGGTGCCTCCGTTGCCGTTGTTCCAGTACTGCCATACTCCTGACATTGCGTCCAAAAGTTGGGTTTTATCCATCTTTCCGTTGAGAGAGTCGCGTACTGCCTGAAGTTGTTCGAAGCGGAAATCATCTTCATGGCGGCCGAAACCGAAGTTTTCAGGACAGAGGTAGTGGTTGGTGACGACAGGGGTGTCGGTGACTATCATCCTGTCTCCGACCCATTCCACAACGACGCTGCGTCCGGACGCGTCTGAAATCGCAAGGTGATGCAAAGCCCCTACGTCAGAATGAAAATCAATTCCTTCCAGAAGGCTTATCGCTTCTTCGACAGATGCGGCGGTCTTGAGGAGGTATTTGATGGCGCAGGTTGTGGTAAGATCCGGTTTGCCGTTGTCCTGGTGCGTCTCTCCCTCTTCACTTGCAATCAGATCTGCTATGGCAAGCCCCTTCTCGTTCACGCCGTCCAATGCGCAGAACAGGCTGGCAAGGGCCAGGTATCGGTTGGCGAAGCCTTCCGGCTTCCAGTCCATTCCAAAGCCGAAGAATACCGGATTGAATGCCGAGATATAACCGTACCCTCCTCTAGGACTGACTTTCGATATAATGCATTGGCTTTTGTCGCCCCAGTCAAAGTTGCGACCCATAAACATTTGTCCGTCAGTACTTTCTGTTGTAAGCGTCGCGCAGCCGAATTCCTGGGCGACAGGCTCGGCTTCCGGCTGTCTTGCGAAACCGCGTGACAGGAATTTTGTGATGTATCTTGACAATTCTTCTGCATCATCTGCTCCGCCCTGTTTCAGGAAACCATCAAACCCGTCATTTCCTGAATACTCGAGATAGTAGATGCCATCATCAAGTCCGGTTACGGACATAGCTCCCTTTACAAGTGGCCCAAACATTATCCAAGTAACGATAATGGCAGACAATATAATACCTGATATTAACCGTATCGCTTTCATATTTGCCTTTATTTGTCGACAAATATAAGCCAAATTATTGATTTTCGCGTAGGGCGTGGCGCAGGGCTTCGAAGTTGGCCCTTGAGACGGGAATAGTCCTGTCTATGCTGAAGAGGTGGATCTGGCAGCCGGTGGAGTTCCCGTCAACGTGGGTGATGAAACGGGAGTTGACCAGGAATGCCCGATGGCAGTGAAGGAGGAAAGTGTAATCTTTCAGTATCTCCTCTGCGTTTTTCAAGGTATTGCGTATCCTCTTCTGTCTCAGTTCTCCGTCCTGAAAATACCAGATGCTCAGATAGTTGGCTATAGACTCTACGTATAGGATGTCAGCAGGGGAGACGGAGAGGGATTCTCTGGAATCTCCCGTGATAACAATTGTATCCGCTTTGTTTTCTGCCATGGTCGTGGCTTTTTCTATGGCCTCGTTGATGGAAAGGAGTTCCTGTATCCTGTACTCTTTCATCCTGCTTTTGGTCATCAGAAGCCAGTATATTGATACGAACAGAGCCAGGATCAGATTCTGAACGAAGCTGTTGAAATACCATTGGAGGGAGAAGTTGCCGTCGTAATCTATCCAGAAGTAATACCAGTGCTCCCACCCCCATTCGATGATGGTGAAATATTGTCCGGCCATCGCTGAAATCAATATAATCAGAATAAGGTAGAAGGTGATTTTCCTTTTTATCTGGTATGGCCACTCCCGTGAATAGTCGCAGGGGAGACGCAGCGGGTAGGCGGTCAGCAGCTCGGATATCATGGCTCCTACGAATATCAATGAGCAGCAGCCGAGGCTCTGCAGGGCCCAGAGATTGTCGCTGACGGAATTTTGCAGCCCGTAAGGCCTCATGAGCGTGAAGAACACGAAGAAACCTACGCTGAGTAGCGCGTAGTCAAGTATAACTTCTTTTCTGATTCTTTTCATCGCAGTGCAAAATTATCCATTTCAGGTGATTCTGCAAGCGCTTTGGGATGAATGGACAGTATTCGGGGACAGTTGGAAAGTTCGCTACGGCAGTCTTTCTCTCCCTGCCGGATTCAACTGTCCTGGGCGGAGGAATGACGGATGTGAACGGCTGTCTGGAGCTTTCTATGGCTGAGAATGCCTCTCTAGTGCAGGTATCGATGATAGGATACGAAACGGCTAAGAACAGGTTATGACCTATTACTTTCTGACTTCGGTGTTGAGCCAGCGCTCCATCTCGGCAGTGAACTCGGGTTTGAAGATGCGCTCTGACCATCCCCAGCCGTGTCCTCCTGTAGGGTAGATGTGCATTGATGCGCTGACGCGGTTCCTGACAAGCTCTTCATAGTAGAGGATACTGTTGTGTACCGGTACAAGGAAATCATCTGAAGAGAGGAAAATGAGTGCGGGAGAGGTTTCAGGCGTGACATGTTTTTCGTTGGAGTAAAGATCCACAAGCTCCTGTGAAGGATTCTCACCAAGGAGCCCGTCATAGGATCCCCTGTGCGTGTAGGCAAGGTCCATAGTAATGACAGGGTAGAAAAGAATCTGGAACTCCGGCCTGTCTTCCTGTGATGTGAAATGCGTTGCTGCAGTGGATGCGAGGTGACCGCCTGCCGAACAGCCCATTACACCGACGTGCTCTATGCCGAGGTCCTTGCGGCTGCGCATTATTCTGATGGCTTCCTGAAGGTCACTCAGAGGTACGTCGTGGTGTCCTCTCGGGAGTCTGTATTCTAGAAGGCAGAATGTGTAACCGCGTGCGTTGAACCACTCTTTGAAATCGCGTCCTTCGTGAGTGTCTGACATTACTGCGTAGCCGCCCCCGGGGCATGCGATGATGCAGTACCCGTTCGGCTCCCTGGCCGGATACACTTCCATATATGCTTCAATTGACTTTGAGCCTTCCGGTGCCTGATAGGCATTCGGCGCGCCGTTCGGCCATATCTTGACCGTATCAACCCGCGGACCGAAAAAACCTGAGAACTGAGGCATTCTGCGGCCTGCTGCCGGACCTTGTGCAAATAGAGTAATCGATGCAGCTGCCAGGGCAAGAGTAGTTATTAATTTTTTCATGGCTATTTTGAATTTTAATATTGAGCTTTTTACAAATATAAAGTTTTATATTTGAATAATTATATGAACAATTTAGATATCGGGAAATGAAACGGCTTATTTCATCAGCTGCCATATTTGCAGTTGCGTTTGTGCTGTCCTCATGCGGTGGGGGTGACCCATATGTCGTGAAGATTGATTCCGGCCTTGTCAGAGGTCACGATGAAAACGGTACTATGGCTTTTAAGGGTATACCTTATGCCAGGATTGAAAGATTTATGGCTCCGCAGCCTGTGGAGCCATGGGACACAGTGATGGTATGTGAGAACTGGGGACCGCAGGTTATGCAGCGGACCTGGAAGGAACTTCCGGAGAGCGAGATGTCTGAAAAGAACTCTTGTGTCCTGAATGTCTGGACCACAGACAGAAAGGCCTGCAAGCCTGTTATGCTTTGGATTCACGGGGGTGGATTTGATTCCGGATCGGCTGCCGGCAGTCCCGGACTTGAACTTGCGAAGAAGGATGTCGTTGTAGTCAGCCTCAATCATCGTCTGAATATTCTGGGCTTCCTGGATCTGAGTCAGTTCGGGGAGAGATACAAATATTCAGCAAATGCGGGAATGCTCGATATCGTGCAGGCTCTCCAATGGATACAGACCAATATCCGTAAATTCGGCGGAGATCCGAATAATGTCACCATTTTCGGTGAATCAGGCGGAGGCGGAAAGGTCGGCACCCTTATGTGCATGCCGTCTGCCAAAGGCCTTTTCCATAAGGCGATAATAATGAGCGGTACGATACTGAACGTCAACGACAAGGCTATGACAGAGTCGCTCGGCGCAGCCGTCCTGCAAGAGTTGGGTATCTCTCCTGAAGATGTAGATAAGATTGCGGAAGTACCTTATCGTGAATTATATGATGCCGGACAGAGAGCTATGGCAAAGAGCATAGGAACACGCTCTCCGGGGACTCCTATGATGTGGGGTTTCGGTCCTGTACCTGACGGAAAGATTCTTCTTCAACAGCCATTCCAGGATGACCTGGCCGATATCTCTTCCGATGTTCCGCTGATGATCGGTACGACTTTCAATGAATTGCAGAGGTCTATATATAATATGGAAGGTGATCTTTCATTTGAAGAGGCCATGCCTATGCTTGAGCCGGTTTTCGGAGATTTGACTGACGAATTGATAGCCGAATTCAATAAATCATATCCCGGATGGACAGCCAAGGATCTGGTTTCCATGGACAGGATGTTCAGGCCGAAAACCATTGTCACTGCTGATGCAATATGCTCAAAGAGAACTGCAGATACTTATATGTATATGTTTGATTGTAAGTCTCCTGTAAGTGGGGCGGCTGTACACGGGAACGAGCTTGCATTCTGTTTCAATACTCTTGATCTTGTGCCGGATCAGGTGCCGGAACCGACAGAAGATGATCTGAAACTTGCTGACCTGATGAGCGAGTCGTGGTCTAATTTTGCAAAGACCGGTAATCCGAACGTGGACGGCCAGCCGGAGTGGCAGCCGTATTCAGTTGAAAACGGGGAAGTGTTCGTGTTTGATTATGAGTGCTGCGTGAAAAACAATTTTGACCGCAGGCTTCAGGAGATTGTCAATGCCTGCTGTTTCCGCCAGCTTGATGCCTTCAGGGCTTCCAAAGAAAATCCAAATAAATAAAAAACGATGAAGAAATTTACGATTCTTGCGTGCGCTGCCGCACTTTTTGCCGCCTGCTCAGTGAAGGCTCCTGAAGATGTGGCAGTATTCGATTATTTCCTCTATGAGGGAAATGACAACTATTACATTCAGAATCAGCTCCCCGGCGAAGATTATTATTACAATCCTATCCTCGCTGGCTGGTATTCGGATCCGAGTATCTGCACTAACGGGGAAGGGGATTACTTTCTTGTTACTTCCACCTTTGTGTTCTTCCCGGGCGTGCCTATCTTCCATAGTACGGATCTGGTGAACTGGGAACAGATAGGAAACGTCCTTGACCGTCCGGAACAGCTTCCTTATCTTGACGGCCAGAGAATCAGCGACGGAATCTATGCTCCGGACATCAAGTACAATAAATTCAACAAAACCTATTATTTGATCACTACGGATGTAGGTGGAGGCAATTTCTTTGTCAAGACGCAGGATCCCTGGGGTGACTGGTCTGATCCGGTATTTCTGCCGGAAGTCAAGGGTATCGACCCTTCTTTCTTCTTTGATGAAGACGGCAGGGCGTATATCGTGAACAATGACGATGCTCCTGACGGGAAACCGGAATACAGCGGTCACAGAACTATCCGTTGCGTTGAATTTGACGTGAATAATGACTGTACGATAGGGGAGAGGAAAATAATTGTCAATAAGGGTTCAAGACCGGAGAACAAGCCGAACTGGATAGAGGGACCTCATATCTACAAGATTAACGGTACTTATTATCTTATGTGCGCTGAAGGCGGTACCGGAGTGCATGAGTGGCATTCCGAGGTTGTATTCAAGGGCGAGACGCCATTCGGTCCATTCGTGTCTTATGAAGGAAATCCTATCCTTACCCAGGTCGGTCTGGACCCGTTCAGAGAGGATCCTATCACTTGCGCGGGCCACGCCGATCTGGTGGCCGATGCCAATGGCCAGTGGTGGGCGGTGTTCCTTGCAGACCGTCCGTTCGGCAATGATTATGAGAACCTCGGGCGCGAAACTCATATGCTTCCTGTATTCTGGACTGAAGACGGATTTCCGATCATTCTGCCGGCGGGGGAGGCTGTGCCACGTATAGTCAGACACGAAGGCGTGAAGAGGGCTGAGAACGTTACTTTCGGCAATTTCAACATCGTTGACGATTTCTCATCTGAAACTCTCGGAGATGCCTGGATGACCTTGAGAGGTCCTGCAAGCGACAAGTATTCGCTCACTGATATGCCGGGCTATCTTTCATTATATTGCTCTGAAGAGAAGGCCACCGGCTCTCATTCACCAGCACTTGTTGCCAGAAGGATGCATCACCATAAGTTCAACGCAGTGACAAGACTGTATTTCAACTCTGAGAATGCGGGTGAGTCGGCTGGAATGATGCTATTCAAGGATGAAAGGCACCAGTATTATCTCAAAGTGTCCGAAGGTACGGTTTCTTTGTTCAAGCGGGAAATGAGGATGGATTTCGTACCGGGATCCGCACCGCAATTCGTAGACCTCAGCCACAATATTGCGCAGGATACCATCGGCAAGTACAAATTCATTGACCTCAAGATTGTTGCCGATAGCGATACATTCGACTTCTGGTATGCAATTGACGGCAAGGAATGGAAAGAATTGGCAGCAGGCGTCGATGCAACTTATCTTACGACTCTTTCTGCCGGCGGCTTCACGGGAACTCTTATCGGTCTTTACGCGGAGAAAGACTAGAGTGAAAGATACCTATGTTAACATAATATAAATTGTGTAACAAGGGGAGTCTTCTTCATTTCAACGGGGTTTCCGTAGATTTCGTAGAAAATCTGTTTCAGTTCTGCAAAGTCTGATATTTTCGAGAAAGGCCTCAATCTGGATTCAGCATATCTGATGAAGGATTTGAGGTCTTTGCTTGTGTATTCCTTGTCCAGATATTCGGATGTTCCGTGCATCAGGTCGTATCCTATGTAATTTGTCTTGAACAGCCTGTATGACGAAATAATCCTGCTGTCAAGCAATTTCGCAAGCTGGTTGTACCTTTCCTGCCTGGGTAGTCCGGAAAGAGCCTCAAGTTCTTCACGCGTAATCGGCTTGGCGGTCTGGATATGGACATGTCCTTTCTTTTGTCTTATTCCCGTCAGGATGCTTTTTGTATCTTCTCCCTTTGCCTTCACATACGGACCCTGCCTGCTCAGCAGTATTTCCCTGGCCTTAAGCGCGTCGCAGGATTCGTATTCATAGGATATTGCGAACGGAAGGATGTTCAGATCAGCGAAATTGTCGGCAAAACCGTTTTCGCCGCTCATATCCAGCATTTTGAGTACTGAAGTCTCGGTCAGATCCTTTCCTGTCTTTGAACGTCCTCCTCTCTGAGCTATCCAGACGGAACTTTCACCTGATATTATACTTTCCCTGATATATGATGAAAGGCACCGTGATGATTCCAGCAGTTCCCTGGCTTTGAGGTTCCTGTTGACAATGATCATCTTATTGGACTTCATCAGGTCTGTAATCAATTGATTTGCAAGGAGATTGTTACCGGTACATATTCTAGTTGTCGAGATGCCCGCATCGGCAAGGGATTTCTGGAAAAAAGCCGGGTCCAATACAATGTCGCGGTGGTTTGAAATGGCCAGGAACTTGTTCCGGCCTGCATTGCTCATATCGGATGACAAACCGCAAGTTGTTTTCCTTATGATTGAATCGACGGCCTTATATACTACATTAAGCTGGAATCCGTCCACCGTCCTCGCCTTCCTAATCATACAGGATAAGTGCCAGAACGGCTTGAATGGCCACAGGTATTTGGAAATAAGCCACGTGGCGCGATTTTTTGCAATATGTTTCAACGCATCGGAAATCTCAGCGTCGTTGTATGGCCTGATGTCGTCGTAGTCCATTATCTTCTGAATAACAATGAGCTGTCCCCGTAGCTGAGGAAGCGGAAATCGTGCGAAAGTGCGTAATCGTATATGGTCCTCCAGTCTCCTCCGACAAAGGCGGAGACAAGTAGAATCAGTGTACTCTGAGGCTGATGGAAATTGGTCACCATCATATCAACGACTCTGAACTTGAATCCCGGGACAATGATAATCCTTGTGCCTGCTGTCAGCTCGTCAAGACCGTTGTTGTCAAGGTATGCGATGATTCCGTTGATTGACTCCTTCAATGAATATTTATACTCCCGATCATACGGAGCCCACTGTCTGACTTCTTGCGGTTCGCCGTTTTCAATGCAGCTTACACCTATATAGTAAAGAGATTCCAATGTTCTTACTGAAGTGGTACCTACGGCGATTACCTTTTTGCCGCTGTCCCTCAGGTTAATAAGAAAATCCCTGGAGACGGCGAATGGCTCTTTGTGCATAGTGTGGTTCGCCACTTTTGATGACTTGACAGGTAAGAAAGTACCCGCACCCACATGAAGGCAAACATATTCAGTATCAATGCCTTTATTCTTTATTTTCTCAAGTGTTTCTTTAGTGAAATGCAAACCGGCGGTCGGAGCTGCAACAGAACCCCTTACGTCAGCATACATAGTCTGGTACCGTTCAATATCTATTGCCTCGGTTTCCCTGTTGAGATATGGTGGAATAGGGACCTGTCCGCATAATTCCAACACTCTTGAGAACGGTTCGCCACCCTCCCAGAAGAACTCCACTATGCATACGAGTTCTTCTTTTCTGATCAGTCTGGCTTTTAGGGAAGATACAGGGCCCTTCATTCCCGCTGGAATGTCATATTCGAGTATATCATCCTTCCATCTTTTGGAATTTCCGACCACGCATTTCCACTGGCAGGATTCCGTGGATGAGAAGGAGGTGTTGTATTCCACGGGAAGTACAGGCTGAAGACAGAAGATTTCAATCTTAGCTCCCGAAAAACGTCTGAAGTGCAGCCTTGCAGGGACAACCTTTGTATTGTTGAATACCATTATTGTATTCTCAGGCAGGCTGTCCGGAATCTCTTTGAATATCTTTTCTTCAACCTTGCCTTCTTTATATATGAGGAGTTTGGATTCATCCCTTCTTTCCAAAGGATACTTTGCAATCCTCTCCTGAGGAAGAGGATAGTTGTAATTTTCAATTCTGATGTCAGGTATCATAACGACTGCAAAGTTACTAAAAAATACAGTTTTATGTCTATTTACAAATGTTAACATATAGTATTCTCTCGATTAACATAAGTTAACTATGAGAAAACATAGGACAAATTGCCAGATAATTCACATTTGTAGCATAAGTATAATTTATCATAAAGTTAATTTTATCGTAATATCTTAAAAATCAGATATTTGATATGGTCTATATTAAGTATGCATTTATGATTGTCGTGTGAATTCCTGTAATAACATGCGGTTTTTATCTGAATTATAGTATTGTGAATAGGATTAATCTGTTATAAATCAGGTAAATAATTAATATGTAATAAAGCTGCGCTCAACAATAATAATAGTGTCGTCCCCCTGTTGTTTACAATTGTTAATCATCGGTCATGTTTAGAATTTCAAAATTTATGATTACATTTGTAAATAATTTACAGGATATGAATCAAAGATTACAACAGTTTCTGAATGCAGAAAACATCAGTCAGGCGCAACTTGCAGATTCGCTTGGCGTGGCCAGGGCCGGTATTTCTCACATAATTGCCGGACGGAACAAGCCCGGTTTTGATTTTATTGAAAATATGGCCAGACTCTACCCTGCCCTGAACCTTGAATGGCTTATTACGGGTAAGGGAAAAATGTATAAGTCAGCCAAAATGACCGATGACCGTTCTGATGATCTGTTCGCCGCTGTCTTTGCCGGCGAAAACGCTCCGGAAACCGTACAGACCACTATGCCGGAGAGAGAAGAAAAGCCATTGACAAATCCTTTAAATGTGTCTATTGAACATACTGTAAGTCATAGTATTTCTAAAGTGATAATTTTCTTCGATGATGGCACGTACCAGGAAGTGAAATAATCATTAACTTTGTACTGCTATGTACAAGGGAATTATTAGATTATTTAACATGGACACTGCTTTCAGGTTGATGAAATTCAATCTTGAAATCATTGATAGACTGCCTTTCGGTAAGTTTTTTATAAAGCTGCGCTATAAAAAGGAATACAAGTCTGCGAAACGGGAACTGTTCGATTTGACTTTTGACAACCCTATCGGAATAGGCCCCGGGCTGGATAAGGAAGCCAGGTTCTATAGACCTCTCATCGCTTACGGTTTCAGTTTTGTTGATATCGGCCCGGTCGGGGCCGACAATATTATCACTGCTCTTTCAAATCTTGAGGCAGATGACAATAGCACAAATGTGTCAATCTGCATTGAGCGGGATCATCTCCGCTGCTTTACACTCGCCTATGATTTCGCGGACTTCTTTGTGTTCCAGATCAAAGACTCTCAGATTTTTGATGTTATGGATAAAATCCTCGATGCCAGACTGACATATGATGCATACAGGCCTGTGCTGCTGAGGATTAACCATGATATGCCCGAACAACAGCTGAACAGCATTCTCGACTACTGTATGTTTAATGGAGTTGACGGTGCGGTTGTGGCTAAGGCTGAGAATGTTGCATATATTCATTCGTATACGCAAGGAAAACTCCCTATCATAGGATACGGAGGAATCAGATCCGCAGAACTTGCACGTGGGATGCTTGATGCCGGAGCCTCATTGATCGAAATCACCACAGGCCTCGTGCTGGATGGTCCGTCAATTGCCAGTAAGATACTTAAACAATTAGAAAATAAATAGTTAACGTTATGGTTACCGCTTCTGTGTGCACCATCGGGGATGAAATCCTGATCGGCCAGATTGTTGACACCAATTCAGCCGGGATAGCCGGAGCTCTCCAGTCTAAAGGAATCAAAGTCAATCATATGGTCTCCATCGGAGACAATCATCCCCAAATAATATCTCAATTAACAAACGAATTGAAATACAATGATATAGTCATTGTTACCGGAGGCCTTGGTCCAACTAAGGACGATATTACTAAAAAAGCACTTGCGGAGCTCTGCGGATGTGCGGATTACGTGGAATATACAGCCCAGTCGGAGATCAACAGGCAGATTCTGGCCTCCCGGGGACTGGATATGCTTAAATCCAATGTTGAGCAGTCCGTTGTTCCTGCCTGCTGCGAGGTTATCCCAAACAAAATGGGCACTGCTCCTATTATGGTCTTTCCTATGGATGGCAACAAAAGGATTTATTCGCTTCCCGGCGTGCCTTCCGAGGCGATGGGTGCTCTTCCGGATGTATTGCTGGATATAGATAAACACTATAAAACAGAGAGCATCTATCACAGAACTATAATGACTTATGGTTTGGCTGAATCGGCTTTGGCGGAACTTATCGCTCCTTGGGAGGATTCTCTTCCCGAATATATCCATCTGGCATATCTGCCAAATCCGTCAACGGGAGTTCGCCTGCGCCTGTCTTCCTATGGGATAGACAGAGATGCCGCAGAAAGCGAATTTGGGGCCCGGATAGAGGCCTTGAAGCCGTATCTGGGTGATAATCTGTATTCTCTTCAGGATGACACGATACAGGCTGTAATAGGGCGTTTGCTTAAGGGCACAGGCAAGACTGTCAGCGCTGCCGAATCCTGCACCGGAGGTTGTATTTCCCACCTTTTAACGACTGTTTCCGGGTCTTCCGAGTATTATCTTGGCTCGGTTACGTCGTATGCCATACCTGTCAAGACTGCCGTCCTGGGTGTCAAACAGGCCGATATAGACAAATATGGTGTGGTTAGCAGCCAGGTTGCCGAACAGATGGCGGATGGAGTCAGGAAGCTTACCGGAAGCACTTATTCTGTTTCAACAACCGGTCTTGCGGAAGGCGGCGACGAAAGAAATCCCGCAGGGACTGTTTGGATAGGAATTTCAGGACCTAAAGGGATATTAACATATCGCTATATGTTTAATAATGATAGAGTTACTAATATCTATAGGTTTACTTCCACTGCCTTGGATTTACTAAGGAGATATATAATTAATGATAAGTAATTATATATCAGCTAATAAAACAAAAGAGTTATATATACTAACATTTTTGTTACACTGGTTTTGCCGCTCTGGTCATATCAATTTGCCCCACTCTTCCGTGTAATTTTCTATGATTCTCTTTGTCTCAAGGTAATCCCGGGTAAGCTCCATTATGTCCGCACTTTCAGGAGAATCGGTAAGAATGTTTTCGATTTCCTTCATCTTGCTCTCATACTTCCCTATTTCTTTTTCAAGAAAGGAAATCCGCTCTTGCTTCTTCCTGTCTTCTTTGGATTTTGCCTTTGTTTCGGCAAAAGAATCCTTTTTAGGCTGATTGTCGTATTTTTCCGTGTGATTATTCCTCTCGAGTTCCGCCAGGCTTTCAATGCGTCTCTTTTCGAGAAATTCTGATACTGTGCCCAGATGTTCCTTGACTTTGCCGTCCCTGAACTCGTAAAGCTTGTCCACAAGGCCGTCCAGGAAATCCCTGTCGTGAGAAACGACGATCAGTGTGCCGTCAAATGCTTTCAATGCTTGTTTCAGAATATCCTTGCTCTTGATATCCATATGGTTGGTAGGCTCGTCCAAAGCAAGCACGTTGTGGCTCTGAAGCATAAGTTTGGCCATTCCAAGCCTCGCTCTCTCCCCTCCGCTGAGTACAGAGACCTTTTTGTCAATGTCTTCCCCTCGAAACAGGAACTGTGCGAGAATGTCTCTCGTCTTTGTCCTGATATCCCCTGCGGCAATCCTGTCAAGCGTCCCGAACACCGTGTCGTTTTTGTCCAGTATATCTTCCTGGTTCTGGGCAAAGTATCCCAGATTGACGTTATGCCCCGTCCTGGATTCACCGCTGATAGGGTGCAATTCGCCTGCGATAACCCTCATAAGTGTGGTCTTCCCTTCTCCGTTTCTTCCCACAAGGGCCACTTTCTCCCCTCTTTTAATCTCTATGTCCGCGTTTCTGAATACTATTTTCTGAGGATAACCGACGGTGATGTCTGACGCTTTGTAGACAACGTCTCCGGATCGCTCCGCCGGTGGGAATTTAACTGTCAGGGTGACGTTGTCCGTTTCGTCGATTTCAATCCTATCAAGCTTATCCAATGCTTTAATTCGTGATTGTACTTGATTGGATTTCGTTGGTTTATATCTGAACGTGCGAATAAAATCTTCTGTCTTTTGGATCATTCTCCGTTGATTCTCGTAAGCGGCTGTCTGTTGCGCCAGTCTTTCGGCACGGAGAATCAGATATTGAGAATATGGGACTTTGTAGTCCGTGATATGACCCAGGACAACTTCAATCGTGCGGTTTGTGACGTTGTCCAGAAATTTCCTGTCGTGAGATACGAGCAGAATGGAGCATTTTCGATTCTTGAGATAATTTTCAAGCCACTCTATCGATTCTATATCCAGGTGGTTGGTAGGCTCGTCCAAAAGCAATACTTGAGGCTTCTTCAAGAGAATTTTCGCCAGTTCGATCCTCATATTCCATCCCTGGCTGAATGTCTCCGTCAGTCTGCCGAGCTCGTCATCTTTGAAACCGAGACCGTTCAGCGTTCTCCTGGCCTGAACCTCCGGCGGCTCAGAATGATTGATGCTGACCCTGTCATTCAGCTCATTCAGATATTCAATCAGAGATAGATAATCATCGGATTCATAATCTGTTCTCTCTGCGAGTTCTGTGGTAATCCTTTCAATTTCACGGTCAATTTCCTTTTCCTCGTCAAACACGCTCATCGTTTCATCGAGGACGGATTTTCCCCGATGGTGCTCCATGATTTGAGGGAGATATCCTATAGAAATATGATTGGGCCTGTCTATCTGTCCGGTTGTCGGGTTCTGAATTCCGCAAATCAGTTTCAGAATCGTTGATTTTCCGGCTCCGTTTTTGCCGACAAGCCCTATCTTGTCATTTTCGCTTATGTGGAAGTTGATTTTGTCGAGAAGGACAAAACCGCCATAAGCTACCGATACGTTATCGACAGAAATCATTGAAGTTTCTTGAGAGATTCCTCCAATGCTTCGATTCTTGCCAATGCGTCTGACTCCTTTTTCCGCTCGACGGCCACCACAGACTCAGGTGCGTGGGCTACGAAATTAGCGTTTCCGAGCTTGGCTCTGACGCCGGTCAGGAATTTGCGCTGATGCTCGAGTTCGGCTTTAATCTTGACTCTTTCTTCATCTGCATTGACAAATCCATCAAGTGGAACAGATACTTTAACTGTACCTACGATGAAGGAAACAGATGCACCACTAACAAAATCAATGATTTCCGTGATATTTGCAGCCTTTTTCAGCACAGGAACAAGCTCTTTGCAGAAAGTACCTTCAATGCAGACGTCGAGGGCCTCTTTCGGTGATATCTGCTTCTGCGCCCTGACTCCCCTGATGTTGTTGATTATTTCTCTTGCAACGTCGAAAAAACCCAGGAACGTTTCGTCGTAAGGGCCGGCTGACGGAGTGCGCTCGAACATAATAGTCTCGCCATCCTTCCTTTCCGATACTGCCTGCCAGAGTTCTTCGGTTATGAACGGCATAATAGGATGCACGAGCTTCAGGAGCTTGATAAAGAATTCAAGTGTGCTGTTGTATGTCTTTCTGTCAATCGCAGTTCCGTATGCCGGCTTTACGAGCTCAAGATACCAAGAGCAGAAATCGTCCCAGAAAAGTTTGTAAATAGCCATAAGGGCATCGGATATGCGGAACTTGCTGTAATGGTCTTCAACTGCCTCTACGGTTCTGCTCAGCAGGTTGTCGAACCATTTTACGGCGAGTCTGCTGACCTCAGGCTGAGGAGCATCTTCGTCAATCCGCCATCCCTGTATCAGCCTGAATGAATTCCATATCTTTCCGCAAAAATTCCTGCCCTGCTCTACCTGTGACTCATCGTAAAGGATATCATTCCCTGCAGACGAACACAGAAGCATACCGAGACGGACAGCGTCTGCGCCGTATTTGTCTATCAGGTCCAGAGGGTTAGGGCTGTTGCCGAGGGTTTTGCTCATCTTGCGGCCCAGCTTGTCCCTGACTATGCCGGTGAAATATACGTTCCTGAAAGGTACCTCATTCATAAATTCCCCTCCGGCCATTATCATTCTGGCAACCCAGAAGAAAATAATATCAGGTCCCGTTACAAGGTCGTTGGTCGGGTAGTAGTATGCGAGATCCCTGTTCGCTTTGTTGTCAGGGTGTCCAGGGAGTTCGGGATCGAAAACGCTGATAGGCCACAGCCAGCTTGAGAACCAGGTGTCCAAAACGTCCTCGTCCTGTCTGAGGTCATTTGCAGTTATTGCCGGGTTAATCTTCCTGGCTGCCTCAAGCGCCGCTTCAGCTGACTCCTCTACCACTATCTGACCGTCAGGGAGGTAGTATGCCGGTATCCTCTGTCCCCACCAAAGCTGTCTGGAAATGCACCAGTCGTGTGCGTTCTCCATCCAGTGACGATATGTATTGCGGTATTTGTCAGGAATGAATTTGATCCTACCCGACTCCACTGCATCAAGCGCGTCCTTTGCGAGGTCTTCCATCTTGAGGAACCACTGTGCGCTGAGTCTCGGCTCAATGACGGCGTTGGTCCTCTCGCTGTAGCCTATCGGGGATGTATATTCCTCTATTTTCTCAAGGTTGCCGGATTCTTCAAGCAGCTTGGCTATGTGTTTTCTTGCCTCAAACCTGTCTTCTCCAACCAGGATTTGAGCTTTTTCGTTAAGTTTTCCGCGGTCGTTAATGATATCTAGAACCGGAAGGTTGTGCCTCATTCCTATTTCGTAGTCATGTGCGTCGTGTGCAGGCGTCACTTTCAGGCATCCGGTACCGAAGTCCATCTCAACGTAATCATCCTCGATAACAGGGATTTCCTTATTGATTAATGGAATTATAACTTTCTTTCCTTTAAGCCATTGATGCCTTTTATCTGCAGGATTGACGCATATGGCTGCATCGGCCATTATAGTCTCCGGTCTTGTTGTGGCTATCACGAGATATTTGTCCGTAGGCTTGCCTTTCCCGTCGGAAACATAATATCTTATATGGTAGAAGTGGCTCTTGGTTTCTTTGTGAATTACTTCGTCGTCAGATACCGCGGTAAGGGCCTCCGGGTCCCAGTTTACCATACGGACTCCCCTGTAGATCCATCCCTTTTTGTAGAAATGGCAGAAGGTTGCAATCACCGCCTTGGTGAGCTCCGGTTCCATAGTGAATCTTGTACGGTCCCAGTCGCAGCTGGCTCCCAGTTTCCGCAGCTGCTGCAGAATGATTCCTCCGTGTTCTTCTTTCCATTCCCAGGCATATTCGAGGAATTTCTCACGTCCGATGTCCTCCTTGCGGATTCCTTTTTCCTTTAGTCTTGCAACGACCTTGCTTTCTGTAGCAATGCTGGCGTGATCCGTTCCGGGGATCCAGCATGCGTTCTTCCCGTCCATGCGGGCCTTGCGGATAAGCACATCATTCAACGTATTGTTGAGTACGTGGCCCATATGAAGAATACCGGTAACGTTTGGCGGCGGTATGACGATAGTATATGGTTCGCGGGAGTCCGGCTCTGAATGGAAGCACTTGTGGTCAATCCAATATGAATACCACTTATCCTCTACTTCCGAAGGATTGTATTTTGCACTTAATTCCATAATTGGCAAAGGTACAAAATAATATAGTATATTTGTACAGACAAAACCATATCGAAAAATGGAAAATGAAGAGAAAAAGCAGTTCAGTCTTGAGCTGAAACCCGAAATCGCCAAGGGGAACTATTCGAATCTGGCGATAATCAGCCATTCCCACAGCGAGTTTATCATTGATTTCGCGGAAATGCTTCCAGGTCTTCCGAAGCCTGAGATTGTCAGCCGCATAGTGATGAACCCGGAGCATGCGAAGAGACTCATGAATGCACTTGCGGACAATATCGGCAAATATGAATCCCAGTACGGACAGATAAATATCGGATTGGAACAGAAAGGGACTTTCAATCTGGCAGATTTCGCAAATGGTAACGGAACAAAGTCTTAAAAGAATCAAGGCAGTCGTCTTCGATATTGACGGCGTGATGACTGACGGCAGCCTGATTCCTCTCTCTGACGGAGATCTGCTCAGGGTTTTTGACGCAAAGGATTCATTTGCAATCAGGGTCGCCGCCAGAAAGGGTCTAATTACCGCAATCATATCCGGCGGAAAGACTGAAGCTCTTGAAAAAAGATGCCTTCATCTGAACGTTAAGCCTGAAAATCTGTTTCTGGGAGCACGTGGAAAATTATCCATATTCAACGGATTCTGTGAGCAGAATAGCTTGTCACCTGAAGAAGTGATGTATTTCGGTGATGACATTCCCGACATTCAGGTCCTGAAAGCTTGCGGCATAGGCGTGGCCCCTTCCGACGCAGTTCAAGAGGCAAAAGAAGCCGCCGATATAGTGTCAGAGTTCCCCGGCGGAAAGTGGTGCGTCAGGCACGAAGTGGAAAATCTGCTGAAGGCGCAGGGAAAATGGACTTTCAATCCGGATAAATTCGAAGAGTATTTCTAATGAAAAAAATTATTCTTGCCAGCAATTCCCCGCGTCGCAGGGAGCTGCTTCACGGGCTTGACGTTGAGTTTTCGATTGATACCGAGAATAGTTTCGTTGAATCATTCGATGCTTCAGTTGAAGCGCATCAAATACCTGTACTTATGTCTGTTGGAAAATCCCATGGTTTTCATAGAGATTTGAATGACGATGAATTGCTCATCACTGCCGATACTGTTGTCATAGTGGGAGATGCAGACAAGAAAGTGCTTGGAAAGCCGCATAGTCGTGAGGATGCCGCTGAAATGCTCAGGACACTTTCGGGCCGGACTCATGAAGTCGTGACGGCAGTTACAATCCGGGACGCACATAGAGAAAAGACTGTTTCTGACAGCACTTTTGTGACATTTGAACAATTGTCCGACGGGGAGATTGACTATTACATCGACAAATACAAACCTTTTGACAAGGCCGGGGCATATGGGGTTCAGGAATGGATAGGCTATGTAGCTATCTCGCGCCTTGAAGGATCATTCTACAATGTTATGGGTTTTCCTGTTCATCGTGTTTACAGGGAGATTCGGAAATTCGACTGATGACTCCTCCCAAAACTTTCACATATCCTTTCTGTTATGTGCCGCATCCTCTTATAGTGGAAGCGGCTGATTCTTTGATTGACAGGATAAATAAAGACGAGTATCTAAAGAATCTGTTCAGCGAGGGGAAGATGATGGGAGTGATGCTCGCGAAGGATAAAAACGGAGAGAATAAATGCTTTTATGCCTTCTCGGGACTGGCAAAGGGACGTTCTCACGTAGACGGCTTCGTCCCACCGGTTTTCGACACTGAAAACCTCAGACCGGCAGTGTCTGCTGACGATTCGAGGCATATTCAGGACGAACTGTTCTCAAGCTATATTGTGCATAATGCTGCCGGGGAAACCGCCAGCATAAAGGAAATCTTTGCACGCAGGGGGCTGGTCCCTCCCGGTGGCACAGGAGACTGTGCCGGCCCAAAACTGTTGGAATATACTTACAGACAAGAATGCAAGCCATTGGCTATGGGAGAGTTCTGGTACGGCAACTCACCCGATTCTGAAGTTCGGGAACAGGGTCGCTTCTATCCTTCCTGCACAGGTAAATGCGGACCTTTGCTGACTTTTATGATGAAAGGGCTTGACGTTGATCCCAACCCGCTGGACAGCGCATTTCCCTGTGAGACGGAGCCGCGTGTCATATATGACGATGAATACGTAATAGTGGTTGATAAGCCTTCAGGTATGCTGTCCGTTCCCGGAAAGACCGGGAAAGTATCCCTTCTTGAATGGCTTCAGGAAAGATATCCAGAGGTTTATTCCTGCCACCGTCTTGATATGGATACATCAGGCGTTATGGTTTTTGCCAGAACTCCTGATACTAAAGTGACGCTTGAGTCCCAATTTGCAAATAGAGAAGTTTCAAAGGTTTACCGTGCCAGACTGTCTGCCGGAACAGAGCCTTTCAGACATGCCCGCAAAGGGACTGTCGCACTTCCGCTTTCATTGGATTACTATGACCGGCCCAGACAGATGGTGGATTACGAAAACGGGAAAAAGGCAATCACCGAGTATGAAGTCCTGGATATTCTTCCAAATGGCGAAATAGAGATTCTGTTCAGACCCTTGACAGGCAGGACTCATCAGCTGAGAGTTCATGCTGCTCATAAAAACGGACTCGGCCACCCTGTCAAGGGTGACCGGCTGTATGGATCATCAGATGGAGGAAGGCTCTACCTCCATGCGGAAAGCATTTCATTCATTCATCCCGGAGACGGCCTCCGAAAGACTTTCGAGTGCGGATTTGAGGACTGATCTCGGGCAGCCTACGTTCATTCTCATAAATCCCGCGCCCTGTTCTCCGAACATGCTGCCGTCATTCAGATACAGGCCTGACTTGTCAGTAAAAAGTTCAATCAGACCTTCCTGGGTGAGGCCCAGTTTTCTGCAATCCAGCCAGACAAGGAAAGATGCGTCCGGCCTTACGCAGTGGACACCGGGGACGTGTTTCCTCAAGAATTCATCTGTGTAATCGATGTTTCCCTGAACGTAATCAAGCATTTGCATTCTCCATTCATCTCCGTGGGTATATGCCGCCTCCGCCGCTATTACAGACAAAATTGTAGGACTGTCATACTCATTGGCTTCAAGGTACCTGAAGAACACTTCCCTCAGTCTTTCATTTGGAACGACCGTATAGGAACTTACGACTCCTGCTATGTTGAATGTCTTGGACGGCGCCAGGAAACTAATCGAATTGTCGGCGGCTTCTTCACTCACTGTTGCGAACGGATGATGCCTGTGTCCTTTGAATGCCATTTCTGCATGTATTTCATCAGAAATGACCAAGATATTGTGCTTGGCGCAAATATGTGCCAGTTCCTGAAGTTCTTCTACAGGCCAGCAGATGCCACACGGGTTGTGAGGGTTTGAGAGGATCAATACCCTTGTCTTGGAATCGATGAGTGATTCGAGGGCCTTGAAATCCATTTTGTATGTCTTCAGGAATCCGTCTTCGTCATACACCGGTATTAAAGGACAGTTCACAACTTCAAGCCCGTTCTTTTCAGGAACTATCCTGAACGGATGATAGACCGGAGGCATAATGATTACCTTGTCACCCGGATTGCAGAAACGGCATAAAACCATTCCTATTCCCTTGACTATGCCAGGAATATACCTTACCCATTCCCTGCGGATTTCCCATCCGTGAAGTTTCTGTACCCAAGTGATGACAGCGTTGAAATAGGATTCGGGAATGAATGAATAGCCGAGTACCGGGTGATCCAATCTGCGGCGCATTGCGTCAATTATGAAATCCGGAGTCCTGAAATCCATATCCGCAATCCATAATGCGTATCTGTCCCCGACTTCCGGAATATCGTATTTGATGCAGTTGGTTCCTTTTCTGGAAATGATTTCGTCAAAGTTGTATTTTTTCATTGATTTGTGTGCGGACATACGTCCGATAATGCCGGAGCAAATATAGGAAAAGGTGAATAAAAAAGAAAATGAGTTGTGACCTCACGGCTACAACTCATCCTAACCACATAATTAATAACACTAAAACTAATAACCAATAGGTTGACGGGTCAGAATGATCACTTGCTCAACCCGATTACAAAGGTACAACAAAAAATCTTAAATGCAAATATTTTTTGAAAAAAATTTAATAATATATTAAATCGCTGAAAAACAATAAGTTTGTTGTTAAGCAAATTTTTTATTTCTCCTTTCTCCCCTACTATTTTGTATTTCGGGCAAATTAGTCTATATTTGCATTCCCTAACGGTGCGTTGGCCGAACGGTCAGGCGCAGGTCTGCAAAACCTGTTAAAGTGATTCGACTTCACTACGCACCTCCAGCAAATGCCCCTCAGATATCTGAGGGGCATTTCTCGTATCCGGACTATACTACCTCTTTAGGACCATCGGGAAAACGGACGTCAGACAGGCACTGTCCGGCTTGTGGGTGAACATAGTCTTCCATCCGTTTTCGTGGTTGAGCGGAAGGTTGCTGCTGATTGTCTGCGCACTTGTATTTCCGACTCCACACGAGTGTCTGAATATCAGATACCTCCGTCAACGAGCCAGGAATTGAATCCTGCGTCTTTCTTGAGCGCGATGGTATATTTCCTTGTCTTTCCGTCGGGCATCCTGACCTTGATCTCGGCCTGTTCTTCAGGCAGAGTCTCAAGCATCCTGCCGATGCGCAGATACTCCTCGTGCATCTGCCTGTCCTCGTCGGGAACAGTAATCCTGCCGGCATCTTCGATTGGAAGCAGGTTGTACTTTTTCTTCCGCATCCTCACGATTGCCGAGACGCATATACGCAAACCTGAAGAGCCGGTCCTGTTCCTTCCGGACTATCTTCTCCAACTGCAGAAGCCTCGTTTGTGATTCGTCTTTAAACATTTCGTTGACATTGGATTTTCGGATGCATCCGATAATAAGACGTAAAGAAAGGAAAAAAGTTTTATTTTATTCTTTTTTGTATCTTAGCGATATCAATATTCTTGCAGTATGAAACAATCATTGATCATCCTGGGTATGGTCATATCGGCAACGGTTATGGCCCAGTCCCCTTCCGCTTACGATATCAGCGGAAAAAGCTTCCCTCAGGTAAATCCTGACAAGACGGTCACATTCCAGTTAAGCGCCCCGTCCGCAAACAAAGTCGTTGTCAATCTCGGCAAGGACTACGAAATGACGAAAGATGAAAAGGGCGTGTGGTCTGTTACGACAGAGCCTCAGGTAGAGGGATTCCACTATTATGCACTCAAGCTCGGAGACCTCTCCGTGGCCGACCCGTCAACCTATACTTTCTTCGGTTGCGGCCGCTACTCCAGCGCAATCGAAGTACCCGAGGCAGAGGAGGATGCGGCTTTCTACACTCCGAAACAGGGCGTCGCACAAGGGGCTGTACGCTCCTTGAAATTCCACTCCGAGGCTTGCGGAGAGTGGGAGCGTATGCTTGTCTATACCCCTGCCGGATATGAAGAGAACACTGATAAGCGTTATCCTGTACTCTATCTCCAGCATGGTGGCGGAGAAGACGAGACCGGATGGATATATCAGGGCTTTGCTGACGTTATTCTGGACAATCTCATCGCAGAGGGCAAGGCCGAGCCTATGATCATTGTAATGAACAGCGGAAACGTAGCCGATTTCGACAGAATGATTACTGAAGACGTGATTCCTCTTGTGGATTCCAGATACCGCACCATAGCGGACAGAAAGCATCGTGCCGTTGCCGGTCTTTCCTGGGGCGCCAAGCAGGCTTATGACCTCGGTCTGGGCTATCCTCAATATTTCGCTTCAATGGCCGGATTCAGCGGGATAATCGTTATCGGGGAATTCAACCACAGCAATCCCGGATTCAGGGATCCGAAACAGTTCAAGGAAGCGTACAACGGCATCTTCAGCAATGCCGGCAAGTTCAACAAAGAGACTGACCTCCTTTTCATAGCCAACGGAGAGGCCGAAGGCAATCACCTTGCCGAAATGTCAAAACTTCTCAAGCGCAGAGGCATCAAGAATACTTTCTACCAGTCTCCGAAGACAGCACACGAGTGGCTTACCTGGAGACGAAGCCTCTACAACTTCGCACAGTTGCTTTTCAAAGAAGACTAAAAACAATACAGAAACCATGAAGAAATATATATCAATGATTGCTGTCTTGGCAATCGCAGTATCATTCCAGGGCAATGCCCAGACAAGCGCTGTCACCAATGTCAAAGGGCACGAATACCCGAAAGTCAATCCGGACAACAGCGTAACCGTGAAGGTGTCAGCTCCTGATGCCCAGTCCGTTTCTCTGGATCTTGGCCGGCAGTATCCTATGACAAAAAACGCTGACGGCAGTTGGGAGGTCACTACCGGGCCTCAGGCTCCGGGCTTCCATTATTATTCACTCAGGATTGACGGAGTGAGGGTCGCCGACCCAAACAGCCAGCTTTTCTATGGTAGCGGATGGATGTCAAGCGGCATCGAAATCCCGGAACTCTGTGTGGACTATTATCTTGAGAAAGACCTTCCTCACGGAGAAGTGCGAATGCAGAGATACTGGTCTGAACTTACAAAGGCGTGGAGGATATGCTACATCTATCTGCCTGCGGAATATGAGCAGAATCCCGAAAAGCGTTATCCGGTGTTGTATATCATGCACGGTGCGGGCGAAGATGAGACAGGCTGGTCAACTCAGGGCAAGCTCGACAACATAATGGACAACCTGATCGATGAGGGTTCGGCTGTGCCTATGATTGTCGTTATGGACAGAGGCGTGGCAGTCATCCCTTCAGACAAACCGGCCGGAAGATTCAACCTCTTTGATTTCACTGATTTCGAGAAAGTGTTCGTGGGTGAGATCATCCCTATGGTGGATTCAAATTACCGCACTGTAGCAGACCGCGACCACAGGGCGATTGCCGGACTTTCACTGGGAGGATTCCAGAGCTTCAGCCTCGCCATCCACAACAAGGAACTCTTCTCCTATGTCGGAGGATTCAGCGGATGCGGCATACCGGGAAGCAGCAACGATCTCTACCCTGCTTCGTTGAACGATGATTTCAAGCTCATTTTCATCAGCACCGGCAGAATGGAGTCACCGCAGATGTACGCTACGGTAACCAATTTCCATGACGTCCTGGTTGCCAACGGCGTCAAGCATGTGTTCTATCAGTCGCCCGGAACCGCCCACGAGTGGCTTACCTGGAGAAGATCCCTGTACAGATTGGCTCCGATGCTGTTCAAATAATACTAATGAAAAGTTGCGCAATACGCGAGTGACGCGCGTATTGTTCTACTTCCCGTTTCCGTACGCCCCGGATTATTTAAGTTTTGAGGCGATGGCTCTGACGTCGTCGGTGTCAAGTGCGGTCAGATACCATCTTACCGTCCAGCTCAGTGATTCGCCGTTTTCAAGCGTCTTGTAGGCACCCTGGCTTTCAAGCTCGACGTATGTCTTTCCACGGTTGATATAGACCTGGATTTCAGCCTCGCCCGGCGCTGGAGCGTCAGCAGCGATGTCTTCGAACTTCTTGACGAGAAGCAGTCCGTTGCCAGCATATGCGAGCCAGCCCTTTCCGTCAGAATTGACCTTGCGGTTTCTGTCTGCTTCATCGAATTTGAACCAGGCAAGGTCATTTTCTGCATTGAATGCCATAAGACCTTTCGGCCAGATTCCTTCAACGGGACCCTCGAACAGGACCATTCCCCCTTCTGCCGGAACTCTGGTGATCTCCCAAGGAGCTACCTTCCTCTGCGCTCCGGACTCATTGATGATTGAATATTCGATGACGATGGCATTGTCACTCTCGTCAGTGCTGAACTTTTTCACGATTCTGAGTGGAATTTTCTCGGAAAGGCCGCTTGTCATTACTATGGCTCCGTCTTTCTGTTCCACCGAATAAGGCGCGCTGTCGTGCTCTGTTACAGGCGGCCAGTTCCACTCCTTCTGCGGACTTGTCCAGAACGTGCTGCCGAACCAGTTCGGGAATTTCATCTGGGAGAGAACTTCCTTGTCACCGTAGGTGCAGGAAAGTATCTTGGCTCCTCTCTCTGCATCTATCTTCATCGTCACCTCACCGGCCTTGATCTCATAAACGGATTCCTGCGCACTTGCACTGATGGCTGCAAGCGCGAGAATAATTGTGGAAATAAAGGTTTTTTTCATATCGCTTGTCTTGATTTTGTCCAAGGCAAAAATAAAAATATTATTTTTGTGAGCAAATTCAATTCAGACAAAAATGAAAGTGATTATTAGAGAAAAGGCAACTGAAGCGTCTGTGTGGGTAGCACGCTACATTGCCGACCGCATCAACGAAAAGGCGGCTGAAACGTCCGAACCGTTCGTTATAGGTCTATGTACGGGATCAACACCTATCGAGACATATAAGGAACTTTCAAGACTTGTTAAGGAAGGAAAGGTATCATTCAAGAATGTCATTTCCTTCAATATGGATGAATATGTTGGACTGCCTGAGTCTCATCCGGAAAGCTATCATTCCTTCATGCACCGGAATCTTTTCGATTATATCGATGAACCTGCGCAGAACATTCATATCCTCAATGGAAACGCTCCTGATCTCAAGGCCGAGTGCGAGGCCTATGAGAAGGCTATCAGGGAAGCGGGCGGATTCGATTTCTTTCTTGGAGGCATAGGAGAAGACGGACATATCGCTTTCAACGAACCGTTCTCCCCTCTCACCTCACGCACCAGAGTTGTCACCCTCACTGAAGATACGCGCATAGTTAATTCAAGATTCTTTGACAACGATATCAACATGGTGCCGAAGCAGGCCCTATCTGTCGGTGTCGCCACAGTCACGGACGCGAAGGAAGTGATGATACTTGCATTCGGCCCGAAGAAGGCCAGAGCCATCCACGATGCCATAGAAGGCGCTGTAAGCCATATGTGCACCGTATCTGCACTGCAAAACCACCCGGCTGGATGGATTGTATGCGACGAGGCGGCGGTCGGCGAGCTGAAAGTCAGCAGTTACCGTTATTTCAAGGCCGTAGAAGCTGCCGAGAATCTTTAGAAGTTTATTTTTCCAATATCAATGTACCGAAATGCTCCGGCCTGTGGAAATCAGGGGTCGGAGTTTTTATAGGGTTCCAGCTCAGGAAATGGGGATGGGCCGACTTGTTGGCACATTTGTAGAAATTGGCCTGAAGCATATCAGGCAAGCCGCTCCCCTCTCCCAGAATCAGATCGAAAGGAATCCGGAGAAAAATGCTCCACTCGAATTCCTTATCCTTTTCGTCGTAAATCTTTTTTTCAAGCGAGCCTTTGCGGATTATGCGGGCAAGCTTTTCAGGTGACAGCTTAACCCTGTCATCCCGGCCCGGTCCGCGTGCTGCCAGCAGAGAACCGTTGCAGACCAGCTCGAAGTTCATATAATCTTCGCTTCCCGGTACCTTTACGAAGAACTCGCAGCAGCTGTTTTCCCAGGGGTGGGCATTGTCTTCAAGTTCCAGAGCCCTGAGGTCCAAGCCTTTCACCTCGTAGAGGATTGAAAGGCATTCACGTGTATGGACAACGTATGCCTTGGCTTCAGGCGCATAAGGGAAGCTTTCCGGCCAGTTCAAGCAGTCGATAGGTATGATTGCACCTTTAGTGCGGATAAGCCTCCGTATGGCCAGAAAATCAAGCGCGGGGTCGATTTCCTGCAGAGGAATTACAGCGTTGCGCATACTTATGGTTTAAGCAGCCAGTGATAATGCTGCAGCGCACATTTGCTGTCCCTCTCGATGATAAGCAGTTTGAGCGCTGCATACGGACGCAGTTCCTCTTCCTTTTTGTCGATGTCACAGTCCTCGCCGAAATATTCCTTGCAGAAATACTTCCAGAACGCGCGGCCTGACTCCGGTTCCATATGGAATACCTCACGAAGGAATTCCACGTTGTCGTACAGGCTGGTGAACAGCACCATACCCAGGTCAAAGAGAGGAGACCCGTAGCTGAAATCACCCAAATCGATGAAAAGATCCCGCTTTCCGTCCGTTATCACGTTTCCGAACTGGAGGTCACCGTGTATGGCCGTATCCCCGTCAGGGGCATCATCAATCAATTTTGACAAATATGCCCTTTCTTCCGGAGTGTAGACATCGCTTTTCGCGAGGATATCCCTGTACTGGTCCTTAACGCTGACAAATCCTTTGTCCGACACCCTGGTGCCGTGTAGAACCTTACACAGCCTCGCGAACCTTCCGGCATATTCTTCGACATTCTCAGGATTGTCTCCAATGGCACGGCTGAATGACTTCTTTCCGACTATCCTCTGGAACAGGATACCGTACCTTCCATTGCCGTCGGTAACATATTCTCCGGGTTTAGGCGAAGGGATACCGAGATCATATATCTTCTGCGCGAACACAAGCTCCCTTTCAATCTTTTCTCTCGGTGTGCGAGAATTGTACAGTTTGACCATGACAGTACTGTCCGAGCGGTGATTCAGGCTTTCACCGTTGGCTCCTTCTCCCGAGTGCACATATTCATCAAGATTCAATAAACGTGCTTCCATAGTAAATTATTTAATTCCGTTGACTGTATTGTAGTTGATCTTTACGCCGAAATCTTCGACTATTCCGTCCAGATTCATTGACGGCTTAGGGTTTATGCTGCCCTTGCGGGTGCCGTCGAGCATTTCTTCGCTCATCCTTTTCATATCCTTCACCCTCTGAAGCGTCTCGTGGTTCATACCGTGGTAGTGTCCCGGATACAAATATTCCACTCCGTATTTCTCCATATATCTCTCCACTCTTGTGCAGGTGTTCAGGAAAGTTGAGAAATTGGTTGTAAGCAGCAGGTTGGTTGAACCGAAAGCGTCACCGCTGAAGCCGTAAGCTCGCTCGACATCAAAGAAAGTCGTGGACCCCGGAGTATGTCCAGGAGTGAATACGACTTCGATTTTCCTGCCTCCGAGGTCGAACACCTGACCGTCGGCGAGATATCTGATCTTTCCTTTGTATCCCTTCATCATGGATTCAACGTTCACCATATCCGCAGCGTTGATCCATATTTCCGGAAAATAGTTGACCGCCGTTCCTGTGTGGTCGGAATGAACGTGAGTCGCTACCAGCGTGACAGGCTTCGAAGTGATGGATGCAACTATCTTGTCCAGATCCCTTATCATTGTGCCGGCATCGATCAGGAGGGCTCTGTCCTCTCCTTCCACGATATAGACGCTCTCATTGTAGACAAGGTGTCCGTTCCCCTCCCAAGTGTGTTCGTCAATCTGTCTGAAAACCACGTCCGGACCTTCGTATACGACTTTTTCGCTGTATCCGACAAGTTCCTTCAGAAGCCTCACGTCAAATATACGGGGCGAAGGCTTGCCTTCCATTGCCTTGAAAGTGACTGTGATGTATTCCTTTCCTGAGGTCAGATTCTCCGGAATCGAGTATTGTTTGTATGCCGGGAAAGTATCCTCTTCAATGAAAGGCTTTCCGTCAATCAGTATTTCAAGGGCGCGTCCGGCAATATTCTCATTTTCCCCGAATCCCACGGAAAGTCTCAGGTCGCTTATTCCGTCAGTAGAGAGTTCATAACTGAAGCTGCCGTTCCCGCGAACAGCCCTGAAAGGCTTGTTCTCCTGATAAGCCTGAAACGAACCGTCATTCTTCATCCTGTGGTCGGCCTCCGGCTGCTGCTCTCCCGGAGTAACCCTGTCAACTGTCCTCCTGTCCCTTTCCAGAGCCTCTTTCTCGTCATCGGATATTTTCTTAAGCATCCGGCTGTATCCGTCGGATGTAAGCGAAAGGAAGTAGATGGCATATCTGCTGTCGTGCAGGCCGAAGAACGGCTCAAGCTCGAGGCTGTCGAATTCCGGCTTGTTGAAAAGTCCTTTTGCGCTGTAGTGCAGAGGCTTGCCCTGAACAGGCTGAAGGTTCTGTATCACGGCTTCTATCTCAGCTCTGGTGCCGACCATAATCGGAGTCTCGGCAAGAGGGACAAGCGGCCCTGATGCGATGTGCGACCAGCGGCCGTCATCAGCGATGAGACCGTCAAGATTGTCCTGTGAGGTACGCGCTGCAAGTACTATCGGGCCATGAAGGACTGCAAGGTACTGAGGTTCGTTAGGAAGCTCCACCAGCCTGTCTGTCATCGGCATAGATATTTCTATGACGTCGTTGTCCTTCCATTTCCTGTCCAGACAGACATAGCTTGACGGCTTGGAATCAGATGCGTGTTCTATCCCGTTCACCTTGATGCTGTAACCCTCTGCGGCCCACTCGGGACATCTTACAAAGATTTTGAATCTCTTTGACTTTCTGAGGTTCACAACGATTCTGCCTGAATCGCTGTAAGGAAAATCAGTCTGCTGCGTGATACTTGCACCCGCCTCTTTCCAATTCAGCCTGGATGCGACGAACAGATTGACATAAAGCTCCTTGTCCCTATCGTGCGTGTATATGAATTCACCGTATTTGCCGTGATTCTCCATTCCGGTGCCTACGCAGCACCACATACCGCTGTTCGGCCGGGAATAGACTCTGTAATGTGAAGGACGCATCGGCGTGAAATAAACGTATCCCCCGTGAACAGGATGTTGCGTGGAAAGGATATGATTGAACATCGCGCGTTCATAATAGTCCGCGTATCTTGCCTCGTGCTTCATCCTGAACAGGAGCTCTGTCAGTTTGAGCATATTGTTTGTGTTGCAGGATTCAGGCCCTTCCCTTTGCTCGATGAAACTCTCGTAATCGCTCTCTGAAGGGAAATGCTCGCTTCTGCTGTTGCCTCCGATAACTACTGAACGGTGGTTTACGACCCTGTCCCAGAAGAACTCTGCGGCCTTTCCGAAATATCCGTCATTGTCAACGTCGGCGATGCGGGCGTATCCGACCACCTTGGGAACCTGTGTATTCGCGTGCCTGTTGTCCAGATTGTCCACGCCCTGTGCCATACTGTCAAGTATCAGATGATGTGCAAAGCGTTTTGCGGCCGTGATATACTTTCTGTCTCCGGTAAGGAAATACGCATCTGCGAGAACCTCATCCATTCCTCCGAATTCCTGGGATACCATATCGTCCATCTGCGCGTCGCTCAGGGAGGAAGTAAGGTTCACGGCCCAGTCACAGAGCCTGATGAACATATCCTTCGCCTGTTCCACGCCTGCATACTGCCAAGCATCGCGCAGGCCGGCAAAAGTTTTGTGCACGTTGTACCAGGGCACCCAGGCTCCGTGCAGAGGAGCGAAATTGCCTTTGCTCACCTCTGTCCAGATATGATCTCCGTCAGGTACTCCGCCTATGTATCCGTTTCCGTTGGCTTCCTGACATTTCCGTAACTCCGAGAGCATGTACAGAAGCCTGTCATAGCATTCCCTGCTGCCGGTAGCTGCATAATGGATGGCAAGTGCGGAAACGTAATGCCCTCCTACATGCCCGTCCAGCCCCTCCCAGTTCGGGAAATACTCCCCTTTCGGCTCAAGTCCGGCTTCCTTAAGGAAAGGAGCCAGAAGCCTGTCCATATCATATTGGAGCAGTACCCGGACATTCAGGTCGCACGCGTGCTTGAAAGGCCCGTCGAGCAATTCGACCTCCGAAAGTGGAAACAACTCATCGTTGAGTCTGTCCTGCGCTACCGCTCCGTTACACACCAGGAGGGCTGCTGCAGGGATTATCAATGCAATCCTTCTCATATCTGTTTTAGTGTCAATGTTATCTGCGGTCGGCCATACCGATGTAGTACAGCAGGGTCGCAAGAGATCCGAGGGCGGCGATCACATAGGTGCAGGCAGCCCATTTTAGCGCATCTTTTGCCATAGGGGACGTTTCCCAATTCGTCAGTCCGCTGACTTCAAGCCATTCAACGGCGCGCGAGCTGGCGTTGAGTTCAACCGGCAGAGTGACAAAGCTGAAAACCGTGGTGATGGCGAAAAGAGCGATGCCGGCCCACAGAAGAGCCGGAGTGAGTTTTATCAGCAGTACGCCGGCGAGAAGCACCCACTGTACGGTGTTGTTGGCAAACGAGACGACAGGGACCATCGCGGACCTGAATTTCAATGGAGCATAGCCATTGGCATGCTGTACGGCGTGCCCGCACTCGTGCGCGGCCACTGCAACCGCAGAGATATTGGCCCCTTCATACACGGCGCGGCTCAGGTTGACCGTCCTGGTTTCAGGGTTGTAATGATCGGTCAGGGTGCCCGGCACGCAAGTCACGGAAACATCGTTGATACCGTTTTCGCGGAGCATTTTCATTGCAACCTGCGCTCCTGTCATATTGGTCGCAATTCTTTCGTATCTCTTGATTCTGCTGCTGAGGACCTGCTGAACTATGAAGCTCGAGATCATTACAGCAATCATAATTACCCAGATATTCATATTCATAGTATATTAAAATGAGTAGACAAAAATGTAGTAGGCCATCACCCCGCTGACAATGAATTTCATCCCGGTGGTGAACATGAAGCCCAGGAATGCTCCCATTGAGGCTTTGAAAGAGTCCCACACTCCCCTGTCCTCCACGAAGAGCTCTGCAAGGAATGCCCCGATGATTGAACCGGCTATCATTCCCACAGGCGGTACGAACAGCCCTGCGAACAGTCCGACTATTGCTCCGACTGATGCAGCTTTGTGACCGCCTGTCACCCTTGTGAACCAGGCGGGCAGCACATAGTCCAGAACCGTTACGATTATGACTATCGCAAGCCATACGAGAAGGAAAGCGAGCGACATCGGACTGCCGTTCCCGTTCACTCCGCCGCAGAAATAAGCGAGCAGGAGTCCTACCCAGCTGACGGGAGGTCCCGGAATGCCGGGCACTATGCTTCCTATCAGTCCGATGATGGCAGCGATTATGGCAAAGACTGCAAGAATGTCCATATATGGAAATAAATTAAATTTCTGCTATTACCGTTTCGCAAGCCCTGATCTCATCCCCGACGGATACTTTTATTTCGGCATCGAGAGGCAGGAAGAAATCGACTCTGGAGCCGAACTTGATGATGCCGCACTGCTCTCCGGCGGTAACGTTCATCCCTTCCTCGGCGTAGCAGACTATCCTCCTGGCGAAACCTCCGGCAAGCTGCTTGAAGAACACGTCTTTTCCGTTAGCGGTACGTATGCAAGTACAGGTATGCTCATTCTCTTCAGAAGCCTTTGGCCTGAATGCCAGCACGTGCTTTCCGGGATGATATCTGGTATAAGTCACTTCTCCGGTGACAGGCCAGAAATTGGCGTGAACGTCCCAGAAATCCATATATACGGAGAGCTGTATGCATTCGCGGTTCAAGAATTCAGGCTCGAAAACTTTCTTTATGATGACAACTTTCCCGTCAGCTGCGGAAGATATTCTCCGGTCGTCTCCAGCCGTATCACGTTCCGGGACTCTGTGGAAGAATACCTGCCAGCCGCAGATCCAGAGAATCATTATGCTCAGAATCCACGCTGTGGCGGGCCTGGTAAGCCTGGCCAGAAGGAAAATGGACATAGCTCCAAGCAGGAGTACCAGAGCTACGGTGCCGTAGGAGTTTTTGTCGATTTTCATAGCAGATTGAATATAGCCAAATAAACAGTAGCAAGCGGGAAAGCGATCAGTGAACTGTCAAAACGGTCAAGCATGCCTCCGTGCCCGGGGATTATGTTTCCTGAATCCTTGAATCCGAAACGTCTTTTCCACAGGGATTCAAACAGGTCACCGCAAACTCCGGAAGTGCTTATTATTATTGAGATTACTATACAATGAACTAATGGGAACTGCAGACAATCAAGCAGATAAAGAACAAATCCCGCAAGCGTGCAGACCATGATGCCGCTCCAGAAACCCCACCATGATTTTTTCGGTGAGATTGCCGGGGCAAGTTTTGCGGAATCCGGGTTCTGCCCGAATGCCGTTCCGAGTATGTAGGCGCCTATGTCCGAAGCCCAGATCAGTATGAAGAAGGACATCATCAGCCGTCCGTCAAAACAGCCGGTACGGAAAAGCAGTATTGGCGAAAGTGCAACAGGCAGACCGATGTACAGCAGACCGGTGAACAGGTACGGCAACTTGTCCAGAACCGCGGTATGGTCCTTGCGGAAAATGGCACAGGTCATTATTGCAATCACAGGAATCACGGCTGCGAGCAGGAATCTTGCCGGAACTCCGAATTCTCCCATACAGAATACAAGGCAGAAAAGGAGCCAGGCGCTCAAAACGGCCAGTCTCCTTTCAGCCATCAATGAATCTCCGATAGTGACATTGAAAAACTCATTGAGCATAAAATACAACGCCACTATTGCCAGCAAGGGGTACATCCGGGGGACGAACAGCAGCGAGACAATTATCAGGGCGCCGAAAACAAGTCCGGACAATGATCTAATCAGCAGGTTTTTCATCTGTCTCCGGTTTTACTTTCGGTCCGAGAATATTCTCGACGTCTTCTGCAAAGATAACTTCCTTCTCAAGAAGCAGAGATGCGACCTTGAGCCAGCCCTCCCTGTTGTCGGTGAGAATCTTGAGAGTCTTGTCATGGATTTCGGAAATAAGTCTCTTAACCTCCTCGTCCATAAGTTCCGCAGTCTTCTCCGAATAAGGCTTGGTGAAGTCGTATCCCCGTGATCCTGTCGAATCATAGAAGGAAAGATTTCCGACTTTCTCGCTCATTCCAAAGTACTGAACCATACCGTATGCCATCCGGGTGAGACGCTCGAGGTCGTTCTGAGCACCGGTAGAAGGTTCTCCGTTGATTATTTCCTCTGCAACGCGGCCTCCGATGAGCGAACACATCTCATCCCTGAGCTGTGACATTGTATACAGTTTGTGCTCCTCCGGCAGGTACCAGGCTGCACCGAGTGCATTCCCTCTAGGAATCAATGTGACTTTGAACAATGGGTTGGCGTTAGGAAGAAGCCAGCTGACGACGGCATGCCCCGCTTCGTGATGCGCTATCGAGCGCTTTTCCGCAGGAGTGATGATGGAACTCTTCTTTTCTATTCCGCCGATGATTCTGTCAACGGCATCGAGGAAATCCTGTTTTTCGATTATCTGCTTGTTCCTGCGTGCGGCTGTGAGTGCAGCCTCGTTGCAGACGTTGGCTATGTCAGCCCCGGAGAAGCCCGGAGTGTGCTTGGCCATGAACTCGACGTCGAAATCTTCCGCCACCTTGAGCCCCTTCATATGCACGTTGAATATCTCTACGCGTTCCTTCAATTCCGGAAGGTCAACGTGAATCTGACGGTCGAAACGACCGGCTCTCATAAGCGCCTTGTCCAGAATGTCGGCCCTGTTTGTTGCAGCCAAGACAATCACTCCGCTGTTCGTGCCGAATCCGTCCATTTCTGTAAGCAGCTGATTGAGAGTGTTTTCTCTCTCATCGTTACCGGAGAATCCAGCATTCTTCCCTCTTGCTCGGCCGACTGCATCGATCTCATCTATGAAGACGATGCAAGGAGCTTTCTCCTTAGCCTGTGCGAACAGATCCCTGACGCGGCTTGCACCTACTCCGACGAACATTTCTACGAAATCGGATCCGCTCATACTGAAGAAAGGCACGTCCGCTTCACCTGCCACAGCCTTTGCAAGCAGGGTCTTTCCTGTTCCCGGAGGGCCAACCAGCAGTGCTCCCTTTGGAATTTTGCCTCCAAGTGCAGTATATTTCTTAGGATTTTTCAGGAAATCGACGATTTCAACCACTTCTTCCTTGGCTCCATAGAGGCCGGCGACATCCTTGAATGTGACGTTGACCTTGTTCTTGTCGGTAAGTTTACCCTGAGCCTTCCCGACATTGAAAGGATTCATGCCTCCCGGGCCCGGGCCGCCGCCCATATTCCTGCTGAACCCGCGGAACAGAAAAATCCAGAAAAGTATGAGAAGCAGCAGCGGGAATACCCACTCCATAATGTTGGACCACAGCTTGGAGCTATTCTCCATAATGATCTTGACCTGATTCCCCTCGGAAAGCTGTCCGTTCAGGCTGGCAAACTCGTGCTCAGCATCGAAACTTCCGGACACCAGAAAGAAGAAGTGAGGTGAACTCTTTGGAGCCTCGTTTCCGGGAAACAATGAAGCATATTTGCCAAGTTTCTCAGGTTTGACGGCAATAGTACCCTTGTAGTCGTTCCTGACGAAATGTATCTCCTTGATATCTCCGTCAACGAACATCTTCTGCACCTGGGCCCACTCGATTTTTTGAGCGGAGGTGCCCTTGTTGCCTATAAGCATCCAGACAATCCCGAGAATCAGAAGAAAATACAACCAGGACAGGTTGATCCTGACCACCCGGGTCTTAGGCTGTTTCTTATTGTTTTTATTATTTTTATCCATAAATAAGGTATAATTCTATTATTTGCTGCGCAAATATACAACAAAAATGGCACCAAAAAGCGATGCGCTTGTGATCCGGTCTGCAAGCACATCCGCACTATGACAATTTGTCAGTAGCGTATATTCTATATAGCATTCAATTCGGCTATTGCAGCCGCCGGATCGCTTGCCCTGAATACGGAACTGCCGGCAACGATGATATCCACCCCGGCATCCTTGAGTGCAGCTGCATTTCCAAAATCGACTCCACCGTCCACCTGAATTTCTCCTTTTGCGCCTCTTTCCTTTATCTCATCGCTGAGTGTCTTGACTCTGTCCAGACTTTCGTAAATGAATTTCTGTCCGCCGAAGCCGGCGAAAACGGTCATCATCAGGAAATAGTCCGCCTTGCCTATATAGCGGAAAAGCTTTTCAACAGGTACGTCGGGATTGATGGCTACGCCTGCCTTCATCTCCAGAGAATGAATCAGGTCTATGTACTTGCCGGTGTTTCTTCCCGCTGCCTCATAATGAAAACTTACCATAGCGACTCCGTCTTTGGCAAGTCTTTCGAACCATCTTTCGGGATGGACAACCATCAGATGCACGTCCATAGGGATTTTTGCTATCCCCGATACCTGGTCTATGACCGGGAATCCGAATGAGATATTCGGAACAAGGGATCCGTCCATTACGTCTATATGGATGATATCGGCGTGATTGTTAAGCAATTCGATGTCCTTGCCCAAGTTGAGAAAATCAGCCGCCAGAATGGAAGGAGCTATTTTCATACCGCAGGATTAAGACTGGCCTCCAGGTCAGTCACATATTTTTTGAAAACTCTGTCAGTCGACATCAGATCAGCCACGGTGCTGCATGCGTGGAGGACGGTGGCATGATCCTTCCCGCCGATTTCGGCACCGATAACGGAAAGAGAACAGTTGCTGATCATATTTCTGCACAGGTACATCGCAATCTGTCTTGCCTGCACTATCTGCCTGCAGCGTGTCTTGGAGAGAAGTTCGTCACGTGAAATGTTGAAATATTCACAGACTGCCCTCTGGATTTTCTCTATACTGATATCGTTCTTCTCCTCGCCGACAAGTCTTTCGACAATCTGCGACGCGAGTTCTATTGAATTTTCGCGGTGCGATACGGCCGCGTGGGCAATCAGGGTGATGAGCGCACCTTCAAGCTCCCTGAAATTCGTCTTGATGCGAGAAGCCAGATACTCAAGTACATCGTCAGAGAGATTGACACCTTCCCTGAAGGCGCGGGACTTCAACACTTCGAATCTGGTATGGAAATCAGGATGGCTCAATTCAACCGAGAGACCCCATTTGAAGCGTGAAAGAAGCCTTTCCTCAAAGTTCTGCAGGTCCACAGGAGCACGGTCAGAAGTGAAAACCAGCTGCTTACCGGTCTGGTGAAGTTCGTTGAATATATTGAAGAAGGCATTCTGTGACCCTTGGCCTACAAGATCCTGGATGTCGTCCATTATCAGTACGTCAATCTTTTTGTAGAATGACATGAAATCAGTCAACTTGTTCTGGCCGTTGACTGCGTCCATATATTGGGTCTTGAATTCATTGCCCGTGACGTACAGGACAATGAGGTCAGGGTATTTCTCCTTGACGGCAATGCCTATGGCCTGCGCGATATGGGTCTTTCCGAGTCCGGGACCTCCGAATATGAAAAGCGGATTGAAAGGGGTCTTGCCCGGTGCGAAAGCAATGTTTTCGCCGGCGGTGAGAGCCATTTTGTTGCAATCTCCCTGTACTATGTTCTGAAAACAATATATAGGATTGAGTCTCGGATTGATCTGGATTTTTTTGATTCCGGGGTAGACGAAAGGCCCGGGATTCTCCGCAGGATGCGAAATGCTGATCTGGACGGGCCTGTTTACCGGAGCCGAGACGGGTGTGGCCGGCAGCTTCATTTCCGGTTGACCTTTCACAGGTCTCAGGACATATACAAGTCTGGCATCCGCACCGATTTCCCTCTTCAGTGTTTTCTTGATGACATCGAGGAATGCGGATTCAAGATATTCCCTGAAAAAGTCTGACGGGACTTCGACGGTAAGGGTGGAATCAACGAAAGAGACCGGCTTGATCGGTTTGAACCAAGTCGTGAACTGTTGCGCGTCGATTATCTGCCCGATAATATGCAGACAATTGTTCCAGACAGTTATATGTTTCTCTGTATTTTCCATAGGTCCAACCGACAGTGCAAAAATCGGTGAAAAATATTTCATAAAAAAACTTTTTCACTATTGTTTTTTTACTATTTATGACATAATTTTAAGATTGAACTTATAAAAACATTTTTTTGTAAAAAATTGATATACAATAAGCTACAAGCATAATATTCCTGTAACTTGCTATTTTTGAATAATATTCAATTTGGAATAATTCCAAATTATATATTTGCGGTAAAATCACTTACCGGCGCTGATGTAAGGGGATAAAACAGCAGTCTTCCCATTTTCAATTTTGACAAGAAAAGAAGAAGGGTACTTTTTGTTGATTTCCTTGAAAGATTTCCTTGCTTCTTCGGGATCGGAGGAAACGCCTATGATATATTTGTATATGTCATTGCCGGAGATGACTTCCGGCTTGTAGCCGAGAAAACGGCTGTCATTGTCTTTCAGAATCTTCCCGCTGGCAAAAATCTGGGTACCGTACATTATCCTCTCTTCTTCTGCGGGAATTTCGACAGGAACGGATAACGTGTCGATATTGATGTCAAGACTATTGTCGTATTGGGTCTTGTACTTGGAAAACGAGTTGAACAGTGCATCGGCGAGCGCTTCTCGGGATGTTTCCTGTTTCAACTGGGAGAGGTCCTGCTGATTTGATATGAAGCCAAGTTCGACAAGGACTGCAGGCATGGACGTTTTCCATAGAACATAAAACGGATCCTGCCAGATTCCGCGACCGGACTTTATCGGTCCCCCTGAAAGGTTGTCGGATATGTATTGTGCAAGAACAAGGCTCTGCTCAAGGTATGCGCTCTGCATAAGCTGCATAAATATGAAAGATTCGGGGTCGCTGGGGTCGAATTCCTGATATTTTGTGGAATAGTCGTCCTCAAGCATCACAACGGAGTTTTCCGCGCGGCATACGTCCATATTGTAAGCAAACAGGTCTCTGTTCTTGTTGCTCGACTGTCCCAGGACGTGGACTGAATAACCGTTGGGAGAGGTCGATGCGCTGGAATTGACGTGAATGGAAATGAAAAGGTCCGCGTCGGCATTGTTTGCCGTCGATGCCCTCTGGTCGAGGGTAAGCGTCTTGTCCGTACTTCTGGTCAGAATGACCTTGACATCGGGGTATTCTGCTGTTATCTTGTCAGACAGGCGCCTGGAAATATCCAGCGCCAAGGTCTTTTCGTAGGTTTTCTTGTCTTTGCTGACGGCGCCAGGATCCTTTCCCCCGTGTCCCGGATCAATGACGACCGTCTTGAGTCTCAGCCCGTTGTCAGCTGAGGCACTCATGCATAATGCAAGGGCCAGAAATATGCAAATTGCGCGTTTCAGAAATAATGAGTACATTTGTACTTTGCAAAAATACTAAATAATTTGCATTTGAGGACTCTGAAATATGTTTTCGCCTTTGCGGCCGTAATATTGGCCTCCACCTGCATCGCTTCCGCCCAGAACGGAAGGCCGGGCAGGGGCGGCAGGCGCGTATTCGGAGGTGTGGTCGAAAAGACCAGACCGGCTCCTCCCGATTCTCTCGAGATGGCAAGGCTTGATTCCGTCAGAGTCGCCGACTCCCTGTTCCGCGCGGATTCGGCCGACCTCATGAAATACAGTTCGCTTGAACGTCCTGCATTTTCGACGGCAAAGGACTCCATAGTGGAGAAATTCTCAAATGGAGACCGCCTCATATTTTATTACGGGGATGTCTCTGTAACTTATGATGACGTCACCCTGACCGCAGCCTATATGGAATATGACATGAACACCGGAGAGGTGTTCGCCAGAGGTGTCCTCGATACTGCCACGGGAGCCTGGAGCGGCAAGCCTGTGATGAAACAGGGCGGCAAGGAATACTCGATGGATGAAGTCCGGTACAATTTCGATTCCCGGAAAGCCAGAATCACCAACATGACCACTACTGACGACCAGGGAATCATACATGGCCGGAACATCAAGATGATGCCGGACAATTCCATAAACATCACTAAAGGCCAGTACACTGTCTGTGATGCGGAGGAACCGCACTATTATCTGAAACTGTCATCCGCAAAAGTATCGCAGAAACCAAACAGGAAGACGGTGTTCGGTCCGGCCCATCTGGTCGTCGAGGGCGTGGACCTGCCTCTTTTCCTGCCTTTCGGCTTTATACCGGAAAGGCCTCAGAGAGCAACGGGTTTCCTTATGCCATCCTTCGGAGAAGAGACAGCCAGAGGATTTTATCTCAGGGATGCCGGAATGTATTTCGTCCTTGGCGACCATTTTGACATTTCCGCTACCGGAAGCTATTACACGCTCGGTTCATGGTCTGTCGATATCAATTCCCGTTACAAGGTGAATTATAAGTTCGGAGGCAATTTCGGCCTCACCTACTCTGTCGACAGGACAGGCGAAAAAGGCAGTCAGGACTTTATGGAGAGCACCAACTTCTCTGTCAAGTGGTCTCATTCGCAGGATTCCAAGGCCCATCCGGGTTCATCTTTCAGCGCTTCGGTCAATTTCTCCAGTCCATCGAACAGCCGCTACAACTCCAGAAGCGTGACTGAAGCCTTGCAGAATCAGGCCAGTTCTTCCATTTCTTATTCCAAAAACTGGAACGGAAAGTTCAACCTTTCCATCAACGCTTTGCACAGCCAGAATTCCAGAGACAGCTCCTATGCTTTCACGCTGCCTAACGTAACTTTCTCAATGAGCACCATTTACCCTTTCAAGCAGAAGAACAGGGTCGGAAAAGAGAAATTCTACGAGAAGATTTCATTCGGATACAATACCACCCTTCAGAACAAAATCAATTTCAGGGCATCCGAATTCGGGAATATGGATCTCTTGGACAGGCTTCAGAACGGTATGACCCACAATTTCAGTATAGGTCTGCCGTCTTTCACCCTGTTCAAATACATCAATGTCTCCCCTTCCGTCAGCTACGGCATGAACTGGTTCTTCCGCAAGACGGATTATGAGTACAATCCTGAGATTGACAGAGTGGAAGCAGTCAAAGGAAGCCAGTTCGGACACTTCGGCGTGACCCAGACCTATTCAGGTTCCATTGCTATGAGCACCAGGATATACGGAACCTTGAATTTCGGCAAGAAAGGTAAGCTGCAGGCCCTGCGTCACGTGATATCTCCGTCCTTATCCATGTCTTTCAGTCCTGAGAAGGGAACTTTCGCCAACGGATACAGGACATTGTATTACACCGACGTGCACGGTGTCGACAAGGAATACCAGTATAACATTTATTCAGGACAACTTTATTCTGCGCCGGGAAAAGGGCAGTCCGCTACGGCTTCTCTGTCCATAGGAAACAATCTCGAGGCAAAAGTCAGGGATTATGCGGACACCACCGGCAAAGGCACAAAGAAGGTAAAGCTCATCGACCAGCTCAGTATCAACACCGGATACAATTTCCTTGCGGATTCAATGAGGATGAATACCATCAGCATGAGCATGTCCACCAATCTGTTCGAGAAAGTCAACATCAGCATGAGCGCCAATTTCGACCCTTATGCCGTGAATGACAATGGCAGCAGATACAGTCATTTCGCCATAATGGAGGGACAGGGCCTCGCCCGCCTCACAAACGCTTCCGCATCCGCTTCATATTCCATAAGCGGCAAGGGTACCATCAAGGGTAACGACGGCTCAGGCACTCCGGGCAATGTGGCATCGTACTATCAGAGAATATATACCCATCCTGTAACGGGAGAATACATTCCCGGCGGATGGCTGTATTATACCAATCCCAATGTCCCCTGGTCAGTCAATTTCAACTATTCCATCAGTTACAGCCGGGCATATCAGTCGAATGACGGTGTCCTGACCAAGAAACACAACATCACCCAGACTTTGGGAGTGTCCGGAAATATCAAGCTGACCCCGAGGCTATCACTCCAGGCGAACTCCGGTTTCGATTTCCAGGCTATGCAGCTGAGCACCACGCAGGTCAGCGCAACATACGATCTGCACTGTTTCACGGTATCCGTTTCGTGGGTGCCTACGGGCAAGTGGCAGTCATACAGCTTCCTGATACGTGCAAATGCCGCGGCGCTCGCGGATCTTCTCAGATTCAAGAAGAGCAGCAGTTTCTGGGATAATTGATAATATTTGCATATATTTGCATCGCAAATCGTGCAGGGATAGTTCTATCCCCACATAAATTCTTTATAATATATGCCACACAGCTTATTCGAGCTCAGTCAGATGAGTAGAGAGCAGCTCGAAAAAATCGCAAAAGAACATTCAGTCAAGGGAGTTAAAAGACTTGACGAAGAACATCTCGCCTATGCAATCATCGATGCGGAAGCAATAGAGGCTTCTACGAGTCCTGCTCCGGAAAAACCCCGCAGGGGACGCCCGCGCAAGGAAAAGACAGTGGAGACAAAGGCTTCCCAGCCATCGGCCCCGGCTCCAGCGGAGGTAAAGAAGGAGGCAGCTCCGAAAGAAACTGAAAAGCCTGAAAAGACCGAAAACCAGCCTCGCCCGAAGAGACAGAGGCAGCCTAAGGCAAAGAACCAGCCTCAGGAAGCAGTTGCCGTCAATGCCGAAGAGAAGCATACTCAGCCTGACAAGGAACAGCCAAGAGAGAAAGAACAGACCAGGCAGCCGCAGCCGCAGAGGCCTAAGGCTCCAGAGTATGAAGGCACAGTGGAGGCTATGGGTGTGCTTGAAATCATGCCTGACGGCTATGGATTCCTGCGCAGTTCGGATTACAATTATCTCAATTCGCCTGATGACATATACGTTTCCCAGGGGCAGATCAAGTCCAATGCCCTCAAATCCGGAGATACTATAATAGGTGAAATCCGTCCTCCTCGCGAAGGAGACAAGTATTTCCCTCTCGTAAGGATAAAATATGTCAACGGACGCACTCCGGAATTCATCAGGGACCGTGTTCCTTTTGACTTCCTCACTCCGCTGTTTCCGGACGAAAAGTTCAATCTTCTCGGTCACGGACACGAGAAGGATCCGTCCTGCCGTATCGTTGATATGTTCTCCCCTATCGGCAAGGGCCAGCGAGGACTTATCGTAGCACAGCCGAAGACAGGAAAGACCATGCTCCTGAAGAGCATAGCCAATGCCATCTCTGACAATCATCCTGAAGTGTACGAAATAGTGCTCCTTATCGATGAGCGTCCGGAGGAGGTTACCGACATGCAGCGCAGTGTCCGCGCTGAAGTGGTCGCTTCTACTTTCGACGAACCTGCAGAGAGACACGTGAAAGTTGCCAATATGGTTCTTGAAAAGGCACGAAGACTCGTTGAGTGCGGTCACGATGTGGTAATCCTTCTGGATTCAATCACCAGACTCGCACGTGCATACAACACTGTACAGCCTGCTTCCGGGAAGATTCTTACCGGAGGTGTCGACGCCAACGCACTTCAGAAACCGAAGAGATTCTTCGGTGCGGCCAGAAATATCGAAGGCGGCGGCTCTCTGACCATACTTGCAACTGCACTCACTGAAACCGGTTCCAAGATGGATGACGTGATTTTCGAGGAGTTCAAGGGGACGGGCAATATGGAACTCCAGCTCGACCGCACCCTTGCAAACAGGCGTATCTTCCCTGCCGTCAATGTCGTTCTTTCCGGTACGAGAAGGGATGACCTTCTCTATGACAAGTCGGCCGGACAGAGGATATGGATACTCCGCAAGCTCCTTGCCGATATGAACCCTACCGAGGCAATGAACTTCATGCTTCAGCTTATGGATGAATACAAGACAAACCAGGGCCTTCTCGACAACATGAACAAGGTAAGTCCTCGTGAAGCCAAGTATTACGATACATTCTGATATGGAGCCGCACAACGATTACCGCACATATTCAGGCCGCAGCACATATTGCAGATCATTGTGCTTCCTCCTGGGAAAGGCTGCAAGGGACGTGTTTCCCGGATGCCGTGTCACTATGCGCAGACCCATTTCAAAGGGATATCTGTGCAATCTGACCAAAACGGACGGTGGCACCACGACGGAAGACGACGTCCGTCTTGTCAGCGGGAGGATGGATGAACTTATCCGTGCGGACCTTCCTTTTGTTTCCCACGAAGAACAAAGGGAAAAGGTAATCGAAGTCTTCAGGCGGATCGGATACGATGACAAGGTGAAGCTTTTCGAGACCGGCAGCGACAGTACTATAGTCTATCATACACTGGACGGCACTCCCGACTATTTCTATGACTCTCTGCTTCCTTCCACCGGCTGTATATTCCTGTACAGGCTGGAACCGTACAAGGGAGGCATGCTCCTGAGGATTCCTGACAGGCACAACCCGGATACGCTGGCTCCTTTCAATGAGCAGCCCAAAACCTATGAGGTTTTCACCGAGCACAACAGATGGAATCAGATTATGGGGCTGGAGACGGTAGGCGATGTCAATTTTGCCTGTCAGAGAGGCGAAGCAAGCGACCTGATACAGGTTGCGGAGGCGCTGCAGGAAAAGAAAATCGTGCAGATAGCGGAAGAAATAGACCGCAGGGTAAGGGAATGCGGATTGAAGATTGCCCTCATCACCGGTCCGACAAGCAGCGGGAAGACCACTTTCTGCAAGAGACTGTGCGTCCAGCTCAAAGCATGCGGTGTTCATCCCATCTCGTTCTCTACTGACGATTATTTCGTCAACAGACTTGAAACCCCAAAGCTTCCTGACGGCAGCTTCGATTTCGACAATTTTGAAACTGTCGACCACAGATATCTCGAATCGGACGTGCTGAAGCTTCTCCAGGGCGAGACCGTGGACGTTCCTGAATACAATTTCGTTACCGGCCTTAGAGAATTCAACGGCAAGAAACTCCGTCTCGGGAAAGGCACTGTGCTGCTTATCGAAGGAATACATGCATTGAACCCGGAACTGATCCCCCACGTCGACCCGGCAGTGCAGTACAAGATTTTCATCAATACCATCACTTCAATCTCCCTTGATGACCACAACTGTATCCCTACCAGCGACAACAGGCTGCTCAGACGTATTGTGAGAGATTATCTCAAAGGCGCTTTCAGCGCACAGGCCACAATTCAGAACTGGCCGAACGTCAGACGCAATGAAGTCAAGTGGATATATCCTTATCAGGAAAACGCGGACATCCTGTTCAATTCCTCATATCTGGTGGAATTCGCTGTATTAAGGCGCGTAGCGGAGAAGATACTCGCCACAGTACCTTCTGATAGTCCTGAACGCGGAGAAGCTGTCAGACTGCTTAAATTCCTTCACCATTTCTCGCCTGTTTCCGACAGGGAGATTCCTGCGACTTCACTTCTGAGGAGTTTTATCGGAGGAAGCAATCTGTAATGAAGTATCTTGTGAATGAATCAACGGACCCGTATTTCAATATGGCGTTCGATGAATGGTGTCTTGAGAAACTTGACCTGGACGAGCCTGTATTCTACCTTTGGAAAAACAGGCCGTCTGTCATTATCGGGCTCAACCAGAACGCTTCGCAGGAGGTGAATCTTGAATATCTTCGCAGGAATGATATCACCCTGGCCCGTCGTGTCACCGGCGGCGGAGCAGTCTATCACGATCTTCAGAATCTGAATTATACCATTATCGGGAAGGATGTGAGCCCGGAGATTTTTGCCGGGGCTCTGCGCAGGCTCGGCATCGATGCGGAGCTTACGGGCAGGAATGACATATTTGTCGGAGGGAGGAAGGTGTCAGGCTATGCCAAGCGTATCTGGAAAGACAAGGTGCTGATACACGGTACACTGATGTACGATGTCGACATTGACGTTCTTACAAAGGCGCTTACGACGCCTGTCAGCAAACTGGCGATGAAAGGGGTTTCTTCAGTAAGGAGCCGTGTCACAAACCTCAAGGAAATGCTGCCTCAGTTCAAGAGCATGGATGAAGTCAAGGCGGCGCTGCATAATATCCTTTCCAATGGTGACACACAGATCATGCTGGAAGAAAAACAGCTCGCGGAAATCCGCGAACTGTCAGATTCGAAGTTCTCTGCCGGGGCCTGGCTTTTCAGAGAGCCGAAATAGTCTCCTTGATTATTTCCGATACGGTAGGGTGCGGGAATACGACCTTTTCAAGCATTCCGACATCCATCCCGGACTGTATTGCCACGCATACACCCTGAATGATTTCAGAGCAAGGATTGCCTATCATCTGAACACCAATAATCCTGTCCGTTTCCGAATCCACCACGCATTTGCACAAGCCGAAGAATCCTTCGTTTTCAGCGACGAACCTGCCAGAGAAGGCCATTGGAAGTTTTGCCGTCCTAACCTTCATCCCTTCCGCCTCCGCTTCCTTTTCAGTAAGGCCCACACAGGCTACTTCCGGGTTCGTATAAACGACAGAAGGTATTGAACAGTAAGTCATCTCATCGTCTATGCCGCATATGCAGTTGACGGCGACCTCGCCCTCCCTGCTTGCCGCATGGGCCAGCTGGCAGAAACCGGTGACATCACCTGCGGCATATACGTTCGGTACGTTAGTCCGCATATGGCTGTCGACTTTGATTCCTCTTTCTACCTTCACTCCGAGTTTTTCCAGTCCGAAACCTTCTACGTTTGGCCTGCGTCCCACGCTTAGAAGGATCTTTTCTCCCTCCACGCTGCACTCTTTCCCTTCACTGTCGGTATAATTCACGGTATTTCCGCTTAGTGAAGTCACTCTGCAGCCCAATTTGAACTCAACTCCCTTTTTCGCATAGATATCCCGGACCATTCCGCTGATTTCTTCATCAACCGGGCCGAGTATTTTCGGGAGCATCTCAATCACCGTGACTCCGGTGCCGATGCTGTTGAAGAAGCTGGCAAATTCTGTCCCGATGACTCCGCCACCGATGATCACGATGCTTTCAGGCTTTTTCTCAAGCGAGAGTATCTCCCTGTTAGTCAGTACAATCCCCTGACACATATCAAGCCCGGGTATAGGAGGGACGCTTGCTTCAGACCCTGTGCAGATTAGGAGATTGGCGGCTGTGTATTCATTGCCCTCGCAGGAAATCACGATAGCCTCATCATCCCGTCTCTGTATGCAAGCTGAGCCCTTTATTACCTCCACACCTGCGTTTCTCATCTTGAGCCTGACCCCGCCGACAAGCTTTTTCACCACTTTCTTCTTACGCGACATCACGTCTTCGAAAGACAGCGCCGGGTTCTCCACGCTTACACCGAATTTGTCGGCGTGCCTGGCATAATCGAATATCTTTGCGCTGTAAAGCAGCGTCTTTGTCGGGATGCAGCCTTCGTTCAGACACACTCCCCCGAGTTCGTTCCTCTCAAACAGAATAACGGACAAACCCTTGCCTGCAGCCTTTTCTGCAGCGACATATCCTCCGGGGCCCCCGCCCAGAATCGCAAGATCATACATTACAATAACATTTTTATTACCCCTTAATTCCGCAACATTTTTCGTAAAAGATTGTCAAACGGCCTGATAAACAAAGGCTTACCAGGCCTTGACAATGTCAGAAATTTCACCTAACTTAGTGATTGCATTACAAATAAAAGTGTTATCACTGACATGGCAAA
>JAZLFC010000002.1:0-3004 GCA_045615565.1 Candidatus Cryptobacteroides sp. | reverse complement strand
AAATGGGCCGGAAGAGACATCGGATTGCTGATATTGCTGCCCGGTTAGGGAATGAAAACTGAAATCAACGCTTTCGACCGAAACATTGCCTCCGGCACACGTTCAATTAATCGCAATCAAACTTTCTTGCGGAATTGAGGTTACCTCTAATTTAGGATAAAAATAATTACTTTTGTAAGGTTTTCACTAAAACTTTGACAATGGCACAGCTTTTTATCATCAATCATCCTCTTGTCCAGCACAAGCTCGGAATAATGAGGCAGAAAGAAACATCCACCCAGGATTTCAGACGTCTCCTCAAGGAGACAGCTCTTCTTATGGGATATGAAGTCACAAAGGATCTTCCTGTCGAGAATTATGAGATAGAAACACCTATCTGCAAAACCACAGCCCGGAGAATCGCAGATAAGAAGATGACGATAGTCCCGATACTCCGTGCCGGACTCGGCCTTGTCGACGGACTTATCGAGCTTATTCCCGGCGCAAAGGTCGGCCATATAGGCCTTTACCGTGATGAAAAGACACACAAGCCCGTCCCATATTACTGCAAACTTCCCAAGGACATAGACCGGAGATTCGTCCTGATTACCGATCCGATGCTTGCTACCGGCGGCAGTGCCTGTGACGCAATTGACCTTCTGAAGCAGCGCGGATGCAAAAATATCAGGCTGATGTGCCTTGTGGCAGCTCCCGAAGGAGTCAAGAAAGTACAGGACACCCATCCTGACGTAAAGATTTACGTGGCCGCCCTCGACCGGTGTCTCAACGAGAACGCATACATCGTTCCGGGACTAGGTGATGCCGGTGACAGAATCTTCGGAACAAAGTAATGATTCGTCTTGAAGATACCATCTGCGCCCCTGCAACTTCTGCTGCCGGGGCAATAAGCATAGTCAGGGTCAGCGGTCCTGACACTTTCCGCATCACAGACGAACTGGTTTCTTTTGTATCCGGTGACACTGCGGCTTCCAGGGGATATACAATCAAGTACGGCAGGATTTTCATTGATGCCGCCCATTCCGAGGAACTTGACGAAGTGCTTGTGTCTGTTTTCAGAGCCCCGCATTCATACACGGGAGAAGACTCGGTCGAGATAAGCTGCCATGCTTCCGGGTATATTGTAAAGTCCATCCTTGAAGCCTTTGCATCCTCGGGAGCGAGAATGGCGGAGCCGGGTGAATTCACCCGCCGTGCCTTTGTCAACGGGAAACTGGACCTTGCTCAGGCAGAAGCGGTGGCAGACCTCATTTCTGCCGGTTCCAAGGCAGCCCACAGAGTGGCTATGAATCATCTGAAGGGAGAGTATTCTGACAATCTGCGCGAACTGCGTGACAAATTGCTTGAACTTACTGCGCTTTTGGAGCTTGAGCTTGATTTCAGTGAGGAGGAAGTGGAGTTCGCTGACCGCTCCAAGCTGCGCGCAATTCTGGATGATTCTCTGAATCATATCAAACGTCTTTCGGGGTCATTCCGTGACGGCAATGCCATCAGAGCCGGAATCCCGGTCGCGATAGCAGGAGCCGTGAACAGTGGCAAGAGTACTCTTCTCAATGCTCTTGTCGGTGACGAAAGAGCAATAGTATCCGATATCCCCGGCACTACCAGGGACACCGTGGAAGAGACCATGACGTTAGACGGTCTTCTTTACAGGTTTATCGACACAGCCGGACTCCGCGTGACCGATGACAGGATAGAGCAGATGGGAATCAGACGCTCCTGGGAGAAACTCTCACAGGCTGATATCGTCATTGCCGTGCTTGACGGCAGTGCTGACATATCTGACAATATGAAGATTCTGTCCGATATCCGGGGCAGGATGGCAGGCTCTCAGACACTTATTCCGGTAACAAACAAAACCGACTTGTCCACTGCAGTCGAAGGCACCCTGGGCATTTCCGCTCTCTCCGGCACCGGTTTGGACGAACTAAAAAAGCACATCTCGGAGTCCCAGACAAAGAGATTCACACTCGAGGATACCGTAGTCACGAGTGTTCGTCACTACGAAGCGCTTGTCCGTGCGGCCGAATCCCTGGAGCTCGTCCGTGCCGGACTTGATTCAGGGACAGCTTCAGACCTCGTCGCCGAGGATCTCCGTTCTGCCATCAACGAACTCAACTGCATCTTCGGCGACTCAGGCTCCTTCAGCACCTCCTTCGCCATCGACTTCCAGTCCGTCACAGACCTTATTTTCGGCAGGTTCTGCGTGGGGAAGTAGTTGATTATCAATAAGTTACTATAAGTATAAGTAACTATCAGTCCAACAGCCCTTTAAGTTCTCGAAGTGTTTAACCGTTAATTCACTTTCAAGCTGAATTCCGTGCCTTCTGTCACCACCAACCTCAAGCTCATCATCTGCGCTTCCGCTCCCCAGAGCAACGGTATCAGCCGTGCCTACAGCAAGGCAGCAGAAATCGGTGGCCCTGAGACTCCTTCCACAACGGCAGTTGACATCCAGGATGACTACGAGGCCAAGTATGGTGCAGTGTCAGCCGGTAATCCGAAAGTATTTTTCAAGTACTTTTTCGTAAACGCTTCAACCGGAGAGAAATCGGGCGATATGCTTGCAGTAGCTCACTTCGAGGATTCCGAAGAGCAGCCAGCTCCTCAGGACAACAACCCTGGCGGACAGTCCGAGGGTGGCAACCAGGGCGGCGGCGAATCGGGAGGCGATAACTCTGGAGGCGGCATCGCCTTCTAAAATCCCCCGGCAATAGTCCGGCGTAATCTGAAAGACCCTCCGTAGATGAAATATTCTTCGGAGGGTTGTTCTTGTAGCATGCTTACAAACGGCCATAGCGAGTCGACTACAGGTTGTAGTCAACTGAAAATGCAGTCATCAGTCGGAAAATCCATTTGGCCTATTTTCTCCAATTTGTCAGCTTCTTCCTGAAGCTTGGAAGGATTATGAGCTTTGAGATTCTCAAGGTTCTGCAGTTTCCATTTGACGGACGGGTAGTTCTGGAAATATGCAAACTCGAACCTTTCCCAGTCCGGTTCCGCACGT
>JAZLFC010000001.1:0-7592 GCA_045615565.1 Candidatus Cryptobacteroides sp. | reverse complement strand
TACACTTTTATTTGACTGTTAGAAAAGTTTTCTTTCCTTTGCCGAAAAGTTACACTTTTATTTGATGGTCAGAATAAGCATCTATAACGAAAAAGGCGGGGTTGGGAAGACAACAATCAGTTATCTTTTAGCCAGTTATCTCTCTTATGTTAAAGGGAGAAGCGTCTGTGTCCTGGACTTTGATTATCCGGGCTTTCATTTCTATGAGATCCGTCGCGAAGAGGAACAGATTCTTATGGATCCAAAATCGCCTCTTTCGATATGGATACGGAACAATCCGCTTGGCATTCTTCCCTACGACATTCTCAAGGTTCCGACGAACACGGCCGGCGTATATGACCCTCTTTATGTGTTTCAGTTCCTGAAGAGCTTGGGAGGTTATGACTATGTCATCATGGACTTCCCGGGGCGGTTCACCTCCGATGAGCCTATAGCCTTCATTGCCGCAAACGGATATCTGGATTTCGTCGCGATTCCAACGGACACCGATACCCAGGCACGCAAGAGCGCTCTTGTTGTGGCTGATGCCATGAAACGACAGGGCGTTCCCTGCGCCGTGTTCTGGAACAGGGTGAGCAACTACGAGGCCCATGGCAACGGGGTTCGCTTTGAGCGTGGGGCGGAGCCGTTCCGCAAACTTGGAGTTCCGGTACTGGAGGAATTCGTCCGAGAGAACAGGAAGTTCTCCAGAAATTCCTCAGAGATGCTGTTTGTCCGGAGCACCCTCTGCTTCCCCATCAAATACATCAACTACTGGAGTCCGACTCTCATCCCGTTTCTTGAGGCGCTGATTCACCTTTCCGATAATTCAAAAACAGAAATAAAATGACAACTACAATCTTTTTCTGGGTGGCCATCGGTGTCGCCCTTGTCATCACCGTTATATTGGCGATAGCTCTGCTTTCGGGAGGTGACTCACACAAGAACCAGCCGGTAGCTTCAGCGGACGTGAACATCAACGCTGCCGAGGGCAGCATCGTCACGGTAAGAAAGGTCGGAAGCACGACAAGCGTAATCATCCGGACAGACATCCACGACCATTGGGAGGGCTCAGACGGCATCGAAATCTCTCCAGCCCCTATCGAGCTTACCCGTCGCGAGGAACCGGAACTGTACGAGGAGTATATGTCTCCGAAAACGCCGGCTTCCCGCAAGTATGAAATCGCTGATTACATCTACTCGATCGGCCTCACTCTGCCGTTCATCCACGGGCTCCATGAGCAGTGGCAGAAAGAACAGCAGATGAATCCCGCTACGGAACGTACGCCGGTCAATCCAAAGGGAGGAACTGCAAAAGACGGAATCGTCTACCGCAAACTGGATATCAACCATAACCTTCGAAGCGAACCGATGTCGGACATCGATTCCGGCCCGGATGCTCCGGAGGAACAAACAGAAAACGCTAATGAAAATGAAGACACAGATCACTAAGAGTGTTCTGACCGTCTCATTGATGGTCATTGCACTGCTGCTTGGTACACTCACGGGCTTTGCCCAGAACTTCCAGGGACTCAACACTCTCCAGAATGTGGCCAGCGAAGGCCAGAGTGCCGGGAAGTACATCATAAACATCTCGTTCGTGTTCTGTGGCATCGTCGGTGCCATAATGCTCATTCCTGCTGCCATCAAGGCCTTCAAGGGAGAGCAGACAAGCCGCGATGCCATCACGAACGTCGGACTTGGACTTATTGCAGTATTCATCATCCTTGCAATCATCAAGGTTGCGATGGCATTCAACTGATCCGATATGAAAAGAAGGGTGTACAGAAGTCTGGACAGACCTGCGACGTTCTTCGGAATAAAAGGCAGGTTCATCATCGTGATGGTGGGAGCAAGCATTTTAGGAATCTTCCTCGGTATCATCATCGGGGGGATTACTTCGATGCTTGTCGGCTTCGCCATCATCCTTGTCTGGGCTGTTATAGCCTACTTCGTCACAACCTCGCTTCAATCAAGAATCAACGAGAAGGACATCTGGAAGTGCGTTATCAAGCGGGCCTATCCTGACTGCTACCGCGTTCGTCCGAAACATATCAGGAATATCTGGCGTGGTGTCAACCTTGCCAACTCACATTTCGCAAAAGAGTGAAAGACATGAACGGAAAGATACTGCGTCTTGAAGACTGCATACCTGTAGCCCTCGTCTCGGACAACGCCATCGTTGCCCGGGACGGTTCCGTCACCCTCGGTTGGGAGCTGTTCCCTCCTGAGGAGTTCTCTGTTTCCCAGGAATCATACGATTCGATGACCACCCTGATGGCATCAGCTTTCCGCGGTCTGCCTCCTTGGACCATGGTACATCGTCAGGATGTCTACCGGAAAAGGCTCTATCACAGCAGCCAAAGTGGACATTTCCTGGATGACAGTTATTCGGCTCATTTTGAGGGCAGGCCCTTTCTGGAGCACCGTCAGTTCCTGTGGTTTACCTTCAATCCTTCAAGGGAAGGACGCTCAGGGGCTATGAAGGGCACCTTCCAGGGAGCTGCCGGAGGCATCCGATACAGGACCCCCGAAATGAAGGGGCTTCTTGAACGTCTCCGCCATTTCGAGAGCCGGTGCACGGAATTCGTGTCCGTCTTCGGTTCCGCAGGAGGATTCCGCTCAAGACGTCTTCTCACTGAAGACATCGAAGGCAGAGCCGGAGTGAATGCCGGTATTCTGGAAGATTACAAGAACTGGTTCGCCTCTCCGGTGGACGGGACTGATATCTTCCAGAGAGAAGGGACCTATCTCGAAAGGGATTCGAGAAGAATGTTTTCATACAGCTTCTCCCAGACGGATGATTTTCCTGGAGAGGTTTCCAACACCCTCAAGGTACGTGCACTCTCGTGTGCAGACAGCGACATCCTGCTCTCTTCGGCTTCGCCTATCGGGTCGGATCTTCCGTATGAGCATATCGTCAATTTCTACTACCTCGTTCCGGATCAGGCGGAAGCCCTCCGTGACCTGGACCGTCGTCGAAAGAACATGACCTCGATGTCCAAGGGTAGTGCCGAGAATACAGTGAATGCAGAGGGCATAGCCCACTTCATAGACCTCATCCATTCTGAAAGCTCCGTGGCGGTGTATTCACATATGAACCTCTTCCTCTGGGGAGACAAGGAGTCCGAATTGGCGATGAGGGGCGCTGCAGGTGCAGCCCTCTCCCAGATGGGACTCACCGGCAAGCTCAATACGATGGACATGCCCCAGCTCTGGATTGCCGCCCTTCCGGGTGGAGAGATGGAGATCGGCGAGGACAATCTTATGATTGCCGAACTGGAGATGGCGATGTGCCTTGGCATCAACGAATCCTTCATCAGGGATTTCCCGGGAGGAACTCTTCGCATCACAGACCGTCACCGTCACACCCCGGTCATTATCGATACTCAGCAGGGTGCATATGACGCGAAGCTCATTGAGAACTACAACGCTTTTATCCTGGGACCATCCGGTTCCGGAAAGTCGTTCTTCACGAACTGGTATGTCCGAAACTGCTTCGATGCCGGACAGCACGTCTTCATCATTGACAAGGGAGATTCCTACGAAGGTCTGTGCTCCCTCATTCATGAGGAGACGGAAGGACGGGATGGCATCTATTACACCTGGAGTGCGGAACACCCGTTTGCGTTCGCACCGTTCCAGGGTTGCCGCCATTGGAAAAGTGATGAGACTGATACCGGAATGTCCTTTCTCATGTCCATGCTCAAGATTATCTGGACACCAAAAGAGGGATGGGACTCAGTCAGCAACCCTGTACTGTACAGCATCATTTCGGACTTCGTGGACACCGTTCCGAAAGATGGGGACGACCCTGTTTTCGAGGACTTCTACCAATTCTTGAAGGAGGATATCCGTCCAAGGATTCTTCAGGAAAAGAAAAGGAAAAAGGCGGAGCCTTATGTTGTCGGCGGAGAGTCAGTTACTCCGGATATCTTTGACATCCGCAGTTTCTGCATTGCTCTGGCTCCTTATGGTCAGGACGGAAGGTTCGGATTCCTTCTCAACGAACGCCACCCGGCAGACCTTTTCAAGTCGCGGTTTGTGGTTTTCGAGGTTGACGCCATCTCTGATATCGACCCGACACTGTATGCCCTCTGCACGTTCTGCATCATCCATTCCTTCGAAAGGAAGATGCATTCGGATGATACTGCCTTCCGTCTGATGTTCATCGAGGAGGCCTGGCAGGCCATCGCAACCGAGGGCACTGCGGAATACCTCCGTGGACTGTGGAAGACCGCCAGGAAGTACCATACTTCCGCGACCGTCGTCACCCAGCAGGTGTCGGATATCATATCCTCCCCTATCATCAAGGATGCCATCCTTAACAACTCTCCGGTAAAGATCCTCCTGGACCAGCAGAGCAATGCGGCCAGCTTCGACGACATCTCCAATCTCCTTGGTCTCTCCCCTATTGACAGGGCTCTTGTACGGAGTGTCGGCCGCAACCTTGCGGAAGGCACCCGTTACAAGGAGGTATTCATCACTCTGGGAGGCAAGAAAAGCGGTGTGTTTGCACTGGAAGTGTCTCCGGAAGAAGCTCTGGTCTATGAATCGGATAAGGTCAAGAAAAGACCTCTTTTCGAAGAAACGGAGCGTACCGGAAGCATACGGAAAGCGATTCGAAATCTAATCAGGAAATAATATGAAACAATTTCAACTTAAAGACAGACGCCGCAAACTTCTCAAGCTTGCAAAAGTTGGGGAGCTTCAGTCAATAGTCACAAAGAACTATGTCGCTACTGGCCTCATCCTACCAAGAGATGCAAAAGACTCTCTTCTTAAGTTGCTGGATTCCAAATTCCATGGCGACTACTATGTCGTGTGGAAGGATTATCTGGGAGGAGAAGCCTGTTACAGGCCACTTGAAAGCAAGATGACTCCATCCTACCTGATAACTCACCCGGATGTCAAGGTCAGGATTCACGTGGTTGATTGCTGCTGCAACAGCCTGGGGTTCATTGAGCCGGAACTCTTCTACGGGTTTGTTCCGGATTGGGAGGACAGGCTATGAAAAAGCGTTTCCTTATACTTCTGACGGCACTTTTCATTCTCCCCTTCTCAGCCCATGCACAGCTTGATGCCATCATCGATATCATCGTGGATGCCGTCGAGCCCACGCCGGTTTATGACAAGGACCTGAGAAGGGCAACAGAAGATCTGGCCGGGAAGATTGACCGGTTGAACAACGTCCTTTTCGGTGGAGCCGAGATGACTTCAGCCGCATACCGCTATAGGACCATGTACAGCGACCTGTATGATCTTACTACCAGCTTCAGCAGCTATGTCAGTCATTCATACAACAACGCAAAGAGGCTGGAAACGATGTACACCTCCCTTGACGGAGGGACAGTCGGGTCTTATGCCCGCAATATCCAGCAGGCCTGGTACATCTATGACGACACCGTGCGCGGAGCCGCCCGGATCATCGACAAGTTCAAGAAGATATTCGGAGACAGCAACATGACCAACACGGAAGTCCGTCAGGCAGCAAAGGAGGCGCTTGAGGAACTCAATGAAGCACAGCTGAAAGAAGACAAGCGCGTGCAGGAGGAGATAGAGGCGGCAAGAATTGCCACCGGCCTCACCCAGTGTTCTGATTATATGGGCGTATCTTCCTCAGATTATGTCTCATCAGGAAAGGCCACCTACGGCACGACTGTCGGGGACAGCAAGTCTTCGTCCCAGACGGGAACTCTCGGTACCGTGGTGATGATTATCATCGGCCTCCTGCTGGTCATTTCAACTCTCTTTGCTGGCATCCATATAATGAAGGGCTCAAGCCAGGCCGAATCGACGATTGCGAGGCTTGTCATCGTTTACGTTGTGTCGCTTGTCGTTATTCTAGCAGTTCAAGGAAGCATATGATAACATCTCTTTCACTTGTAATGCCCCTTGCGGCATCAATGGAGTCTATACTCCAGAACATACAGTACGACGTGCTGACTTCCAAACTCGGTGCTGTGACCAACGTTGGTATTTCCCTGGCCGCAGCCTGCGTTGCCATTTCTATGATTGGAATAAGTTCGAAGTATCTGAGAGGAGTCCAGTTCGACTGGATGTTGTTTGCACGTCCCCTTCTGATCTTCTTTATTGTCTGCAACTTTTCCACCATCGTTCTTTATCCGCTGAAGAGCCTGACTGGGGTTTATAATACTCGTCTTACTGAAGCCGTAGGTACGTCTGTCGAGGACTTCAAGGCTATCTTCAAGGAGAAATCCGAACAGATGTGCCGGGAGGAGTTCGGACTGGATGAAGAGAGCCTGAACCTCATTGAAGAGGAGGACGGATGGCTGGTTCGCAACCTCAAGAAGGTTGGCAACCGTCTGATCAGCACTTATTACAAAATAAACGAGAAGATGAACTTCGGAGCTGCACAGATCGTATCCGGCATAATGTTCTTTTTCCTTAACCTGTACTCCTCGGTTATGATTATCATCGCCAACCTGTATTTGATAGTGATGGCCCTCATCGGGCCGTTCACCTTTGCCCTTGCCATCCTGCCTTCGTTCAACTCGGGAATAAAGCTCTGGGTGGAAAGATATATACAGTACACACTCTGGCAACCTCTGATCTACATCATAATGTACCTCGGGACAGAGATAATGGTTCAGGGGAACCAGGCAGTGAGCTGGGGAGGCTTCTGGGCGTGGCTCTTCATGTGCATCGCCATCTTCACCATGATCAAGCAGGTTCCCGGAATCGCAAGCTTCGTCATCGAGAGCGCAGGTACGGAAGCCCTTGCCAACCAGATGTCCGGCATCGGCGGCCAGACGCTTCATAAAGTATCGTCGGCAACAATGATTTTCAGATAACAAAAGACTTTAAAAGATGGAAAATGTCGTCAAATATTTCGGAGGAATTGACCAGGAGCTCCGAAGCAGAAAAATACTGGTCGTGGCAACGCTTTGTTTCTCTGCCGCGGTATGCATCGGCGTGGTGGTGGCAAGCTTCATGTTTGTACGGCAGAGCCGGGACACCGTCTATGTCGTTGACAAGGGTTCTACTATCATGGCCTCGATTGCTGACGGGGATGTTCAGCGTGACCTTGAGGTGGAGGACCATGTGAGGCGTTTCCACGAACTGATGTTCAACCTCGCCCCTTCGACCGAAAGCCAGAAACGCAATCTCGAGCAGGCCCTTCACATGGCCGACCGCACGGCGTATGACTGGTGGAGGGACCAGAGCGAGGCCGGCTATTATTCAAGGCTTGTCTCCGCCAATATCTCCCAGGAGATACAGATCGATTCCGTCCAGTTCTCCATGCAGGCTTATCCCTACCCTGCAAGGCTTTTCGGAAAGGTTTATCTGACCAGGGAATCGAACATCACGGCTTATGATTTCGTGAGCGAATGCCGTCTGAGTGACGTCCCGCGTTCACGAAGCAACCCTCACGGGCTGATGATCGAGAAATTCGTCATCAAGCGTTACGAATCACTTGGAACTCGAAAAAGGAGGTAGCATATGAACTTCAAAGAGATACTTTCAAGACCGTTTACAACCATTACGGAATGGTGCAAGGCTCATGAAAGCCTGTTTGCCGTGAAGATTTCCAGAATCCTGGCCGTGGCATTCATCTTCATCGCATTCTACTTTCTTCTTAAATCCTTCGG